>CAZMBP010000009.1:0-9295 GCA_964564545.1 uncultured Saprospiraceae bacterium
TCTTTTGAAAAATAAAGAAATACATGACAATTTTTTGTATGTTTTAAAAAAAATGTATTAGTTTTGCGCACCGTAAGTAGAGAAATACACAAACTCTACAAGTTATAAATACCCACATTTTACACATATCACCCAATTCAAAATCCGATTTGCCCACATTTTTGGGTGTTAGAAAAAACACTTCATTTAATTTCATAATTGTACTTTCAGGAGTTCGCTCCTTCGAGATATTTATCCCATTTGAACACTTCCGTCACCTAGCACGTATTCTCCTACGCTGGGTGGCGTTTTTTTTTGCGAAAAATTAAATATCCAAAAAATATTACGAGTTAACCTCTTTCAACTTACGCAACAACTTCATCATTTTAATATTTACAGAAGGGCTTACATTAAAAAAATGACCGTTGATCGTAATCCAATCTTTCTCTTTTTTTATGGAGGTGAGTTCGTGGAAGTAAACTTTTTTTGCGGTTTCAAAATGAGCTTTCCAATAAATTCCTTTTTCCGTCAATGAAAATCCTTCTTTGCAAGAACCAAAAATAGTTTGGTCAGCAATCAACATAATTTTTTCATCTTTATCTGGAAATAAAAAGGCGGTACTTGCATTCCGTAATTTTTTCACCGGCATGGTGACAAAATCAATGTAGAAATCCTCTTTTTCATTTTCTAAATTCAAATAATCCAACATCAATAATTGCCAATCAATTGTTTCCTTTTTTGTATTGTGATAAGCTAAAATTTCCTCAGATAAGTAGGTTGAATTTAAATCCTTGCAAAAAAGGATAATAAAGTGATCCAATAAATTATTAAAATTTGAAGCTATCATTTGATCTACCTTTCGTTGGACATTTCCATCCTGTTTTGCATGGATAGAGTAGGCTTGTTCTGCCAATTGATTTAGACGGATATCGAAATTTTTTCCAAAATCAGAATCATAAAATCGTTCTAAATATTGGTTGTACTTTTTCATGTCTTGCTCCTCCTGGATTCGCTTCCGAAAATCATTAAAAAAGAACTCTTTTAAGTCAGGTGCAATTGAATTGGTTTCTTTAAAATTGAGAGGATATTGAACTTCGTAAGATTCTCGAGGTTCATTCTTTTTATGAAAGAAATAACCACATGATTTGCAAAAAGCAGATTTGGCGGGATTGGAAGTATGGCAGTCTGGGCAGGTGATTTTGTTTTGATCAATAACTTTAGTTCCGCAATTGTGGCAAAAGCGGGCTTCTTCTAAGATAGTAGTGTTACAGTTATTGCATTTTTTCATAATCGCTGCGAAAATAGTTAAAATTTGATTTGCGTAAGGGGTGAGTGTTGATTTTTTAGAATATCGGTTTAAAAACAAGGAATTATGAATTAAAAAGTATTTAAAGAGAACAAACTTCTTAAATTCTTGTTTTCATATTAATATTTCTCCTCCCAATTCCGTTTACCCCAAAAAGGGTATTTTCAGTATTTCAAATTATAGACATTTGTTATATTGAAGCAAAGAGATTAACTTTGCATAGAATCTCTAGACACGAACTAATAATCCTTTACGAACAAATCTCACTAACCCATGAACTTGAAGCGTCATTGTGTAATACGTTACTCTTTTCTTTTCGTATTTATTTTCATCATATCTGGTTTTTCTGTTATTGTTGCTCAACAATCTGTTGGTGGCACTCCTGTTAGTTTTTTGCCAAAAAATCAATCTGCTTTTTCTAAAGAAAGCAAGGTGAAGAAGGTGCCAGCCCTTAATATGACTCGGTTAAAAAAAGAAGATAAAGAGAATTCTTCTAATCGATTTGCAGCTCCTGTGGATGTAAACTACACTTTGGAAAATTCAGGAGAATGGGTGGATTTGGATGATGGAGGTCGAGTTTGGAAGCTGGAAATCCAAGCAGATAATGCACTTGGACTTTTCATATTCTATAAAAATTTCTACTTGCCAAACGGTGCTCGATTATTTGTTTATGATGAAAATCAAAAACAACTTTTAGGAGGCTACACTTACCTTAATAATTCTGATTCTGGAAAATTTATGACTGGTATGATTGAAGGTGAAACTGCAATCATCGAATACTTTGAGCCATGGTATGCAAAAGGTCAAGGTAGATTTGAAATCAATCGAATTATGCAGGCATATGATAGAGAAAAAATCGTATCAGATTATCCTTTTCAAAATTATACTGGTTTTGGAGAATCTTTGCCTTGCCATGAAAATGTTAATTGTGCGTTGGGTAATAATTTTGATGATCAAAAGAGGGGAGTGGTTAGAATGTTGACAGTTTATAATACAGGAATTGGTTGGTGTTCAGGTTCTATGATTAATAATACTAATAATGATGGAAAACCGTATGTTTTAACAGCTAATCATTGTGGGTATTTGGGGGCAAATATTCCAGATTTTTCACTTTGGAGATTTGATTATAATTATGCTTTTCCAACATGTGCAAACGAAACAGAAGAACCAGATTTTGTATCAATTTTAGGTTCATCGGAGGTTTCAGGTTCAGAGGTTTCTGATTTCTTATTATTGGAACTTTCGACCAATGTGCCTTCCTCATACAATGCTTATTTCAATGGATGGAATCGATTGAACGTTCCTGCTGAAACTGGTACTCAAATACATCACCCGTTTGGAGATGTGATGAAAATTTCTGTAGATACCCATACTTTGGAAAGTTATCCATTTTTGACAAATTGGGGTGGTGGAATGATTACGCCGCCACACTCTCATTGGAGATCTGTATATGATTTTGGAACCATTGAAGGTGGATCATCGGGGTCGCCAGTATTTAATCAAAATGGATATATCGTTGGACAGCTTCACGGAGGAGTTGCTAACTGTAATCAGTATATAGTTTATGATGGGAAATTTTCGGTGTCTTGGGATGATGGAGCTGATTCTACTGCTCGATTGAAAGAATGGCTAGATCCAATTAATACTGGATTTACTCAATTTGCTGGAATTGAAAATCCTGCTTTAACTAACAGTTCGACAGTTTTAGGAAGCATTAATAAAGATAATGGAGTAGCAGTTCAAAATGTTGATATAAATATTACGGGTTTTGAAACGCTTACATTTAACAATGAGACAAATGGAACTTTCGAAGCTTATGATTTGATCAATGGAAATGATTATACACTTTCACCCTACAGAAATGATGATCATCGAAATGGGGTAAATGTATTTGACTTAGTTATGATACAAAAACATATTTTAGGTTTAGGAGATCCACTTACTCCTTATCAGATTATTGCTGCAGATGCAGATAATAGTGGAAGTGTAAATGTTTTTGATTTGGTTCATACCCAGAAAGTGATTTTACAATTGGAGAGTGAATTCCCTAATAATACTGCTTGGAGATTTGTCCCAGCTGCATTTAATTTTCCTGATCCGACTGATCCTTTTTCTGCTCCTTTCCCTGAAAGTACTTTTTATACTCCAATTTTGACTGGGATTCAAGATGAGAATTTTGTGGCAATAAAGGTTGGAGATTTAAATAACTCGGCTAATCCTTAAGTATTGTTAAACTGTTTTCGCTTCGTTAACTCTAAGGTTACCTTGTTTTGAAAACAGCTAATCAATAATTCGATTTAAATAAAAAAATCCCGAACCTTCAATTTGAAGGTTCGGGATTTTGTGTTTTATCTAAAATAAATTATTGCTTCACTAGCTTCGAGGTCTGCAAAATTTCCCCATCCACTTCAAGTGTGATCATGTAAACTCCTGCATTCCAATTTTGTCCCACTTCGATTCTATTTGTTGTATTTTCAATATTCAAAACCTCAACTAATTGCCCTAAAACGTTGAATGCTTTTACCTGAGCATTATCGAATTGATTTTCAAAATCTAACTCAACAAATGTGTTTTCAGCAAAAGGATTTGGATAAATTTCGAAATCAATTCCTTTTTCCTCCAAATCAGCAGTAGAAGTTGGCATTCCTTCCTCAATAATAAATGCATCCAAAGCAGCTTCAACCAAGTGTCCACCAGGTTGATCTTGAGCTGAATAAATCATGGTCATTTCATCTGTTATGTCAATTAAATCTGAAAGTACAAAAGACGATTCAGGTCGCCACTCAGAGGCTGACTCTGTGATAGTTTCTAAAACAACTTCGTCTGTTCCGTTTGAAATCGAAATAACGTAATCATCATTTGGGTTTCCATTTCCACCAGCATTATAAAACCAAGTTCGATATTTAACAATTGGTTGATTGTAAGTTGTCAAATCCATAACTGGTGAAATAAGTTCAGTAATCCCTCCATCAATATCGTCATTTCCAGCATTTCCACCTCCATTACCAGTTACATAACATTCAGATCCTAAGTCACCTTCCACATCAAATTCTGGATTACTTGTATTTCCTTGATTGGAGGTTCCGATAGGTTCACCTAATTCCCATACGCCAGTTTGGGCAGAATTATTTAGCTCCCAATTAAAATCAAAAAAGAAATCATCTTGGTACCCTTCACTTAAACTAAGTGTAACTGAATTATTATTAGGATCAATAGAAAGCACTTCAACCGTATGAAGATATCCCCATCTTCCTGCAAAGAATTGA
Source organism: uncultured Saprospiraceae bacterium (assembly GCA_964564545.1). GTDB lineage: Bacteria > Bacteroidota > Bacteroidia > Chitinophagales > Saprospiraceae > CAJQQY01. The sequence goes on from CAZMBP010000009.1 coordinate 4,552, forward strand.
TAATCACCTTCGAAAATATTATTTAAAGTAAATGTTCCATCGAGGTTTGAAGTCGTAGAATAAATATCTCCAGCACTAGATTGTGCAACAACGGCTACATTTGCTAACGAAGAACCATCAGCAGCTTTTAAAGTATTTCCGACCATGTCGATTGTTGCAATTGGAATCATTTCAACATTAAGCGTAGTGATTACACCATTTTCAAAAAAAGCAGAAGTTGTCAAAGGATAATATCCACTTTTGGTAAATGTTACATCAAAAGTTCCTGGAATGGCTTGACCTGTTTTATATTCTCCTGAATTATTAGAGTAATCTATATTTGGAGAAGGAGCATCGATAGTAATTTCTGCACCAATAATTGATGCATTGGTATTGGCATCCTTTACCTGCCCTTCTAGGTAGCAACCTTGGACATAATTTGGTTCTAAAACATATAGTCCACTTTGAATATCTGAAACTAAAATAAGTCCTGAGGGTAAATATGGATAAGCTCCCCATGCACCATTAAATCCAGTAGTACTTGGAATAAATGTATCAAAATTACCCACTTCAATTAAGTTATCAGGATGAGTTGCATCTAAAATAATACAACCATCAGAGTAATAAGATACGATGACAAAATTACCCCAAACATGAGCGTTATGAGGAACTACTCCATCTCCAAGAGTTGTAGTTGGCCGGAATTGATCCATTTCTTTGATGTCATTTAAATTCGAAACATCGTAAGAACCAACAGGAGCATTTGCTAATTCGTCAGTCGTGAAAACAAAATTGTTATCATCAGTTGCCCATGCGTTATGAGTAAAATTGAATGGAGTCGTTTGAACTCCGCCCAATTGAATATTATTTTTATCAGTTACATCAAAAATCCTTAAACCATTTGTCAAGTTAGAAGAGTACATTTTATTCCCTTTGGTGAAAACATCATGCGCATAACTTCCTTGGACATTATTTACAAAAATAGGATTATATGAATCTGTGAAAACATCAAAAATCATCACCGCTCCATTATTTAAATTACAACCAGCTAAATACATCCAACCATCTTCATCGATATAAATGTTATGACAAGTTTCCAAGGTTCCTTCGTTAAGCAACTGAGGTTTCCAATAATAAGATTCAAATGAAGCAGGTAGATTAGTCATATCAATTACTAATAATCCATCAGATCCTTGATCAGTTGTTACAAAAGCAAAATCCCCAAATGTTTTGATATCCCGCCAAATTGATTGAGCACCAGGAATAAAACCAACTTCAGATGGATTTGCAGGGTCAGCTAAAGAAACAATAGATGTTCCATTTCCAACACCCACTAAGGCATATTCTGTACCGTCAGGAGCAGCGTATCCCCAAATATCACTCAAATCTTGAGAGTAAGGTAAGTCTCCAACATATGAAACATTTAGTTGTGCAGTTATGCTAAAAAATGAAAGGCATAATGCAGAGAGAAGAAATATTCTTTTCATAAAAAAAGTAGTTTGATAAATTATTTGTTAGAAAATGGAAAACACCTTAAGCAAGTCAACTTAAGAAATAGATTTTTGTAATAATTGTTCAATGCTTTATTGAGATAGTACAAGAAGGGATGTTCGTTTTAAAAGACACCAAAAGTAATGTTTTACCCTTGTTTTATCTATTAAGGAATGGAAGTATGTCTTTAAGAATACAGATTATGATAATCGACTTTTGGTTTTTTATTTCTTTGATTGAAATGTATCCATATTGATTATTAGCAATTCGTTTCCTAGATAGATAAAGTATATTTAGTGGTTTGGAGTCTTTAAATGATATGTAAGTTTTGTTTTATGTGACAACTCCCACAATTTAAACACCTAAAACTTATAGGTTTTTTAAAAAAAAGGACTTTCTTTGCATCCTATTGAAAAGTATAAATATTATAATTTCATATGCTGAGTAGAAGAAATATCCGCATTAAAGTTATGCAGATGCTCTACACCATGAGCCGTGACAAGGACTTGAGTTTAAATCAAGTTCTTAACCATTATCGAAAGAATATCAATAAGTCTTTCGACCTCTATTTATTTAATGTTTTGCAAATGACTGAAGTTGCAAAATATTCCTACAAAGACGCCGAAAAGCGTGCTTCCAAACATTTGCCTTCTGCAGAAGATAAAGCCTTTACTCCTAAGATCTATGACAATGAATTGATGCAATCCATTGTTAATAATAAGTGTTTCTGGGATTTGGTAAAATCTAGAAAGATAAATGAACTTCAAGAAGATGATACTAATCTTAAGTATTACGTAGACTTTGCAAAGTCAGATGAGTATAAAGAATACTTAACTCAATCTGAAGATACTGATCAAAGTCATAAGGATATATTTTTGAAATTATATCGTTTTTGTTTTTCCAATGAATCATTTGATGATGAAATGGAAGGTTCATTTCCAGGATGGTTAGATGATAAATCTTTAATCATGGGTTCTATGAAAAAAACCATCAAAGGTTTACCTGCGACAGAAGATTTCTGTGAAGCTTATCGACCAACCGACGAAACAACGGTAGAATTTGGAGAAGTCCTTTTGCAAAAAGTTGTGAATGAAAATGATGACTTGTTAGCGATCATCGAACCTGCACTTAAAAATTGGGATGTTGATCGAGTTGCTATTATTGATATGATTTTATTAAAAATGGCCATATGTGAGTTAACTAGTTTTCCATCAATTCCAACTAAGGTGACTTTGAACGAATTTGTGGAAATATCCAAACTTTATAGTACAGATAAAAGTAAAGACTTCATCAATGGAATTCTAGATCGACTGATGAAGCAGTTAGATAAGGATGGTAAAATCAAAAAAGAGGGGAGAGGATTGAAAGGATAAATTTGAATATCAAAGTAGACGATACTTGTCCAATAAAAAAAGCCCGATCAAAATAATTTTGATCGGGCTTTGTATTTTAAAAATGCCTTTTATTACATTTTTCCATGAGAGTGCTCATCTTGCCATTTGTTGAGTTTTTCCCATTTTCCATCTGAAGCCATTTTTGCTTGAAGTGGCCAAGATTTTGGATCATGCATTTGATACCGTGGGCCTGCATCATTTAACATCTTTTTCATCGTATCGTATTTTGTCTCAGAAAGTTTTCTCCAAGTTTTAATTCCGATCGCGTGGAATAAACCTTCAATCTTTGGCCCGATTCCCTCTACTACTTTCAAGTCATCCCACTTGATTTTTTTACCGTAAACTTTTTTTGCTTCAGCTAAAGATTTTGCTTTTTGCTCATCAGAAACTTTTTTAGGCGAAGCCTTAACTTTTGAAACACCTTTTCCACCGTCTAATTCATCTTGCCATTTTTTTAATTTAGACAATTGTCCTTTGGACGCCATGCAAGCTTGTTTTGGCCAAGTTTTAGGATCATGCATTTGGAATCTTGAACCAGCATCAGATAACATTTTTTTCAATGTTTTGTAATCTGATTCGCATAATTGTTTCCAAGTTTTAATTCCTATATCATGGCAAAGCCCTTCAATCTTTGGTCCTATTCCTTCGACAATTTTTAAGTCATCCCATTTTACTCTTCCAAAGTATTCTTTAGCGCCAGTTAATATCTTCTTCTTTTCATCATCTGAGAGTCCTACTTTTTCTTCTCCGCCGTCCAATTCATCTTGCCATCTTTTCAATCTAGCCCATTGGCAGTAGTAGCAAAGTTTTGCTTGTTCAGGCCATGTCTTAGGATTGTGCATTTGATAACGAGGTCCTGCATTAGTTAAAATTTCTTTTAATTTCGCAACAGGCGTTTTCCATAAGTCATGCCATGTGTTGATATTGGCATCATGTAATAACCCTTGAATTTTTGGCCCAATTCCTTCGATAGCAGTTAAGTCATCTTTTCTTACTTTTTTACCAAAATATTCTTTCGAAATTTCAAAACAGAAGTCTTCATTTTGTTTTACAAGGGCAGCATATTTTGCATCCCAATCACTAATTTGAGATTTGTAATCAGCTTGACTTGACTTCATTTTTTCAAAAGAACCATACAATGTGTCGTAATTTTTTTCAAGAGCTTTGTATTTGCCACCAGCAGCATTTAGGTCTTTTTCTAAATCCCCAATGCGAGTTTTGTATTTACCAATTTCATTTAGGTAAGAAGCTCCAGAGTTCTTAGCTACTTCTAATTCTTTTCCTAAATTGACAAATCTTGAATTAAGACTTTGGTAATTTGCGTCAGCGCTTGCAGCAGCAGCTTGAGCCGCTTTAAGATCGTCTTGTGCTTTGCCGTAATTACTATTCAAGGTGTTCCAATCCAATTCCCATTTCGCTGCTTTGTCGTTGGCTGTATTAAGACCTTTTTCTAATTCGCTATTTCGATTTGCTAATTCGTTGTATTTTCTTTCTGCTTCTGCTTTTCCGGTATTTGAAGCGTTTGCTTCCATTTCCAATTTAGCGAAATTGGTTTTCAAGCTACCAAAGTCAAATTCCCATTTTGCCGCTTTATCATCAGCCGCTTTTTTCTCTCCTTGTAATTTACCGAAATTGATATTTAGACCATTCCAATCTGCTTCCCATTTTGCTGCTTTGGCGTTTGCAGCTTTAAGCTCGTCTTGTACTTTACCGTAATTACCATTCAAAGTATTCCAGTCTGCTTCCCATTTCGCTGCTTTGTCATTTGCCGCTTTAAGCTCGTCTTGAGTTTTTCCGAAATTACCATTCAAAGTATTCCAATCTGCTTCCCATTTCGCTGCTTTGTCATTTGCAGCTTTAAGCTCGTCTTGAGTTTTTCC
>CAZMBP010000010.1:0-3567 GCA_964564545.1 uncultured Saprospiraceae bacterium
AATTGTCTTAAAAATATTTGAGCAGCTGTTCCAATTTTTTCATTTGCGTTAAGAGAGATTACTTTTTTAGTCATCACATCTTCGACTTTAATATTTTCATATTCTTCAAAAGTCTTATCTAATTTCATTAAATCGTAGGAAGTAACGATTCCTGCTAATTTACCATTTTCAACTACAGGAATATGATGGAAACGATTATCAAAAATAAAATTTTTCACTTTTGACAAGCTATCTTGAGGAGTAACTGTGACTACATCTTTAGTCATGATGGTAGATAAAGGTTGGTTCATCATATCGGTTTATTTTTTTGAAAAAATTAAAAAATAGTGTCATAGAGATTATTCTAAAATCTATTGAACTAATTTACAAAAAATTAATTCAATCTCAACTTCCCAGTTTCAATTGCTATTGCCACTTTTGTCAAAATAGTAAAGATAAATGCTCCCATTGCCCACACGCCGATCGTTATAATAATTTCAATCCAACTTGGAGAGTATTCCACAATTTTCCCCCAAGGTCCAGGAATAAACCCAGGAACAATTAACCCTAATCCTTTTTCTATCCAAATACCAACAAACAACAAGGCACAAGCAAGCCCCAGATACTTGAAATTATCACGGATAAAATGAAAGGTCAACATAATGGTTGCTGTCACATTAAATAATATTCCAGACCATATCCAAGGCACTAAACTATTTTTTCCTTCCAATCCAAAAAATAAATAAATCGCACTTTGGCTGTGGTGAGTCGGTGCATAAAATTCTTTGAACAATTCCGAAAACAACATAATCAAATTTATCTGCGCCGCAACGGTTACGATCATCGCAATCTTTCGAAGTGTGATATCTGCTATTTTGAAGTCAGAATATTTTCTAATAAATCCTAAAATCAAAATGATCAAAGCTGGTCCTGCAGCAAATGCAGATGCTAAAAATCTTGGGCCCAACAATGATGAATTCCAAAATGGTCTCGCAGGTAATCCTGCATACAAAAATGCGGTAACCATGTGAATCCCTACTGCCCAAAAAACGGATAAAAATACACCAGGCAAATAAATACTTTTCTTAGGTTCAATTCCTTTAAAATGACAATACAAAATGTATAGTGGAATCGTAATATTCAAAATCAAATACCCATTCAAAACAATAACATCCCAGGCTAGCATCGAATCGGGAAAATTAAAATATCCAATAATTGGAATTAAATGCCAGGCTCTTGCTGGTCCTCCCAAATCAATAATTACAAATGCTAAACACATCAACAAGGCAGCAACTGCCAATCCCTCTCCTATCAAAACTGCTTGTTTAAAATTTATATCTTTTAAAATATAGGTGGGCAAAATAAGCATTACTGCTGCCGCTGCAACACCAACTAAAAATGTAAAATTGGAAATATATAATCCCCAACTGATTCGGTCATTCATCCCTGTTACGATCAAACCTTCTTTTATTTGAATCGAATAGGCATAAGTTGCAGCCAACATCAAAAGGGTCAATACTCCCATCCAAATATGATACGTTGCATTTCCTTTAATTGCAACATTGAGTCCTGACTTTACAAACCGACCGAATATTTTTAATTCTTTCATTATTTAAATTTGATTGTTGGTTCTGAGTTTAATCCATGAAATACCAAAACTTAGGTTCTGTTCCTAGATCTTCCTTTAAGCGAAAAACTTTTTTGTTATCCAAGACCCATCTGATCTGGCTATCTGGATCCAGAAGGTTTCCAAAGATCCGAGCACCTGTAGGGCAAGCTTCTACGCAGGCAGGATTTTTTCCATTTCTACTTCTCTGGATACAAAAAGTACATTTCTCCATCACTCCTTTTTTCCTCATTCGATTTCCTAAATAATGTTGAACTAAATTAACTTCTGTTTCAGGTACTTCAGGTTCTTTCCAATTGAATCGTCGACCATCATATGGACAGGCTGCCATGCAGTAACGACAACCGATGCACCAATCATAATCAATAACCACAATTCCATCATCCTCTTGCCATGTTGCTCCTACTGGGCACACATCTACACAAGGTGGATTTTCGCAATGAAAACATTGAGTTCCCATATAAAAATGCCCTGCAGCTGGAACTTCATGATAAAAGTTATCATCTGCTCCTTCGAAATTTATTTGTCCATTTTCAATTTCATGAATACGAATGTATTGCATTTGAGTGCTTCGATCTTGATTATTTTCTTCGACGCAGGCATTTACGCAATCCATATAGCCTTGGCATTTCGAAATATTAAAAGCATAACCGTACAACACATTTTCAATAGCATCAGTCGTTCCAATATTTACGTGATTACCAGTTCTTTTTTCGTATAAACTTGTCAATCGATCAACGGTTGAACTCTTTTCATCATCCGTCATCAATCGGTAATTCTTTTTAAAATACTCCTCCCATTGCATTTGTGATTTCTCTCGATCATCCTCACTTGAAGTAATGCCACATGATGCTTGGGCTATTCCTGCTCCTGCCAACAAACCTTTAGTCATCGTGGAAAAAGCACTTCGTCGACTCATTTTTTTATTCAACTTATGCTCATAGCCGTTGGCTTCAGGTGCGCTCTTTTTAGATGAACAACCTCCTGAATCACCTCCACAACCACACGAAGATTTTTTCTTTCCTTCTGATCTTGAGGGAATAAAGTCGTCTATTTTTATTTTTCCTTTTAGTAATTCGAAAAGCATAATTGTTTTGTTTGATTCTTCGACAAATCTTGTGTTTTAAGTCAAGCCAAAAATGAAATCAACACTTCAGTTGGTCGTTTTTGATTTCATTTTTTACTTGACCACAAGATTTGTCGAAGTTTTTTTTTATAAAAATTACTCTCCCAACTGTTGTGTATTTAATCTCGCTGGGAAACGACTTTCAAATGCAGGTTGATGTGGGTTATGACAACTCACACAAGTCTTAGCTACTCTTGGAGGTTTCCATCCATTGAGTTGTTTACCATGTGCCCCTCCTTGCCAATCTTTATATTGAGTTGAATGACATTGACCGCACAGTTTGTAGCTTTCGTCAATGCTAATAAATTCACCTGTGAGGCTTGCTAATTTATCCATATTATTTTTAGCATGACAAGTTGTACAATTCATCGCTTCCTCTCCTGCATGTGCTATATGAATATTCCAATGTGCTCTTTTTTTATTGAGGTCTCGGTTTTTCAGCATGGCCTCCAAAGGTTGATTATGACAGTTAGAGCATGGAAAAGAAGTGATTTCCAAGCCTCTTTTTTCAGTTAGGAAATCACCCACATTTGGAAGTGCTGCATGAACTTTTATAAATTTTGAAGTATCCAAAACTTCATTAGAAGTCAATTCGTAGCTAAGTGGCGCTTGATGGTTTTTTATTTTTTCCAAAAAATGCTCATGATGTTCTTCCTCATGAGGATTATGTGCACACTTTAAACCAAAGAAAAATAGCACAACTAAACTGGTAAAAACAAATATTGATTTTTTCATATGAGGTTAATTGTGTTTTTTGTTTTTTACCCAATTAGAAATTTCAGAAACTTCGGATTCCTTCAATGCCGGTTCTGAAGATCCTATCATTTTATTTGGT
>CAZMBP010000011.1:0-79010 GCA_964564545.1 uncultured Saprospiraceae bacterium
TGTTCATGAGGTCTTTTTTTTTAATACTCGACAGAAATAATTGCACTCAATGGAGACTGTGCACCATTGCGATAAACTGCTCTGATTTGGTAATTATATTTGGTATCCATCTTTAATTTTTGATCGACATATTGCCAATCACTTTTATCAGTTTGCGTATTCGCTTTGCCGATGGAAGCATATTTTCTAGGTCGTTCATTTGCCGAAGATCGATAAATGACATATTGTAACAAGTCATTCCCGTCAGGTTCGTAGTTCCATTCCAATGTGACGGTTTTAGCTTTTCGATCAGTTTTAGTTTTTATTTTTTCGATAGGTCGTCGGATGCCGTTGTCAATTTTCGCTGCAGTAATCATGCGAGAGTAAGTAATCAATTCTGCGTCATCAACTGCTTTTAATCGATATTGATAATCTACTCCTCTAGCGGTCGTGGTGTCTCGAAAACTTTTAATATTTAGATCATTTGGATAAAACATGGTGGTCAAATTTTCCCAAACTTCTGCTCCTTGCTTTTTTCTTTCTAAAACCATATTCACCACATCAGCACTTGCACTATTTTCCCATATGATTTGAATTCCTTTTTTGGAAGGGGATGCTTTGGTAAAAATGGGCGCAGCAGGCGGAATCGAATCAGGGCGAGCAATCGTCACCATTTCAGAAAATTCTGATGGGTTTTGACGAAAATCTAATGCTCTGATTTTTACAAAAACTTCTTCCGAAAGCGTATTCATCGGAACAGTATAACTCATAAAATTAGTACGAACTGGTTCGGAAGTAATTTGCACATATTCCATTCGGTCCTTTCGGTTCGCCATATAAACTCGATAGCCCATCAAATCTGGTTCTTCATTTTGCGACCAAGTCACGACCATTGTTCCGTCCCCCATGATGGTTCCTCGAAGATTTTTTGGAGGTGATGGAGGAACTTCATCATCCATTTGTGCAAGGGCAGAAAATGATTCGATGGATCGACCATATTTATCGGTCGCCACGATTTTATAATAATTGACAGGCAAGGGAGTTTCATCGATAAAATACCGAAGCGTTTTGTCAATCATTTTTTCGCCTGAGATATTTTCATATTTCCCATTATTCTTATTGCTTCGAAATAATTGAAAACCCACGATCTCATTTTCATTTGTTTTGGAAAAACCCCAACTGATTCCTAAACTGATATTTGAATTATTGGAAATAGTCGCGATGCTTGGAGGCATTACTTTTGGATTGACGCCCATTCCTTGAACTGGATCGGAAGGAGTTCCTACTTCTTCAAAAATTGTTTTCCCAATTACTCGATACACATAGAGTTGATCATTTTTTTCTAAAGAATCCATCATCAACATTCGCTCCTCTCCTTTTGAATTTTTATCCATTCCGACAAAAGGTAAAGCATTGACTTTGGAAAAATTTTGCTCATCGGTAGATCGTTCGACTTGATAACTACTGTAAAATTGATCGAACTTCTTTTTGTCCCAACTGATGTATGCCACCTTATTTTCAAACTCCACTTCCACTCCTGAGACTTTTGGTAATTGATAAATTTCATTTACGCCTAAATAAAAGAACCCAGTATCAATCGGCATTTTCCCAGTATGATTCGCTGGGTAAACTTTGTACAAATAATACATATCAGGCACCACCGATTTATCTTCTAAATAAAGTCCTAAAGCATCCGCAACTTCTATTGATTGATCCGCAGCAAATAGACCAAATGAAAATCGATTTTGTTGTTCATCTTTTTGTTGGAGTAAATTATTTCCACTTGTGGTTGCTTGAAAGTTTTTTCCATACAACGCTTGCGCAGCAATGGCAGCATAGTCATTTTTCTCCATCAAAGGTTTCCATTGCTCTGCTTCTGTCCAAGGTTTTAGAGGTTGTGGTGTCAAAATAATTCCCCGTTGTCTTTCTTCCAATGGGAGAATTTGGTTTCCTTTTCGGAAGGGAAATCTTTCGACGATATAGCCTGATTTGTTGCTTTCCTTCCAAGCGTACATCGTGGTAGGTGCCCATCTTAATTTGATGGACTCACCCAATGATTTTCCAGTAATCACAATTTTATGGGAAAAATCTTCTTCTGATTGGGCCTTCATATTTTGGGTGTTTCCCAAAAAAAGGAGGAGAAGAAAGAAGATTAATTGAATTGATATTTTCACTATTTATGTATTTTAAAATTGAATGCTTAACTAGTTATAATGTTTTTGCTTGCGCCTTTTCAAGGCTTTTCTTAGTTAGTTTCCTAGGGCGTTGCCCTAGGTTGGTGCTGTAAGCCTTTCAGGCTTTGTTCATTTTATTAATAAATTCTCTTAGATTCTAATAGGAAATCCTTTTAAGTATTACTATTTCGAAAAATCTATGAGGCTTGATTCCATTGTCGAGATCACATCTCGAAAAAAAGCCTGAAGGGCTTTCTGCATTAGCCCAAGGCAACGCCTTGGGTAAAATTTCATATTGAATATTAATAATTGCTCCCATCGTAACCTTTGAAATTAATCGTCCGAGCAATATTCCCTTGCCCAACCTCCGCAGGTTTTCGATAGCGTAGATTAATTTTATAATCTCCGCTTGATGGTCTTTTGAATTCCCAAACCAAGAAGTCGCTCATACTTTGTGGAATTTGTTTTTCATAATAATATGCCGCAACATCTTGTCGCAATTCAAAATAATCTCTCAATAAAATGTAAGGAATATCATAACTCAATCGAACTTGATTAGCTTCAAACGTTGATGCATTATTTTGCACATCTTGTTCAGTCAATACTTTTTCATTGTGTGGAAATGGTTGTCGTAAGAGAATTGCCTTACTCGGAATTTTTCCAAAAGTATCCGTCTCTCTCCAGTCAACTGTGAAAGTATTGTTCGGAACTTTGGAGGTGAAATTTGGAAAAATTTCTTCATCATACCATTCCGTATTTGCATTGTTATAACCTGTGATACTAAGGTCTGCTTCCAATTCCAAAAGTGGTGCAATCAATTCTCCTTCTGGATTATAATATCCGTGCATATCGAATTTATCAAACATCTCAACGCCTCCCCACTCTAGTCCAAATGCATCAATAAATAGTCCGCTTGAATTACCTTGACCATCATTTGTTCCACTCACTTGAGTAAATCCTTGCCACTCGTTGAGCAAGTTTAACGCATCCATTTTTGCAGCAAGCGTATTGAATTTACTTGTTCGGAAATTCAAAGCAATCATCGTTTCCTCATTGATATTTTGTGCTTGATTTTCTAATGCTCTTTGCTTGATAAGTATGCTAGTAAAATCTTCTTCATCACCTGCTGTGGATTCCGAACCACCTTGGTTGTAAACTACAGTCGTCTCTTTCATCACCACATTTGCATCGTTGGCAGAAGGGGAAGTTTTTGGAACCGCAACCATTACCATTTGTGTAATAGTTTCGTTCGTTAAATTTTCTGAAGGCATATCAAAGTAAACTTTGTTCTCGCCAGCATCGTAACTAAAATCGTATTGTTGAAGGACAAATCCATTTTGCACTAAGCGGATTTTTTGTACCCACTCCCCTTTTTGCGTAGCATCAAAAAGATAATCTTGACCTTGGATGAGTTGGATATATCCTTTGGTACTTTCTTCTTTTAAGTAATTGTATTGACCATGAACAGGATAGCTGTAAGCGACATTGTCGAGTGGAATATAATTAGGTGCTACACCTGTTTCAAATTCAACTTCTTTTGTTTGGAAATATGGATCACCAAAAGTATCGACAAGTGTTTCCCAATTACCACCCACAAATTTCGTTTCTACTTTTACGGTTACAGACATTTTGAATTTGGTCAACGGATCAAGAATATCTGTGGTTTTAAAACCTAAAATATAGCCATCATCTGATAGTTGAATTTCGCCTGGAACGGCTGCTCCTGTTGCTATATTGATCAACGAAAATTCATCCAAGGCAGCTCGGTAAAATTGTGGCTCATTGTCTTCATTGTACATCATAAATCTTTCGCCAATCGCAAAAGTGAAAGCCACTTGTGGTCGAAGAAAAACATCAACTTCTTTATTTTGATTTTCATTTGGCGACATGTCAGAAATAATTTCGATGCCTAAAACATCTTGCCCAACTACTTCACACAACTCTCCTGATTCAAATTGGAAAGAACAACTTCCACTCACCGCTCCACTCAAAATGCTATAGTATCCTCCAACTTTTCCACGCATATACATTGGATTAGGCAATCGAGCTTGCAAAGCTGCAGCTGCTCCAATTTCTAGAATTTTAAATCTACCACTTACCAAAAATAAATCTACATGAATACCAATTTCACCTTGCATATAGGCATACATTTGACCAGTTCCATACCAACCATCTATTCCGATTGGATTGGCTGCGGTTGGGTTATCAGCACATCTTGCATTTTTTCCATAATCATATAACATCATATCCCAACCTGCTCCTGCCGTCAAACTTGCATAGAAAATCGCATATTGTAGATTGGCTAATTCCGCTTGGAAGTTTGCTCCAAACATCAATGCATTTCCTCCGGCAAATCGAGGGTCGTCTCGACCTGTGATATTGTACTCACCCAAAATTTTAGTCACATTCGAAGGTAACCCTGGGAATTCTGGAATGATCGAACCTGCATCAAAGTACCCGCCAAAAGAAATATCCAAAGGATCTAAATTGGGGATCGTTTGAGTATTTAACGCCAATGAAATTGGTGCATCAGGTGTCCCAATGTAGATATACCAATCTTCGGGATCGACATGTAATGTTCCATTTCCAGCATATTTATTTTCGTAGGCTCCGATGATTTGATTTTGTACGTTGACAAACATATCAAGCGAGGCATGGAAAGCTTCAGATGGAAAATCATAGGTCATCAGCAAGTTGCAAGAGAGCTGTGGATCAGAAGCTGGTTGCGTCAAAAATTTTCCAGTTCCATCAAAACCAATTTGATGCAAACCACCTGAGGTATTAAAAATAAATTCAAGCGTAGCTATTCCATTGAACAAAGTTCGGTTGACTGTTCCTATGGCAACGGTTGCTTTGACTCCTACCCCAACATCTTTTTTCGGAACGTATTTCATTCCTGAAAGTGAAACGCCAATTTCTTCAGGCGTTACTGGATTGTCTCCTTCTTGTGGCATTACGATTTTTTCAAAACCACTTCTCGCCATGTGATAAGAAGCTCCACCACCAAATCCATATAGCATCAAACCAGATGTCCCAATGGTAATTCCAGGATTATAACTGGCTAAAGCATCAGCAAAGAAATAGCGATATCCGTCGACTGTTCCAAATTGTGCAACTGCTCCGACTTCTAACTTGGGTTCAAAAGTAGCCGTGACCGCTCCCCTAAATCCACTTCCATAAACTGGGTCTTTTTCAAAAAATACAGCATCTCCTTCAAAAGCATAACCTGTTCCGCTCGCATCAATTCCTATCTTATCGACCTTGAAATCTTTGAAAGCCCAGATCTGTCTTTTTAAAGTTTCATTATATTTTATGTCTGCAATGATTCTAAAAAATCCATCACCTGCCAACTCTCCTCCTGAGGCTCCTGTCAAATGAACTTTGGCACAAAAACCAATTATGACTTCTTTGGTTTGTTCATCTTTGGTGATTCCAAAACCGCAAAGGGTCAAAGTGAAATTGCCAAAAGTTGCTGAAACATCACCTTCCAATTGCCAAGATCCCAATTCGATATAAGGCTCTTGTGTCATTAATTTTAAATCTTGAAAAGTCAAATATGGAATTTCTAAACCATTGCCTCCTTGTGTTTTAGGTTGGAAGGCAGCCATTCCATGAAGAGCAGCTACTGCTTGAAATTTCTTTTCTGATTGAGTATATTTTATTTCGATCGAAGAGGAAGCATGGAGTTCTACTTTTGCTTTGAAGGCATCTAACTTTAAAGTATCATTCCAGATGACTTTGAAAAAATATTCATCTCCCGGATCGATAAATGCTTCGTATTCAAATTCTTCTTTGAAAGCAGGAACATCGACTTCACCTGCGAACGCCAAATTTTTAAATTGATTAGATTGAACAGCAATTCCGAGCGAGTCAATGGAAAATGCCCACGTGCCTATTCGTCCTTTTTCCAAAGGCAATAATTCTGTTCCGTAAATCCAAGCGGACAATCCCATATTATCAAAAATGATATTCTCTCCTCCAATCGTAACCTCATCTCCTTCTTCCACTCCAGTCAAACTATTGGGTAGAGTCACCGTTGCATTTTTGATAAAAAATCCAGTCCATGCTGGAAAATTATTGAGGTCAACTTGTCCCATCACATCTGCATGCTCGTAATCATCAGGAAAGATGATTGTTTCAGGAGTCATAATATCACTAAAATCTAAAATCAAATTTTGCACTTCCCATTTCCAATCTGGTTTAGCTACCATCGCGAATGGAGAGATAGAAACATTAGCAACAAAATCGCCCCACTCTGGCATCGTTGTGATAAAACTTCCTTTCACGTAATTGAGACTATCTGCTTCACCGGTCAAGGGATCAATTGGAATAATTTGATCTCGACAAAATTCAACTTCGCCTTCAATGCTAACAGATTTAAATCCATGACAATCCCAACTCACATAAGAGTTTTGTCCACCAATAAATGAAAAACGCGTTTTAGATTGCAATTGCGCTTGAACGGTTTCTTCCAAAAATAATTTGGACTCTCCTACCAAGCCTCCTTTGTGAAAATTTGTTTCGCCTGTGAAAACTAAATGCTTTTTTAAGCCTGATCGAGTTGGAACATCAAGTGCCATAAATGCTTTTAGTGAAGCTCCTTGGGGAGTAAAAACCATCGAATCGAGCGCAATTATATATGTCGCAAAAGAGGATAAAGTCGTCAAACCAAACGGTAGATTTTTGGAACCGATTCCTGCGCCTGCAACAAAAGTCTCCTCTGCATTTTCTTGATTGGTAATCAAATTTCCTCCACCCATTCCATCGCCTTGTTCTCCCAAACTTTCATCATCACAAACTGGAACTTCTGGTTGATTTCGCTCCGCTGCCAATTCATCACCTGTAATAAATCCTGGCAAAGCATCCAGTCCATCTGAAATCGCATTGATCGTTCCAGCATAAACTACCTTGTCAGTATTGATGGCTAAATCCGAAAATTCAACATTGATATAAGTATTGATCCAATTCAAATGAACGGCTCCTTTTCCAGTCCAAAGTCCGCTTGATTCATAAATCGTATCGAGGTAAATTTTAAAATCAGCAATCGAAATCACATCATCTAATTCCAAATTAGTAATAGGATTTTGATTGGAAATTGCAGGAAGAGGATTCGGTTCGCCACAATCAATTTGAATAGGAATCGTATCGGTGGTAAATGTATCTATTGGAGAAAAAACGCCTGGCGTAAAACCATCGCAAAGCGTATACATTTGATATTCGTAAGTGGTATTTTCTTTTAAATCTGTCAAAGTCAATTCATCAGCAGTCGTTTCATCTTCATACCATTGACTATTAGGTTTTGATTTATTTCTATATTTTAAAACATAACTATTCCCCAAACCACCAGGAATTGGATTCCAAGCAATCGTTGCTGAAGACGCATCTAATTCTTTGACTTTTACATTAAAAGGCGCAGGGCAACTAAACTCTCCATAAGTGAAAATTTCATAATCACTCCAGCCATTATTTTTAAAACCATTTTGTCCTGTAATATCCTCTGCTTGAACTCTAACAATATATTCACGTCCCGCGATTAGTTGTGGATCAGACACATCAATAATCGTAGAATTGATATTCATGATGGTTTTTGAAACAAAAGGTTGTTCAAAATCAACGATCAATTCTGGCGTCATTCCACCTGCAGGATCGTATTCATAAATTTCAACATTGTATTCTGTAGGAAAACCTCCTGTATGTCGCGCTTGCCATTGCACAGGAACAAATTGAGGAAACAAAGGATCAATTTTTCCAATGGGAGAAAGGATCACAGGCGTTTTGTGTAAGGTCGCAAAAATAGTTACACAGCTTTCAAAACTCGCCGCTTCATCATCAATTCTATCATAGTCAAATACTTGAAAACATACTTGGTAAGTTCCATCTGGCAAGCCTCCATTGGCTTGATACTGTTGGATGGAGTAATTTTCAAAAAATAAATTTTCGTAGTGCAACAGTTGAGAAAGGTCATTTCCATTTAACTGAGTAGGTGCTCCATATCGTAATTCAATTGGGGCGATTGGTAGATTATTTCTAGAACGTAGTGTTATTCCTTGTCCTTCGATTTTTACTTTTAGTCGTGCTTGAAAATTAACTTCATTCGCATCTTTTAATAAAAGATTTACGCCAAGACGATTAGTTCCGGGTGCAGTCCAATCAGCAATATTTCCAGTATGTGGAGGCATACTTTGTGTGGTAATATTGATAGGATAAATCTGTGCAAATATATTTTGACTAAAAAATAAAATCGCAGCAGAAATAAGAAGGACTTTTATTTTGTTCATCGTTGATGAATTTTATGGAAATGGAAATGTTTTGTTATTTAGTTTTGGAAAGAGATACAAACGGGTTTAAATCTTCTCTTTCTTCTTCATGATTCTTCGAAATTTATATCCATACGTCACATTGATATATGCTTCAAAAAATCGTTTTCCAATATCACTTGAACCGAATTGTTGAATGATATTAGAGGATAGTCTTAAAGTATTGTCTTTGTTTATTTCGTATTGAGCTCCTAGTCCAAAATTGAGTAAAACCTTCGCATCATCTACTTGAGAAATATAGTTGACACTCACTCTTGCATCTGTCTTTAATTTCTCATTGAGAAAAGATTTATCCGCTAAAAAACTAGGCGTAATAAATGTAGAAGTAATGTTAGAAAATGTAGATCGGTTAACGCTCAAACTTGCTCCCCAACCAAAAGTCTCCTTTTGAGCTGCGCGATAAATCATGCTACCATACCAAAAATTAGAAGTTTGATCTTCTGAAATAACATCCTCAATAATTGAGTTGGCATTTTGATAACTCAACATTCCCGTTATCGAACCACCGTCTCCTTTTTTGCCCATCATATGCGTTGCCGTAAAAGTAGCTGACTGGGTGACTTGTGCCAAAAAGATAGAATCCACAAAAAGTTCTTGATTGTTGGCGGCTCTTAGTTTGGTAGAATTTTGGAAATTGGAGTACTGTGCTGAGTAATTCCATTTTTCCGAAGGAGCATAATTTAGATTTCCAGAAGCGATAATTCGAGAAGTTTTTTCCGCAACAAACTCGTCGAGGTTGGTTCGTTCAATTCCTCCATTGATGGCGAAATTTAATTTTCCTTGCAGCCAAGATTTGGTAAAACCTGCGGTGATATTTTCCAAATCATTATTAAAAAATATTGCTCCAAGCGTTCGGAATCCTCTGGTAATTCTTTCGTACCCAAAATTGATTCCGTAATTTTTTCCAGAATAATTTAGTTTAGTATTAAATGCATCACCTGATTGGAAAGAGGCATTGGGAGAAAATAAGCCTCCATAAGTTCGACTGAATCCACCTTCATCCAAAAGGGTTTCTGCCCGAGTATCTCGATTAAATAAACTATGAGCCCAATCTAAATTGACACTTACTTTTTTACTGATTTTTTGAAAAGCTTGAATACTCGCAACCATATTAGAGTTGGGAGAAATAATCATCGTGGTTGGTTGAACAATAGAATTTTCATCATCATTTGCACCAAAAAGAATGAATGCTATTTTTGATTTTTCGCCAGCGTATCCAGCTTTAAAAGCATAGCCCATTCTTTTGTACGAAGGATCTAAATTTTGTCGCCCATCCAAATCTTCTGCCACCGCTCTTCGAAGTCTTCCATACATTCCTCCCACATAAAACTTCCCTGGATTGAGTTCTAAACCAACGCCTCGAAAAGTAATATTTCCCAAAGTGTATCTCGAAAAAAACATCGAGCGATCACCTACATGAAGTGTCGCAATTTTATATCTCGGACTAATTCCAGCAAAAGTATAGGAAGGTAATTTGAAGTTTTGGTTGCCATCAGAAAAATTAAAAGCAAAAGGTGCATCGATTCCCAAAAGACTTAAATTCAATCGAGCTTGTGCTCTAAATTGAAAACCATCTCGTCGAGGAGCAATTCCTGAATAGGCATAGATATCATTTATTAAACGGATACCTCCATTAATTTTTAATGATCGATCTTCTTTACCAAATTTGGGAATTACATTTTGACTAAATGTGTTATTTATCAAACAAAATGAAAGAAAACAAATTAATAGGAAAACCTTATTTTTATTGAGTTTTTTTCGAATTCGAGGGTCCATTTTTAACGCTTTTTATGAATCCGAATGGTATACGAGGAATTGTATAAAAATGATGCACCATATTCATATAGGATGGTAAATTATATTTTGTGAGTATTTAGGAAACTGGAGGTGGGGAATGCTTTTAAGATTTTGAATTTGAGAATCTGAAATAAAAAACAAAGAGGCTGTTCTTTTCATTTGAGACAAAATGTAAGCAGAAGAAAGAATTAGAAATTAGGACGACGCAAAGCACGAATACCTAATTGTTGGAAATCATAAAGACTGTTTAATTTTTTCTTTAGATAAATTTCTTCTTTTCCCAAGAGGTATTGATATCTTACTAACGCATCCGAAATGGTAACTTGCTCCTCTTCGGTCAAAAATTGAAGATGTTTTAACTCTTTAAATTGTCCATCTAGCTCAAAATTCGGGATGACTCATGTTTGTTGTTTTTATTACTTGAACTTATATACCATCAATTTCTGATCACTCCTTCCCCATTCGACAAAACTTTTTTGCAAAATAAATTGACCTTGTAAATTTTCACGCAGTTCTTATTTCAGCACGACTTTTTAAACAACTTCTCTTTGGCTAACTCTACCTCAAAACTAAAACTCGTTTATTAATTGGGAGCCCGTTAGCTAATTCGATTTGCAGAATATACATACCTTCACTTAGGGTAGATAGATCTATGACACGATCAGTTTTTCGATAATGCTTTAATACCTGACCATTAATCGAAATTATCTGTAAACGCTCTATCTGGTTACTACTTCCTGTTAGATCAATATAGATTTCTGTCGAAGCAGGATTGGGGAATATTCTGATCCCTTCCACGTCTTCTTGAGACACACCGGTAAAGGGATATTCAACAGAAGATTCACATCCATCAAAATCAACAACTGTTACGGTCTGAACATTTCCAGTTATGTCAATTGAAATATCATACGGTTCTACCCCTCCCGTCACTATAACCTCTTCATCTATCAGGTTGACGTTCATCGTATCTAGTAAGCAACACACGTCCGGATTTCCATTGTCTGTAGGTTCCCCATCTGGAAAATAGAGGTCGATGATGGACTGTAGAATATCCGTCCGTGTCTGGGCTTCGGTCGCATCGTAGGTCAAAGATTTTTGGTAATGCCAACCTACGCCGTAATCCGGATTGGCTGTTGGACCATCCGAGTATAGATTAGGATATACGAACAAGGCGTAATCGATGAATGCCGCGTTGTCTTGCGGAATTAGGTCGAAATAGGCTTGTAGTCTATCATAGATGGTAAGAGATGGTAGCACATTGATCTGAGTCAACGTATCTTGCAAAGCAATTGAATCTTGTGGAAGAATTCCAAAAACATGAAATAAAGGACGCAAATCTGTTTGAGCGGCAACGGACATTCTAATAATCCTGCCGTCAATATCTTGGTTATTGATTCCATGATCGATTCCGTTTTCAAAATCGATGAATTCCTGCTTCCAAAAGTTTCTAAGTGGACACCACCCCTGCATATTGACTATTTCAAAATAATGCCCGTAACCTCTATGCTGATACCGTACTTCGTTAGTGGTAGCGTTTGCAATATCTCTTTCGAACCCAAAACTATTGGACACCATTCTATGAGTAGCGGTCTTATCAATATCAAATGTATTTGGAACAAAGCTGTAATTCACCGCCTCATTTAAGTCTACATTTAGGCCATAATTCATAGCCATGATGTAAGGGAAATTGACCAAAGCCTCTACCTCACCTGGAAACTTGGACATCGCTAATGCATGACCGGATTCATGAAAGTTGGTCTCATCATCAGGCCCTGGTCCGTTAATAAAGTAAGCTGGGCCTGGTGTATTGGAATAGTTCAGCGGGGTATTCGACATCGGATAACCGATTGAATACACATTATGTCTGATGGTTATATCAGCAATCATGTACATATTGTGCTTGTCGGGAATGATCTGTCTGGCCATTATGGAATTAACACCTTGTAAAGCTGTATCCCAGTCCCGCATAGCTTGCATGAGGTCATATTGACCAGGCACAATGGAATGTTTAGGAATGGTGTACATCACATTATCTGTCTCAAAAACCGCCCAAGGGCCAGGCTTGTTGAGTTCTGCATTAAAGTCAGGTGTTTCATAAAATGACTTGAGCGAAAAGAAAGGAGCTTCCAGCCCATTGCTCACGCTCACCTCCACGATACCATCGTTGGCTCCATAAGGAACAAGAACTGAGATGGCTCCTCCAAACGGATTGAAAACTTCAATTGTCGTTGAATCGATTGGAAACTTCCTCGATATTCTATCCAATCGTTTAAATATTGGTCTGATGGTCAGATCCCATTCATGTGAACCCACTCTAACAAAATAGTCTTGACCCACTAAGCTATCTGGTACCGTAACACTTGCTACACTTCCGGGAGATAAATACAGACCAGTAGGTCGAAGCGCGTGATTGGTTCCATCTCCGTTAATATCTAAATAAGGGTTCATCCCATCCGGGTCTTCAAAATTTGCGCGGATCAGTACCGAATTGCTTACGGATGAATCTGCTGGCGGCTCAACATATCCAGGGAAACTGTAGCACGAATTGTACTTCCAATCATTAATGTGTTGTGGATATTCTGCGTAAACTTCTGGTGTAAATACCTGATCGAATAATCCCTGCTGAAGCGCAAGCATTGCCCTTTCGACTTCAAGGCCTGGAGCGGCTGCAGGATCCTTGGAAAAGCCGTTTTGGGTATTGGGAGTTGTGAAAAGTGCCCCCATCTGAGCATCATAATCTTCCACTACACTTTTACCAAGCAATATGATAGACTCACTTTCGGCTAAACATTCTGGGAATTGGACGAAGACATTTTTGATTAATGTCAGATCATTAGCGGTAAGCGGGTTGGTCCCATTGAGGTGTCCCTGAAAATCATTCAGGGCATTAAGGGTGAGAGCACATGGATTCGGACAATTAACTGTCTCAATGGCGTAATTTTCAATGTCATTGGCACCGCTGGCAACAAGAACCTCGTCCACATAAAGCTCATACCCGTTGGGAGCATAAATGCCGTCTCCGTAGGTATCATAGATCTCGAAGAAAAAGCAACCATCAGCAAGAACGCAAATGCTGTCTGAATAGCTGGTGTTGTTTCCGTAAGCACCTCCTTGGCCTCCTTGCATGATGACTGTGCCAATTAGATCAGTCAAGATCCAGGAAGTTTCGTAACCCCAATTATCGGTAGCAATTTCTACTCTCATTTCCACTTCATTATTATCACATTGAGCAAAGCTGTAGCCAATAGAAAGTATTAGAAGAAAACTGATTAATAATATTTTTCTCATTTTGTTTTATTTAGATGTTAACGCTCGGCACATAAAACGTTTGATCCCAGAAGGAGTATGAACCTGTAGTGTTTTGTTTGGCAGAGGCTTTTAAATTTCGTATTCAAAACAATCTCTAAATGCTAAAATTAAGAAATTAAATTAAAATCCATTTTAATTTAATTTTGTTTTACTGATTAGCAAGAAACCTTTGTTCGATTCTACAGATATTTATTCTTTGCCTCATTTACAATATTCTGCCACTCTCCTTCCATTATCATCCCAAAAGGATAATAAGGTGTTTTCTTAGATACCTCAGTATTAGCTAAATTGATCAGAGCGTATACATTATTATAGTACACTTGAATAGCTTTTAAGTGCCACCTTAGTCTTTTTAGACAAAAAAATATAACACATATCAAAGAGACATATCCAAGCAATACAAAAATATTTAGATGCATAGGAAAAGCCACTTACATTTTTGATGTAAGTGGCTTTGTTGTTCGTGCTGTGTAGACACCTTGCAGGAGTAAGGGCGCTAGCGAGCGCATTTTTTTTAATCAATCAGAGGTAGTCCCAGCGAGGGATCAAACCGTTCCTTCTGTTTTAGTTGCCAAGGATATTACTAAAGCATTGGATGTAAGTTTGGACTTTTTAATTGACTCGGAGAAGGCTCTTTTTATTGACGACCACGAAGTCATTAATTTACTCAAAGGTTACAATTCATTAAATGACGAAGTGAAAGATACCATGAAGAATATGCTCAAGGCTCTTAATATTTATTCCAATGTCAAAGGTTCGGTCAATTAACTTTAGCCTTTGATTTCTAACAATTTTCCAAACATACTATGTCCAAAAAGTCCGTCAAAAAAATCGAAGTCGAAGGCTTTGTCATTCGCATCGAACCTGTCAATACTAGCAATTATATTTCCCTCACCGATATTGCTAAAAAATCCAACTCAAAAAAACCTGATGTCGTTATTCAAAATTGGTTAAAAAACACCAACACAATTCGGTATTTACATGCTTGGGAACGTATTCATAATCCTGATATAAACCCCTTGCATTTGCATGGGGTTTTAGATTTGGCAACCGATAATCGTTTGACTATGTCGCCTAAAAAATGGATTGAGTTGACTAATGCCGTTGGGTTGTTTACCAAGATGGGGCGTGGTGGTGGTACGTTTGCACATCAAGATATTGCGCTGAACTTTTGTTATTGGTTGAGTCCTGAGTTTCAAGTTTATTTTATCAAAGAATTTCAAAGACTTAAAGAACAAGAGTTCCATCAAAAAAACCTCGAATGGCATACCTCGAAAATTACTGACAACATCGAAGAAGTCCGCAACCTCCTCGATACTATTCCTTTTCAAAAGCCTGAACGTAATCGAATTAAGGATGTGGAAGAGTAGCTTTTTTCTTTTAATTGATTCCCAAGAAATAACAATGCACTTACATCCGTGGACGTAAGTGCATTTGTTGTTCGGGCTACCTAGACACCTTGCGGAGCAAGGGTATGAACCTGTAGTGTTTTGTTTGGCAGAGGCTTTTAAATTTCGTATTCAAAACAGTCTCTAAATGCTAAAATTAAAAAATTAAATTTAAATCGTTTTTAATTTAATTTTTTGTTACTGATTTTATAAAATTTTTATTGTCTTGTCCTGATATTAAAGTTGTTTACACTTTTCAATTGTTTAAAATCATCCACTTATTTTTCGAGAATTGGCCTTCAGACAATCATACCCAATTTTTCGGATAGCACTTATGGCTTTTTCCAAATCTTCCACTTTGTGAACAACAATAATATACTCGTCACTATTAGTATCAACAAAACTCAATTGAAAACCTTTTTTCTTTATGGCATCATCAAAGTCCTTAAATACATTATCAGAGGAAACTGAAGCTCTTTCACCGTAATCTTCCTGCTTAGGCAATTCCATTTGTGTATTAAAATTTTCCTTGAGGGTATAATTAACTCCGTGGGTTAGTGACGTAATTTCTTGTTTCCAATCAAGAGAGATGATGAAGTAGTTGCCTTTTTGATAAAGAGAATCGATGACATAATTCAAGGTCGTCATATACTCCTCGTCATCCGTATAATCTTTTAGGTTATCTATAAAATTATAAAATTGGACCCTATTAGATTCGTTGAGGCATATTTTACCTAACTCAAGATATCCTTTCTTTTGAGTTTCAATATCTATTTTTGAATCCTTAGATTCTGCTTGGTCTTTTTGATTTTGTTTGTTTTTTCTAAAGAAGTCAAATAGTCCCATTTTTGTTGGTTTTACATTATTTTAAAACAACTTCAATATTTTCGTTTGATGCATGCCTGAAAAAAGGTTTTATTTTATCATGTATTTTATTGTTATAAAATCTCCATTTTTATAATATTCTTTTTCTTCCATCGAGTTCTCTATAATAATTCTCCTATCTCCAAAATCTCCTATTGGAGAAATATAGAACTTTGCTGATTTTGTTATTCGAATATTCTTATTTATTGAAAGCTCCATTAAAACCCTTCCTTCTTTTAAATTTAAATCACTTACCTTTCCTTTTTCATTTCCGTCTATGAATATTGGAGTAGCTGTGTTAATCCTCAAAATCTCACCATCAACCAATGTGTATAATTTTGTTATACTAGATGATCTCTCTTGTGTATGGGGAACATGACATCCACTAATTATAATTAAGAATATTACGCTAGTAAAATAACATATGGTTTTCATTGAAGAAATTAATTTTGAACAAGTACTTATAATTTGATAAGGGTATAAATCGAAGCGAAACTTACACAAAAGAATGTTGAAATTATAACCATCAACTCTCCATTTAAAAATAAAAAAAGAAGAATGAACCCTCCATCGTCAAACCACGAAAAATTTATTAAATTTACTATTCGTCAAATACCAACTTAAAAAAGACATGTCAACCAAATTTTCAAAATTCATTTTACTTGGGACACTCCTTTCGATGTGTCTTTTTTCTTGCCAACCAAAAGAAACCACTCCTCCCAATATTCTCTTTATTTTTTCTGATGACCATACTTCTTCCGCCTGGGGTATCTATGGCGGAGAATTGGAAGACTATGTTCAAAACGAAAACATTAAAAGATTGGCCAATGAAGGAGCTGTTTTAAATAATGCTTTTTGTACCAATAGTATTTGTTCCCCTAGTAGAGCTAGTGTTTTAACTGGTCAATATAGTCATCTCAATCAGGTGTATACTTTAAATGAATCATTACCTGAGGGACATCCTAATATTGCAAAAACTTTAGGAAGTAATGGTTACCAAACGGCTCTAATCGGGAAATGGCATTTAGTAAAAAAACCAGAAGGCTTTGACTACTTTAATGTCCTTCCTGGACAAGGAAGATATCATAATCCTATTTTAAAAACGGACGAAAATTGGCAGGATGGATGGAAAAGTGAATTTGGAAAAGAGTACCAAGGTTTCTCTGCTGATGTGATTACCGATTTGACCATTGAACACTTAGATAAAAGAAAGGAAGACCAACCTTTTTTGATGTTTTGTAATTTTAAAGCGACTCACGAACCGTTTGATTACCCTGAACGTTTTGCCTCACTTTATGTAAATGATACTATTCCTGCTCCTCAGTCTTTATTGGATTTTGGAAAAGAAACTACTGGGCGAACTTTTAAAGGACAAGTGCTGGAAAGATTAGGGGAACGATGGGATCGAGCAACCAATGATTCTACTTTTTGGACCTCCTACCCTGGACTACCTTATCCATTAAATAACCTAGATAGTATTCAGAAAAGGAAAATGATCCACCAAAAACTGGTTAAAGATTTTATGCGTTGTGGAGCTGCCATAGATGACAATATTGGTCGGTTGCTAGATTACTTGGAAGAAGAAAATCTAGCAGATAACACTATTGTAATCTATACTTCCGATCAAGGTTATTTTTTGGGCGAACACGGTTTTTTTGATAAAAGATTAATCTATGAGGAATCCTTGCGAATGCCTTTTGTGATTCGCTACCCTAAAGAAATTAAAGGTGGTCAACGGATTGATGATATTATTTTAAATATTGACTTTGCCGCGCTTTTATCAGATTACGCTGGAGTCAAAAGTCCTGACTATTTTCAAGGGAAAAGTTTTAGAGAAAATCTAAAAGGAAAC
The DNA here is from genome assembly GCA_964564545.1 of uncultured Saprospiraceae bacterium. Taxonomy (GTDB): domain Bacteria; phylum Bacteroidota; class Bacteroidia; order Chitinophagales; family Saprospiraceae; genus CAJQQY01. The sequence goes on from CAZMBP010000011.1 coordinate 17,681, forward strand.
ACTCCAGATACTTGGCGTCAACAAATGTACTATCGCTATTGGTTGCATCATCCCAACCGGCCTGCCCATATTGGATTAAGAAATGAACGATACAAATTGGCGCTGTTTTATGGACAAGGTTTGGATAAAAAAGGAACTTCGAAAGAGAGCAGTTCGCCCGCTTGGGAATTTTATGATCTCCAAAAAGATCCACATGAATTACATAATGCGATCAATGAGGTTGAATATATTTCGGTGATTCAAGAAATGAAAAAGCAGCTAGTTTTGGAGCGAAAAAAATTAGCCGATACCGATGATAATTTTCCTATCATGCAAAAAATATTAGCAGAACAAGGACTTGAATAGCATTACGAATTAAGCCGAAAAAGATTGACCTTTTTCAAGTTCTCCTAAACTAGATTGTAAATCAAAAAATTTATTTTTGTGCTGCTTTTTCAAATAACAACCTACAATTAGGATCTAACTTTATTGCTGTAACTTCTCCTTTGACCTTCATTTTGAATGATTGATTTTTTGAGGAGATAGAAAACGTTCGCCGATATTTTTTACCTGAATCATTAAGGATTTCTATTTCAATTGGAAAATGAAAAACATAATTTTGAACTTGTTGAATATTGATTTCCACTTTTTTTCTTGAAGATTTTTTCCAATCGACTTTTAGAACTGGATGCCCCGGTTGATAAAGCCATTGTTGAAAAAATTGATTTAGGTTTTTACCGGAGACTTGTTCCATCACTTTTTGAAAATCCTTACTCATCGCATTGGACAATTTATATTTTTGATAGTACATGCGGATTCCTTTCCAAAAATTTTCTTTCCCAACTTCTTGTCGAAGCATGTGCAAAACCCAAGCACCTTTTTGATAGGAATTAGGATTGAGTAATTGATTATAATCCTTAATAGAAGTATTGACGATTGGCATTGGTTTTTGATGGGAAAATTGAATAACGCGATTGCGTTCTTCTTGGATGTTTTCTAAAAAAGCATCTCGCCCCCGAATTTCTTCCAAATACAAATCAGTCAAATAGGTGGCAAAACCTTCACTCAGCCACACATGATGCCAGTTCATTTCAGAAGCAGAATTACCAAACCATTGGTGCGCAATTTCATGAGCGATAAGTTTCTCTTGATCCTTTTCTCCATTGACAGAGTTTTCGTAATAAAAAATATTACCTGCGTTTTCCATCCCACCATAGCGAGTTTTAGACTGAACATTCGCAAGTTTTTCATAGGGGTAGCTGCCCATCTTTTTTACAAAAAAATCTAAGACACCCAAAGCGATTTTGTAATCACCAAAGCCATTGTCTCGATCTTGCCGATACACCCAACTAGTGACTGGGATTTGATTTACAAAACCTGCAAAGTTGACTGCAAAACGAGCTGCTCCGATAACCATGACTTTAGTGGGTAAAGGAACATTTTCCTTCCAATGTGTAAGTGTAGTGTTATCATCTAAGTTGGTTTCTTCTATTTGTTCTCCATTGGCGATGACTTGATAATGATCGGGAGCGGTGACAATAAATTCAACCGTAGCTTTGTCCGATGGATGATCGACGGTAGGCAACCAATGATGAGCACGGTTAGGCCAATTGTCTCCGAAAAAAGTACGATCGCCATATTTGTTTTTTGCAATGACTAGACCATCCGCAGGAATTCCATGATATTGGATAACCATAGATTTCACCTCTCCTTTTGAAGTAGGTTCGTCGAGTTGAATGATTAGTTTTTCTTCTTGATGATTAAAAGAAATTGCTTTTTCATCCATCCAAATATTTTTGACTTCCATTCCTTTTTCTTCCTTGGAATTTTTAGCAACTAAGTCTAATTGAAAGGTCGAGATAGGTTTAAGAAACTCAATATCAACTTTGGCTTTTCCAAAAATCACATCACTAGTGTCATTCAATTCTAATTGAAATCTATAGTGGAGAATATTGATTTCGCTAAATCTTTGCTCATGTTCTTGAGCAATGGATTGACTGGAGAAAGCAAGAATTAGAATAAAGAGAAATGCAATTTTTTTTATCATCGTTATGGTTCTTTTGATTGTTCTTAGGAATGGTAAAAAAATAAAGAGAAATGATTTGAATATGCTTTCAAAATTTTCTTTGTGGATTTAGACAAAACTAAAAAATATCTAGCCATAATTCGGAAAGATATGGTTGGAAAAAAATATTACTTTAGGAACAAACAAAAAGGTGCGGGCATAAAAATTTTATACTCGCACCTGATTTTTTTATTTTAGTGATCGTAGTTTATGAAAACCCTTTACGTCGTTCTCCTTTACGAATGATTTTTTTACTCTCTTTCCCTTTGATCGGTCCCAATTTTTCATCCAACCAAACGATAGCTCCAGTAGGACACCTTTGAATAGGAACTTGAGTTTGATGATTTTCTTGATAATTTATTACGGGCAAATTATGCACCATCGAAATTAAATCTCCTGGTGCATCCATAGCACATTTACCACAGGCGGTACAACCCACTTGACACTCTTCCAGAATATCATCTCCGGCTTCCAAATTTTTACAGGCGACCCAAAGTTGATTACTCATCGGTTGTATAGAAAATAAATCTTTCGGGCAAACTTCCACACAGTCACCACAAGCAGTACACTTATCATTATCCACAACTGGAAGCCCAAATTGATTCATAGTAATGGCATCAAAATCACAAACCTTTTCACAATCACCATGACCTAAACATCCCCAGAAACATCCTTTGCCTCCTCCCGAAACCAGCGTGGCTGCTTGACAAGATGATAGCCCTTGATAGTTGGCTCGATTTAAAGCTACATTGGTTCCACCGGCACATGCTAAACGAGCGACTTGTTTTTCTTCACTTCCCAAATCAACGCCAAGATAATTAGCTATCGCCAATCGTCCCTCGTCGGAGCTAACGGTACATTTCCCAGGGAGTACTTTTTCCGAAACCAATGCTTCCGCAAACGGACGACAACCTGGAAACCCACATGCTCCACAGTTGGCATGAGGCAACATATCTTCCACCGCATCAATGCGTGGATCTTCATAAACGTACAACTTCTTGTTTGCCAAAATTAGCATTAAGACCAAAACTAAGGTCAAACCACCAAGTGCGGCAAGGGCAATAATGATTGTCATATTAATTTGTATTAGAAGTCAAATTCCTTCTTTAGTAAATAATTTCCGCCCATTTTTTTCCTGCAACTAATTCTGCTTTTCGGGTTTCCCATTTTTCTTTTGACCCCAGTATATTAGAGAATGCTTTGTCTAACATATCTTTGATTCCTTCATAACCAGCTACATAAATATGGGTGTTTGTTCGAGACAACAATTCGAGAATTTCAGCAGCTCGTGACTCAATCGCAGTATCCAAAGCAATCGGATCTGACCAATGAGGACGAGGGCTTAAAGCATGAAAAGCTTCAAAGGTGTCCTCATCGTAGTAATTGATTAAGTCACCATCTTTGTCATTCATGTAAAGTAATTCCAAACCACTACGAGCGCCATAAAATAATCGAACCTTACCTTTCCAATCTTTTACATTTTTATAAATATGTTTTATAAATGCTCGGAATGGAGCAATGCCTGTTCCCATCCCAATCAAGATTAGATTGGAGTTTTTATCTTCTGGAACTACAAAGGGTAAATCGTGAGGCCCTGTGATGGTGATTTCATCGCCGACTTTCCGATCACACATATAATTGGAAGCGATCCCTTTATATAATTCTCCGCTGAACTCATCAACATAAGAACATCGTTTTACCAAAATGGTAATTTGTGGATTACCTCCATTTTTAGAGGGTAAATCTGCCACACTATATAATCGATGATGCATTGTGTTTCCAAATTCACCAGAAGTTTTTACGAGTACTCCAAAACTTTGGTCCACGTGGCAATCAAAATCTGATTGTTTGACCTCTAGCAATATTTCCCGAACTTCTTCTGTCTCCAATGGAGTCAAGCGTTCCGACTTTTTGATCGTAGCCTTGTATTTATTTTCAGTATTAAAATCTGCTAAATGTGCCATAATTTATATTGTTAATTTTTAAATCAATTTTTTTTCAAATTTGCTCAACCTCTTTTTTACAAGAACTTGTGCAACCACAATTTCTACAAGAAGTTCTGCCAGCGAGTACATCTTCATCTGATAAATGATCGGAGAATGTTTTTCCCCAAAAGGATTGAACAATCATCCAAATGATCATCAATGATGTGATTCCGCCGATTGCAATTATTAGTGAGTTAATCATTTTTTTTATTGGTCTTAGAAAAAATTTAAAAGCTTGTACTTTTAGTATTATAATTTTTTTTTGACGCTGACTTTTTTATGACGAATTATGACTTTTTATGTTTTGGTATAAATCTTTTTTCTAAAAGAAAAAACATAATCGAGAAACGGGAATAAACATAATAAGTCATAATAAATCATAAAAAAGTCTGCGTCAAAAAAATATTAATCACCTACTTTAGTAGGCAGTTGTTATGTTTAAAATTATTGACTTCCTAATCCCGCAAATCCCATAAAAGCCAAAGACAAAATACCCGCTATCAACAAAGTGAGCGCTGTACCTTTTGCTACATTTGGAACATCTGCAAAATTAAGTTGCTCTCGTAATCCTGCGATCAACACCAGAGCTAAGGTGAATCCTACTCCTGCTCCTAATGCGTAAACTAAACTTTCAACCAACCCATACCCTTTATTGGTTTGGAAAAGAGCCACACCTAAAATGGCGCAATTGGTGGTGATCAAAGGAAGAAATATGCCTAGTGCCCGAAATAATGCTGGGCTCATTTTTTTAATAAACATTTCTACCAATTGAACCGTAGAGGCAATCACAACTATGTAGCTGATCAACTGTAAATACGGTGCATCTATCGCCACTAATAAAGTATGAATACCAAAAGCACAAAGAGAACTTATGAGCATCACAAATGTAACTGCGCCTCCCATTTTCGTAGCAGTTTCCATTTTTCCCGACACGCCCAAAAATGGACAGATGCCTAGAAAGTATGCCAATACAAAATTGTTGATTAAGCTGGCATTAATGAATATGTACCAAAGTGATTCCTCTTTCATGTTGTTGATCTTTTTTCTTTTGCAGCATTAAAAATAAGCAACCAAATTGCTAGCGTAAAAAAACCTCCTGCCGGTAAAATCATCACAATCCATGGTTGAAAACCTTCTGAAAAAATCGCATAATTAAAAATGCTTCCATTTCCTAACAATTCTCTTACGGCGCCCAAACAGAATAAAGCGAAAGTAAATCCTACACCCATTCCTAATGCATCTGAGATAGATTTCCCAATGGTGTTTTTTGAGGCGAACGCTTCTGCCCTACTTAGTATCAAACAGTTGACAACGATAAGTGAAATAAATGCGCCGAGGCTTTTGTGCAGTTCAATACTAATTGCCATGATCACATAATCGGTTATCGTTACAAAGGTGGCAATGATTAAAATGTAAGAAGCAATCCGCACTTGTTTAGGAATAAAATTCCGTAAGGAGGAAACTAAAATATTAGACATCAATAAAACAAAAGCTGTCGCTAATCCCATTGCCAAAGCATTCTCCGCAGTATTGGAAACAGCTAATACGGGACACATCCCTAGCACCTGAACAAAGACGGGATTGTCTCGCCACAAACCTTTGATGAATTCATCAGTCGTCGGATTTTCCTTTAGTGTGGCTAGGAAGCCTGTGTTATTTTTATCTTGTTTTTGATCGCTCATTCTTCAACTGTTTCATTGTTTTTGATCTCGAACGTTTTTTTGTTTTTATAAATTAATGGGATCCATTCCTCCGAACTTTTTTCAATAATATTTCCAATGGCTCTTGAAGAAATGGTCGCTCCTGTAATGCTATCAACTTCCCATGGATTTTTCTTAGTGCCATGTTTTACAGGAATGACTTTATTTTTTACTGCACTTAAATCTTCGACAAGGGATACATCGAGGTTTTTAAAATTTGCAAGGAAGTCTTGATCCTTTTCAATTTTATCTCCTAGACCTGGTGTCTCTTTACTTTCCAAAACATAAAAACCAACGACGGCTTGTTTCTCAGGGTCGTATCCATACAGAATACGTAATACATCAGCGAATCCCATTCCACTAGCTTTGATGGCTAGCCCTGTTAGTTGACCATTTTCATCATAACCGGCATATACTATTTGTTCCGCATTTTCCTCATCGTTGATTTCTGTAAATACATTGTTAGGAGTGAGTTGAAAAGTTTTCTTTTCTGTAATTCCTGGCAGTACTTTGAAGATGGCTTTTTCTAATGCCGCTGCTTTATTTTTTTCAATCCTTGGTAATGTTCCTTCAAAGGTCAACACAATCAACAGCGCACAAACTACCCCTATGCTAACCATAGCTCGAAGCATTTTCATACTATTTGCAGCGTCTGTTGTTGGTATGGATTGTATTTTGTTCATGATGTTTTCAAACTTTTAGTCGTTCCATAAACTCGTGGTTTTACCAAACCATCAATATGTGGCGAAATAGCATTCGCCAACAAAATAGCATACATCACTCCTTCTGGTAGTCCTCCCCAAATTCGAATCACAATGACCAGTAGCCCGATGATCGCTCCATACATCCAAACTCCTAAAGGTGTTAGTGGAGAAGCTACCATATCCGTTGCCATAAAAACTGCCCCCAACATTAAGCCTCCTGAAAAGAGCATAAAAATAGGAGAAGGATAAACTTGGTTATCAATGAGATATAAAATTCCGCTGAATAGAAATGCACTTCCTAATACCGAAACTGGTATTCGCCAGTTCATCATTTTTCTGGCAGCTAAATAAATACCTCCTAACAAAATCAGCACAGCGCAGGTCTCCCCGGTCGAACCACTAATGATTCCAAAGGCCAAATCAGTTGTTTCAGTCGATACCTGATCAAACTTAAAAGCTGATAGCGGCGTTGCTCCCGTCATCGCATCAAACTCTGGCTTCATAAAAGGAAAGGCAAAAGTGGAAGAGAAAAAAGAGGAAAACCGATCCTCCAAAAGTGGTGAATTCCAAGTAGTGATCGCTACGGGAAATGCAGCTTGTAATACTGCTCTTCCAACAAGGGCTGGATTGAAAACATTATATCCCAAACCTCCAAAAATAAATTTACCGAGCGCAATCGCAATCACTCCTCCAAAAAAAGTCATCCATATTGGAAACCCCGGAGGTAAGGTCAGTCCTAATAATAAACCTGTGATCACAGCGGACCAATCTGAAACGGTACTTTCTTTTTTTGAAATTTTACATAAAAAATGTTCCGTAACAATACAGGAAACTACTGCAGTAACGATAACCATCAAAGCACTTAAACCAAAAACATACACAGCAAAAAATGCAACGGGAAGTAATGCCCAAACTACATTTCTCATGATGGTATCTGTGCTAAGCCCTTGGGTAATATGGGGCGAAGTGCTGATATGTAATGTTTTATTTAGCATTTGCGTTGGCCTTTTTTCGTTTTCTAACAATAGACTTGGATAGTCTAAAATATTGCACTAATGGAATATGAGAAGGACATACATAAGAGCATGATCCACACTCAAAACAATCCATTAAGTTATTGTTTTCTGCCATCTCATCGTAGGCTTCAAATTTTGCTAAAATCCCCAACTTAGAAGGATTTAGGAAAATTGGACAAGCATCTACGCAAGCTCCACATTTGATACAGGGATATATTTTCTCAGACCTTTTTACTTCTTTTTCAGTATAAACAACAATGCCTGATGTTCCTTTGACAATGGAAATATCTAGGTTGGAAACTGCCACGCCCATCATTGGACCACCCATATAAACTTCGCTGATATTTTCATCGACTCCTACTTGCTCTAAAACATAGCGGAGCGGTGTACCAACTGGTATTAAATAATTTCCTTTCTTTTTTACCCCTGGGCCAGTAATGGTAACTACTCGTTCTTGAATGCCACGACCATGTGGAAGGAGACGACCAATTTCTGCAGTTGTAGCAATATTTACCACTACCACATTTACATCAATCGGTAAACCTCCAGAAGGAACTTCTAGATCCAAAATAGAAGTGATCAACATCTTTTCAGAACCTTGAGGATATTTTACGGGAACAACTTTTACAGAAATAGGCTCCCCTGAGGGAATCATTTTTTCCAAATGATCGGCTGCATCTTGCTTGTTCGCTTCTATCCCAATAATGGTTTTTTTTGCTCCGGTAGCTTTCATCAGATATTTAATACCTGTAAAAATATCTTCTGCTTGTTCGAGCATCACCCGATGGTCGGTGGTCAAGTAAGGTTCGCATTCGATTCCATTGAGCATTAAAATCTCACAATGTTTTCCTTCAGGAATTTTCAATTTTACATGAGTTGGAAACGCAGCTCCTCCTAACCCAACAATTCCAGCATCCTGAACACCTTGCAAGATCTCTTCAGGTGTAGCTGTTTTGTAATCAATTGGATTTCCTTCTGCCACTTCCTGACTAGAGGATGGGAATGGTTCTAAATAAATTCCTGGAACCATTTTTCCAGAAATAGACGGAACATTCCCAATCTTTCGAACCGTCCCCGAGGCAGATGCATGGATTGGTACGGAAACATATCCGACGGCTTTGGCTAGCACCTGACCTCGGTTGACCTCTTGTCCTTCTCGAACGATTATTTCTGAAGGAGCACCAATATGTTGTGCCATCGGAATGATGATCACAGGAGCAAAAGGGAACTGCCGAATGGGTAAACCATTTGTTTCATCTTTGTGCTCCGGTGGATGAATACCGTGCTTAAAAGTATTTTTATGAAAATTAAAAAGTCCCATAATAGTCTAATTGAACTTTTCGCCTCTCTTAATCCATTTGTCAATATCCTTCTCTGAGCGATCTGCTGGTAATCCAGGATGTATCACTCTTGCGGTACATTTCTCCGCAGCTTTTACTAAATCAGAATAAGGTCCACCATCTGGATTTTTAATAAAAGCTTTCTTATCATTATTGTATGCAAAGATCTTAGAATTGAGTTTTGTACACTCATCGCAAGAAGTACATTCTTCTGTTTCTAGCCAAGGAGCCATGTAGTCGCCGTTGGATTGCACTTTATCAGGAGAAGGTTCAGGTGTAGATTCACTCGTTGCTAATTCAACAATTCCTTCGCCATTTCCGCCTGCCATTTTCATCAATCCTTTAGCAATATTTCCAACCACCTCTGCACGGATTTTACTTTCCATATCTACCGGGTCTTCCACTTTTTCAGTTTTCACACCTGCTAATGCTCTAAGCATGATCCAAAAGTCTCTTCGCTCTTCGCAAGACTCAACAATAGGTTTGGCAACAAGCACTCTATTGAGTCGTTGTTTTCTATCTACTGCCCAAATGAAAGGGAATTTACCTTCTCGATCATCAGCATCTAAGGCTAGAAATTCTGCTAAAACAATCATGTTTTCATTCCACGCATCTCGTGGCACTTTTCGGAAATGTTTTCTAAACCGTCCTTCCGTAATCGCAAAGTCAGCGAAGGTCATCGCTACTTCCATTGATTTTTCCCGACCATTTTCTAAATACTTTAATTGATAGGTTGGGAACAATTGGTCTATGGCAGGATTCCCATCGAGGTCGAAACACTCTTCTGTTTTTACCCCCTTGTCAGGATTGTATTTGAAAATAGGATAAGCTCTAGATTCAACCGCCAATTTTGCTTGATGTGCGCCTAAGTCATCGGCAACACCATGTTCTGGTTGACAAGTAGTATAGAGATTAAAAATAGCAGGTCGCTTAGTCATCAGACCATCGATAAATCCTTCGATCATTTGACTCGTGTTGGCGAGAGTCGCTTGTAACACATAAGTATTTCTATGTGCCATGGCAATCAAACCAATTTCTTTTCGTGGTTCCGATTTACCTTTTTGCACTTTTCCATATTGAGCCATATCTGACACCTGGCCAATGAAACCAGAAGTACATGCTTGACCTCCTGTATTGGAATATACTTGAGTATCAACTACAATTACTTTGATCGGTTTTCCTGAAGCCATCATTCTAGACAGATTTTGAAATCCGATATCATACATTGCTCCATCACCTCCAAGAACTACTACGGGAGGACAAAGCAACCATTCTTCATCACTAAATTGTCCCCAATTGAAATAGGTGAAAAATCCATCATGCTCATCCCGATCGTAGGTGCCGTTTAATTCCAGTTCTGCTTTTCTAATGGTTCTAAATCCATCCGCCATTTTGGCCATATGCCCTTCAAAAATACCCATCGCCATGGAAGCAGAATCTTGGAATAAATGATTCGCCCAAGGGAAAGGATAAGGGTTGAATGGGAAAGTAGATCCCCAAACGGAAGTACAACCAGTAGCATTACACATCCCCATATTGGAACGTCCTTTACCAGTAGTACCATTGGTGTATTTCCATTTTAATTTTTTCAGTTTAGCGAGCAGTTGTGTTACTTCTTTTAACCAATTTTGATCTATCGGTTCACTACCTTTTGCAGATTCAAATCTTTTGGTAATTCCTGCCATGGTTAAATCGCCATCGTTCGATTCAGAAACAATTTTCGACATCATATCTGCATCACTCACATCAACGGTACCCATCAATTTATGCTGAATATGACTTTCCAATTTAGTTGTTAACTCATCAAGGTAAGCAACATGTTTTTCGATACGAGGCTGCATTAAAGATTCGACGGTAGCAGTAAAAATATGAACGACTGATTTTTCTGAACAACCTAAACATGCTCCATCACCACTTGCAAAATTCAGATAAGCATCTTTGTTCAACAAGATCGTTTCGAGTGGGCCAATCTTTTCTTCTAGGTCATCGATGCGATTATATTTTTTAGGTGTGTTAGGTAAGTCTAACCACAAGTCCCATTCTTTCCTCAACTTATCGACAGAATCATCCGTTTGAGGAACAATTCTTAAGGCATCATCATTACAGACTTCTACACATTCCATACAACCTTTACAAGTCGTTGGATTGATGGTAATGCTAAATAATCCACCACTATTTGCTTCATCTTTTTCGTGCAAATCATAATAAGGTCTTGTCAAGGCAAATTTAAAATCACCCAATTCTTCTCTAAACCAATCGAACTCTTTTGACAATGTAGCATCATTGTTATTTTCCTGAATCGTTTGATCGATGGCTTCGTAAATAAAGTCATTTACAGTACCTCCATTATTTGATGCGTTGAATAAATTACGAATCTTACCTTCCATTTGACGGACTGCTTTTGGTAAGGATTCTACTTTGCCATGATTTTTCTTAACCCGACTAACTACGGTATCTAAGACTCCTGAAAGTTCACTCACTAATCCTGGAATTGCAGTATCAGGACATACGGTATAACAATCTCCACAGGCGGTACAATTATTTGGAACCCACTCAGGATGTTCAAAACGAATACCCGTCATATCTCTGAAAACAGAAGTTACGGCAGGCATGACGCTTAAGCCAATAAATGGATCGGTGATATTGTCGCTACCCATTCCTCGCAAATAAAAATTACCTGTCTGTTCCCAAAACCGATGAATGTCTGTCAGTTTCGATTCACTTTGAGGAATGTTTTTCATCATGGTTGGAATAGCTAACTCAGCTTGTCCATTTGATTTTTCAGCTGTCCCTGCCCCTAATTCTTTGTTTTTAATTTCATGAACTTCATCAAACCCTCTTCGGACTACTCGCATATTGTCATTGACCACTCGTTGACCTTTTGCCCCAAATTTATGTTGCAATTGATCTTCTATCGCTTTGAGTAATTTCTCTTCTGAAAGACCCGCTTTTTCCATTAATGGCGAAGCTGCGAAAAATGCACCTTGAAATGCGATCCCTTGCATTCTTAATTGAAGTTCAGGATCAGTTGCTTCTTCTCTAGCGATTTTAAATCCATCGATGTAGAAGACATGAATGTCATTATTGATGATTACTTTTTGATATGGTTCAGGAATCTCTGCCCAAACTTCTTCTGGACTATTTTTATCACTTTGGATAATAAAACTTCCTCCTTTTTTCAATCCAGCTAATGCATTCGTATGTTTGAAAACATTTGGATCGGGTGAAAGAACGACATCCACAAAAAAGTATTCACAATTGATTCGAATAGGTTCAGGTGATGCAGCCAGATAATAAGTGGTTGGCTGACCTTTTTTCTCTGAACCGTATTTTGGATTTGCTTTGATATCATATCCCAATAAATCAAAAAGCGTCATCGCCAGGTTTTTACCTGTGGTGATCGCTCCCCAACCTCCTACTGAGTGGAAACGAACCGTAACTGCTCCTTCGGGCATCAGGTTTGGATTTTCCGAACCTTTTACCGCCAACTCTTTTACATTAGGATAAGCCTCTTCGATATCTTCTTGATAGCCACGTTGCTTCGGTGTAATTGGGGTGTCTCGAATAAAATCTATTGATAAATAAAATTGCTTTTTATGTTTTCCATCGGGCAACATATTTTCTACTGTTCCGATAATTCCTTCAGGTTGTAAATCTCGACTTCCCATTCCGAAAGAGCCTGAATAAATCGCAGGCATATCTTTGGCTTGGTATGTTTCCAAGTTAGGATAAGGTTTCCGTTTCGGATTTGCTCCATTTTCCAAACACTTGGATAAGGCAGATCTAATTTCTCTAACTAAAGGAAGGTCAACAGCTAAAGGTTGGTCCAATCTTTCCAAAACAGTCACTCCTTTTTTTCCCTTCAACATTTTCCCAATCAAATCTGATGGGAAAGGTCTGAACATCGTTAAGTCAACAACTCCCACTTTAATGCCTCGTGTTTTTCGAAGATAATCCACGACTACTTCAGCACTCGGCACTACACTTCCCTGCCCAAGAATTAAGTAATCCGCATCATCTGCCAAATAAGACATGACGCGATTATATCGTCGTCCAGTAAGTTGATAAAATTCTTCAAAAGCCTGATCCGCCAACTCTTGAATATGGTCAAAAAAGTAAGGTCGCTGCGCTGCCACACTTTGCATATAAGCATCTTGGTTCTGTACGATTCCAGCCATGACCGGATTATCTACATCCCAAAGTTCAGGGATACGACGACGCGTATCTCCATAAATTAATTTTTGAGCTGGAGTAGGAGTATCAATAATATCATCTGGACGACCAAGGTATTCCTTGATCAATTCTCGCTCAGGAAGCAACATCGATTCGATGAGGTGAGTGGTCAAAAAACCATCCTGTGCCACCACACCAGGAGTCAAAGCCAGCTCAGCAATTCTATGTGCAATGATATTTAAATCAGCTACATGCTGAGCCTTTTTAGCAAAGAGTTGAAAAAAACCAGTATCATCTATGGCATGATAATCATCATGTCCAGCATGTACATTTAAGGTAGATTTCGTCATTGCTCTTGCCCCAATATTGAGGACATAAGTCAATCTTTTTCCTACTGCAGCATAAAGCGATTCGTGCATGTATGCAATCCCTTGGCCAGAAGAAAAATTAGCTGCCCTCAAACCAGTCATTGAAAGACCAGCGGTAACCGCAGCTGCGGCATGCTCTCCTTCGGGTTCTATAAAAATTAAAGGTCGGTCAGAAATATTTAAATGACCTTTGGCTGCGGCATCAGCCCAGTACTCTCCCATCTGAGTGGAAGGAGTAATTGGGTAAGCTCCTGCAGCATCTGAAGATTCTCGTTCACACATGATGGCAGCTGTATTTCCATCCATAGCAACACGAACTCCGGGATATTTAAATTTTTTATTTTCCTTGTCTGAATCGGGTTTTGTTAAAAATTTTGTCAATGATTTCATAAGACTAAAGATTTTAAAGGAAGAGGTTTCTCTTGAAAGATTTGAGCATGAAGAGAAGGGATCTCTGTTGGTTTTCGTTTATTCCTAATTTTTAATTTTAAAAAAATATCAAAATAATTTTTGAAGATTAGTACCCAGGAACAGGATTATCAACTAGGTTACGAATCAATTTTGCTGAATCATAACACCCACTAACTTTCCCTACGGAAAGACAATATTCTTCTTCTCCTTCTTGATGACGGCAATCGTAATTTTTAATATCTATATTATCAAAGCGAGCATCTTCCGCTCGACATTGATCCATTAGGCTTTGTAATGTTACAGGTTCCTTAGGTTCGATTCCATTTCTAAAAAGAAAATAGGTTAAGGAGTTCTTCAATGCTTTCCGAGAATTATGACAGACTGTATATGCAGATACATCTTCTTCGGAACGGGATAGTTGATCAGTTGCCATCTTTAGCAATTGATCAGCTTCATTTAATAAAAAGTCAGATTTGGAGTTTTTCATGGCTATTGAGTTTTAGATGAATAAAAATTTCCATGTTTTAGTAGAATTATTATCGCACAAATTAACCTGTAGGAAATTCATTTTTGATGATAAAAATCAATACCTCTTATGACAAAAGTCAAATTTTCTAAAACTGCTAAACCCGTATCTTGTGAGGTTAAATTTGTGAGATGATACTTGGAAAATACTTGTAGTTGGTATGAAAAAAAGAATAAGATTTTTTCCTAATTTTTTTGAAATAAGAACAAAGAATGATTAATATCACAAAAAATAAACGAAGTTCATATTATGAAAAAATTATTAGTACTTACGGGTGGAGGGGATTGCCCTGGCCTAAATGCAGTTATTCGAGGAATCACCAAAGCAGCTCATCAAAATGGTAATTGGGAAGTTTGGGGATGCAAGGAAGCTTTTAATGGATTACTTAAAAGTCCTATAGAAATTATTAAACTAACCTCAGAAGAAATAGCAGGTATCCATGTCAAAGGAGGAACTATCCTCAAAACAACCAATCGAGGCAACCCTTTAGAATTTCCTATCCAATTGGAAGATGGCACTTGGTCCACCATAAATAAAACCCAAGAACTTGTCTCCACGATTAAAGAAAATGGTTTCGATGCGGTGATCAATATTGGAGGAGATGGAAGCCAAAAAATCTCCCAAGCCTTATTTGAAAATGGGCTAAATATTTTAGGTGTTCCAAAAACGATTGATAATGATCTTTCTGCTACCGATTTAACTTTTGGTTTTAGTACTGCTGTTCAAATTGCCACCGAATGTTTTGATAAATTAGTCACTACTGCAGAGAGTCATCACCGAGTGATGATTATGGAAGTGATGGGTAGAGATGCTGGATGGATTGCTTTGTACACCGCCATTGCAGGTGGTGCAGAAATTTGTCTCATCCCTGAAATTCCTTTTGATCTTGACGTCGTTTTGAAAAAAATAGAATCTCGATATGATCAAGGTAAAGGCTTTGTCAATATCGTAGTGGCTGAAGGTGCTAAAATGAAAAAAGGTAAAACGATTGGAAGGGCAGCTACTGTTTTTGGAGATAAACATCTCAAACTGGGAGGAATTGCCAATCACCTAAGAGCCCTACTCGAAGAAGCCAACTGCACTCCTCAAATCAGAACTACTGCCCTCGGCCACATCCAACGGGGAGGAACGCCTATCGCGTTTGATCGGATCTTGGCATCATCGATGGGAGTCAAAGCATTCGAAATGGCATTGAATGGGGAGTTCGGAAAAATGGTGGCGTATAAAAATAATGGATTAGAGGCGGTACCAATTTTAGAAGCGGTAAAGCACTATAATTTTGTAAAAAAAGATCACTACTTAATCAGTACTGCTCGTGCGCTCGGTATTTCCTTTGGAGATGAGTAATAGGTTAGAAAATGTGGCTTCCTTCAGCTGATTATTCGAAGAAACTATTTTCGTATTTTTCTTTGAATTAGAACCTCTTTAAGTTAAATATAATTGTATATTTAGATATTCAAAATTATAAATCAAGAGTAGATTGAATCTACTCTAAAACCAATAGAAAAACATGGAAAAACGAAAAATTAATCACTTAGGATGTTGGGTCGCAATCGGCTTGGTATGTGCATTTCTTTACGTCTGGTATAATTATATATTTTTTGAAGCATGGCTCGAAAACAATAATATGAAAGCGGAAGATTTTGTAGCGAATAGAGGATTTGTTCCTTATGCTATGAGTTTAATTACCACGATTCTAATCGTTTATTTTTTAGAATGGCTTTTTATTCAATTAGATGTTGACGGATTCCAAGCCGGTATGGCCATTGCTGTTGCCATTGCATTTACTTTTTCTTTTCTAAATGTCCTAGGACAAGATTTATATTTATTCCGACCACTTCAAATTTCTTTGATCGATGGAGGAGCTAATTTATTTGCTTGTTTAATTGCAGGAGGTATACTTGGTGCTTGGGCAAATAAAGGTCCTGTCATTAAAGAACTTTAAATAAAAAAGCATGACCCAATGATGAATAAAAAAAGCTGAGTGATAATATCACTCAGCTTTTTTTAGTTGTGAAGTTGTTTAAAAATTGAAGCCTGCTGTATCTTTTCTCATCCTAATTATTAATTCCTTCTCCTTTGCCAAGGATACTTCTTTTGATACAACCATCTCAAACCAAACTTTACTTCAGTAGCATAATTGGTAATATCACTCCTCAAATCAATATTCACTCTTCTACCTAAAGGAACACTTAATGATCCCGTTACTCCTACCCCAAATTTATTCAAATCTTGATTATTAAATAAATCTTGACTCCCAAAAGTGACTATTGGTCCTAGATAAACTTTCACCTTTGAGGGCCTGTCTCTATAACCTGAGAAGTGTTGATTCATCTGATGTAAGTAACTTACGGAAAACATAAATCGATCATCATATTCATAGCTGTCGGAAGAATTCCTATCGGTATTAAACTCAAAAGTATGATAGTTAAAACCATACTCAACAGCATCCTTTTTAATATTTTTTCGAAAAAGCAAACTAAAACCTAGAGAAGTATTAATGTCATACGTTTTTTTAGTGGATAATTTTGGAGGCAATACGGAATAAGATGTTCCGATAAAAACTTCATTAGAGAGAAGGATAACACTTCCTAAAACTACGCCTACAAATGCATAAATTGCTCCCCCATCTAACCATAAAAAATCTTCAACAAATATTTCTCCTCGATCTGCTCGATCATCTTCCTCCTCATATTCATAGGTAGCATTTGGATTATCATTTTTACAGTCGTCTCCTGGATTATTCCAACAAATACAACAAACATATCTATCATATTTTCGAATAGCATCGCCCTCTGGAAGTTCTTTTAATTTCCCTTCACAAGTTTCCAAACCAATACAATCATTATGACTATGAAAAGTTTTACTCTCCTCACTTAAACAAATAATGACGTAATCGGTGGAATCTTTTTGGTTGATATTATCTTGAGAAAAACAGAAAAATGGAAAGACTAAAAAAAGGAAAGTTAATTGTTGAAATATTTTCATAGACTATTGTTTTGAATAAAAACGAAGATATAAGAGACTGTTTTGAAATTAATTGCAGAATTTTTTATGCGTCTTTTTTCACCACTTTTCGTTTTTTTATCGAGCGATAGCTAAGGCTATCCTTCTCAAAAAAAGCCTCAATTGGAAAAAAATACACTATAAAAATATCCGTACTAATTTCAAAACAGTCTCTAAAAAAACAATTAAAATGTGCGAAGACAAAATCAAAAGGTTGGTTTAATTTATTCTTAACGTTTGTTAGAAAACAACTTCAATATTATTTTTTACTTTTTCTAAAATATCTTTGGCTTGCTGGTTGACGATACCTTTAATTACTCCTGAAGCAATTCTGAAAATACCAGTTAATTTAAAATTGAGGTTAATGGTCAACTCACAGCCGCTTCCACTTTTTTCCAATAATAAATCCGCTTGAATGGGAAAAACACTTTCAATCGTTTTTGCTGAAATTCGTTGATCTTTTTTAAAATCAATGACTTGATAAGTTGTTTCCAATCGCCTTCCTGCGATTTTGGCCACTTCAATATATCGAGTTCCTAATTGGATAGGCAACGGATCAAGCATAACTACTTTTTCCAAGGCAGGGATATAATTTTTTCGATTTTCAACATTCAACAAATAATCAAAAACTACCTGTGGTGTTGCTTCAATAAAAATACTTTGTTGAGTGGTCATTGATTCTTATAAAATTTTATGGTATCCAAATAAAGTTGTTCCACTTTCTCTCGTGCCCAAGGTGTTTTCCTTAAAAATTTCAAACTTGATTTGATGGATGGATCGTTGGTGAAACAACGAATATTTATTTTTGTTCCAAGGTGATCCCATCCATTTTTTTCTAACAAATATTCCAACATGTCTTTTAGTTTCACTCCATGCAAAGGATTGTTAGGTTGAGCTTGAATTGGTTTATTTTTTTTATCCATAAAAAGAATTGCTAATTATTAATATCAATTTTTCAAAAGCAAGGTTAGTACATCTAAAGTGGTGGTCTGCTTTAGCTGACCTAGAAAAGAGGAGAGCGAATTTTCCTTTACCTATATTTTAGTTTCTTCGAGATGTATGCTTTGGTTTTTTCTTTCTTTAGGTCAGCTAAAGAAGACCACCACGTGGGAGGTGTTATGAAAACTTTGGCTTGTATTTTTTCTGCTTCAAATGTTTAACCACATTTTTCAATGATGCTAAATTATGAGCAGAAGTAAAAACATCAATGTAAGGTAGACAAATTTCCATTCCCTTGGTCGACGGTTTGTAGTCAGGATTTCCTGCCAACGGGTTTAGCCAAATGACTCGATCACTTTTTTTATGAATAGATTTCATCGCCTTTCCCAAAACATCTAAATCACCGGTGTCCCACCCATCACTCAAAATAATTACAATGGAATCTTTATTCAACATTCGATTACCATATCTCTCATTAAACTGTTGCAACGACTCTCCTATCCTAGTTCCACCGGACCAATAAGGAACTTGATCAGAAAGGTTATTTAAAACTTTTTCATAGTCCCCATCTTTTAAAATATTACTCAAGGAAACTAAGCGAGTACTAAAGACAAAAGTCCGTAACTGGTGTACCGCTTGCTGAAAGCTGTACATGAATTCAATTAAAAATTGACTGTATAATTCCATCGATTTACTGACATCACAAATCAATATTAAATTGACTTTTCGTTTCTGTTGCTCTTTAAAAAAGAACTGGTTGATTTCTGCATCCTTGCGAAGTGATTGGCGAATGGTTTTTTTGAGGTCAATCTGTTTTTGGGATTTAGAACGAATATATCTTCGACTATATTTATTGGCCAATCGTTGAGAAATAATTTTTATGATTTCCAATAATTCTTTTTGTTCGCTGGTCAAAAAAGTGGAAAAATCTTTATTGCTAATTGCTTCGAATGCGCTGTAAGTGGAGATTTCTTTTTCCTCTTCAACGTGCCCGCCGTGGAGCCATTTTTTTAAAACTTGAAGGGAAGTTTTTTGCTTGGCAGATTTTTGAGGTTGGAGTTTTTTTTCTTTTTGATCTTTGGTTTTACTGTCTTCCGCTCGGGAGAGTTCGTCCCAATACTGTTGGTAGAGTTCCTCAAAGAGGACAAACTGTTTTCGGTTTTTTACTAAAATAGATTTGTATAAATTCTTCTGTTCTTCAAAAGAGGTCGGAATAAATTGGGTATAAACTTCTAACAAATCGCACTCTTCTCCTATCCCAATTACAAATCCATGGTCTCTTAAAAATCGACAAAATTGGATGACATGGGCAGGAAGATTAGTTTGCCTTTGGATTAAAGTTTTCGTTTTCATTAACCCATTTTTGAAGTGACCCCTACTTTTTCAAGTAGTTCGGAAAGTGACATTTGAGCATCTCTGATATCTTGCCAGTCTTTTAAAATTACACCTAATGTTGATTCGACTATTCCTTTTTCTAAATGATCGATATGCATCGAACTCAAAGCAGTTGCCCAATCAATTGTTTCAGCAATACCCGGTAATTTTTCTAATTTCATTTGTCGAACTTCTTGCATGAAGTGGCAAATTTGGGTCGCTAGTTTTTCGTTGATTTGAGGCAATTTGGATTGCACAATTTCCAATTCTTTTTCAAAAGTCGGATAGTCAATCCAAAGGTAAAGACATCTTCGTCGTAAGGCTTCTGATAACTCTCGCACTCGATTACTCGTGACAATGACGAAAGGAATTGATTTGGCTTTTCGAGTCCCCACTTCAGGAATGGTGATTTGCCAATCTGATAATAATTCTAAAAAGAAACTTTCAAACTCTTCATCTGCTCGATCAATTTCATCAATCAATAAAACTTGAGATTCGGCTGCCATGATTGATTTTAACAAAGGTCTTTCCATCAAAAAATCATCACTAAATATAGTTGCTTCTTTTTCATTGTAGGACAAATTCGATTGCTCATTCATTTTTAAATAGAGCAATTGTTTTTGGTAATTCCATTCATAGATCGCTTGATTAGCGTCTAGTCCTTCGTAGCATTGGAGACGAATTAGGTTAGTGTTTAATGCTTTGCTCATCACTTTTGCAATCTCTGTTTTCCCTACGCCAGCAGGGCCTTCGATGAGTAATGGTTTTTTTAAAAACATCGAAAGGTGAATAGACATCGCGATGGCATCATCTGAGATGTAGCTTTGTTCGAGCAAGAGTTTTTTTATGTCGTTGATGGATTTGTTTTTTTCCATTAGTTGTTTTTATCAAAAGTTACATCAAATAGTGGGGACAAAACCTAATGTGGTGGTCTGCTTTAGCTGACCTAAAAAAATACCCACTTTAGATTTTTCTCTAGGTCAGCTAAAGCAGACCACTACGTTATAGTATAAGCCTGCCAACCGATTTGTTGACAGGCTTATTTTTTATAACAACACATTTACATGTTTGCTGTTTACATCAATTTCTTTAACGCACGTTTTACATAAACATGTGCTAAATGCGTTCGGTATTTTTGCGAAGCGTAATGATCACTCATCACTTCGATTCCTTCGGTAACATTATTAACTGCCGCTTCGATACTTTCAACAGTCAAGGCTTGACCAACTAAAGCTTTTTCGACATTCATTGCTCGGTAAGCAGCCTCTCCAACTCCAGTCATTCCGATGCGAGCAGACTTCACCACTCCTCCTTCCATCTCGATTCCAACCGCGCAGCCAACTATGGCAAATCGGGAAGCAGGTTGTTTGAATTTGACATAAGTAGAATGACGACTTGAAGCCATTTTTGGAATTCGGATCGCAGTAATTATTTCACCTTCTTCTAAAGCTGTTTCGAAAAATCCTTTGAAAAATTGGTCGATGTCAACTTCTCGTTTTCCATCTTTTCCTTGGATCACAATTTTGGCATCACAAGCTAATAAAACCGCAGGCCAATCTGCTGCAGGATCGGCATGAGCAATACTTCCTCCAATCGTTCCCACATTTCGGATTTGGATATCTCCAATGTCTCCAGCGGCCTGAGCCATCATTGGAGCATGTTCAGCCAACGAAGCATCAGTAGCAATGGAAGCATGGGTGGCTCCTCCCCCGACGGTAATTGAATTTTCATTGTCTCGAATTACTTTGAGGCTTTCAATTTTGGAAATATCAATTAAAGTTCCAGGCGCATTTAATCGCAACTTTAAAGCTGGAATTAAACTATGACCACCTCCTAAAATTTGAGCATCATCTCCCATAAGTGAAATGGCTTCATCAACCGAAGTGGCTTTTTTATATTCAAATGAATTTGGTATCATTTTGAGAATTTTTGAGTTTTTAATAAATGAATTTCGAAAATATTATCCCTGCATGGCAGTCCACACTCTTTCCGGCGTCATTGGCATTTTAATGTCTTTGACTTTGTGCCCACCTTTCCAAAGTGCATCTATAACTGCATTTACAACTGCTGGTGTCGAACCAATACAACCTGCTTCTCCTGCACCTTTTACTCCAAGTGGATTGTGTGGGCAAGGCGTCACGGTTCGATCTATTTCAAAACTTGGAAAATCATCTGCTCGAGGCATACAATAATCCATATAGCTACCATTGATTAATTGACCTGTTTCATCATAAAGCGCTCCTTCCAACATCGCTTGTCCAATTCCTTGAGCAAGTCCTCCATGGATTTGGCCATCAACGATCATTGGATTAATTACATTTCCAACATCATCTACTGCGATAAATCGTTTAAGTTTGGTGTACCCCGTTTCTTTATCAATTTCCACAATCGCAACATGTGCTCCGAATGGATAAGTGAAATTTGCAGGGTCATAAAAACTACTAAAGTCCAAACCAGGTTCTAATCCTTCTGGGTAATTATGAGGTACATAAGCGGTCAATGAAACGTCTCCAAAACCGACAGATTTATCGGTTCCTTTTACGGTCCATTTTCCTTCTGCATATTCTAAATCATCAGGGGATGCTTCGAGTAAATGTGCTGCGATTTTTGCCCCTTTTTCTAAAACCTTATCTACTGATTTTACAATCGCACTTCCTCCAACTGCCAAACTTCGCGAACCATATGTTCCCATTCCAAATGCAACGCTATCCGAATCTCCATGAATAATTTCGACATCATCCAAAGCAATTCCCATGCGATCTGCTACAACTTGTGCAAAGGTCGTTTCATGACCTTGACCATGTGAATGTGAACCGGTGTAAACACTCACTTTTCCAGTTGGCTGAACTCGAACTTGGGCAGATTCAAAGAGACCTGCTCTTGCTCCCAATGCGCCAACAACTGCTGAAGGTGCAATTCCACATGCTTCGATATAAGTGGAAAAACCAATCCCTAATAGTTTTCCATTAGCTTGATTTTTTTGCTCTTCCCGGAAAGCTTCGTAGCCCACCATTTCTAATGCTCGATTTAAAACGGGTGCATAATTGCCACTATCATATTGCAAGGCTACTTGAGTAACGTACCCTTCTTTTTCAACTCCATCAAATGGCTCAATGAAATTCTGTAAACGTAATTCCGCAGGATCCCTATCCATTTCCAAAGCTGCTAAATCAAGTAATCTTTCTAGAAGAAAAGTGGCTTCTGGTCGCCCAGCACCACGATACGCATCGACTGCATTGGTATGAGTAAAAGTAGCGGTAACATCTACATTAATTTTTGGAGTCGTGTACAACCCTTGCAGTAATGTTCCATGCAAATAGGTTGGAACTGCTGGCGCAAATGTAGAAAGGTAGGCTCCCATATTTGCAAAAGTGTTGGCTTGTAGCGCAACGATGTTTCCTTCTGCATCAAAACCCATTTTGGCATTCGTCACATGATCACGACCATGAGCATCTGTCAAAAATGCCTCACTCCTATCACAAGTCCATTTGATTGGAAGTTCAATTTGCTTTGAACACCACGTGACTAACGCCTCTTCGATGTAATGGAAAATTTTACTTCCAAAACCTCCTCCAACATCTGGTCCCACCACCCTAACTTTATGCTCGGGTAAACCTAATACAAATGCACACATCAACAAGCGAGTCAAATGTGGATTTTGAGTAGATGTATATAAGGTATATTTATCGTAAGCTGTATCGTAGTGACCAATGGCAGCACGAGGTTCCATTGCATTTGGAATCATTCTTTGATTGACAAAATCCAATTCAGTCACATGGGCTGCTGAAGCTAATGCTGCTGCAACTTCCTCTTTTGGATTTCCTAATTCCCAATCAAATGCTGTATTGCTAGGCGCATCTTCATGAACTAATGGCGCCCCTTCTTTGGCTGCTTCTCTTGGATCAGTTACTGCATCGTGAATATCATAATCGACATCAATTAATTCTGAAGCATCCTTTGCATTCGCTCTTGTATCTGCAATGACAATCGCAACTCCATCACCAACATGTCTTACTTTTTTTCTAACTAAAAGTGGATGCGGAGGTTCCTTCATCGTCTCTCCATTTTTAAAATTCACTTGCCATCCACATGGAACTCCTGCTATCGCTTCTGGAATATCTGCTCCTGTGTAAATTGCTACCACTCCTTCTGCACTTTTCGCCGCATCAGTATTTATTGAATTGACCGTCGCATGTGCGTACGGACTTCGGAGAATATAAGCATGTACCATTCCTGGTAGTTTTATATCATCCGTATATTTTCCTTGACCTGTAATGAATCGTTTGTCTTCGACTCGTTTTACAGATTTTCCTATATATTTTGTCATGATTTTCTTTTTTAATTGTTTCTATAAAGGTTTGATTCGTTTGACGTTGAACGATAGACGTTTTACGGTCCTGTGCAATTTCATTTTGAATAAAACGCTAGGTATTTACCTCACTCATTTTTTTGGCGGCGTGTTGTATTGATTTTACAATATTATGATAGCCGGTACATCTACAAAAATTACCTTCGAGTGCTTCCCGAATTTCTTGCTCTGATGGATTAGGATTTGTTTTTAAAAAATCCGTTGCTGTCATCATCATTCCTGGTGTGCAAAAACCACATTGTAATCCATGCTCTTCTTTGAAGCCTTCTTGAATGGGGTGTAAATTTCCATTAGTAGAAAGTCCTTCAACAGTTGTTACTTCGCATCCATCTGCTTGAACAGCAAGCATAGTACATGATTTTACAGCTTTGCCATCGACATGAATAGTACAGGATCCACAACTACTGGTGTCGCAACCGATATGCGTACCTGTTAAGGATAAATCTTCACGAAGATAATCGGACAGTAAGGTCCTAGACTCTACTTCTCCGGTACATTGTTTTCCATTAACTGTGACCGAAATTTTATTTGCCATAGTAAATAAGGTTTTAGAAGTTAAAAAATTATAATTTTTGTGATGGTAGATGAGTAGGTTATTGGATAGAATTTAATCCTGAATCAGTTGAATTTTTAGGCTCCGATGATTCAGATATTTCATTGGAGTCAATCGGTTCTTTTGGACTTGGTGTTCCTTGTATCGATTCCTCAGCTTCGCTTGAATCTGTTCCTTCTGTCGGTTGTGATAAGGCAATTGGTTCGGCTTGCTCTGGCACTTCCGATATTGGAGGTGCTTCAGTTAACTCAACGGGCTCTATTTTCTCAAAAGGTAAAGAGGTTATTTGTGGTATTGCTGGGGGTGGCAATTCAGATTCTCTATTTTCTTCAATATGTTTTTCTAAAGCTGAAAAAACTTCTCTGGTGATGGCATTCGCGACACCTGATAAAACTCTTTGTCCTGTTCGAGCGATGACACCTGATAAGTTGGCCTTTCCATCAAAGGCAAGAGCTACCATCCCCGATCCATTTTCTTCAATATTCATATGAACCGTAACATGGGCGTTACCAATCCGACTGAGTTGTTCCATTTTTATTTGAAAATATCTAGGTTGGTCTTTCTCAACAACTTGCAATTTTCCAGTAAAAGTACTTTTGACTGGACCTATTTTTATGACAGAATATGATTTGTATTTATCATCTCCTAATCCTTCTAATTTAGAAACTCCAGGGGTGATTTTTGCGAGCACCTCGACATCCATTAAGTACTCCCATAGTTTTCCACTTGAAACTTTAAATTCGTATTTTCCTTGAACAACCATTGCGTGTGGGGATTTTGTTTATTTAATCACGCTAAATAACTAAAATTTATCTGTCAATTCCAATTATGTGTGTTATTATATTTTGCAAAATGAGCGAAAGTCAGAAGAAAACTAAAGCGTATTAAAAAATGGAAAGGTAAAAGTTAATATTTACTATCTCAATCTTATAAAAGCGGGTAAATCATCTCCAAATTCTAACCTATTACTACCAAATTCTCAATTACGGAAACATTTGTTTTTCAAGACTAGCATCTTACGGCATATATAAATAATAATTTTTTATCATATGAATTATTTAATGACCATACCATCTTTTACGAAGTCAGCCTCTTCTTCCTTGAAACAAAATTGTTATTTACAGCACCCCTTATTGAAGTCTAAAAATAATCATCATATTTATCAAAGAGTCCTCTCGTCTTTTTTTACAACTAAGGCGATTTCTAAGCACCCCCTTCTATCTTATATCAAATCAAAACCCTTAATGTTGTTTGGAACATCGTCTCTTAGTTGTATTTATAATCAATTATCATCAAAGTTCATATTGTTAATCAAAACCCTTAGGCGTGTGTTTGTATCTCATGGAGTGAGTTAATATAATTAATTCACATAGACTACTATTTATAAAACACTCATCCACCTCACCAGTTAGCTTCTTAACTTGCTGGTGGGGATTTTTTTATCAAATTGGAGAATAGAGGTTAAGAAGTTTTAAATTCCTATAAAAATACTTTTCTAAATTCTGGAATCCTTCTTCTTCCGATTGGTAGGTAATCGCCATTTTTCATAATGACTTGACCGCCACCAAGTTTTATGTACTCGGTGACAAAATCTAAATTGATTAAATATTGTTGATGAATTCGATAAAAATTTCTAGCCGTCAAAAGTCGCTCATATTCTTTTAGCGTTTTGCTACTTGTTTTTTTGCTTCCATTTTTTAAATAAAATTCAGAGTAATTATTATCACTTTTTAAGTACATAATATCTTCCAAATCAAGCACATTAAATCCATCTACATTTGGAATTACAATTTTGGAAATTTCCTGTTGGTCATGACTTCCGGCAAGCATTTTCAGACCAGGGTTGGGCACCCTGCTTTGCTTTTCAATATATTTATCCACCGCATTATACAAACTAGATTTCTTAAATGGTTTGACTAAATATCCCAAGGCATAAAAATCAAAAGCCTTGAGTGCAAATTGATTAAAAGCAGTTACAAAAATCACATCAAAAGAATGCTCAGGAATTTGTTCTAACAAATCGAAACTAGTTCCATCATTCATTTGAATATCTAAAAACACTAAATCAGGTTGGTATTGCTCTAAGATTTGAATGCCTTTCTTTACGCTATCTGCTTCAGCAATTATTTCAACTTGCTGGGCGTAATTTTCAACTAGCGCATGTTTTAAAAGAAAACGTGCATCTTTTTCATCATCAATAATTACTGTCTTTAGCATCTCAATCTATTTTCAAGTTTAAGAATTCCATTTTATGTTCCTCAACAGATATGGTTTTTTTCTTATTCCGTTTTTATAAAAAACTTGACTTCGGTTCCTTCTACCTGATCTTCTTTCCCTTTAATTTCTTCAATGGAGAAATCGCCAATTTTATTAATTCTTTCTTTGACCAATTCGATTCCCATGGATTGATGAAATCCTTTCGATTGAATAGACGATTGATTAAAACCAATTCCATTATCTTTCACCTTGACCTCTATTCCATTTTCTTTTTTCAAAATTTGAATTTCCATTTTCCCGTCTTTTTCACTTTTTGCTATTCCATGTCTAATCGCATTCTCTACAATCGGTTGCAACAGAAGCGCTGGAATTAATTGTTCGTAATTCTTCAATTCTTCTGACAATTCAATTTTATATTCAAATGGTTGGTCCAATCTCCTGTTTTCTAAATCAATGTATAATTTTAAAAACTCCACTTCTTCAGAAACAGTCACCATCGTTTTGCTAGATCGTTCTAAAATCTTTCTCAACAAATCTCCAAAGTCAACTAAATAGTCATTTCCTTTTTCGGTATTTCCTTCGACATAAAACCGCTGAATTGAATTTAACGCATTGAATAAAAAATGGGGATTTATCTGTGCTCTCCAAAGTTGTCGTTGAACATCTTCCACTCTCTTTTTTTCTTTTAAAATTTTCTTTTGATAAAAAACAATAAAAAATGCCCCAGCTAAAAGTGCCAAAAGACTAATCGCTAACAATAAATAGTTTTTACTTTTTACTTCTTCTTTTTTTAATTGAGCTGCTTGCTTGAGTCTATCGGATTCTTGACTTAATGCTAGTATTTCTTTTTCTTTTTGACTGGATTCATATTTTTGTTCAACCTCTTTTAATCTCGCCACTCCGTCTGCTCTTGTCAAGGTATCATTAACTAACTTGAATTTTTCTAAATGTGATAAGGCTAGTTGATAATTTTCTTTTGCTTTGTATGCCTGGTATTTTCTTTCTAAGCCATCTCTAATCGTTTGATCACTTGACATTTGTTGGCCGTAAAAAATAACAGAATCAGCATATTGCAAAGCCAAATTATATTGGCCTAAACCTTGATAGCAGTCTGCCAATTTCTCGAAAGCATCTGCCGTAATTGCTTTTCTGCTAATGGTCTTGCCACTTTCAATGACTGATTTACATTTTGCTATGGAGGTTGGGTAATCTTTTTTTAATAAATCATAGGAGGCATCTAATAATTTAAATCTTAATCCCCAATAAAGTAATTTTCTTTCCTCCGTTAATTCTAGTCCTTCCTCGATTCTTAAAATTGCTGAATCCAACTGCGATTTATCATTTGTATTTTCATAACATTCCCAATGAGCTGTAGCAAGAGTGTACAACAAGTTGGATCCTTGGCTAACACTTAAAACCTCTCTCATTTCGGGATAAGCTAGGTATAAATATTTTAACCCTTCTTGATATTGGTTCACCTTTAAATACTGTTGTCCAATATTAACTAAGCAAGCCACCACTCCCCTTCGGTCACCATGCAATTCAAATTTTTCTTTCGCTTTTATCGTATACTCTATGATTTGATGTGGCACTCCTTTTCGTTGTGCCATCGATGCACGAGCCAAATAAACCATCCCTAATCCTTTGTTACTTTTATCTTTTTTATAAAAAGTAAAACTGAGGTTTAAAAGACTATCGGCGATTTGAAACTTCTTCTGTTTCATCTCCATATAGGCAAGATCAAGGTAGCCTCCAGCAATATTATGTGCATCGGAAATTTGGCGAGACAATTTCATTCCTCGCTGAATATTAATTCGTTGAGAATCTACTAATTCATGTTTAGTGTAATAGCGGTCGGCAATGCGGTAATGCCATTTGATGGAAGATTCAATGGAAGAATCTTTTAAAGAAATACGCAAACTATCCAATCTACCTAGCGATTGTGAGTAGCTAAAATTTGACAGGGAAATAAATAGGATGCAGAGAATAAATCGTATCATGGAATTTTGTTTTTTAAAACTCCAATTGAGTTGGTTTTGTAATTCAAGTTTGAATTTACAATTATTTATTCACTTTAGTAAAACATTTAATATTAAAAACTAAGCTTTAAGAAGCTTCTCCTTCTGCATTCCTTTCTGCAATGAGTTCTTCTAAGATTTCTGCCAAATTAGGTTTTGGAACCAACCCTGAGAATCGTTCTACTAATTCATCTTTTTGCAAAAAAAGAAGTGTTGGAATACTTTTGATTTTAAATAGCTCTGAAATTTTTGGGTTGTTGTCAGCACTCACTTTTCCAATCAAAGCTCTTCCTTCAAAATCTTCAGCAATCTCATCAATGATTGGCCCTATCGTTCGGCAAGGGCCGCACCAAGGTGCCCAGATATCAAGGAGAACTGGAACTTTTGATTTCATCACTAATTCATTAAAATTTTGATCAGTTATTTCAACTGTTTTGGATGGCTTCTTTTTTTTCTTATTAAAAATTGAAAACATAATTCTTCTTCTTTTAATTTCTTACGTTTCTAATAGTGATTTTAAATTACTGTACGCTTACTTAAATATCAATAGGTTTTATCTAAAATGGTTCAAATAGAACGACCATTTTTTTTAATGAAACGAAACCTATTAATGGGTGTTACCCTTTGACTTGGAACTTTTTATATCCACCCATAGTTTTGGATATAAATTTAAAACTATGAGAAATTACAAATTAGAAAAACTCCTTAATGGAGAAACTTTTGAAACCAGCGAAAAAGGGAATTCCATGACACCGATTCTTTATTCAGGTCAAAAACACATTTTGGCTCCTGCCACTTGGGAATCTGTAAAAATTGGTGATGCAGTTTATTGTAAAGTGCATGGCAACTTTTATACTCACCTAGTCAAAGCGAGAAATGATAAACGTGGAGTTCAGATTGGAAATAATAAAGGTCATATTAATGGTTGGACTAAACAGGTTTATGGGAAAGTGATTGAAATTTTATAGAACTGTTATTATTTGACGCAGACCTGTTATGTTTCCATATAGATCTTTTCTAGAAGAAAAACATAATTAAGTCTACGTCAAAATATATATTCATTGAAGACATTTTAAAACAACCTCATTACTAATGATAAGCTGAGTTATGAGCTAAGGTACCACCGCAAGTACCACAGGTACCAGCAGCACCAGCTCCGCCCTCACATCCTGCGTTACAGGTATAATGCCAGACACCAGCTGCATTTTGAGCAGGCTCAGCAGTAGGAGGAGTAGCTGGAGGAGTCATCATATTAGTAGTCGGTGCATTATTAGTATTGGAATGGTAAGCCGAGTTATGTGCTAATGCACCTCCACAAGTGGCACAATTTCCAGCCGATCCAGCACCTCCAGCACACCCTGCGTTACACGTATAATGCCAAACACCTTGTGCATTTTGAGCTGGTTCAGGAGTAGCTGAGTTTGGAGTGGTAGGAGAATCTGACACTTTTAGCGATTCTCTGGCTTCTTTTTTAACGGCAGCATCGTCATTACAGGCATAGAAAGAGATAGCCGAACTAAGCAGTAATATGGCAAGGATTTTAAGATAATTCATGGTGATATTTATTTAAAATTTGTGGGTTAGAGAACAGGCTTATTTAGAATTTTATGCTTTTTGATCTTAAGAGCCTATTCAAAAATTATATTTTACGTTGCAATTTACATTAAATTCTCGTTTCGTGTTTTACTACCTGGTTCTGCCTGTATTTTAACGATTGTTCTTCTATTAGGAGGATAACCTCTTAATCCCCATTTCTTATAAGTTTTGTCACTCCCAAGATAGGCTAATGGGTAATTTTTTATTTTTTTTTGAAAAAATTAAAAATGATGGGTTGTAGTATTCCTACCAACAAACCAAGAATCAAAAAGACAATCATTCCCGAAAAAATAAATCCGTAATTTTTTTTCACCCAAGGTATTTCACCAAAGAAAAATCCAAGCAATAAGTAAACGGCAATCCAAAGGAACCCACCTATTATATTATATAAAGTAAACCTCCGAAAATTCATGGATGAAATACCTGCTACAAAAGGAACAAAGGAACGGAAAAAAGGAATAAATCGACTGGCCACAATCGCTTTGTCCCCATGTTTTTTAAAAAAAATAAATGATTGTTCTAGATATTGATTCCTCTGCGATTTTTCTTTTTTTAAAAATCTAACCCCCAAGAAATGACCTATTAGGTAATTGGATGTATTCCCTAATATCGATGCAAATGATAATAATAAAAGGAGTATGGATAAATTTAATTCTCCTGATGCCGCCATGATTCCAGCAGAAAATAGAATAGCATCTCCTGGGAAAAAAGTGACCACCACTAATCCTGTTTCGATAAAAATAATCGTAAAAAGGATCAAGTATACTAAGGTACCATAGGTCGTGATTAATTCTCCAATTACTTCATCCGCATTCAACATTAATTCAATAAATTCTCCCATGGTAATCTAGTTCTCGTAGGCGGGAATAAAAGGCTGAAATCGCTTTTTATTCCTTGTTATTATTAAATCCAATAGTACGATGATTGATATCTAAACCTTCCCATTCTGTCATAGACTTCAAAAAAGTAACTACGTGAGAAGTGATCATTTCTTCATTCAAATCACGAGGACATAAAATATCAATTTGTCGAGGTTCTTCTCTGGCTACTACATTTTCAATGGTTGGGAAACTGATCAAAACGGAAACTTTTCCAGAATAAATTTGTGTATAAAATAAATATCCTCCTTCCTTAATAAAAGGGTGTTTGACTTTACCTAATTTTTCTGAAATTCCACTTTTCCTTTTTTCAAAATAGAGAAATACTAGTTCCATCCCATCGATTTTTTCTTCCTTCCCTACCGTGGCTTTCATTTTGGTATTATTTCTAATAGTCGAAAGCGTATCATAAATAAGATCTTTGGTTAGATTCCAATCCGCTCTATTTTGATTGACTTTTTTTAAAACCTTGCGGTATTTTTTCAGTTGGAGTTTGACTTCTTCGAGGTTCATCATATTTTATAAATGGTTATTGTTTTTGAAACAACTTCAATCAAATATCAGGCTTGATTAAAAAGGGAATGATGATGGAAATCAATTATGATGGGTGATTTTTAACAGCAGTTTTTAATTTTTTATAGTTGAACTTTTAACAAGTAGGATAAGCCATTAAGTTGTTCTTTTATGGTAATCAGGAAATGATGATTACTTCTTTTGAACAAGCACTTAAAGGAGAGGTGCTCTATGCTAAAATTTCATTTAATGTCATTGATTAGCATTAGATGTTTAGGTAGAATGGTATTGGGAATAGAAATATTATGGTTAATAAAAACTTAAATATTTACTAAAATGAAGAAGATGCTGAACTAGGATTGGAATATAGATATTGTTATACATAGGATAATTGGATCACAACTAAAGTTGATTTTTTTACGTTTTAAAAAAATGATTTTTAAACCTTTTCTTCCTACTGAAATCTATTTTAGCCAACTTATATTTTTTGAGGTTAGCTAAAATAGAAAAGAAATGGGGAATAAAATTTACATAGCTTATGCATTTGAAAAGAAACCTTTGGATTTTATTTTTTTCACTTTTTACCCTGACCATTTTTGGACAAAATGTGATTGAACTAGGCATTCCATGTACGGACTCGCATGAAGAATTGAAACCTCTTCGTGAACTTGTTGATAGAGATTTGCAAGCGCAGTTAGTAGTTCAATTGAAAGCAAATAGAAAATGGAGGAAGCTAATTGACAATAAGAAAATGTCTGTTGGGTTGGTGGATTTACGTGATTTGAAAAATGTCAAATTTGCTCAAGTAAATGGAAACAATATGATGTACGCAGCAAGCCTTCCAAAGATTGCTGTACTTCTTGCATCAATGGATGCCATTGAAAAAGGAGAACTAGAAGAGACTGCGGCAGTCAAAAAAGATATGAGATTGATGATCGCAAAATCAAACAATCAAGCTACAACTAGAATGATTGACCGAATTGGTTTTGACAAAATTAAAAGTGTTTTGATGAATCCCAAATATGAATTGTATGACAAAGATCATGGTGGCGGATTATGGGTAGGAAAAAGATATGCTGCTGCGGGGAAACGTCTTCCTGACCCGATGAATGGATTGAGTCATGGAGCAACTGTGGAACAGGTTAGTCGTTTTTATTACCTTTTGGCTCATGGTCAATTAGTATGTTCGGATCGTTCCCAACAGATGTTAGATATTATGGCTGATCCTAAATTACATCACAAATTTGTGAACACTTTAGATCGAATAGCTCCCGAGGCAAGAGTCTTTAGAAAATCAGGATCATGGCGAAATTTTCATTCTGATTCTGCACTAGTTTGGGGACCAAATCGAAAATACATTTTAGTGGCACTTGTAGAAGATAGTGATGGGGAATCGATCATTCGGAAATTAGTACTTGATGTGGAAAAAGTACTTGATAATACTTGTGATGATTTCAGTAATGGCTAAGCTAGTTAGTGGTAATTAATCATCTAAAATAAAATCCAAGGTTAGTAACTAACTTTGGATTTTTTATTTTAAACAACTTCTTTATTTACACCTGGGCTTTGAGTAGTTGGAAAAAAGAAAAAAGAAAAATGAACAATACGCTAAAATGAACGGAATCCGTTCTTGTTTATAATAAGAAAAATAAATTTGACCTTTCTAAAAAATCTGTTTAAAATGTTTTGGAGAAATTGTAATTGATAGTTACGCACTATGATGTAATTTATCGCTTACCGACTTTTTTCCTTGATGAAAAAAGTAGTAAAAAAATCAAGTCCTGATGTTGTAAGTCAACAGTTCTTTTTATGAGGTTACAATTGGAAATTTTTTAAAAACTTCAAATGGTAATTCTTCTTCTTTTCGCTCTTTTAGAGATTTTCTATAAACGACTAAATGGTCATTTTCAATAATGCCATAATAACAACTCCCTTCTCCTGCAAACCATGAATAGAATTCAAAAATGGAATTATTAGGGATACCAAAATCCTTTCGTTTCTCTTCGTCATCAATTAGATTGATATTAAAATCATTGACTAAAAAAACAGTTTTTCCAAAAATATAAGAAGTCATAAAAATGTCCATTTTGGGAATCAAAGTATTTTCGTCAATGTTTTCATCGCCAAAAGTGAGCGAAAGAGGAACTTCGCCATCCTTTAATATTTGACTTTTTGCCATTAATATTCGGTTGGTAAATTCTACATTTTCTGCTTCCACATTTTCCATTTTAAGTGTATCGAAAATTGTTGTGATTAACGCGAATTCTTGATTCTCTACAACATCTGTTCTTCTAAAAATCGTAGGAGGTTCAGCGGAAAAATTATAAATAGACTCAATGGCAGAAAATTTTTTCTTCTCTGTTTTTTCCTCTAAAATGGTTTCAAAAATCAGCGAGTGAGCAGTAGTGATTTTATCATTTTTAAAAAGTAAATAACAATTATTTGAATTGTAATCTGAACATTGATTTTTGTCTACCACTATTTTGATTTCATCTTTGGAATATTCTTGGAGGGTTCCCCAACATTCGCCATTCCCATATCTTTCGATTTTTTCTTTGGAAAATTTTTCTAATTTGTAACCAAAGATATATTCATCAGTAGGAATAAATTCAGAATTTTGGCTACAGCTGATGAGGAATAAAATCAGGAAAAGGAATATTGTTTTTTTCATCATTTCATTTTTTTGTTCAAAGTGATTTTACATTGTGGTGCAGATAAATACGTGGCGGGTTTGGAATGGCGAAAAACGAGGGTGCGGGTGCCAGCATGGTGGAATAGCGTTTTTTTCGCCTTGATTTTTGGTTACTTTTCATCTAAGGAAAAGTAACCAATCCTATTTTGAAAGTAGAATTTTTAACCCAAACACCTAAATTCATTTAGAACCATTTTTTTAACTATGACTCTCTAACTATTTTATCAATTTTTCCAGCCAACATATTATGATCAATATTTGAATTTTTTCTCAAAACATTTGTCATTAAAACTACCAAGTAAGTATTGCCGTCAGGCTGTTCTACGATAGCAACAGAATTCATATAATTTTTGACATTGCCTTTGTATTTTCCACAACCTCCTCCCCTGCTACGGTCACAACTATACAAACTTCCTGACTTAAAATATAAGGCGGCATCTCTCAATTTTCGATTGGCTCCATAGCGAATTCTTCGGTCAGTCATATACATCAAACGTTTGATTTCCAAACTGGAAAGATAGTCTACGATTACTCCTCGTTCGAGCGCCACCAAAAATTTCATTAAGCCAAGTGGTGAACCTGCACTTCCTCCTTTGCCTGGAATAATTCCTGAGGCACCACGAGTAAACATCGTTCCTAGTCGCCATTCATTATGCCCAATCCCCAAAGTGCGTAACGGCGTATTGACGACTTCTAATTGCAAATCCATTAAGACGGTTCTGGACGTTTCTTTAAAATACTCATCTGCTGCTTCTTGGGTCAATGTAGGGTAGTCTTTTCCAAATGCATTCATCAAAATGGCTTCTCTCCATACGATGGAAGCTGCGCCATTATTACTCACCGACATCATGTGATCGATCCATTCGTAAAGAGTGAAAACATCTCGTGGAGCAACTTGTCGTTTGACTAGTTTCTTAGTTTCGATATTAAAGAATGGAACGGTATGCTCGTCATAAATTCCCCATTGCCCAGCCTTGACCGAGCGAGTTCTCATCAGTTCTTTTCGTAGCTCAAAGGAGTCGGGATAAATCTTACTTAACTCATTAAAAAAACCAACGGCAATGGCTAACTTTCCAACACTTCCTGGTTGAAAATACCGAGTCTCTTGATGTGCAGCATAGCGAGTTGGCTTGCCTTCCGAGACATCCATCAAGGCAACAGAATAGCTTTCATGCAAATTTGGAAATAGGTCTTCCAGCTTTTTTTGTAGCGCTGAATCACGTTGGAACAACGCAGCAGCATCGTCTCGAAAAACAGTTGGTAAATTTAATTTTATCTCCTTGATAGATTTTGTGGCTCCTTTGATTAATTTTCTTCCAGATAGATCACCATTCTCGATGAGTTGCAATCTTTTTAATCTTTTGATACCTGTCGATTCATAACCATCAATAGGATATTCGATCTCTGGTATATCAAATCCAAAACAAAAAATGGAAATAAGTAGGATTATTTTGAGTTTCATTTTCTAATTATTTTTTTCTTAGACAAATCCTATGTTAGCCCCGAAGGATTTGTTTAAGTATTATTATTTCTTGAAAAAAAAGCAACTAAACCAAGCATAACTATGCTTAACACTCCAACTAATATTAAGTAATAAAAGAAGTTTGTTTTGGAATTATTTTCCATGATTGTTTCAGCGTTTTCTTCTATCGTTGTTGGATCAACTTCTTCCAATGCTTTACTTTTTATTTCTCCTTGAATATTGACAGCTTGCTCTTCTGGTAATTTTGGAGTAATTGAATCAAGATAAGCAGATGCTTTGGCATTTTTATTTTCTACAAAAGGACGT
Organism: uncultured Saprospiraceae bacterium; assembly: GCA_964564545.1. Taxonomy (GTDB): domain Bacteria; phylum Bacteroidota; class Bacteroidia; order Chitinophagales; family Saprospiraceae; genus CAJQQY01. Next base: position 53,892 of record CAZMBP010000011.1, read on the forward strand.
ATTTGGAAGAGCCATATTTGGTCATCTTTAAAACCTAATTCAATATCAAATGGCCCTTCCGATTCGACTCCTGGAATGGTGGGCAAAATTCTATTGACATCATTGGTAAGTATTCGAATGGAATCTAAATTATTTTTTTTCAAAATGGATTTTTCGAAAGTAGCGGCATTTTTCGAAGTTCCTCCAGTCGTTGGAAGTCGTCGATAAAATGGTTCGCGAGCAGGTGAAAGTAAAATGTTTTTTCCATCTGGTTTTAATAAATAAGACTCAGCAGCTTGCCCATCCACAGCACCTCCAGCACCTCGACTAAAGGCAACGGTGATGTCATCATCATCTCCAGAAGTAATTCCTTTGGTAATCAAAACACCTGAATATTCTACATCCACACTCGGAATAATCAAAATGGAAGGATAAACATTTTCAGGATTGAGCAAATATTTTTGCCGCCATTTATAACTTCGTTCGGTGTAAGGCGATGCCCAAACTTTTCGAATACCTTGCAAAATTTTATCTTCATCCAATACATTGAAAAGTGTCAAATTTAGTCCAGCTCCTGTAAAATCCTTAAGGTCTTCCATGTTGGTATCACTTCGTACAAAAACAGGAACAGTTCCCATTTCACTACCCAATGCATCATTGAAAGCTTGTTTTAAATCAGCCACAAAATCAGGTGAAAGTTGAATTTTTTGGATCGCCGCTCTAAACGTTTCCAATTCTTGGAGCAAGAATTTTTCTGCGTCTATTTCATTATCTATTTCACTAGCTTTTGTAAATGCATTGTTGAGAAACTCCCAAAATGTACTATCAGAATCAGGCATAGATTGGTTCATGTGCTGTCTAAAAATACTAAATGGAATCACAATACCTTCGACAACTTTATCTGGAAACATTTCTTTGAGCTGTCCTAAGTTAGCTGCTTTTGGTCCACAAATTTTTCCTGAGTCTTTGGATTTTACCTCTCTCATATTTAAAACGGCGGTATCATCCAATTCGATTTGATCAGTTGGAACTTCGATTTTTTCTTCGCTCCTTTTTTTAACTTCGAATAATTTTCGTTCCTCGGCAGATAAATCTTTTTCAAGTTTTATGATAACGGTTCCTTTATTGGACACAGCAAAAAAGACTTTTTCTCCTGAATATTTTTTTAGTGCTTGAAGGTTTTTTTCAGACAAAACTGCATTAGGAATTCCAAGGTTTCGAGCTAACAGTTGAACATGAGAAACCATATTTCCTTCTGTCACCGTGGCAATTCCTGCGACAGGTTTTAGATCAGATGAAGGGCTGTGAAAAATATAAATTTTGTCTTTAGAAACTTCTACTTCCTCTGACGACCCAGTAACGACAACCAGCTCACCCAAGGCATAACCAGGATTTAAACCTCGAAAGCTACTTTGGTTGGACAGATCTAAAATTTGATTAGAAAAGTTGGCTTCTTTGGCAACTGCATTCCCTAATTCACTCACCGCATTTCCAAAAGGCAAAAGAATTGATGCTCTAATTTTGTTATCAAAAAAACCATACGCTAATGGTTCAAAACCATTGTATAACTCCACCACGTTTTTATAAATTCCGCGAGTTGTTCCTGCGCCCCACTCTACTAACCGACGCGCTTGTTCATGCCAGTTGACCAGGGTATTCAATTTGATTTCGTCAGTTTCTGGCAAAGAGATTCGTGATTCAATTTTCTCCCATTCCCACATTTCTAAATAACCACAACCCGCGCTTGCTTTGGCTAAATAATAGGTTTTTTCCATCATCTCCCGAAAGGTTGTTGGTTTCCATTTAGAGACATCCTTAATGAGAATACCTTCCAAAGCAATTGAAATATCTAGAAGTGCTAACCTAGCGGTGCGGCTTTTGATTTCAATGATTTCTTTTCGAATTTCAAATAATTTTTCAGCAGCCGCTTTTACTTTTTCGACACTATAATCATTGTTTTTAAAGGTATAAATATATTGGTCTAATGATTTTCGGATGTCGCTTTTTGTTGATAATCGTTTAACGTATTTATCGAGGGTATATAATTGCATCGGGCGATAAATGATTTCCATATCACTAATCATCTTTTCAAAATTACGAAGATTAGCAGCATCTAATTTTTCTTTATGCTGTTCTTTAAAAGCAATACTTGCTGCAAGATCTGTAACATCAGGTTGTCCATGAATCTTTACACGTAAATTCGAAAAAGCAGGATAGCTTTCCGCAATCACCTTAGATAATGCTCGGATATTTTGGGTGTAATTATTATCGCCAGCATGTGGAATGTCTTTTGCCGCTTCGCGAATCAAGTAAAAATTTTGATTAATTTTTCGATTACTTGCAAGGATTAATTTAAAAAAATTAATGCCCCATTCCTCTTCATCTTCTACTTGGATAGCTCCTCTATAATATTGTCCTTTTCTTAAAATCCATCCGTCGTCGATGCCTCGTAAATATTTTTCTAACTGGTATTGTTTGAGTCGGGAATGGTAGTTTTTTGAATCCCAAAAATCAGTTCGAGAAGTATTAGTAAGTATTTGTCCTAAAAAAATATGGTGATCTTCAGCTAATTTTTCCACTTCATCTTTGTAACGAGCATGTTGATTTCCTCCGATTTCATCACCGCAAGGTTCTTTAGGCATATTGATCGTACTGTCTTTGCAGAACCAACGAATATCTTTGTAAGGCCCTCTGTCATCATTTTTATACTTTTCCAACAATGCTTTTACGACATTATTATCTACCTTTTGTGCCGTAGTTTTTTGGAGGGAAATTAGTAAAAAGAAAATAATAAAAGGGACTATAAATTTCATGAGTTACGGTTTTGCAAATGGCTTATGATTAATTTGAAAGACAATTTTTTAAATGGAGTAGAGATTAAATAACCTACCTGTATGAAGAGACTATTTTAAATATAAAAAATTAGTGCATACCCTGAAGTACGAACTCACTTTTTATGAAATCATATTGAAAAAGAAATCTTCAGGTGGGTAGGTTATGTATTTCCTACTCAGTAAAGTGGAGCTGAGAATTAAGCAGTTAATTAAATTTGTGCTATAGATGAATTTGATTAACTGCTTAAGTTCTTGTCCATAATTATTTTGACCAAGTACTTATATTATTCTCTTTAAATTGTGAAGGAAAGGTAGTTAAAAAATGCTATCAAAAAAAAGCTTTTTCTTTTTTTTTGAGTAGTTATGCCTTAACCTCTAGATGACCTTATTTAATTCCTCGTCAGTTTGTTGTGGGTAGCTGATTTTCTTAATGAAGTTGTTTAAAATGTTCGTTGCTTCTGTTTTTTTCCTTTTTTAATCGTATCAAATTTAAAGCAATCAATACAATCATTTTTATTGGGTGCAGTCAAATTAATGACCAATGAAAGTTCCATTCCTCCCACACTTCGATTTCTATTTTGCAACTTAGATATATTCATATCATAACCAATGCCCATAGTCATGGAAGGAGAAATGGCAGTTTTGGCAGAGAGTATCCCTGAGTCAACACCCAATAATTGATTGGGATGATCACTCAACCTCATAGCTAAGCCAAAAGTAATAGTTCGGAAATAAGTTTGACTTTTATCTTTAGAAATTCGTGCTCGAATATCAAATCCACCTAAAAATTGCCAATGTGGTCTTTGAATTTTTGTCATTCCTTTGAGCACTAAATAGTGTTGACCTCTATTTCCAAAAGAAATAGGAATGGACGAATGTACTATCCAACGTGTATTTACTTTGTTATCATCCTCCACTCCTGTTGGGGTAAATGCAAAAAATCCCTGCTTGATACCATGCTGAAAACTTAACCCTACATTCCATGAATTATCAGGATTGTAAAATAACGCACCTCCACCAACATCCCAGATTCTGATATCATCATTCAATAATTCCAAAGGAGTGTTAGGTGAATTGATAAAGCCCAATCCTCCATCATATTCATTATCAAAGTCAAAATCCATTGGATTTATTTGATAACGTAATAATCCACTTTGTAATCCTAGCGATAAAAAATATCCAGTAGTCAACTGCATATGATATGAAAATGCTGCTTGATATTGACTGGTTTTAAAAACAGGATCTCCTGCCCTATCTTCCATCGCACTTATTCCGTATCCAAAAAAATTACTGCTATGATTCAAACAACTTCGTCCGTCATACGAAGCAAAATAAGTATTGTAGCCTTGATTAGGCAAAACGGCGGACCATTGGTTTCGATACTTAATCGCAATTCGGTCGGTGCCATCTTGCATGTAGCCGGTGAGCGCAGGACTAACATAAATAGGCGAAAGATCGAATTGAGAAAAGTGAATATCTTGCGCTGATATTTTTTCCATGGAAAAAATACATAAGGAGAAGAGGATAAGAAATTTATATTTTAAAAACATGGTGTTTGATTTTTTTTTAAATAGAAAAATGAGTATTATCGTAGTAAAGAAACTTGTCCATTAAAGATGATACTTTCTCCATCGATGTAATTTACTTTTGCTTTGAAAACATAAACTCCAACGGCAGCGTTTTTACCTCTTACTCTTCCGTCCCAACCAAATTCATAATCGTTGAGTTGAATGTTTTTAGCATGATGTACCATGCCTCCCCATCGATCAAAGACTTGGAAATATTCCACTTCTTCCACCGCTGGATTTTTCCCCAACAAAGTAAATAAATCATTTTCTCCATCATTGTTTGGGGTAAAGGCGGAAGGGATCGCAATTTTTCTTTCTATATTAACTGTAATAAAAATAGAATCTCTTGCTGCACAACCATTTTCATCCAACATCAAAACTTCATAGGTAACATCATTGAAAGGTTGACTATTTGGCTCAGCACAATCATTGCAAGTTAACCAACGATTTGGCGTCCAAACAAAAGTCGGATTAGCAATATTATAATCACTAGTAATTTCAATTTCTTCTCCGAGCAATATTTCCAAAGAATCATCATCTAACGCTATCCAGATCATGGGTGGTTCAAAAATGGTCGTATTCAAAAATTGAGTGCATCCCGCTCCATCTGAAATTAGGATCGTATAATCATCTGGCAACAAATTATTAAAACCTGTTCCTTGCAAACTATCCAATTGAGGAACAGTAACAAAATAAGGCGCTACTCCTCCACTAAAATTATCTAAATTGATTTGCCCATCATTGAATCCGAAACAGGAAATGTTAGAAATTTGAGCATTATAGGAAATAGAATCATTTTGATTGACGGAAAGTATCTCTTCCAAAACACAATTATTGGCATCCGTAATTGTAATGTTATAATTTCCTGCGGGGACATTATTTATAGCCGTTGTGGTGTTTCCATTTTCCCATAAATAATCATAATCCATTGTTCCTCCATTAGCTTCAATCACCAAACCACCATCACTTCCTCCGTAACACGTAACAATCGTTTCATCTAACAGATTGATTGAAAGCGGTGCTGCTGGCTGCCCAATTTCTATGGCTTCTATCCAAGTACATCCATTATTATCTTCAATGGTGACGGAATAAGTTCCTGCGGGTAAATTAGAAATGTCTGGAGTGGTTGCTCCATTGGACCAATCAAATTCATAGTCAGGTGTTCCATCCAAAACTAAAATATTAATCTCTCCCATCTGATCTCCAAAACACAAATTATCAATTGTATTAGCACTTGCTTCTACAGGAGTAAATATTTCTACTTGGGTAAATGCCGTGTCTGGGCAATTACCATTATTATCTACTATCAAAGTAACTTCATAGATACCAGGTAAAACATATTCATGTTCTATATCTCCATCAAATGAAACTGCCCCATCTCCAAAATCCCATTTATAATTAAAACTATTTCCAATTGGACTTGCCGAGAATGAGGCATTCCATTCTGCACATCCTGCTTGCCCAAGAGGTGTAATTATTTCTGAATTTGGAGTTTGAACTACATTAATAGTTTGAGTTACAGATCTGGAGCAAACTCCAATCGTTGCCGTTAATTGAACAGTAAAAGTACCTCCTGATAAATAAGTGTGACTCGGAGTAGTCTCAGAACTTGTGTTTCCATCTCCAAAATCCCAAAGGTAACTTTCACCTATCGTAGTTTGATTGATAAATGCTACTACCGAAGGGGAACAATCACCAACTTGACTAAAATCAAAAGCAGGTGTAGGCAATGGTGCCACATTAATTTGTTGCAAAGCAGTATCTCTACATCCTTCCGTATTTGTAATAATTAAAGTGACTGAAAAAGTACCATCAGTTGCAAAACTATGTGAAGGGTTACAATCATTGGAGAAATTGCCATCTCCAAAATCCCAAAAACAAGTAAAAGGAGTTGGTGTAGAAATATTTGTAAATGTAATGTTATCATTCACACAAATTGAATCTGTCGATGGTGAAAAACTGGCGGCAGGTGGAATCAAAACGGTAACATTTGACATGGTACTATCTTCACAACCTTCTATTGTTGTTGCATAAAGTTTTACTAAATAATTTCCTGGCGTCGAAAAAATGTGAGTTGGATTATTCAAATTGGAAGTAGTTCCATCTCCAAAGTCCCATAAAAAATTACTCGCCAAAGTTGAAGTGTTGATAAAATTCAAAGTGTCTCCAGGGCACGTAATTGTATTGTTAGAAAAACCTGCAGCTGGCATAGGATGAATGATTACTTGTTGTTGAATACTATCGAATCCGCAGCCAAAAGCTTTGAGTTTAATAGTGAAAGTTCCTGCCTGCTGATAAGTATGACATAAGTTTGCTTGGGTACTAGTATTGCCATCTCCAAAATCCCAAAGGACCGTCGCTCCCAAAGTCGAAAGATTTGTCAAGCAAATAGGAACTCCAACACACCCTTCAAGAGGATCTATGTTAAAAAACGCTTTGACATCAGTTGGATTGACAACTAAATCATAGGTGAAAGTTTCTGTGCCACAATCATTGGTCGCGGTTAGCGAAATAGTATAGGTAGTAGGAATGGTATCAGTAAAATAAATTATTTGCAAGGGGATAGAATCGGTACTCGTCGTTCCATTTCCATAATCCCACAGCCAACTATTCATTGGCCCACCAAAACTTACATTGGAAAATGTTACGGTATCCCCCGAACAATAATAATTTTGCATTGGACCAAAACGGGGAACTGGTTTTGGAAAAACAGTTATTGTTTGGGTAAATACTTGTCCATCACAACTATTTCCTGCGCTTAGAGAAATGGTATAAGTTGTATCATTTAACCCAGGTCCTAGTGTAATAGTACCTGGCTGAATCGCAGTAGAAAATAAAGAGTCATCTAAGTACCATTCAAAACTTGGGTTATCAAAAGTTCCTGTTTGATTCATCAAAGTTACCTCCAAATCGGCACAACCTTCTATTGGCATTGCAGTAAAACTCACATTTGCCGGAGGCGAAGTAACATAAATATCTTGAGAAGATTCATCCTCACAGTTTCCGGCAGAGGCAGTCAATTTTATCGTATGACTTCCTCCACTCAAATTTAGAAAAGGTGGCGGACCAACGGCTTGCCCATCAATCATCCAAACTAAATCTCCAACTGCATTTGAAAAATCAATGACTACAGGATCGCCTAAACACCAAATACTATCCACCGAAAATACAGCTAGAGGGTCTTCTGCTGTTACCGTAAATGTATTGTTGCCCTCGCACCCAGATCCAGAACTACTTTCTACATCATAATTTACTTCTACGGAAGATAAACCATTAGCAATCATTTCACTCACGATGAAGGTGTCTACATCTATACACGTAGGACAATCTGTACTCGAAAATATCCCTCCAGGCGGAGAAGCGGACATCGTGATCGGATCGCTTGTCGAACAAACTGCCGTATCATTAACTATCACATCAACACCTTCGACGGTGAAAGTAATACTTTCTGTATCGGCACAATCAGCTATTCCTTTTGAGTAACCAATCTCAAAAACACCTATTTCTACAGGATCAAAAAACACAGAGTCTCCATAAAAAATCAAGTGCTCTCCTGTCCAAGTTCCTCCAGGCGGATTATATAAAATCATAACCGAATCACTACCAACGCAGAGTGTGGTATCAGCGGTTGGAAAAAGAATGGAGACATCCTCTTGATCAAAAACGTCAAAAACATCAGTTGTCGTTTGTAAACCACATTCGTTGGATAAACTACAAACGACTGTATAGCTTCCAACCCCAAGGGTAATTGGAAAATCAGTTTCCACCATTCCATTGATCGTATAGGTGGCATTTGGATTATAATTTTCGGGGGTGTATTCTAGAGTTAGACAGGCATCAGGTTGATTGGGCGTGTCCAATGATTCCCCTGTTAATACATGAAAAAATAATGTATCAAGATCAGGTTGTTCACATTCATTATCGACTTCTAGAATTATTTGAAACATTCCTGTATCGGAAAACATAACTTCTAAATCTGGAATATTTGGAGAGGCGTTATTACCACTTGGAGGATCCGTAATATAACTAGCCTCAACTCCACTTAATGATTGCCATTCATATTGATTTTCAAAAAGAGAGAGTGAATCACCGTCGAGTGGAATAGTAACAGTAGATGGATAAGTGTCCATGCAAATGATAAAAGGAACTTCATTGTCATTTACAAATCCTGGGAGTACGGTTGGATTTGAAATAGCAGGATTTATCACTTCTATTTCTTGAGTTATTTCTCCATCTCCACATTCATTAGATGTCATTAAAGTAACTTGAAAAGTACCTGTCGTTAAATACTCATGGGAGGGATTTTCTTCAGTAGAGGTCGTACCATCTCCAAAATTCCAAAGGAAAGTATCGCCATTGCAACTTGTATTTTCAAAGTCTACCGTGTTTCCCAAACAGATTACTTGCTCATAATCAAAAAACGCTCTTGGCTTAAATTTGACTGCAACTGGAGCTGTTTGAAAGTGACAACTCGATCCGTCCGCGCAAAATCGAAAAATTTCCATGGTGATACTATAGACTTCTTGTGAACCGTCACAGGCTGTCATATCGTCAATGATATATGTATGTGATTGATTGGAAAAATCAGAGACAGTATCCGTTTGCCCGTCATCCCATGTCCACACTATTTCATCAATATCATCCATGGTTGTACCTGGATTAACTAAGACCTCAAATGGTTCTCCTTCACAAACGAAGGTTACATTATTAGCAAGTCCCCAATCTGCAATGACATCTCCGCATTCTGTTGAAAGGGTACATTCTTGAGCAATAGAAATTTTTAGGATGAAAAATAAAAATGTGGTAATTAAAAGGATTCGTTTCATTTGAAATTAGAGTTAGAGTGTTTGCAAAAAAAACAAAACTTATTTAGTACTATCAATGATCTGTTAGACTGTAAATAGTTCTAAATTGTATTTTGTGAAAAGAGGAAAATTCTAAGGAAAATTTAATTGCCTTTATAGCAATTCATAAAAGTACATTTTTACAACAAAAAAATAATTATTCTATGACCACAATTTTTCTAATAGCACTTCTCCCCCTTTTTATTTCTTTTTTTCAAAAAAATATAAATCTATCTCTTTGTCAGAATTACACAGATTATTGGTTGCTGCGAGTGGGGCAAAATTCCCAGTCCCTCCTAATGCATTAGATAATACCGTCAAAGCAGGATTAACTAATTCTTCTACTTCAAAATTATCGGTAAGGGGATAACAAATGGTTTCTTGAGAAAAAGTAAATGTATTGTTATAACATAGCAATATTATTCATATTGCTATGTTATTTTTGAATTGCTTTTTCATTTTTTTATAAATCTTTAGAAGTAATAATTCCATGTACTTCGTTAGCAATTCTTTCAGCTAATTTATTGCTAGAATCTTTAATTAACTCCTTATCACTTGGAGGTCTTTTAGGCTTCTTCTCTACAAACAATTTGTCTGATTTGGAAAGTGCTCGTTTATCGCCAGTATAAGTTCCCCATTCATAAACCCAAGGAGCAGACCCCACAATTCGTTTTGTTTCCACTACTTCTCCAGTTGCAGTATCTATTATTTTATAGGATATAGTTATTTTAGCAGACGAAGTTTTGGAATGTACTTGAACTTTTGCAGTAACTTTTATCCCTGGATCATCTTTGTCACCCTTTTGGGTCTTCTTCTTAATTGTTTTAGTTGAGGTAGTTGGGTCAAGGTCTCTTTGATTGTGGACAATTTCACAATCAATGATAAGTCCCGATAATTGATAGTGTACACCTTCTCTTTTATCTCTTGCTGTATTGCTTTTATTAGCAGCTTTATTATAGCCTGCCATACCTTCCGCAGGATCGTAAATTATCATTCCACCACTATCATTAGGATAAAGTGAGAAAAAAGGATTAGCATTAACTTTGTCATATAATTTTCTAGTGATCTGATTTTCTAATTGTGACCCTTTCATTTTAGTCACCATTCTTTGAGAAGGCAAGTCAAAAAAGTGAACACTCATTTTGGTTTTACCTTTTTCTGTAGATTTTACATAAAGATCAGCTGCATCTTTATATTTTTTTTCATAACGAAAAATTTTGGCTAACTGCCTGCCAGCTTTTTTGAATTCTTTTCGATGGGTGCTTTTTTCAAACATATCTTTTCCAAGAACATAATGGATTTCCATCATCTCTTTTTTTCCTTCTTCTAGTTTTTTTTCTGCCGTTGCAAGATTAGCTGAATGGTCAGTTTGATCCTTTGTAATAGATATTTTCCCCATCAAATCAGCAGGAACTTTTGCTAATTCATTTTTGACAAATATTAATTTCTGGTAATGATTAATGATTTGTCGACGCTGATTGATATGCTCATCCTTTTCAATTGTAGAGGAGGTCTTTTTTAGTGCGTCAATTTTCTCTTGATTCTCTTGTAAAAAGGTAGCGTAGCCTTTTTCCATGACACTATTTATTTTTTTGATTTGACGTTTTTTAGGTTTTGAATTAAGTGCGCAACTAGCGTTAGCCATTGCTTTATAATAATGCTTATTTTTTAAGGCTTTCTTTGCCGAAGTAAGGTAGCCTAAGGTCTTTCTATTTTTTTTAGGTTGGAAAATAGAAGTTTGAGCAAGAGTCTCACTTGAAAATAAGAAGGAGACAATGATTAGTAGAAAAGTATATTTTTTCATAGTTAATGATTTAAGTTTTAATTTTAGAGATTGTTTTGAAATATATGCTAAGGCTTTTTATAGTGATTTCTTATGCCAGACATAGCTCTTTTTGAGGGGAATAGCCTGAGCTATTGCCTGATAAAAAGCTGAAGTATGGTAGAAGAAAGCGCATAAAAAAAATTAGCGATATAATTCGAAACAGCCTCTTAATATTGGGTGATTTCAACTAGGTCGAAACCACCCATAAAAAAGCAATTCCAAAATTGGTGTTACTCCTCTAGCCACTCAGCCTCATCTTTTTGATAAAAGGTTAATTATAATTTTAGAAAGAGTCCCGCTTTTGCATACCCCGTTTCAGTTTTTCCTAATTCTGTAAATACGCCAAATTTTTTCCATTCATACCTTCCTCCTATCGCTAGTCCACCTCGTCCTCCGGAAGTATCTACTCCAATTAGAAAATTTTCAGCGACAACTATTGAATATCCAAATTGTATTAAAGCATAGACATCAAAATTTTGAGTTAACTTCGAAGCAATGCCTTTGTCTTGTAAAATCCGTGTAAGCGAAACACCATATCGACTGATGAAGGAAATTTCTGTCATGTCATATGCGGTATCAAAAAATCCATTATCATCAAATTTGTATTTTCCATATCCAACCCATCCGCCCACAAAAAACCAATCTACACCAAACAAGTCATCAAAGGAATATCGATCTAATGAACCACCAATGACTGGTTGTGCTAATCGAGAGTTTTTCAGATTTCCTAATCCAATTCCCAACGAAATAATTTTGTTATGATCTCGGAGGTCTCTCTGATCTATTATTTTGATCGGAGGAGTTTTTAGAGTATCCTCTCCTATTGAGGTAACAATTGGGTTTTGATTTAGCGTCGAATCAACTAGTGAAATACTGGTTGGTGCCGAGTCTATGTCTTGAACTATCGCAGTAGCATCTACTTGAGTAATATTAGTTTGAGTAGAGACTGGATTTTCAATTGTTTCAGTAGAATCTATCTGAACTATTTCTTGAATATCAATGATGGTATCTTGCGGCAACTCCACTTCTTGAGCTGTGTCTTCTGCAATTATTGCGGTAGTATCAGTCATCGAACTATCTATCGATTTAGGCTGATTTATCTGAACTGAACTTTCTTCCTTCTCCTCTTTTGGAGCAATAATAAATTGTGGAAGTACCTTTTCTTCAAAATCTTCTAGGAATGTAATTACATTGTTATATTTCGCTTCTTCTGCTTTGTAAAATGGTCTTTTTGCTTTTCGCCAAGCAGTAGAAAGATCACTAGAAGAGGTATATTTATTCTCTTTGCCATAATCAACTAACACTTTTTCCTTTTCATATTTTTTTTCAAAAATTGCAACTTGATTGCTGTCAAAAACGGTTACTTCATATTCTGGTGAATAGAAACTAATGTGGTAAAAATAATTTCCATCTTCTCGTTTTTCTACATATTGTATAGTCTCTAGGCCTTTGCTGTATTTTATTTTTATAGAAAAAGCACTAGTGTTAATCTCAGATGATTGTTTTTCTAAAAAGGCATTAACCTCTTCTTGAGCATTTTCCCCTAAAATATTTTTGTAGGGAGTGGATAAAGTTTTTGTCTCAAGTTGAACTTTAATTTCTGAAGATACTTTCGAGTAATCAGTAGCATTTAAGTTCCACGAGCAGCTCAATAAAAGAGTAGCCCACCATAGGTATGTTTGTTTTTTCATAATGATAGTATGTTTAGATTTTGGTTTGTCTTCTCAAAATTTATGGATGTAAGACAGTTGAACTTTTAGCCCATTAAAACCAATAATGTCTGTTTTTTTATCCACCTTAGTGTCATTGATAGAAATGTTATGATTTTCATGGTCAAATGGTCGATGCACTTTCGCTTCTTCGGTATTATCTTCGTTTTTGTAGCCAGTATATTTTATTCGTTTTTTTCCTGCCAAGCCTAATCGGTATCCTACACTAAGTCGGAGAGCAGCTTGCTTGATGGGAATAATAAAATCTATCTGTGGAGTCGCATGAAACATTTGAGTTTTTAACTTCACTTCTACACTATCTCCATAAAATTGTACATCATCAAATTCAATGTATAAATCCCAATTATCCATATGTCCTAATTCAATATTTCCGCTTCCAAATCCTACCAAGACTTTTGGTACAATGGAAATATTACCTGCATTGATCACTTTACCAAAACCTAGGTTGACATTGTAAGTGAAGAATTTTTTCTTCCACCCAAGTGAACTTTCTAGTGAAATAGAATACCCCGCCCCGAATCTTTCAAAGCCAAAATTAGCTCCGTAAAGCCGATCAGTTTCATCTAACACATCATTGAAAAAGAAAGAATCATTTGTATCATCCTTAGTAATAAAGAGTAAATTTTGATCCTTTTTTATCGTAAATGGTTCGGCGGTAAGCCCAAAATAAAAGAAAGCTTTATTGGCTTCAGTTGAGGTATTCCCCTCCTCTTGGGCAGTCGTTTGACCAAATTGAAACAATAAACATGCGATGGTAAAAACTTTTAAATAAGTGGAAATTTGTGATGGCATCTTTTTCATAATTAGTTTGTTTTTAAAATTAAAAATTAAAATAGTTCACCCTAATCCTAAAGCGTATAGGCAAAGGAATTCTATGGAGAAGTTAGCTCAGCACTTCTCCAAATACAGTTTGTATATTTTCTTTTAATAAAAATTTGGGATTGGAATTCCCTCAAAAAAAACTCAATAGGTATCAAGGTCAGATGCTTTAAATAGCATCATTACTCCTTTGATATCTATTTTGATTCTAGAAAAAATTGGTTTCTAAATCCGCTAGAATTTTCTTTTTGTAAATAAATTACGGTTGGTAAGTGTATTGTTATAAAAACAATGGGTTGTGTAATTTTCATTTTGAATTGCTTTTTGTATTAAAAAATTTAGTTGTAAGTATATTGTTATGGTTTATTGTACAGAGTACACTACTGAGAGTGTTTTAGGTTTTTACAGACATAAATTTTAAAAGTCTACTGGAAAATTAATAAAATCAATTCGTCTCAAAAAAACCATTAATTCCTTGTTTTTCACTAATTTTATTTCGTTTTAAAATTATTTTGTACTGATTATCAATTAGTTATGATAGAAAAAAATAGTAAAAATTCTATTCTCTGTAAAAGCGCAATTGAAATATTACGTTCTTTTAATAAAACTCAGCTTAAAAATTTTCAATCATTTTTAGCTGCTGATTTTTTTGGGATATCGGCTGATGTAAAAAAATTGTTTAAATTAATTCACCCCAAACTCGATGATGAAAACTTTGTCGGGTTTAAACGAACTACCTTAAAATCTCTTTTTGAAAGAAACGAAAACGATACTCCGATTCTTCTAAGTGCTAAAACTCCGATGAATCTAACTAAGGCATTGGAACGTTTTTTAATTATCAAAAAATTAGATCAAGAGGATTTTACTAAAAATCATTTATTGCTAAAATCATATTCTGAACAAGGCCTTCCCGAACTTTTAAAAAAGACCGCTAAGAAAACGGTGACGCAACTGGGAAAAAATAAAGTATACGATCACTCCTACCACCTCCATAATTTTTTACTTCAAGAAACTATTTACCTAGATCCAAATACAGATAAACACCACTTCGAAATTGATAGTCAGTATAAAATGTTCGATCACCTCGACTCATTTTTTTGTATGACAAAATTAAGGTTAGGCATTGAGATGCACTTACGCAAAAATTTTATCAATGAAGACAAACCTCTTTTTGCTTTAAATGAATCACTCCGCTTTGGTGAAAAACAAACCTCCTTTTATTTTCAATTTTATACTCAACTTCTACAATTAGTTCAGGATAAAACATATCAAGAGAATCAATTTGTTTTAACTAAAAATATTTTTAAAAATAATTTAACAGCATGGAGTCATACAGACCAAAGAATTTTAATTCAATTTTTAATTAATTATATCACCTCTTTTCTTAATCAAGGAAATAGAGAAGTATTGCCGTTGCAACTATCACTTTTTCAGTTTGGATTAAAACATGGAATTCTTTTGGATCATAAAAAAATAATGACCTATGCTACTTTTTCCAATATCTTGACGACACATTTGGCTTGCAAAAAATTTAAAGAATCACATCTGTTTGTCGAGCAATACAACAAATACTTAAACCCTTCCATCCAAAAAAATGCAGTTCAATTTGCTAAAGGCTATATTGCCATGGCACAAAAAGATTTTGTTGCTGCTATCGAGAATTTATCTCTTGTTGATCAAAAATCTGCTATTTCAAAACTTCAAGTAAATTGCTTTTTGTTACGAAGTAGTCTTGAGCAATACTTGATAGATCCAACTTTTAAACAATTCTTGACCTCGATGATTAACCGATTCCAACACTATGTCAGAAAGAATAAACTCAATGCTCAGAACAGAAATATTGGATTTCAAAACCTTAGCCTAACGATCAAAAAATTCTACCAAATCATTGAATACTCTACTTCTAAGCAGCAAGAAAAATTATCAATGACAGCGTTTCTAACCAATGTAAATGACGATCCAAATCCTATTATGATGAAACCTTGGTTGATCCAAAAAATTCAAGAGCGGTTGAAATAGGAAGTGATCTTCTTTTAGAATCACTTCCTATTTTCCTAGAACAACTTCTTTATATAATTATAATGTCCTCTGAGACTGTCCCACCTTTGATTTTGGATTTTTTCGATTTTGTTAAAATTGTTCCTGGCGAATTTTTAAAATCCTTGATTGTTTTTTTAGTACTTCTTTTCATGACACAACATTTTAGTTGATTAAGAAATTGGGTTCAAAAAATCTCGCATTGGGAAATTACTTTCCAATCGCGGGACCCTTTGGTATCACTTCCTGTTGTGTCGTTCTGCAGTTTGTCACAATAGTTATGGACCTCTATCTCTGACTTTATAAAGCTTTTGAGTCTTTGATTTTCGAGGCGAATACACAAAGTATGGACAGGGACGTACTGTTACATTTCAGCACATCTTCTGATTCATTTCTACTTTTGTGAATTGCTTTTTTTATAAAAATTCTATTCCTCTCTTTTCATCCTTCTTTCTATTTATCCTTTATCGTAGCAGAATTAAAAGCGTTCGTTTTTTTTAATTTTTTTTTAAAATATTTTTTTTTAGGTTTTTAAAACCCTTTCTTTACCCTTGAGAAAACAATGAAATTGTTCAAGAAATAAAATTGTATTTCACTTACATTTTCCTAAAAAACATACGATGACCTACTCTCTCCAGACCATGATGCTCTGTATTATTCTATTATTTTTTTCTTGCCAAGAGGATTCCACCTCGTCAGATATTCCCCCCCACTTAATTGATATTCATCAACAGTTATTAAAAATAGATACGATCTATCATCAAAATACTGAAAGCAAATTTCAGCCTGAAGTACTCCAAATGCTTGAAAATAATCTAGCTAAAATGGATACGATGGACTTACGTGGATATGAATTTTTAAAGGCTAGAGCATTAAAATTGAAATCAGTTGACTTGTACAATCAAGGAGGAATTGAGGCAGCTTTTAAAATATATAAAGATGTAGAAGTATTGTTACAAAACTTGCCTTCTAACGAATTCGTACTGATAGAGAAAGCGGAAAATTCAAATTTGCTAGGACTGTATTATCAACTTATTTTAAAAAATTATGGACTTGCAGAAGATTATCATCAAAAATATTTTAAATATTGTAAGGAACTAAATGTAACCAAAGAGATGATTATCGCTCAAATTAATCTGGGAGGATTATATAAAGATATTCAACAATATGATAAAGCAGAGCAAGCATATTCAATAGCTGATAGTCTTTGGAAAATAGTGGACATTGAGCCACGAGATTCTATAAATTATCTTGGCTATTACTTTGGGCAATCTAATTATTTAAGAGATTTGGGAAGAGCTCAATTTCGATTAGGTGAAATAAAAACTGCTCAACGTTATTATGATAAATCTGTTAAAAAAAGCCATTTTATAACAGGTGAATTAGATAAACTAAACCAAATCAAGGTAGCTCCTTATCAATCTGCCAACGATAATGGAATTGGTCTGACTTATCTTTATCAAGAAGATAGTTTAGCATTAGCAGATAGTTCGCTCTATTATTTTAAAAGAGCAAAATCAAGACTTGATATTTTTCCTGAAAATTACCCACAAAAGAAAATTGAACTTTTGGGAAAAATTGCTTTGGGTTATAGCCTTACCAATGACTGCCAATCTGCACAAAACAGTATAGATCAAGGAATGAAATTGTTGACTGGGGAGTTAGTTTGGTCTGGTAATAAATATCCAAATATCCTGAGTTCTGAAGTAAATATATTTGCTCGATTATCTTACCGTCAAGCGAAGGTTTGGAAAATTTGTGGACAAAAATCAGATAATGTTCTACAATTGGATAACAGTTTGCAACAATACATTTACGTATTGTCTTATTTGGAAAAAATTAGAACAGATTATCCTTCTCAAGTTGCCATGGAAGCCAATGGAATTATTTTTTCAGATTATGCGAACGAGGCCATTCAAGTTGCTTTACTATTAAAAGATCTGACCAAAGAAGAAAAATACACTTCGATTGCATTTGAATTATCCGAGAAAGTAAAAAGTTTTTTGCTTCGAAATGTAGCTTCATTTGAATTGGCTCAAATAAATTATAGTGGAAGGAAAAAAGAACTGTGGGAGAAAGAGCAAAATTTTAAAAACCAAATAATTGATCTGGAAGTCAAAAATATAAATGACCAAATGTATGGAGATTCTCTAATTTTAATTCGACGGTTATATGCGGATTTTATAGAGGAATTAAAAAATGCTGACTTAAATTCTATTAACTATAGTTATTACCTCGATAGATTTAATCATGAAATTCCTTCGATAGATTATATCCAAAATAGTATTTTAAAAGAGAAAGAGGCTCTAATTGAATATCAATGGATTAGTAATAAAATTGTTGCTTTTGTCATTTCAAAAAATGAAATTAATACCATTGAAATAAAAATCCCTGAAGGGTTTTATCAAACTATTTTTAAATATTCCGAAAGTATCAAAGAGAATACTCCTCACTTCGAGCAGAGCTCACAAGAATTATATCAAATTATTTTCAAACCACTTCTACCCTATTTGGGTAATGTGACTGATTTGATTATTATCAGAGATAAGGGTTTGAATAATGTAGTTTTCGAAACTTTATTGACGAAGAAATATATGGATAACTGGAAAGGAGAGGCATACTTAATGGATAATTATAACATGGTGTACACGTACTCTTTGGCAAGTAAGGTAGCGATGGATCAACTCCAAAAGAGTAAATCCAAACCTCAATATGAAATGGGTGTTTTTGTTGCTTACCCTGATGAAGAGAATGATTTAGGTAATTGGGGATGTGGAGGAAACGCTCAACTTTCGTCAATGGAAAATGCGATGAGAAAATTCACTCAATCAAAATTTGATTCGACAGAATTACTTTTTCCAACTAGAGCAAGTGCTACTCTTTTTAAAGAAAAAGGAATCAATTGTAAAATTTCGCATTTCATTTTACATGGATGTTTTTTAGAGGAAAATCATCCACTTACTAATTTTTTGCAATTCACGCCTAATGAAAAAGAGGATGGAAGATTGACCATCGCTGACATTTATAATCTTCAGTTGAAAAATCAATTGGCTGTTTTGAGTAGTTGTAAAACGGCTGATGGACTGCAACGAGGCAATGAAGGATTGCAAAGCATTGCTCGAGCTTTTTATTATTCTGGGTGTCCTACGGTGGTGGCAGCGATGGATAATTTAGAAGATGAACCTACTTCTATTTTACTGAGTTACTTTTATCAAAATGTACGTGCAGGGGATAAAATTCACGAAGCGTTAAATAAAGCGAAAAAGAGTTATCTGAAAGAAGCGAGTGCTAAAACTGCTCATCCAAAATATTGGGCAAATATTATTTGTATCGGAAATACTGATCCATTATTCTAAGAAATCTGCATCTTCTGGTTCGAGGTTTGATGGTTGAATTCTATATTTTTCCATCAGGACTTTCGCTTCTTTGACTTGCCCCGCTCGAAGGTTGGCCACAATTAATAGGTACGGAATTTTATTGTTATAATTTTTCCCATTATTCAAAGTGGCTTCTGTACAGGTTAAATGTTCAATGGCTTTTTCATACTCATTTGTTCTATAAAGATAAATGGCACCGAGGTAAAAATTGATTTCATTATAATCGCAAAGTTCAGCTCCAGCTTTTACTTTTTTATCCAAAAAATCATTAAAAGCAGGGATTGCTTCAAGATATTTTTTTTCTCTAAATGCATTTCTTCCATCATCATCAGCACCGGCTGTGTTCAAATCAATCATTGCTCCATCCACTATTTCATTCATTGCTTTTTCATCTTTTTCTGATAAAAATTCTGACTCATTTCCTATAGTTTGAACAAGCCCAAATGCACCAATTAATAAAATAAAAATAGCTGCTATTTGAATTATCCTTGTCGAAATACGCTTAGAAGATGGTTCCCTTTGAGTTTTTAATCTTTGTTTAATATCTGTTTTTCGATTTTCTTTCGCTGCTTTTCGAATAGCCAACTCTGAAGCTAGACCTTCCATTAAATCAGAATTTTTTTCTAAATCTTGATCAAAATCTTTTACTTCTTCAGTACTCATTTCCCGATTTAAAAATCGTTGAATTCTATTATAGGTGGATTCTTTCATGTTTCAATTTTTTTCACTTCGTTCCAAAATGCTCTAAGTTTTTCCATACAACGAAATCGTTTTCCTCGAATTGAGTCTGCTGTTTTACCTTGCACTTCTGCCAATACTTTTGCGGGAATTTCTTTTAAATAATAAGTGTCAATTTTTTGATGGCAATCTGGATTTTTTCTTTCGAATTTTTTTAAAATAAACCTAAGTTCCTCTATATCATATTTTGAAAAAGTATTTTTTAACCTTTCAAAAGAATTAAGTTGTGTCAGCAAATCTTCGTCATCTCCATTCCAAACTTGATGAGCAGGATTTGGATTTCTTCGATAATCATTGATGCATTCATTTCTAAAAAGTAGATTGAAAAATGTTTTTAACGTCCCTCTTTGTTCGAATCCATTTACTTGGATCCTTTGGAAAAAATTAATAAAAGCATCTGCAAAAGCATCAATTCTTTTTTCTTCATCAGGAACTAATCTTTTAAATTCTCTAAGCTGAGGTAATCCTGAAAAACGAAAAAAAAGATAGCTTTCAGTATGATTTAATACTGTTAGATCATGGGTTTGAATCAGTTGGATGATTTCAAAATCTAGATGTCGTTCAAATGAATTTAGGATTAATTGTTCAGGGAGTGGAGGGTTTTTCACTAAATTTTTAAAAGCCTTTTCAAAAGATGTTTCCGTCTCCTGAGGATCTTTTAGGTTTTTGAAAAAATACTTTTTAGGGGAGGATTTAAGATCTTGTAAATGAAGTTTTTGAATGAAATACTTTCGCAGCTGATTCCACTTACGTTCATTTCCAGAAAGTAACAGTTCTCTTAAATCTGATTCAGTTAATTTTTTTTTGAAAAAAATATTCATCAATGTATGTCTTGCTCGTAGTAGTTCGGAAAAGTATGTTTTCTCTTAAAATATAAAACAATGTAAAATAGATTAAATAAATGGGGAATAAAATTATACAGATGAATTTGTATAGCAACCGTCAACCGTCCAAAAATTACTCCTCCGAAAACATCCCCATAAACTCTCCAAATGCACCCATTCCTCCTTCAATACTTAGATCCCCTTTGGCCATCGCCAACTTCGCATTCCGAACCTTGGCCACAATTTCTTTCCAAATACTAGAAGTAGTCGAAATCGTCAAATCTGGATTTTCCAAAGCAAACGACTGAATTTCCGCTACCCCTTTTCGAATATGTACTGTCCATTTTTCACCAGTATCTGTAAAGTTAAAAACCGCTTTTTTATCATAAGTAATACTCTTCTCTGGAACCAATTTTACCGACATAGCATTAAACATGGCCTCCAACGGAATCTGATGAATCATCTTTAAAGATCCCTTACTATCAATGGACGCTAATTCTCCTTTTGTTTCCAAGGCCTGACTCAAATAATAATTTCGGGCATTTGGATTAGATTGTTTTTCGCCTAAGGCAATCAAACATGCTCTACGTAAGTCATTGATTTTTGGATCATCTGGAGACAATGTTTTGAGGTAATCTGTTAGTTCCAAGGCCCATTGATATTCCTCATTCTCGATGGCAGAAATAGTATTATCCAAAAGCTGTTGTTGCCCTCCGGCAAGGGCTGCCATTTTCTCTGCTTTTTCTTTTACGGGAAGCGGAAGCAGGGTGGAAGAATTCCCATCAAACCAACCTAAGTAACCACTAAAAATACTTTTTACGGACCAATCCACTCTTCCATAAAATTCTTGTAAAAAAGGTGACGCACTTAAATGTTCAGGTAAAATAACTTTCTCCGCCAACTCATCTGGTGTCAATCCTTTATTGATATTTCGAATCGTTTGATCATGTACAAACTGAATCGCATCTCGGTAGTCTCGCAGAATCCCTTGGACCTTTTCAGCACCTTTGATCGGTTGAGTATGACTTGGTATTAAAATTTCTGGATTTAAAAAACGCATCTTATCTAAACTCGATGACCACATTTTTACATCTCGATAGGAGGTTCCTCGAATCGTATAAAGATTTGGAAAGGCTTTATAAATATTATCTCCGGGCAATAAGATTTTACGATCTGCTATCCACACAAATAACTGGTCATTCGTTTCTCCTGGCGCATGAATTAATTTTAATTTAACACCTTCGACTTCTACCTCCAACTCATCTTTAAAAGTAACGGTTGGTCGCAACAAGGATCGAGTGGTGTTTTCATTAGCATCTAACCTTGGACCAATGCCACAATTGATATGAGCATCATTATCCAAACTAGTTCCAAACATGCGCGAGCTGCGCGTTCCAATGATGGGTCGCACCACATTCAATAATCGATCAATATAATAATTGGTTAACTCGTGAGAATAAATTTCAGGATTGTCCTCCCCTGCCATTGTTCCTGCCCCAAAAATATGATCGGCATGATTGTGCGTATAAATTAAAGCTTTGATTGGCTTAGTACTAATTTTATTAAACGCTGCTTTTACTTTCGCTGCTGACTCGTTACTTTCCATACAATCAACAATAATATTTCCTTCATCTCCTTCAATTAAAATTGAATTGGCTAGTCCAAATCCTATCGCAACATGCACTCCTTCCACAACCTCAATTACTTCAGGTTTGATAAATTCTTCCGTGTGTTTTACTAATGCCTCAACCGAGGAAACTGGCTTTTCAAAAGTAATATTTTCCTTTTTTGATTGGCAAGAGAACATAAAAGTTAGGAGCAGAAATAAACTTAATTGGTTTTTCATTTTTGATTGTTTTTACAAATATAAAATAGACTTTGTTCTAAAGGACTTTGTAGGAGAAAAAATGCTATTTTTTTTTGCAAAGAAGTTCTTACTTTTGGTTTCCGAAATTGATGATGAAAAGTTTCTCCGACAAAAAAATACTGATTTGTTCCTACTACTTCCCTCCTACCAAAACGGTAGCGACGGTTCGTATTTTTAATTTTCATATCGAAGCCCAAAAACATTTTGCAGCAGTCTTTGGACTAACCACTTCCAATCGGCAACTCTTTCCAAAAGACCATTTTCCTTTGGAGGAGAAAAATACCATAGAAGTTTGGACCTATGATTTACGTACTTTTTTAGGAAGTAAAAACAAATCTTCGCTAACGATCAAGCCAAGCAAAAAGGAAAGTCGTTTTGGGAAATTTATGGCTAAATTGGTGTACACTTTTCCTTTCAATTTGATTTTAGCAGATGGTGGCTTGACTTATATTTTGGGTGGATTTTTTAAAGGGAAAAAACTGATTCGCGAAAATAAGATTGATGTTGTTTTTTCCTCTTTCAAACCTTACTCTAATCACCTCATTTGTTATTTATTGAAAAAATGGAATCCTCAATTAATTTGGATAGCAGACTTTCGAGATTTACATGTAGATGAAATGCGCGACAATGTTTACCTTCCCAAATTACAACATTGGTTTAATCGCCAGATTTTAAAAAAGGCAGATGTGGTAACTACAGTTTCGCAAGGCCTCACTAAAAATCTAGCAGCTTATCATGATAACATTTATGTTCTCCGAAATTCAATTGGTTCCAACCTAGTCCATAATCCTGGAGAGATTTCTTTTTTCCCAAAATTCACGATTTCCTACACCGGTTCTATTTATGCCAATTTAAGATCAGCAGAATTGCTTTTTAAGGCTCTGGAAAACTTGATTGCTCAAGGCAAAGTGGATGATGAAAAAATTCAAATTACTTACGCTGGAACAGAAAAAGGAATTTGGCAAAAATGGGTAGATGATTATAACCTTCAAAAAATAAATGTTTTCCACGGAATGGTCCCCATGGAAGAAGCAAAATTGATTCAACAAAGAAGCCAGATCAATTTATTATTAAGTTGGGCTAGCGAAAATCAACAAGGGATCCTGACCGCAAAATTTTATGAATATATCGCTGCCCAAAATCCTATTTTACTCATTATCAAAGGAACAAGGGATTTTGAATTTGAAAAAATATTTGATGAGTTAAACGCAGGGTTAGTTACTTATGATGATGATAATTTTCAGCAGGAGGTGGAAGATTTTATCCTAAAATATTATCAGGAATGGCTGGCAAAAGGAACAATAACTCGTTCTATTAAATTTGATGAATTACAGAAGTATCGTTGGGATAAGCAGATGAAAGATTTTTTAAATTACCTCGAAAAAAATATATAAAAAGTGCGTCTTTTAGAAACAGATCGTAGCAAATTCTTTCTTGGAATAGCTTTACTGATATTGCCCATTTTTTTTAACCACAATTTTAATGGAGGTTGGATTTCGATTGGCACTTATATTTTGTTAGTTGCAACTGGTATCTTAATGACATTATATTTTTTGTCTAAAAAACTGAAAATCAATTGTTTATACATTTTTATTCTAGTATTACTTGTAGATTGTGGGATTTATGCTGTTTTTTATTTTGTAAAAACTGATCAACTCAAATCCCCTTCTGCTATTCAATTTTCCCAAGATATTTATTTTGATTACTTGCGAAATGTTCCTGCTTTTCAAGTGGGGTTAGGGCAATATGATTCTGATCTATTTTATACGCTTAAACCGAATAATTCGAACCCTATTGTCAACTCTAATATTGAATTTTCTAATAGTTATACCATAAATTCTCAGGGGGTTCGGGATGATGAAGCTTCTCTCGATTTTCCAAAAATAATTATGTTGGGTGACTCACACACGATGGGTTGGGGAGTTGATCAGGAGGAGTCCTTCTCCAATTTGGTGGAACAAAAAACGAAAATGAAAGTGCTAAATACTGGAATCGTTTCTTACGGAAGTGCCCGCCAATATTTGATGTTTCAAAAATTAAAAACAGATTCTTGCCAGACCATTATCTGGCAATATTGCTCGAATGACCTGCGCGAGAATCAATCATTTTTGGAAAATGGAAATCAGCTTTCCATCTCCTCTGAGCAGGAATATCAATTTCAATACAAAAGAAATTTCCTGCACTCCAACTACTACCCTTTTAAATACGTCTTTGAAACTTTTGCTCATCAAATAAGAAAAAGGATAAAACGAAAACCACAACCATATCAAAACTTAGAACTCACCCAGCAAGTCAATAATTTGTTCTCTATTTTAAAATTACTCCAAGAAGATTTTCATGGAAATATCATCCTTTTCAATTTAGAATCATTCGATACCACCGACGAATATTTCTTAGCTTTCAAAGAATACATCGAAGATAACCATCTGGAAAAAATCCAATTAATCGATTTTTCCAAAATATTGAACGAAGATGATTACTTTATCATCGATGGTCATATTAATGTGTCGGGACATCGAAAGGTGAGTGATGCCATATGGGAAGCAATTTTTTCAAAAAATAAACTCTAATATTCATGGTTGATTTTCACCTGCGCTGTTATTAAAATTTAATGCCAAAACATGCAAAAAAAAATTACTTAATTAATTTGCCATTCTTAATTTCTACCGTAAATTAG
>CAZMBP010000012.1:0-11036 GCA_964564545.1 uncultured Saprospiraceae bacterium
TAATACTCTTCTACCCATTTTATAATGAATACCATAAGGAATAAAAACTCTAGTATACGAAACTGATTTTGCTTCATACATTTCAGGTTCGGGACTGACATCATCAACTGGTTGAGTAGATGGATGCTCACCTGGTTCAAAATATTTTCCATTGACAAGCATCATGTTATTTCCAAAAGTAAAACCAGCGTTGGCGCCTGCTCCAATATACCAATGCCATCGATTTCTTTTTCCCCAAGTCCCTTTAAATACATACGCAGCGTTCAAACCCAATTCCCAATGTATATTGCAAAAGACAATAGAGGTATCCAAATCTTGATTTTTATAACTAACCATCGCTTCTTTTGGCGTGTTTAAAACAATACCGACTTGTAGCGCTTGATTAGTTTTATAATTGCCATTAACTGGATTTAAGGGAGAAAAACTCCAACTGACTCTTAAATCAGCGCCTGCCGTATTGGGTGTTGCTTCCTCTTCTAGTCCTTGAAGATCTCGTTTCAATTGCTCAGGATCCTTAGCAAAAATCAACAACTCATCTAAAGTCATGGATTGGAAAGTATTCCAATTTACACCTATCCCAAAGTTGATTTCTGACCGTTGCCATTTCTTTTTGACAGGAAGGATGGAAGATGTTTGAGCAATTATGGGAGTGGAAAAAATAATTGTAAGAAATAGATAAATGTATATTTTTTTCATAAAAATTGAATTTTAATCTAACAGTAAAAATACTGTTATTTTTTCACAAGACAATTATATTGTCAAGTTCCCCTATCTTTAAATCTTCGCTAAATTAAAAGGAAGTTTTTTATAGAAAAAATAATACATTTACCACTTTAATTTTTAAGAAAAACTAAGCAATAATAATGAGTTCAGAAAGCAAATCACTACGATGGGGAATTATTGGATTGGGAAAAATCTCCAACCAATTTGTTCGAGATTTAAAATTAATTGAAGATGTAGAAATTGTTGCTTGTGCTTCAAGATCAATTTCTAATGCGATAAATTTTGCTGGAATTCATGAAATCGGAAAAAGTTATGGAAGTTACCAAGAGCTTTTTGAGGATCAAGAAGTAGATATAGTTTATATTGGTACGACCCATAATTCGCATATGGATCTTAGTATCGAAGCAATGAAACATGGCAAACATGTGCTTTGTGAAAAACCGTTAGCGATCAACCAAAAAGATGTTCAGACAATGGTGGATGTGTCTCGAGAAAACAATGTTTTTTTGATGGAAGCATTTTGGGCAAGGTTTAATCCTACGATTCGAGCGGTTTTAAATCAAGTGAAAAACAAATCTATTGGTGAGGTAAATTATGTCAATGTTGATTTTACTTTTTCAAGAAATGATGCTGATGATAGTCGAATGTTGAACATGGAATTGGCAGGAGGTGCATTAATGGATATGGGCGTGTATCCAGTTTTTTTGGCCTATCTTATTTTTGGAAAACCAGAACAAATTTTAGCAACAAGTCGAATGCATACAACTGGAGTAGATTTGCAAACTTCAGCTATTTTTAAATATAAAAATGGCTTGGCGAATCTCATGACAGGGTTCGTTTCGCAATCTGATATGATGGCAAAAATTTATGGGACAGAAGGAAGAATTTATATTCATCCGGTTTGGCATGAGTCAGAAGGTTATACCATCATTAAAGGAAATAAAGGTGATGAAAATGGCTACTATGAGAAAGTATATACCTTGCCTAAATTAGGAAAAGGCTACACCTACGAAATCGAAGAATGCAAAAAATGTATTGCCCAAAATAAAATTGAAAGTGACTTATGGTCGCATCAGAATAGTTTAGACTTGATGGAAATTACGGATGAAATTCGAAGTCAGATTGGATTGAAGTATCCGTTTGAAGATTGATTTTTTTCATAAAAGCAACAAAATGACCAAAGCAAAAATTACAAAGAGGAGAAAGATAATCAGTTTAGGATATTGCTTGGTCTTTTGAATTTGCAATTCAGCTTCTAGAAGTTTATTTTGAGTCGCTTGGATCAAGTTTTCATTTTTTTCGCGAATCACTTCTTGTTGTTTAATTAGATGATTGCGAAGCACTTGAATGAATACATCGTCTGATTCAATTGCTTTTAGTTGATTGATCGTTAGCACTTTTACTAGAAGGGGAGTAGTGGCGATTACATCAGCAGATCTAGAAGTATTTTCCATCAACGCCATGGCTCCAAAATAATCACCAGCATGGTTCTCAGCCAATTTTACATTAGCTTTTAATATATCGACAGACCCTTCTTCGATAAAAAAAATAGCATCACCATAGCTTCCTTCTTTGATGATAAAGTCACCTTTAGAATATGTTTTACTTAGTAAATGATTTTCTAAATGATCTAGTTGGATTTCAGAAAGTCCAGAAAAGAGTTGGCTATTTTTCCAAGAAGAAAAATTCTTTTGATTAGGAGAGTTACTATTTGCGTTTGAGTTTTCCAAGTTGTTTATGTTCTAAATTTAATGTTTATCATTAATTGGAAATGGTAAATTAGCTTTTAAGGAATTTCGGAACGAAGAAAATATTTCGGTTAACCTCCACTCAAGGCTTGCATAATGAAGACCTCACTTTTATGATCTACCGTATCTGTCATTTTATCTCTGTCTAAAATCAATTCTCCATCTACAAAAATATTGATATGTTTTCGCAAAGCACCTCGGTCATCAACCAAGTAGTTTTTGATCCCAGAATATTTAGTATCAATTTTTTCTAACACTTCATTTACACTTTTCACTTCTATCTCTAAATCACCAAGATCGGGGTAAAACCGTTTTAAAGCGTATGTGAATTTTATGATTGCCATTTAATTTATTTTAATTGAATTATTCAAAATTACAAAAAAGTAAATCCTTATTTTATTTTGAGCGAATAACTTTTATTAATGTTTGGCTATAAAATCTTCCAATTTTCCAGCTTCTCTCTTTTTCAAAAGCTTGGCTACCTTGCGATCTTTTTTTACACCAAAGTCTTTTCCTTTTTCATAAAAGTCTAGAAAATAATTTACGCCAGCCAAACTTCCTCCAATATTATCCTCCTTTTTATCTGGGTTTTCTAAAACGTATTTTGACCATCCTGCCATAAAAAGCAATAAAAAATCACCATTCTTTTTAGTGTAATTCATTAAATAAGTATCGAGACTGACAGTTACACTTGGACTTCCTGTGATCCATCTCATAAAAATAGAGTTGGCCTTGATCCGATCTTTATGATCAAGGTGGTGATTTCCCAACCAATCTATTAACTTTAGAATTTGGTGATCAATCTTTACGAAATCTTCTGCCTCTACTAGTTCTGCATTTTCCAAGGTTTCCCAATCAACGGTTTGAGAAAAAAGAGAAGTGGAAAAAAGTAGGAGAAAAAGGAGAGCTAAATTTTTAAAGTTTTTCATGTTTTAATTTTTTGGTGACTAGAGTTAAACATTAATACCTATGTTTTCTATGTGTCTATATGGTTGAAAAATGACTAGATATGTCTAAGGAATATATAAATTATGTCACCAAGATAGGAAATCCATTAATTTTTATAAGATGAGTAAGTATGGTTTTTTTCTAAAAATCTAATATTAAAATAGGTTGATTAGCATTGTTTTTTTTCAAATTTTCAATTTCTAAAAACTATCTTTGCGCCCATGACAGAAAAAATATTAATCCTCGATTTTGGTTCGCAATATACACAGCTAATTGCTCGGCGAACTCGTGAATTAAATGTGTATAGTGAAATTGTACCATTTAATAAAATTCCAGAAATAGATGATAGCATCAAGGCGATCATTCTTTCAGGAAGTCCATTTTCTGTTTTGGAAAAAGATGCACTTCAAGTAGAATTGGATAAGATTGTTGGAAAAAAACCATTATTGGGTGTTTGCTATGGAGCACAATACCTAGCCAATTATTATGGTGGAAATGTCCAACGATCTGAAAAAAGAGAATATGGAAAAGCATCATTGAATGCGCCTCTTTTTGATGACCCATTCTTTAAGGGAATATCAAATGGTAGCCAAATTTGGATGTCGCATGGAGATACAATTACAGAAATTCCTGAACAATTCGAATTATTGGCAGGAACTGAAAGTATTCCAGTAGCAGCATTTAAAAGCAAAGAAGGAGCGTTTGATGCACCAGTTTATGCGATTCAATTTCACCCAGAGGTGACTCATAGTTTAGAAGGAAAAGATATTTTATCTAACTTTTTGATTGATATTGCAGGTTGTCATGGAAATTGGACACCAGCTTCATTTGTAGAAGAGGCGGTGGAAGATTTGAAAAAGCAAATTGGTGATCAAAAGGTGCTGATGGGAATTTCAGGTGGTGTTGATTCGACGGTAGGAGCGGAACTTTTACATAAAGCAATTGGAGATAATTTAATTTGTTTTTTCATTGATAATGGTTTGTTGAGAAAAAATGAATACGAAGAAGTTTTGCATTCATACAAGGATATGGGACTAAATATCGTTGGAGTAGATGCAAGTCGAAGATTTTGGGATGAGTTGGCAGGAGAGACAAACCCTGAAGGGAAGCGGAAAATAATTGGTCGAGTATTTATTGAAGTTTTCGAAGAAGAGGCCAATAAGTTAGAAGATATCATTTGGTTGGGACAAGGAACTATTTATCCAGATGTAATTGAATCTGTTTCAGTTCATGGACCAAGTGTAACAATTAAATCTCACCATAACGTTGGTGGCTTACCTGACAAATTGAATTTGAAAATTGTCGAACCACTTAGAATGTTATTTAAAGATGAAGTTCGAAAAGTGGGAGCGGAGTTAAATATTCCAGGACACATTTTGAATAGACATCCTTTCCCAGGACCTGGTTTGGGAATTCGGATTTTGGGAGATATCACCGAGGAGAAAGTGAAAATGCTACAAGAAGCGGATGATATTTTTATTAAAAACCTAAAAAAGCATCAACTTTACGATAAAGTGTGGCAAGCGGGAACCATGTTGCTTCCAGTTCAGTCAGTAGGAGTGATGGGAGATGAAAGAACTTATGAAAAAACAGTAGCCCTTCGTTCAGTAAATTCTCTCGATGGAATGACTGCTGAATGGAGCAAATTACCTCATGATTTTTTGGCAATTGTTTCGAGTGAAATTATCAATAATGTAAAAGGGATTAATCGTGTAGTTTATGATATAAGTACCAAACCACCCGCAACGATTGAGTGGGAATAAACATAAGAAACAGTTCATTAATACATCTGAAAATGAAAAAATCCGATCCTCATTATTTTACTTTTGAAAATGTAAAAAATAGCATTTTACTTTTTTTGAGTCTTTTTGTAGTTGTATCGTTATCAACTTCTTGTGGAGGAGGTAGAACCAATACTCCTGCTCCTGAGATAATAACTCCGGAAGGGAGAAAAGTATACAATCCTACAACAGGGCGGTACGAATTTCCAACTGAAGTGACTGGAAAAATGGATACCGTTGAATGGACAGATGCTGGTTCATCAGCAAACGATCCGATCGAATCTGATCCTTCTCAATACTTGGAAAAAGATCCAAGTGAACCTGATCCAAACTCAGGAAATACTGGGACAGGCATTTTAGGTACATACAATGTTGCGATCATGATTCCTTTCAATGCTCACAAAGTGAATGATTTGGAAGGCGGAGTTCATACAAGTTCGATAGCTCCTTTAAATTTTTATGAAGGTGCAAAATTAGCCTTAAATCAATTATCAGATGAAGGTGCCAATTTGAATGTGACAGTCATGGATAGTAAAAGATCTGAAACTGAAGCAAGTTCTTTATTGAATCGTTCAGCTTTGCAAGATGCTCATATGATTATTGGCCCCTACAGCTCGAAACCTTTAGGTAAGGTGGCGGAGTTTGCTAAACTAAATCAGAAAACTTTGGTTTCTCCAGCTAATACAAGTGGAAGAATTACATCTGAAAATCCATATTATCTTCAAGTTAATCCAAGTCTGCAAAGTCATTGTGAGGCAATAATGAAACATGCTTTGGAGCAATATTCAGCAGATCAAATTGTTTTGGTGGTAAGAGATAAAGCTGCTGAAGTGAATAGATTAAAATATTTTCAAGATAGCCATAAGGCAATATCTGGGGATTTTGTAACTCCATTGAGAGAGTATAGAATAGATCCAAAAGTAGCAGAGGAATTTGGTGAGTTGGATTTATTACCATACATCAAAAAAGATGAAACGACAGTTTTTATAGTTCCTTCTTATTCCAATGAAACTTTTGTCAGTAACATCATGAGACAAATAGAAATTGCTAAGGGGAGAAATGAGGTTGTCGTTTATGGAATGCCTCGTTGGATGGAGTTTGATCGAATTTCTTATGATTATTTTGAAAATCTAAAATTACATGTGAGTAGTGCTAACTTTGTAGATAAAGATGACATCAAGATCAAAGAATTTATAACAAAATTCTATGAGGAATATGGTGCATTGCCAGAAGAAGATGCATTCAAAGGCTATGATATGACCCTATATTTTGGAAGGCAATTGATGAAAAATGGAATATATTTCAAAGATGTAATTGATACGGAGACGGCTCAAATGCTTTCTACAAAATTTGATTTTGAAAGAAACATAACACCTGAAGATATTGCCAATGAGCGATTGGATAAAATTAATTACTTAGAAAATAAATTTGTGAATATTTTAAAATTTGAAAATTATTATTTTCAAAAGGTAAATTAAATATTTACATTTTTTGCAATAAAAAAAGTCTATAGCTGGTTTGAAGTTATAGACTTTTTTTATTTTAAAGCATTGAATATCAACCAAATACAAAAAGAAAAATAATGAAATTTAATCTCAAAACCATCATTGTCTTTTCCGTAGGAATTCTAGCAATAGCCTTGTTATTTAGCTGTACAACTGAAAATAAATCAACTAATGAAACTCCCAAAACAGAAATTAAAACTCCAAAAGAAAAGGAGAAAACTCCAAAACCAATTTTAGTCGAACAACAATCTCCGCTAAATCTAAAATACTATTGGCAACCAAATTTCAACTCTAAAACTTCGATCATTAATCAAATTCCAACTCCACAAGGATTCCAAAGAGTAAGTGTCAAAAAGAATTCCTTTCAACAATGGCTTCAGTTTTTGCCATTATTCCCTGCTGGACAAAAGGTGGAAATCCATGATGGTTCTTTAAAATGGAATCAACAAGTACATGCACGAGTAGTAGATATTGATGTAGGAAAAAGGGATTTGCAGCAATGTGCAGATGCGGTGATGCGATTACGATCTGAGTTTTTATTTGGGAAAAATCAATTTGAAAAAATCCATTTTAATTACACAAATGGCACCAAGGTCTCGTTTGATGATTGGCGAAAGGGAAAAAAGCCAGTAGTAAAAGGAAACAAAGTAACTTTTTCGAACTCTGGAAAAAAGGATAATTCATATTCTAATTTTAAAAAATATCTCATCCAAATTTTTTCCTATGCGGGAACAGCTTCATTGGAAAAAGAAATGAAATCCATTCCTTTAAAAGATATGCAGATTGGAGATGTCTTTATTCAAGGGGGGCATCCAGGCCATGCAATAATAATTGTCGATATGGCTGAAAATACAAATGGAAAAAAGTTATATTTGTTGGCACAAAGCTACATGCCTGCACAAAACATACACATCCTTAAAAATCCAACGAATAGAAAATTGAGTCCATGGTATGAATTGATTCCAAATCAAGATATTCATACTCCCGAATGGGATTTTTCATTTGAAGATTTAAAAAGGTTTGTAGATTAAGAAAAACTTTGGTTACTTGTGGTTTTTGACTTGTAACTAATTAGATTAAACATACAATATTTAAAAAGATGATGACTCCCGAGCGGACAGAAAAATTTAAAAGAGTTGCGAGCAAACGACAAGCTAACCTCACCGTAGTTTTAGAAAATGTCCATGACCTACATAATATTGGAGCAGTAATGCGAACTTGTGATTCTGTTGGAATCAATGAGATCTTTATTTTAAATACAGAATCTCATTTGACAGAGGAAAGAATTCATTTGGCTGCCAAATCTTCTTCAGGAGCGAGGAAGTGGGTGAATGTGAATTTTTATACTAAAGTTGCCCCTTGTTTTGAACATCTTCGGAAGAAGTATGATTTTGTTCTGTGCACTCATATGGCTAAAGATAGTAAGTCACTTTATGATTTAGATTTGACGAAATCGGTTGCCTTACTTTTTGGAAATGAACATGCAGGAGTCACGGAAGAAACTTTAAAACATTGTGATGGAAACTTTTTAATTCCACAAGTAGGAATGGTACAAAGTTTAAATATCTCGGTGGCTTGTGCAGTTTCGATTTATGAAGCAAAACGCCAACGGTTGGCAAAAGGATTTTATGAGGATAATCCAACGATGACCAAAGAAGAACAAGAAAATTTATATAAAGAATATGCACGCCGGCATGAACTGAAAATTAAAAATAAATCAGTTCCAAGATTGAACGATTAGCTAAACGAAATTCCGTGGAGACAAGGCATACCTTGTCTCTACCTCCCAAAACAAAACGATTTTAAATGGCATTTCCCCACTTCAGACAGCTTGACAAAATGGATTGCGGCCCAACTTGCCTTCGCATGATTGCGGAGCATTATGGGAAATCCTATAGCTTGCAATATTTGCGGGAACATTGTTATTTGGATCGAGAAGGCGTCTCGTTGGAAGGTATTTGTGAAGGGGCAGAACATATTGGAATGAATAATTTTGCGGCCATGTTACCTTTTAAATCTGATGATGGAGAAGGTGGAGGCTTGGTAGATGCGCCACTTCCTGCAATCGTTCATTGGAATCAAAATCACTTTGTTGTAGTCTATAAAATCAGCAGACGACATGTTTGGGTGGCAGACCCTGGACGTGGAAAAATCAAGTATAAAATTGCTGAGTTCAAAAAGCATTGGTTATCAGGAAAAGATTCAGGAATCGCACTTCTACTCGAACCAACGCCAGAGTTTTACACTCAAGAAGGAGAAACTTTAAACCGAACAGGACTCACTTTTCTATTTAAATATCTTCGACCTTATCGAAAGTTAATCATTCAATTGATTCTAGGTTTACTCTTCGGAAGTATGCTTCAATTGATATTTCCATTTTTGACTCAATCAATTGTTGATGTCGGAATTGAAAATCAAAATATCAATTTTATCTACTTGATTTTAGCAGCTCAACTGATGTTGTTTTTAAGTCAAGCCAGCGTAGGTATTATTCAAAATTGGATTCTCCTGCATATTGGAACTCGAGTCAACATTGCCTTACTTTCAGATTTTCTTTTTAAACTAATGCGTTTGCCAATCGCTTTTTTCGATACAAAAATGACGGGTGATTTGTTGCAAAGAATTCAAGATCATAAACGGATTGAATTGTTTATGACAGGGAGCACACTCTCCGCAATATTCTCTTTTTTCAATTTAATTGTTTTTGGAATTGTATTGTTTTTTTATAATTGGACGATCTTTCTAATTTTCCTGTTTGGAAGTTTTTTATACATTATGTGGGTGATGATTTTTATGAAAAAAAGAAAGGAAGTCGATCACATGAAGTTCGAGGAGCAAGCTGAGAATCAAACTAAAATCATAGAATTGATTCAAGGTATGCAAGAAATCAAGTTGCAAAATAGTGAAAGAAAAAGACGATGGGAATGGACTGAAATTCAAGCAAGATTATTTCGAGCAAATATAAAATCATTGACGATCACTCAATACCAAGATACTGGAACAGGAGTGATTAATCAGTTGAAAGATATTTTTATTTCATTCATTGCAGCCAAAGCGGTGATTGATGGGAGCATGACTTTGGGGATGATGTTGGCTGTTCAATATATTGTTGGACAACTAAATGCACCGTTGATTCAGATGATTAATTTTATCCGAAGTAGTCAAGATGCAGCCTTGAGTTTAGAACGTTTAGGAGAAATTCATGGGAAGGATGACGAAGAATTGAATGATGGAAAACAAATTGAAATGCTTCCAGAAACTTCTGATATCGTTTTTGAAAATATTAGTTTTCAGTATAATAAATTGTCTGATTTAGTTTTAAGAGATATCAACTTAACTATTCCAAAAGGAAAAGTCACAGCCATTGTTGGAACTAGCGGAAGTGGAAAAACTACACTTGTAAAACTAATGTTAGGATTTTATGAAGCAACTCATGGAACGATTAGAGTAGGAGGTTTTTTATTGAAAAATTTTAGAAAAAAAATGTGGCGGCAAAAGTGTGGAGCAGTCATGCAAGATGGATATATATTTTCAGATACCATCGCTAATAATATTGCTGAAAGTGAAGATGTAGTCAATAAAGATAAATTATTGAATGCGGTGCAATTGGCTCATATTCAAGAGTTTATAGAAACAATGCCACTTGGATATAATACCATGATTGGTGCTCGAGGAAATGGAATTTCCCAAGGCCAAAAACAAAGATTATTGATTGCTAGAGCAGTTTATAAGAATCCAGAATATCTATTTTTTGATGAAGCAACTAATGCTTTAGATACTCAAAATGAAAGAATAATTACAGAGAATTTAGAACGTTTTTTTAGTGGAAGAACTGTTGTCGTTGTAGCCCATCGATTAAGTACAGTTCGGAATGCTGATCAAATAGTCGTTTTAGAAAAAGGAAGGATTATCGAGCAAGGAACACATAAAGAATTGATTGCAAAAAAAGGTTCGTATTTTAATTTAGTAAAAAATCAATTGGAGTTAGGAGGCTGATTTATTGCCGCTGACTTTTTATGACTATTATGACCTTTCGCAGACTTAGTTTATTCATAAAAAGTCAGCGGCAATAAATAATAACTTCTAATATAATATTTTCAAAAAATGCCTGAAGAAAATTTCATCACCGATCCATCGGACATTCAACTCACCGAGCAAGATCAAGTTCAAACCATCTTGGGGAAACCTCCTGGATGGATTTTGAGGTGGGGAATTTCGTTCATTTTTATGACAGTTTTGATTTTGATTTTCATGAGTTATTTAGTGAAATTTCCAGATATCATTCCTGCCCGAGTAACGATAACAACAGAAATACCTCCAGTACATTTATT
>CAZMBP010000013.1:0-9538 GCA_964564545.1 uncultured Saprospiraceae bacterium
GAACCTGCAAAACAGGACTTCATGGATGAGAATACAGTTAATGATTTGAAATCATTAGTGGCTCTTCAGTCTGATCAGCAAAAGTATGATTTCATTGTAGCTCGCCCATATTTGATTCATGTACTTTGTCGAAATAAAACGGTAACGAAAAAGAAATTGGGTGAAACGAATATTGGATTAGATGGGAAATTTACTTTCTGTTTTAATCAGCCAATGGTGCTTCAACCAGTTTGGAGAAGATGTTACACTACTTATTTTTATAAAGTGAAACAATGGATCGGAGGACAATACATTTATGTTTATGATGGAGAAGCTAAAAATGCATATTTCTCCTCTTCGCAGGAAGCGTTACTTTCTACTTATAATTTCCTTGCTGAGACGTGTGGAAATTATACTCCTCCGACAACAGGTCAAGGAAAACGATATGTGATGTTGCAAGCAATTGGAGATACTGATACGTATCATTTACATACTCCGATGCAAACAAGCGCAACTGGAATAAATCAACCTCTTCCATCCAATGCTGGATTGATTGATTTTGGTGGACAAACGAATTGTCCATTGGGAGCAACTTTAAAATTGTTACTCTACATTGATCCTGATATGAATAGTGTTGGTGCTCGTTATTACAGATTTAGTATGGTAAAAACTGATGCGAACGGAAACGCCATTGGCACACCACAAATTTTGGATAAAGAAGTTGCTTGGAGAAAATTCATCAATGGTACTTTCCCTCCAAAATTAGAAGCTGTTGCACTCGGGCCAAAATTGATTGGTGGCGAAGAAGGTTTGTATCAAATTCCATACGTGAGTAATTCTAATAAATGGATTGGCAATCAATTTCATTACAAATTAGATACGACGAATTTTACAGATGG
The DNA here is from genome assembly GCA_964564545.1 of uncultured Saprospiraceae bacterium. GTDB lineage: Bacteria > Bacteroidota > Bacteroidia > Chitinophagales > Saprospiraceae > CAJQQY01. Next base: position 879 of record CAZMBP010000013.1, read on the forward strand.
TAATTACAATTTGATGGTCGAATTATTCGACAATGCAGGTAATCGAATCAAACCAAATGGTTCGACAGGTGCAGGCAACGGAACTGATTTCCATTATTTGAAATGGAAAAATTCTGATGATACTGATATCGTTGACTATGCAACTTTGATTCACAATATCCGAATCAACAATAAGAGTTGTTTTGCAGATATTGAAGACCTTCGAAAAGATTACGTACCAAATCGTGCAGACTGTCAGTTCATGGTTGGAAATGCAGCGTCAACATTTACCACAGGTTTTAGAGCTTACCATGAAGATGGTTTTATGAAAGATTACACATTGGATTATCGAAAAGGCTTGAATGGAAGTGATGTTGTTTTTGATTCTGGCAACACCAATCAACCACCTTTATTAAGTGCCGGAGATCCTGCTGTGTCTAATCCTGTTCGATTTGATACGATGTTGGATGGTGCTTCAAAATGTACTTTCTCTCTCGATCTTTATGTCGAAGCGAAACACACTAATGGAGTTGGATTTATTCGAGGTTACGATGCTCGAGATGAAGCTTCCTTTGCTTTGGAAATTCAATAGTTGAATTAGCACCCTTAGTTAATGAGGAAAGCCACTTGCGAAATATTCGTAAGTGGCTTCTTTTTAAAACTCATCATCTAAAATATCTGGACGGCTTGAACTTTTTTTATCGTTTATAAATTTTCTCTCAACTTTAATTATCCATGTAAAAAAGGTAGTTAAACCTATTTGCAAAAAAATGAATAAAAAGGATTTCATAGTCATTTCATCATCCTTCTCTACTCCGAGAATAGTTATCAATATTATCATTCCAATAAGTATTGATAAGAGGTTAATTAAAAAATTTAATAGTCCTTCATTACGTATTCTTAGAAAAAAGTATTTATTTATAAAAATAAATATAAACCATAAAGGAGTTGAAAGTGAGAATACCAAAATAGGGCCAAAGAAAATAATTGATATAAACTCTCCTAAACTTAAAACTTCATTAGACTCGTTAAATATAAAATCCCAAAAAGCAAACGTAGGAGTTAACAATACTCCAAAGAACCAAATCTGAATATTTTTCTTTAAAAACTTATCTTCAATTATCTGCATAGAATCATTTCAACTTTCTTAAATCTTTAATTCTACTCAACTTCCCTCCTACACTTCTCGGAATCTGATCAAATTCTTTTAACTCCACTTGCATCGACAAACCAATATTATTTTTAATTTTTTGAGTTAATTGTTTTGTCAGCTTTACAATCAAATCCTTTTTTTGAAAACCTCGACCACCTAATTTTTGAGAAACTTCAGGTGTAACTTCTACCTCCAACTTGACATCATCCATCGTCTTTTTTCGAGTAACAATTAATTGATAACTAGCAGCTAACTCAGGAAAATCTTCCAACAATACTTCTACTTGAGTATGAAATAAATTTACACCTCGAATGATCAACATATCATCTGCTCTTCCTTTGATCGAACTCATCTTGACATGTGTACGTTTCGCACCTTTATCATAGTGAAGACTACAAATATCATTCGTCCAATATCTCAAAAGCGGCATCGCACCTTTCGTCAAAGTCGTAAAAACTAAAACACCTTCTTCTCCAAGTGGTAATGGCTCACCTGAATCTTTATCAACTATTTCTGGAAAAAAATGATCTTCCCAAACATAACTTCCCGTTCCTTTTTCTTCAAAATCTTCTTGTGAAACTCCAGGCCCAATAATCTCACTTAATCCATAAATATTGGTTGCCGTCACATTCAAACCTGTTTCCACTTGCGAACGAATAGTCTCCGTCCAAGGTTCTGCTCCAAGGATCGCATATTTAACTGCAAGGTCGTTTGTATCTATTCCACGTTTGACACATTCCTCTGCCAAAGTTTGTGCGTAGGAAGGTGTGCAACAAATTACCTCAGGTTTAAAATCTTGCAAAATCATCAGTTGCCGATCAGTCATTCCACCTGAAACAGGGATGACAGCCATTCCTAATTTTGTTGCGCCACCATGCATTCCCAAACCTCCTGTGAATAATCCGTAGCCATAAGCATTGTGTAATTTCATTCCTTTCTTTGCTCCTGCTGCGACTAAAGATCGCGCAACGACTTCATCAAAAATTCGTAAATCTTTTCGATTATAACCTACAACAGTTGGTTTTCCAGTCGTCCCACTTGAGGCGTGAATTCGTACGATTTGATTCTGCGGAACAGCCAATAAATCGAATGGATAATTGTCTCGTAAATCTGTCTTTTTGGTAAAAGGTAATTTGTGAAGATCTTTGACTCCTTTAATTTTGGAAAGTTTGATTCCTGCTTCGTCGAACTGTTTTTTGTAAAAAGGGACTTTTTTGTAGAGTCGATTAACGAGTGCAACAAGGCGTTCGTTTTGGAGTTTTCGCAATTTTCGAAGAGGGAGGGTTTCGATGGTTTTGTTGTAGAACATGATTGACTTGTTTTATTTTAATAGTTTTTGCCACAGACTAACACAGACTTAACTGACTTTCCCCATTGTTTTATTTTGAGTGTCAGTTAAGTCTGTGTTAGTCTGTGGCAAAAAAATCACGAGTATGCCTTCAATGCTTCCTTCGTATAATCCGACAAAACTAATCTCCCACTTGCCTCCGCTCTCGTTTCCAACAATTCATCCCAATGATCGCAATTTTCCCAAAAGACTTTTTTTAACATACTTTGCGCTTCTGGATTTGTTGATAAAAGATAATCCGCCATTTTCATCACACCTGCATCGAGTGCTACTGCATCTTCAAAAACATCAGCATACAAACCTTTCGCTTTTGCCCATTCAGCCGATTGAAAAGAATTTGCATCAATCGTAATTTGACTCATTGCGGAAATTCCAATTTTTCTTTCCACCGCCGGCCCAACTACGAATGGTCCAATTCCAACATTCAATTCACTCAATTTGATAGCCGAAAATTTTGTCGCCAAACAATAATCAACTGCTGAAGCCAAACCAACTCCACCTCCAACAGCTTTTCCCTGAACTCTTCCAATAATTAATTTTGGACACTTACGACATGCATTAATCACATTCGCAAAACCCATAAAGAATTTTTTACCTGTCGGAAAATCATTGATAGAAATGAGTTCGTCAAAACTTGCACCTGCACAAAAAGTTCGGTCTCCCCCACTTTTCAAAATGATAACTTGCACCTCAGAGTCTTCTCCTGCTGCGATGATCGTTTGTTCCAATTCTTTGAGTAAATGACTTGGAAGTGAATTATGTTTTGGATGGAAAAAAGTAATTTCTGCCAATCCTTTTTTCAAAGTTTCTTTTTTGATATAGCCGTCTTGCATTTTATAAATTGATTTTTAGATCTTAAAATATTCTATTTTTCTTCTCTACTTTTTTGATGAGCTATTCGTTTTTATTCTCTTGCTCCTGCTTATCCTTTTCCATTTTTCTCAACTTAAGTTCTGCCTCATCATACATTTTTTTTATCTTATCATCATAGTCTTTATATAGAACCAATTCACCTTCAGTTGGTTCTATGATTTCAATATTCTCTAATAATTCTAGATGCGTTATTTTAAACACATCCTCTTTTAATCTTTTAATTTTCAATTCCAAAATCAACCCTGGCAGACCACCATACTTTTCAGGCCCAAAAGAAAAAGGGATACTCTCTGTAAACCATGCCTCGGCTTGCTCTTTAAATAAGAATCTACCTCCCTCATAAATATCTCGAGAAGTAGTCGCTTTCTTACAATTATAATTTCCAATCTTTTTAGTTTCATCAGTTACCTTCCATTCTCTTGGTTCTAGCTTTGATTCAATGAGAAACATTTTTACTTTCTTAAATCCCTTTCTTGCCTCCAGCATTTTCTCAGTCTTCCTATTGGTATAAATGTTTTTATCTTTTGCTAAAACAAATTCGAGCTTAAAAGGAATTTCATCATCAGTTACAAAAAAGAATCGAGATTCATTTTGATTAAACTTCAATTTAAAATGAGGTGCAGCAGCTTCATTTGTTGTTCCTTTATGGCTTAACCAAGTATAAATAGCTTCGCCACCAGTTTCATTTTGACCATAAATCTGACTAGTTGATACCATCAGAATTGATAAAACATATAATTTTATCAAACTTCCAATTCTGGATAAATGATGTTGATTATTTTTTAGAACTAGCATTTTACTGACGTTTAAAATATTATTTCAAATGAACAACAAAACTAGCAGGATTAGTTTTAATGGGAAAGAATTCGAAGTAGAAATTATAAATTAAGTCATAATAAAATGGCCGTTAAACTTTATATGCTTAACGGCCATCTGAAGGATATTTTTTTAGAAGAATCAGTATATTAAAACCTATACCTCAATATTAAATCTCCTCCCACCAAAGTATACTTTTGAGAAATACCATAATCTTGAACTGAAAAATCATTTGAATAAAATCGAACTGTTGGAGAAAAATTTAACTCAAGTTTATTAAGAAAGGAACGACCGATTGATAATCCAAAATGATAATTTAATCCAACTTGAGATTTAAAAATATTATTTTGATTTGTTTTGAGGTCAACTTCTTGCAACGTTTCATCAGGGATTCCTCCTTTAGTTTTTAAGGATAAATTTACTAGAACTCCAGCCTGAACACCCACTTTCCATTTTTCCTTAAAAGTATGATGATACCCAATCGTAACCGGAATATCGATCATTTTATAAGTATTATAAACTTTTAGTTGACTTGCAATCGTCGTCGTTCGAGGAATATTACCCATAATAGGAATAGTGTCTCCGTCAAAATTTAATCGTAATATCTGTACACCTAAAACAGAATCAACCGTTGTTAGAGTTTCATTAAAATCAAATCGTTCTGAAATAACCGTTTGCTGAATTCCTGTTGAGAGCCGAAATTTATTTTTATATTCTACACCTAATGAAATTCCATAATGACTTGCTTCTAATGGCGTTTCATATTCTTTTCTATTTTGCAACAATACATTTGCAAAATCACCTTTAGCACTTAGCGAACGATTAATAAAACTTGCTCCACCATAAACATCTGTTAAAAATGCAAAGTCAGAATCATCTTTTCTATCTGTAGGATTCTTTCCTGATGAATCATCTTTAGATTTATTTTCTCCATCATTCCCTCTTTCATATGTAGTTTGATGAAAATCTTTTATAGCCACTTTTCCAACTTCTTTAAGAGGCAAGAATAAAGGAAAAATAGGTAATCGTAAAAGTTCTTTATTATTTTTTGAGTGCACTATTTTTTTAGTGGAAATCGAATTCGTATTTATTTCTATTAGTTCATCATTGTTATTTACTTCTGAACCCCTATGATGTTCTGAGTTAGAGACTTTAGCTTTTAAATTAGAAAATTCTGGAGTTATTGATTTTGCATTTGTTTGTGATTGCTGATTTTGAGTTGATGTTAATTTGGACTCATCGCTATCTTTTTTTAATCGTGAGGTATTCTTTTCATTTCCTTCTAACTGACTCGTAAGAGATGATATGCGCTTATTTTCTTTTCCAATATTTCGACTTGTAATTGTATTGTTATTTTTCAGCTTTTCACCTGATCCTATTTCATCTTTTTTTAATAATTGTTTACTATTTTTTTCTAAATCAAAAATGGAATTAGAAAGTTCTGAATTTCCATCACCTTGAATATTGTCTACTTTTTGGTTTTCAATGATTTCTTCTTGAGCCATCATGTCTTGCTCCTCTCCTCCATTCGTAACTAAAAGTAAACGGGCTCCTATAATTAATATTCCAGCAAATAGTATCCAAAAAATAAATCGTCTTCGCCGAGGTTCTTCTTTATTAAGTTCATCTACTTGAGGTTCGAGTGCTTCCCAGAGAGCATCCATATCTACATCAACTTCTTGTTGACGGGCACTTTTCCCAAATCTATTTTTAAACTGTTCCCATTTCATGCGGATGTACGTTTTTGAGAATTAATCAAATTTATTTTTTTCTGAAGCATTTTTTTTGCTCTAGTTAATTGAGATCGAGAAGCACTTTCGGTTATTTCTAGAAGTTCTGCAATTTCTTTATGAGGGTAACCCTCCACTACATTTAAATTAAAAACAGTCCGATATCCAATAGGCAATTCCTCTACTAATCGATTAATTTCTTCAAACCCTAAATAGTGAAAAATTTCAGGTTCGATTGATCCATTTAAGTGCTGATTACTTAACTCTATTTCTCTTTTTATTTTATTCTTATCTAGCCAAGTAAAAGCACATCGAACAGCAATTCGTCTCATCCAATTTTCAAATGGACCTGTAGGCTCGTATTTTTTGATATTAGTAAAAATTCGGATAAAGGTTTCTTGCAAGACATCTTTGACAGAAGAATCATCTTTGATATACCTTCGACATGCAGCCATTAACATTTTGGCATAACGTCTTACCAACTCTTGTTGGCAAGACTTATCTTTTTGTTGGCAACCTTCGATTATTTGTTTTTCTGAAAGCAAAGAATGTCTTTTTTTATTAACTCAAAATGTAAAATATGAATCATCCTATTTTCGAAAAGGATGATTCATATTTCTTTTATAACTTCCGTTATAACTCTACACTAAATGTACAGCTTATTGGAAGTGTATTACCATTAGCATTAAATACTTCTCCTGTAAATGAACCTTTCACAGAAGTATCATATTGGGTCACATCAAAAGAAGTAAACGTTACAAGATCATAATTCCAACCAAAAACAGAATTGAAGATAACTTCACTATAACTATTATTGGTATAATCTCCTGTAGTAATTCCTTCAAATCCAAACCCTATAAAATAATCCTGATTCGGTGATGAAACTTGAATATAAGTAGAGTTCTGAGAGGCATCCACACTTGGTTCATTAAATACTGCAGTAACTCCATCAATGGTCATTAGAATATAATTTCCTAATGAGTTTCCGCATGCAATAATATCACCTAAATCATTTTGGGTATTTGCAGTTGCAAGCACTACATCACTTTGATCTAAGGTAGCAGGATTAATTGCTATCACTTCAATTTCAGAAGTAGAATTACAAGTAGAGAAAGTCATTGAAAAATTAGAAGTTGATGTATAATGATAAACTGTTTGACCTTGGAATTGAGCTATCACGATTCCTTCATTAAGATCTGCTCCGCTGCAATCTAATAAATTACCTGTTACCGTAGTTGAATTTACATTTGTTCCAGAGATAGTAATATCCCCTAAATTTGTATCTACACTAAATGGTCCAATATCTTGGGTAAATAAAACATCTCCACATGCATCAAGTACGTTCATCGTCAATGTTTCGTTCGCTGGAATAAATCCAGATACATTTCCATTTTGATCAGAATAACCTGAGCCACTTGTCAATGGATTATTTGAAGATCCTGATATAGTCAATGTAACTAAATAATTATTCAAAGGCGCTCCATTATCATCAATAAGTGTCATTTCAAGATTAACAAAATCAAATGGAATATCGCAATTCCAAAATGAAAAATGAGAAACATCTCCTACGTAATTTCCTCCTTGTAATGTAGCTGTAGATTCTTCTACCCACAAACCATATTCTTCATTATATGACCAAAGAGGAATTTCTGAAGGTGCAGTACTTACCATATTCGAAGGAACTGGCATTGTGATTTTTGCAGTATTTCCTTCTGCGATATTCAATGATTCACCAGCGTCTCCTTCCAACTCTACCGCAATCATTCCGTATGTACCCAATGCAACTTGTTCTACTTGAGAATTGACACCTTGAAGATTTCCTGGCATTTGGTCAAGTGTAGCTGACAAAGATGGATCCATCCATTTTGCAGCAACGTGTACCGTACCTGAGTAAGCATTTCCATTTGCAGTCATAATGCTACTTGGTGAGAATTCAACCTTTGCACCATTGCTAATCTCAATAGTTCCTCCATTTGAGGCATCAAAAGATTTATCAAAAGTTTTTTCTAATAATTGAATTTTAATTCTACTTTGTTTTCCTTCGATTGGGAAAAATCTTCGACTACCTTCAAAGTAACCATCTTTCTCCACTTCAACTAAAGTTCCTAAAGCATTCAAATTTTCATTTTCAATAAAAACATGTCCGTATGCATCAGTTGTAAAAGTATTACCATTTAATTTCACTACAGCATCTTCTACAGGTGTTTGATTTTCATCAACAACAAAGCCGATAACTCCTGCAGTAACTAAGTCAGATGGCGGGATATATGATTCAATAGTTGGGTTTGGGGTAGTTACAGTTGTATCAATAATTCTTTCATCTTTTCTACACGAAGAGAAAAACAGCAAAAGCATTAAACTAAATATTCCTAAATTTTTCATTTTTTTGATTTCTAATTATTTTAAAATTTGTTTTAAAAACCTGGTAGTTGGCCACTTTTAGGTTGGAAAAAAGAGTAAACTTATAATAGTATCTCTGATTTCAACTACCTAACCAGCGAATGATTCAATTCGCTGCATGAAGGAATAATTATTTTTATTTTTTTTTTAAAAGGTAAGTTTTATTGAACTATAACTTAATGACAGGGGAGAAAAAAATGATAGGTAAATTCTGTTAAAGCATTTCTATTTGATCAAAAAACGACTTCCGATAACTTCCTCCAATTGGAATTTCTTTTCCATTAATATTCAATACATTTCCCATAATCGTCTCAATGTGATTAAGTCCAATGATATAAGATCGATGAACTCTCATAAAATC
>CAZMBP010000014.1:0-6686 GCA_964564545.1 uncultured Saprospiraceae bacterium
CCTTCCGAATATTTGAAAGCCGAACAAGCATTGAAGAAAAAAGAATACGATATTTTTCAAAAGCAAAGAGAATTATTAGAACTCGAATTGCAAATTTTATCAGTCGCTAAATATTTCTAAAACCCATTTTATGAAAAGAAAAATTAACTCCCTCCAAAGATACCGCACCTCTCACATCACTCCCCATAAACTAAACGCTCTATGGTGGAAGCTTCATGAAATCCTTGAATCTAAAAATCAAATCTGGCAATTCCCTCCTAATATTTTACAACTTTGTAAAAGCCTAGACACCAATCAAAAATACCTTTCTCAAACTATTAACCAATCTACGGGACTAAGTATCACTTCCTTTTTTCATTGCTATCGGATTGAAGCATTTCTCAAAAAAATCGCACAAGGTGAAGCTAAACTCAAAACAATCGAAGGCTTACTGACCGAAGTCGGTTTTCAAAATCGGTCATCATTTTACAAAGCGTTTCGCTCGACAGTTGGTACTCACCCCAAAGTATTAATGGCTCATATTTCTGTTAGGAAATAATCTAAGGTTGTTTCACTTTCTGCCCATACCATAACTTTTAGATAATCCTACATTACATTAGCAACATCAAAATACAGACTATGAGAAAACACCTACATTTTATTTTTTTCCTATCCATCCTTATTTTCAGTTGCTCATTTTCCACTTCCGAACCTATCGAGCCATCACAAGAGCATGCTCCTTGCCCACTCGATACTTGCACAAAAGTCATCATTGAATTTTCCCTCCAAGGTTATAATTACTATGCACCTTTCACTTGCTTCGAATGGACGGATTGGGGAACAGGTTTGGAAGTCAGTTGGACAGACGGCGGAAGTATATTGTTTTTCACTTTTCCAAATCATCGGATTTGTCAGTCCGAATTTAGACTTTGCTATGAGGAGCAAACCGATTGCGAATGGCAACTGATTGAAGATTGTCCAAGAAATAATTCGTTGACTCTTAATTTAGATTCTATGCTTTTAGAACAAAGTACCCTTTACCTCGATGTCTTTCTTCAGGATAAATAACCCAAATTTTATGCGACTAAACGCCACTCAAAAGCTGATGCTATTGGTTTCTATTTTACTCTGCGGAATTTGTGTTTTTTTCTTTCCTAAAGAAAAAACAACTAAGGCAATTCCTTCCAAAACTCTATCCATTTCTAAAATTGATACCATAGCATTATTTCAAAAAACAGTAATTCCCAATCGTCTGTTTCATTTCATTTCCTATCTCAATCAAAAGGATATTTTGATTCATAATGAATATGAATTATTGCTCCTACTTTCCAATCCAATTGCTCGTCAGCAAATTACTTCACGATTAGGAATTGACTCCCATTTACTTTTACTCCATGCTGAACTGGCTGATTTAAAACAAATCGGAATGAGTGAACTTGATGCTCAAGTGCTACATTTTAGCCAGCGTAATTATCAGAATCCTTTTACTGGTTCAACTATCAATCTTCGTGTTTTGGCGGAAGCTGATGCGGAAAGTATTTTGGAAGATATTGGTGGATGGATGGCAGGAAATGAAAATATTTTGGTGAAAAATTATCAATTGAGTTTAGAGGATATTGAAAACTGGATAGAACAGGCTGGGATGATGAAATTCAATTTCGTAAGTTTTTTTCCGTGAGAATTGATTTTTTGCTGGTATATAGATGTCGCCTTTTTTATGATAAAAGAGGCGACATCTTTGTTTTTTGGTCGTCTCAAAAGATAGTAATTCAAAAAAATAATCTAAAATTTCGATACAAAAAATTTATCTATAAAATGTTTTGATTATATTTATTAGGAAAAATAATCATATTATTTACAATCACTTTTTTGATTATGACTAATGAAAAATCTAAGCGACGAATTGAATCCGTTCTCGATATGCAGTCTGGAGAAGAAATTTTTGCAAGCGAATTCTTTACTCAAGAAGATAGAATAATTTTTCAGCAAAGAGGACTGCTTGAATTAGCTATTCAAAATAAAAAGCCCAAATTTGTTTGTTACTATTGCAAGCAATATGTGAAAATTAGTGGAGGAAAGGGTAATTACAAAAACCGTAATGCTCCTGTTTTACATTTCGCCCATTTAAAAGACAGCGAAGATTGCCACATAAAAACTAATACAAAACTTACAAGAGAAGAAATTAGATGCATCAAGTATAATGGTGCAAAAGAAAGTGATTTACATGATAATATAAAATCTTTTATTCATGAACGGCTTCAAGAAAATGAGAATTCGAATAAAGGTATTTCAAATCCAGAAAAAGAGAAAAGGTATAAAGATTTAGCTATTTCAAAACAATGGAAGCAACCTGATATTCAATCAATTTATATTGATAAAAATCTTGTTTTTGAAATACAACTCTCTACTACTTTCCTTGATGTTATAGTTTCTAGACAAGAATTTTATAGAGAGCGAGAAACCTATATAATGTGGATTTTCCATAAGTTTAACCCTGAGGATGACACACTAAGGTTTATGGAAAAAGATATTATTTATACAAATAATTTAAATGCGTTTGTATTAGATTCTGAAGCAATAGAAAAGTCAACTGAAAAAAATGACCTCGTTTTAAAGTGTTATTATGCTATACCAGTTAGAGAAAATGAAGAAATCATTTTTGAATGGAAAAATGAATTAGTAACACTAGATAAGATTACGTTTAGAGAAAAGGATTACAAAACTTTCTTTTATGATTCAGAAGGGGAATTTGATAAAATGAAGGAAGCTTTAAATTCGGAGATTGAAAAGAAAAAATTAGAAGAAGAAAATAGAATTCTAGAACTTGAGAGAATTGAAGAGGAAGAAGGAAAAAAAGAAAGAGAAAAATATTGGAAAAAATATCATGAAGAAAAAGAACAAGCATATAATAGAATGTCTCCTTTGCAGAATTATTTTAGAAACCCATCAAAAAATATAAAACAGGATATTGCAATTCATTATTTAGAAGGAAATTTTAACCATAAATATTGGTTAGACGAGGAATTCTTAAAAACAACATACAAGGAAAATATTGAAAATGAAGATAAAGAATATCTAGATGGGATTGTCTATGCTTTTTATTTTTTAAAGTCAAAAGAACTAGATTTAATGAGAAAAATTCCCATGGTTCAACAACCATTAAATATACTCTTCTCCTTAAAAATGGATAAAATCTTTGGGTTTCGATTTACTAAAATGATTCAAGTGTTGCATCAAGCATTTTACCAATATCAAAAATTTGGAGACTTATTTTATACCGCTATGAAAAAATATGACCGAATAAACTCAATCATAGAAGATGATAGAAATGATAAACTGAAAATCAAATTAGATAATTATCACAGTAATCGTCCCCAACAAAACCATGATTACGACGATTTATTTAAAACCATTTTCCCTGAGTTATTTGAAAAATAACTAAATCGAGTGTGTCCCCTTTTCTACTTAAAAACCAAACGACATCCCCAAAATTCCGTCGCCTCCCTCCCCCCAGTACGAAAAAGTTTTTCCAAAAAAATCCTAAAGAAATCTGACCTCCATTTTGCATTTCTTTTTCAAAATTCTTCATTTAAAAAAAATAGCACTATTTTTATGATTAAAACAAAGACACTTTGATTATTAAGTTTTTACATATCGCACTTGCTGTTTTTCTATTTGTCAGTACGACTGGACTGACTATCAATTCCCATTTTTGTACTGGAGAATATAAATACAGCGCCTTATTTGTTGAACCCACCAATTGCTGTGCTAAAGTTCAAGGACATTATCCTTCAGAGGATTCTTGTCAAGATGAAGTCAATCAAACACCATGTTGTCAAAATAAAGCGTCTTTCTTCAAATCGAATCAAAATCAAAACTTTACAGACCATTCAGTTCAAGAAGTAGAATTTCCGACTTTTAAAATTATTCCTTATCCTATCAATTTATTGAAAACCACAAAATATCAATGGCTTGATATAGATTATCTAAATTATAAACCACCTCTGATATCCAAGGATGTATCCATCCTTTTTCAAATTTTTCTTTGCTAGAATTTCCAATCCTTATTTTGACCTCACGGCTATCTGTCGCTGAGGCTATCCTTATTTTATATTAATCATTTCAATACATCATACTAACTGATTCTTCAATTAGTTGATGTTATTTAGTTCATCTCAGATTAATATTCTAGTCACGAAAATTCTATTGCAATCTATTGGTATCTGCCTAATTCTTTTGGTGGGGTTATCAATAACCTCTTGTGGAAATACCGATACCTCAAAAAAAGAAACCACTACTTCGACAACTCCTCATGGAGAAAATACAGCATACACATCTGCCTATGTTTGCCCAATGCATTGCAAGGACAGCGGTAGTGATGCAGAAGGAACCTGCCCTGTTTGCAGAATGGATTATGTGAAATTAGATTCACATACCAAAGATGGTCACCAACATTAATTTATATTAAAATTTAAAAAAAAATATTATGAATAAATTTTTTACCCTTTGTTTTTTTCTAGCATTTATACATTTTGGAAATCTAAATGCACAAGTAATTTACTCCGAAGATTTTGAAAGTGGAGACCTTCCCGCAGATTGGTCAATTACTACCAACGCTTCTGACAATGGTTGGAATGTAAGTACAGCAAATGATCTCACAAGTGCCTACTGGCCAGTTATGGATAATGGATCTCAATATATTATTGGTACAAATGACGATGCTTGTAATTGTGATAAAAGTTCAGACTATCTAATCATGCCTGCGTTAGATATGACAAATATGACTTCACTTGTATTAGAAGTCGATGTTTTTTTTGGAGCACAGAGTTATCAAGGAGCTACTGAAATTGGAACAATTGAGGTTTCTACCGATAATATGCAATCTTGGACTGTTTTGGAAGACTTACATGGTCATGGAGATTGGGATACACATATAGTCAACCTAAGTAATTATGCAGGACAAAGTTCTGTCATTGTTGCTTTTCATTATAATGATGATGGAGGTTGGGTTTACGGAATGGCACTTGATAGTGTCAAATTGGTAGTCCCTCCTACTCTAGATGCAGCTTTAGTTGAAATTGACTCTAAAGCTTTTGCAGAATTATCTGATGAATTAACGATAGGTGGAACAATTCTTAATAATGGAGTAACTCCTATTGAAAATTTAGAAATCACTTATACGCCAGATGGTGGATCACCAGTTATTGAAACGTTGACTGGATTAAATATTGAAAGTTTTGAATATTATAATTTTTCATTGCCTTCTCCTTGGACACCAGGAGCCGAAGGAGTTTATAATGTCGATGTTGAAATAACTTCAGTTAATGGAATGATTGATGAAGATGAAACTAATAATGCTTTGGATTTTGAAATTGAAATTTTCCCAAAAGTTATTGCTCCAAATATCATTGATGAATACCTCAATACTATTCCCGTTTTTTCACCCATAAATACCGGATCAGATAATCTCAACAAACCTACTGATTTAGATTTCTTTCCAATCCTTGCTAAAAATGAATTGTGGGTAGTTAATCAAAGAATTGAAGCAGATGGCGGAAGTACAACTACTTTTTATAATGCTGGAGAAACTGACCAATCAAGTTTACATCGTGTAGATGGTAATGCTTGGCACTTTATGTCACTCCCAACAGCTATAGCTTTTAGTGATAATGGAAATTTCGCTACCTCAGCCGGAGTACAAGATGCCAATCATAATAATGGCACTTTCACAGGGCCAACTCTTTGGTCGAGCGATCCTGACATCTATGCTCAACCTTCAGGTGGCAATGGAAGTCATTTGGATATGTTACATGGAAGTCCATTCAGTATGGGAATCGCTAGTGAAACAGAAAATGCGTTTTGGGTTTTTGATGGTTGGAATAATGAAATCGTTTTCTATGATTTTGTTGATGACCATGGTCCTGGAAACGATGACCATTCCGATGCTATTGTGAGAAGATACAAAGATTTCAACGTTCAAAGAGATGGAGATATTCCTAGCCATTTAGTCTTGGATCAAGCAACAGGCTGGCTATATATCGTAGATAATGGAAATGATAGAATACTCCGATTGGATATTAATTCTGGAAATATTGGAGGAACGCTTCCAGAAATAAATGAACCATTGGCAGAACACTCATCAGTTGTCAATACAACTTGGGAAGTTATTATTGATAATGATTTGGAAAGACCTTGTGGAATTGAAGTTATGGAAAATCGGTTGTTGGTAAGTGATTATGCCAACGGAGATATTATCATATACGACATGGACAATAATTTCGCCGAATTAGGAAGAATAGCTACTGAGCAAACTGGAATCACAGGTATTAAAATAGGTCCTGATGGAAATATTTGGTATACTAACCGATTGACAAATTCTGTAACAAAAGTGGAAGTTGGAGATCCTGTATCAACTAATTCACCTGAAGATAAAAATGCTATTCACATTAGTCCTAATCCTACAAATGATATTTTAAATATCAAATTGGAAATTCCTGATTTCAATGATGATCTTAATTTTCAATTGATTGACTTGGCTGGAAAAACAATTCTTTCTGGAAATATTCAAGGCAAAACACATGAATTAAATTTAGCAACTTTTCCAAAAGGTGCATACATTTTAAATATCTTTAACCAAGAGTTTTCACTTTTTGAAAAAGTTATTTTACAATAAACTAATAATCTCTGCTGTGATAGATTTTCAATCA
>CAZMBP010000015.1:0-19745 GCA_964564545.1 uncultured Saprospiraceae bacterium
ATATGAAAAATACCGATTCACAGGTATAGCGCTGGACAAGTAAAAGAGGTAATTTTAAAACATCAAACATCAAACGATCAAACAAAACAATCCACAAAAAAGCTTACCGTTTTAAAAAATACTAAAACAAAAAGCAAACACTAGTACAACACTATTCGAAAACAAACATTCTGAACTTACACTTAGATTTTCCCCTCCACCATTTTCAACAATACATTTACAAATTCTAAATTTTAGAATTTTCAAGATATTAAATTAGTTTTAATTGTTTCAATATTCGGTATTTGGGATAAAGCTCTTCAACATTGTTGGAGAGCTTTTTTTTTGGAGATGCCCTAAGTTTAAAGAGATTTAAGAAGGTAAAAAAAATACAATATGAAAAATACCGATTCGCAGGTATAGCGCTGATTAGATTAAAGTTGTAATTTTAAATCATCAAACGAACAAACAAATAGTAAAAAAGAAAACACTTAGAATAACACACAGCTTAGGAAAATCTTACACTTACACTTTTATAATCAAGACAAAAAACAAACACTAACTTTAAACACTTTCTTAAAAAAAAAACAAACATTCCGAGCAACACTTAACCTTCCCCTCCTAGTTTTGCCTCCCAGTTATAACAACGTATTTACAATTCTAAATTTTATCTTTTCAAGATATTAAATTGGTTTTAATTGTTTCAATATTCGGTATTTGGGATAAAGCTCTTCAACATTGTTGGAGAGCTTTTTTTTAGAGATGCCCTATGTTTAAAGAGATTTAAGAAGGTAAAAAAAATGCAATATGAAAAATACCGATTCGCAGGTATAGCGCTGATTAGATTAAAGTTGTAATTTTAAATCATCAAACGAACAAACAAATAGTAAAAAGAAAACACTTAGAATAACACACAGCTTAGGAAAATCTTACACTTACACTTTTATAATCAAGACAAAAAACAAACACTAACTTTAAACACTTTCTTAAAAAAAAACAAACATTCTGAGCAACACTTAACCTTCCCCTCCTAGTTTTGCCTCCCAGTTATAACAACGTATTTACAATTCTAAATTTTAGAATTTTTAAGATATTAAATTGGTTTTAATTGTTTCAATATTCGGTATTTGGGATAAAGCTCTTCAATTCAGTTGGAGAGCTTTTTTTTTGAGATGTCCTAAGTTTAAAGAGATTTGGGAAGGTAAAAAAATGCAATATGAAAAATACCGATTCGTAGGTATAGCGCTGATTAGATTAAAGTTGTAATTTTAAATCATCAAACGAACAAACAAATAGTAAAAAGAAAACACTTAGAATAACACACAGCTTAGGAAAATCTTACACTTACACTTTTATAATCAAGACAAAAAACAAATACTAACTTTAAACACTTTTTCAACAAACAAACATTCTGAACTTACACTTAAAAAATCCTCCCATTTTTTCTTCTTATAAAACTTACTAATTCTAAATTTTAGAATTTCCAAGATATTAAATTGGTTTTAATTGTTTCAATATTCGGTATTTGGGATAAGCCTCTTCAACTCAGTTGGAGAGGCTTTTTTTAGTAAAGAGGTTTTTGAAAAAATAAAATTCGATATTGAAATTAAACAGATATTTTTTTTCAATATGAAAAATACCGATTCACAGGTATAGCGTTGCGTATGTTTAAACTGTAATTTTGAAACATAATTAAAAACAAATAAACACAGTTATATTTAGCTTTTAAAAATAGCTTAGGAAAAGAATCGTACTTACAAGAATTTTAAAAACACCAAAATTTAAACACTATAAGCAAAACACTTTACACAACTCAAAAACACTTTGAGGAGCCCTCTTCAATGAACCAACACTTAAATTTTTATCTCCCATAAAAACACTTTTTTTGTCATTGACTTCCTTTTATTAATTGTCAGAGGTATATAATTTTTATATGCCAACATCTACAAGTTCAATTAAATTTTTACCTGTCGTAAAGTTTCTTCTTTAGTATTTAGTTTGGGGTGTACACCTTGCTGTTTTGCCGTTTAGGTAGTTTTTATTAAAAAAATATAGCAAGTAGGTTTTATTAATCCTTAATCCATTTTACCAAAAACCCCCATATCCCATGACAAAAGAAATTATACACGCCATCAAAAAATTCCTTAGAGTAGGGGTAGTCGCAGTCACAGTCACTAGCGGATCTATCAATGCTTCTGCACAAGGAGGGGGGCTTGATATAAGTTCGACTAGTTGTAATAATCAACTGAACGTTTCGCTGGATGAAAGTGGATATGCGCTGATTGAACTAAGAACAGTTTGGGAAGAAGGATACAATGATAAATATTTTCAGCAATTAGATCAGATTATTGTGGAGATAAAAGGAAGCAGTCCAGCGCATTTAGATATGGCGCATAATGGAAATACTGTGGCGACAACTTCAGCATTATTGGATTGTTCTTTCGTTAGCAAAAATGTGGAATATCGGTTGTTTAAATATTTTT
This sequence comes from uncultured Saprospiraceae bacterium, assembly GCA_964564545.1. Taxonomy (GTDB): domain Bacteria; phylum Bacteroidota; class Bacteroidia; order Chitinophagales; family Saprospiraceae; genus CAJQQY01. The sequence continues at coordinate 2,463 of CAZMBP010000015.1, forward strand.
CTGATGGGACTGTAGATAGTTGTATGGGAAATGTTTTAATCGAAGATAAAATAAAACCTAGAATAGTCTGTTCAGATCTGACTGTCAATTGCACAGAAAATACAGACCCTTATCAACTAGCCAATTCTTATAATAATTCTTTACCATCTGCCACCGACAATTGTGGCACTCCGACATTAACATTTCAAGATTTAGAAGAAAATTATAATTGTTCCAATCCAGATTTTTATAGAAAAATCAAGAGGGTTTGGAGAGCAATAGATGGAAGTGGAAATCAAGCAACTTGTATTCAAAATATTTTTATAGAAAAAGGAGATGGAGCTGTAATTCAATTTCCGACATACTTAAGTAGTATTAATGCGTCTGTATTAGATAGCTTAACCACATATTTGGAACCTTTGAACACAGGTTACCCAACCTTGTACGGAGTAAATATTGCCGATCAAAATGTGAGTAACTTTTCAAGTTCTTATCAGGATCAAATAACGAGTACTAGCGGAGAAGGATTTAATATTCTTCGAAATTGGACAGTCGTTGATTGGTGCACGAATGAAATTTTTACCCATGCACAAATTTTAAATGTGTTGGAAGAAACTCCAACTAAAATTTGCAAAGAGAATACGACCATATTCTCTAGAGAATAAATAAACCGTAGCGAGACTTTCCAAGTCCTGCTATGAACAAGATATACTCAGTAACCGGTTTTTGGGATTTGCCTCTTCTCGGTTAAAACTTGGGTTAATTCCGAGGGGGGCTTTTTTAAAAACAAAAAAACGACTAGTCATCGTAGAGAATTTTTTTAAGTAAAATATTACTCAGTTACCGGTTTTTGGGATTTATAACCTCTTCCCGAAAGAAATTTTGGGAGAGGTTATTTTTTGAAAAAAAGTAATAATAAAATTTTTATAATATTTAAAATACCAATTTAAAGGTATGTTGATGAATACGTTTTTGCCTTATTTTTGTAATGTTAGAATTCTATCTAAAGTAAATTTTAGCAAATAGAAAAAACAAAAAGCATTATATTTTTTTATTTCAATGCTTTTATTTTACCCAATTCCTAATTCATCCCAACTCCGATACGATTCCAATTGATGCTAAAACAAAAAGCATTTAGCTTCCCTCCACTATCAAGCTAATCGGAATTTCAATAACAAGAAAAATAATTTCTCTTTGGAATTTTTTCAAAGAATAATTCAAAAAGGTTAACCCACTTTTTTGAAAAGCTAACCAATGAAATAATTGGAAATGGAAAGGTTTGTTTAAATCTAAATCTTTTAGAATAAACTCTAATATATCTACATATTTTAATCTCAAAAGACAAACATTATGATCCCTAGAAATAAAAACAAATTACCGACAATATTAAAGTTGGCAATTCTCAGTATAGCACTACTGTTTTCTTTCACTCAAACCCAAGCCCAAGAAGCATTGAATGCATCCAACTCGATTCACATTCTAGCGAATCAACTTGATGTTACAGCATATCCAAACGGAACGTTTGATTCAGATGTTGCTTTCATGGCCTTGATTACTGAGATGGATAAAATGAATAATGATTTTTCAAGAGGGTTACAATATCGATATTATTGGTTGGTTTCTGTGGACATCAAAAGAAATGGATTTCCATTGGAAGAGTCACTTTTGAAAAATTTAAATAAAGCAGGAAATGAGTTCGGAGTTCCTAATTCAACATTGAAAAAACTCTACGCAAAAACAATCGCTTTATTTTAAAAAAAAGAACACGTACAAAATTGAAACACTAACAAACATTTTAATCGATGAACAAAAAGACTTTTACACTTAGAAAAAATATTGGTTGGCAAACATCATCTTGGATGATGTTTTTGGCTTTTGTTTTTTGTGCAGAAATGATGAATGCACAATCTATGACATGTAATAGTCTGGTTAATATTACGCTTGATGAAAATTGTCAAGCAACCGTTGGCCCAGATCAAATTTTGGAAGGTTCTTATAGTAACTATAATATTTTTACAGTTACGTTTACGAACTCAGGATTGCCAGTAAATTTAAATTCAAACCACATAGGTCAGACTTTAAGTGTAACCGTAACTGGATCAACTAATTCATGTGAAGGATTAATTTTCGTTGAAGATAAAACACCTCCAATTATTACTTGTCAAAATGTGATCTTGGAATGTAATGATCCTTTGCCAGGGCCAATTTCTGCAACTGATGCTTGCGGTCCATCGACAGTTACTTACCAAGACCAAGTGCAAGACAATCAATGTAATGGACAATATCAAACAATAATTACTCGAACCCACACCGCAGTTGATGGTAGTGGGAATTCTGCATCTTGTGTACAAACCATCTCAATTAAACGAGGAACTTTGGCAGATGTAGGATATCCAGCGAATATTGATATTGATTGTCAGGATAGTTCAGATCCAGTATTTACAGGTACTCCAACGGGTACGACTTGCTTTAATTTGGATTACACCTATACCGATCAGACACTTCCGATTTGTGGAGGAAGTACAAAAATATTAAGAGAGTGGACGGTGACTGACTGGTGTGCGAATGCGATAGAGACTCATACTCAAATTATAAAACTGTTGGATACTACAGGGCCAACGATGCAGCAACTTTCTGATATTTCAGTTGGAACAAATTCTAACACTTGTGCTGCCAATGTCAATTTGCCAGCGATAGGTTTATCTGATAATTGCTCAGGAGGAAGTTTTAATGTTTACATTCAGACGCCACTTGGAACTATAGATGGGAATGGAGGATTATTGTTAAATGCTCCTTTGGGCGATCATACCATTACTTACTTTGCGACAGATGCTTGTGGAAATGAATCATCTTATTCCTTGACATTGACGGTAGAAGATAATATTTCACCGATTGCAATTTGTGATATTCATACGGTTGTCGGGTTGGGAATTGATGGAACGGCATTGTCTGATGCAATGAATTTTGATGATGGCAGTTGGGATAATTGTGGAATCGTAGAATATAAAGTTCGACGAATGGATAATCCAAATTGTCCTGGAAATGATGCTACTCCTTTTGCTGATAATGTTCCATTTTCATGTTGTGATATAGGAGATTATGTGATGGTGGAGTTGCGAGTAAAAGATGCTGCTGGAAATGTAAATTCTTGTATGGTTGAAGTTGATGTTCAAGATCAACAACCGCCTTCAATTACTTGTCCTGCTGACCTTACAATTTTTTGTGATGATGATTATGAAGATTTGACTTTGACTGGAGAAGCAACCGGAACGGATAATTGTGGAACTCCAATCATAACGTATAATGATATAAATGTAAATATTGGTTGTGGTGGAGAAGGAGAGGTGACACGAGTTTGGACAGCAACAGATGAGGAAGGACAAACCGCTTCTTGCATTCAAACAATAACTTTAGAAAATGACGAACCATTTTACATCAATCCTAATAATGATAATGATCCAACGGATGATGTAGATTGGCCATTAGATTATACTGCTTCAACTTGTGGAGTAGGTCTTGAACCAAACCAATTGCCTGCACCTTATGACCGACCAGTTTTGTATGAGGATGCTTGTGATTTCGTAGCTGTTGGATATACAGATAGTTACCTTGCTACTCAAGCACCTGGCTGTGTAAAGATTTTGAGAAAATGGCATGTGATTGATTGGTGTCAAGCGGAAACAAATGCCAATCCAACTTTGCCTGGCCCAGGAGTTTGGCATTATACTCAAGTAATAAAAATTAATAATTCTTCTGCTCCAGTAATTGATGTTTGTGATATTCCAGCGGTGGTTGATAATTATGAAGAAGACTGTGGAGCTACTTTGGCTACTTTTAATATTGAGGCATCAGATGATTGTACTGCTGAAGCTGATTTAGAAACCACTTGGGAATTCAGCAATGGAATTTCAGGAAATGGAACTGAAGCTTCTGGCGAATTTACCAATGGTTCTTACTCGTTAACTTTTACGGTCTCTGATGGATGTGGAAATTTCACTTCTTGTGAAAATACTTTTGAAGTGAAAGATGCTAAAAAACCTACACCAGTTTGTATCGTTGGTTTAGCAACGGTTATAATGCCAACTTCAGGTGATGTGACAATTTGGGCTACAGATTTTGAATCAGGAAGTAGCTATGATAACTGTTCAGGATATCCGAATTTGCAATTCTCTTTTTCTTCAGATGTAAATCAAGATAGTTTAATTATCTCATGTGCAGATATTGCGGCGAACGGAATAGTTACGGTAGAAATATGGGTGACAGATGAAGAAGGTAATCAAGATTTTTGTTCGACTTTAATTTCAGTTCAAGATCCAAATGGAGTGTGTGGAGTACCTTCTGCGTTATCAATTTTTGGTGAAATAGCGACTGAAAATCAAGAAGCAGTTGAAGACGTAACTGTTGCATTAGGTGGAGGCGGTCTTGCTCCTTTATTAACAGAAGTAGATGGAAATTATATTTTCTCTCCTTTGGAACCAGGTGGAGATTATTCAGTTGCGCCTGAGAAAGATATGAACTACTTAAACGGGGTAACTACTTTTGATTTAGTTTTGATCTCAAAACATATATTAGGAACTGAATTGTTGGATTCTCCTTACAAAATAATTGCAGCTGATGCGAATCATTCAGAGTCGGTGACAACTTTAGACATTGTAAAATTGAGAGCATTGATTTTGCATATTGATAATGAGCTTGAAAATAATAATTCTTGGAGGTTTGTAAAATCTGATTTTACTTTCGATAATCCACAAAATCCTTTTCAAACAACCTTCCCTGAAACTGCAGAATTTGAAAACTTGGCAGAAAGTGCTCAAGCGGATTTTGTAGGGATAAAGATAGGTGATGTAAATGGTTCTGCTTCGCCAAATTATTTACTTGGAACTGATTCAAGAAATATGGATGGAACGCTAGTTTTTAATTTGCAGAATAAAGAAGTAAAAAGAGGGGAGACGTTTAGTGTTGATTTTAAGGCAAAAGATTTTAATGTTATTGGTTACCAATTTGCGCTAGAGTTCAAAGATCTTACTCTGCTTGACGTGGAATCAAGATTGGAAAATTTGACTGACAACAACTTTGGTTTTGCAAAAACTGATGATGGAATTTTAACAACAAGTTGGAATAATTCGAGTGCGGTAAAAATAGCAGATGATGAAGTTTTATTCTCTTTAAAATTCTTTGCGAATACTAAGATTCAATTAAGTGAAGCATTGACTTTGACTAATCGATACACAAAAGCAGAAGCGTATTCTGGAGAGTCAGAGTTGTTTGATGTGAAATTAAATTACGCAGGCGGGACAATCAACGCTAGCGCATTTGTCTTGTATCAAAATACTCCGAACCCATTTAAAAATGAAACGAAGATTAGTTTCAGTTTGCCAGAAGCGAGTTCGGTGAATTTGAAAATATACGACTCAACTGGTCGAGTGTTAAAATTAATCGAAGGAGATTTTACTAAAGGTTACCATGAAATCAATATAGAAAATAGTGAGTTAGACGGAACTGGAATTTTATATTATCAAATAAAAACCAACAATAATACAGCAACTAAGAAGATGATTCTAGTTGATTAAAATACAAATTATTTTTCCCTAAGAAGTAACCTGCCTATGGTGGGTTACTTCCCCCACCTTGAAAAATAATGAAATACGAGTTTGATTTTTTTATGAAAAAAATTACTCGAAAAGATTTTTAGATGTTTTTAATGATTAGGTGCTAGAGCCGGTTTAAGAATGCTTTAAGATCGGTTTTTGGGATATCCTCTCCGCAGATTTATTTCTGCGGGGAGGTTCTTTTTTTGGAAGGATTGAATATCGAATATCGAACAAGGATTTATGATTTGAGAAGTTTGACGTGAGCTATAGTATTCCTTATAATATTACGTTTGGGAATTTTTGAGAAATTCTCGTCAAACTTCTCAAATCATAAATCCTTGTTCATAAATCGATATTCAAAAAAATCTATCTTCTATTATTTTTTTCCTTTTCCAAATTCTCCTTTGCAGTTTTTAACGTTTTTACAAAAATAGAAATGAGCTCATTGTTTTCTTTAAGGACAGGAGATAAAATTTCTTCTGGTAAATATAGCTTCCGATTAAGAATTTTTAAACAGACAAAACTCTCTCGTAATTCCTTCAGTACTATTTTTACTTTATGAATAAAATCAGCGCGAGATTCAGCCGCTTGTGCTTCGCCATAATTTAATGCAGGAGAAGTCCCTGAGCGTAAAAGTTGATTGGAACCTAAATGTTTACAAACAGGATTCTTTGGTAAAGTTTCAATTATGTCAATAATTTGGACAGCAAAATCAATTAAACGATCTTCTAAATTAAATTTTTTCATAGTACTTTATTTAGGATGAAAAGAAACTAAATAAAGTAAAAAAAAGAAGGTATGGTAATATTGTTATTTGATATGTTTTTGAACAATATTTGAGAGAGAACCTCTCCGCAGATTTAGTTTTGCGGGGAGGTTCTTTTTTTAATCACTTTTCAAAAAAAAACCGCAAACCCACTTCGAATAGAAGCGGAATTGCGGTTGAAAATATATTCAGATTGAAAATCCTAGTTGAGAAATGCCATATCAATTTTTTCATTTTACCTTTTCTCTGCTTCTCTAAATTGATCTACTCTGACATTTATAATACGGTAACGCCTCTGATTGTAATTAGTTTAATTGAGAATGAATTTTTATCAATTAATTTAATACAATCTCTTCTTGTGTGAAAATATAATATTAACTCCTGATTGAGTTTGTTATTTTTTCATAGTGGCATTTGACATTTTACTTATAATGATTAGCATACCAAAAATAGATAGTCCAATTGCTAACTTAGTCAATAATAAAGGCATTAGCTCATTACTGCTACTACTATTTTGTGCAGCTGAATTCACGAATAAAAGTAGATTATTCATTTTTTGTGATTTTTATAAATGGTTATTTGAAAAGAGGTTAAGCGAGTACCGCCATACTTTTAATGATATTATAATAAAAAGGTATTCCGATAATTATATTTACTGGAAATGTAATTCCTAGGGCCATCGGGAGATATAATCCTGGATTAGCTTCCGGAACTGCATTCTTAAACGCCGCAGGAACTGCGATGTAAGATGCTCCAGCTCCAAGGATTGAAAACAGTAATAAATTACCTGGAGAACTTGTCACCAAAGAGGCTAATCCTAAAGCTAGTAGTCCGTTAAAAAATGGAATAATACAGGCGAATAAAAAGATAAACCATCCATTCTTTTTCATTTCATTCAATTGGCTTCCTGCTCTTATTCCCATATCTAAAAGGAATACTAAAAGAAAACCTTTAAAAATATCTGTAGTGAAAGGCTTGATCCCTTCTGCTTGTTGGTCACTTGCTAAGTAGCCAATAATTAGACTTCCGAGAATCAAAAATACACTTGCGTTATTCAGAGAATGATTAAATACTTTTTTGAAAGAATTCTCCTGATTATCATTTTCTGAACTAAACATTCGGATTAAAAGAATACCTAGAACTATTGCTGGAGCCTCCATTAAGGCCATAACGGCAATCATGTATCCATCGAAGCTAACTCCTTCAAAGTCAAGGAAAGAAATGGCCGTTACAAATGTCACGGCACTTACTGAACCATATGCAGCAGCGATTGCTCCTGCATTTTTTATATTGACTTTTTGCTTGAGGATAAAGAAAGCTACTACCGGAACAATGGATGCTAAAAATAATCCCAATGATAAACTTCCTAAGATAGTGTAATCCATCACATTATGTGATAACTCATTTCCACCTTTAAATCCAATCGATAATAATAGATAGATTGAAATAAATTTGGAAGAGTTTTCAGGAATTTTGAGATCATTTTTAAATTGAACAGCCAGAATTCCAAGGATAAAAAATAAGAGAGCCGGGTTGGTTACGTTTTCGAATAAACTTGACATTGCTTATTTAATTTCGATAATAGTTTGTTTAGTAAGTTTCAAGTCTAGTCCTAATTCTTCCGCTTGTAACATTAAACTGTGTAATTTCAAATTACTCGTATCACAAAGTTCTAATTTACCGTCTTCAGATTTTTTAATTTTTTTAGGACTGATCCCATTTTTTTTCATCATTTTCAAAATTACTTTTTCCAATTCTTGTTCTTGGTAATTTTGTTTTTGACCATAATTGTTTTTGTGTGTGAAAGTTTCTGATACTGATACTACCATGATTTTTGTATTTTAAATGTGATTTAATTTTTTTGACAGGACAAAGGTGCAATTAAATTTAATTAACTTAAATTTATGTTTTTTATGTATTGTATAAAGTATTGTTTATGAATTACACTTTGCATCAATTACGAATCTTTACCAAAGTCTGTGAATATGGTAGTATTACAAAGGCTTCCGAAGCACTTTATTTGACCCAGCCTGCGATCTCAATTCAGTTAAAAAAACTTCAAGATGAGTTTGAAATTCCCTTGACAGAAGTGATTGGAAGGAAGTTGTATGTTACTAATTTTGGAAATCAGATTTTAGAATTGGCCCTAGAAATATTGGATAAAGTAGATAGACTTGAAGCCTCTGTCGATCAATTCAAAGGTATTCTTACTGGACATATTAGGATTGCGACAGCTTCGACAGGGAAATATGTGATGCCTTATTTTTTAACGGGTTTTATACGAAAGTATCCCGGAGTAACTATCTCAGTAGATGTGACCAACAAATCCAAAGTAGTTGAAAATCTTAAAGAAAACTCGATTGATTTTGCGTTAATTTCTGTCATCCCACAGAATTTAGCATTGGAGACTATCCCATTGATAAAGAATGAACTACATCTTGTGGCAGGAACATCCTATCTTGATTTACCCAAAAGAATGAGTGCAAAAAAGTTGGGAACTTATACTTTGATTTTTAGAGAAGAAGGATCTGCTACTAGGGCCGCAATGGAAAGTTTTATAAATAAAAATCGAGTTCAAGTATCTCGTACCATGCATTTGGTATCGAATGAGGCCGTCAAGCAAGCTGTCAGAGCTGGATTGGGATTATCAATTATGCCTTTGATTGGAATAGGAAGTGAACTCACTTTAAACAAGATGAAGATAATCTCAATGAAAGGATTACCGATAGTTACTCAATGGAATTTAGCCTATGGAAGTGGTAAAAAGCTTTCTCCTGCAAGTTTAGCTTTGGTTAAATATATTGAAGAAAATAAGAGTCAGATTAGTGAAGAGCATTTTCCAGTAAGAGGAATAAAATAATTAGGCAAAAAAAACTCCTTTTCAGCACTAAGTTGAAAAGGAGCATAATTATAGGAGTATATTCTACTCAATTATTTTAATTTTAAATAGATACTTTTTTTCCATCAATAGGCAGTAGGTTATTGATAATCGCATGCTCGACCTCTGATACTTGATTAGTGATACCTTTTCGCTCTCTCTCAATTATGGTTAAGTCAATATTTCGATGTTGAGCATTTACTTCAAATTCATCAATAATTTCGATAACATCAAAATCAATATTAATAGTTTTTGAGGCATCAATTACCACTCGAGCACCATCAGGAATTTGGCTTAAAGTTCTTTGGATACTTGCTTTATTGATGAAGGTAACATCTTCCGCTAGTGTTAACCTGATAACTCCATCCTTTAGATGTTTGTCTTCAAATAAGAATGGCTTCTTATAATTATTATATAATACATAGAAAATCGCTACAACTAGTCCCATTCCAATTCCCATCAATAGATCTGTAAATACAATTCCTAAAATAGTTACCATGAACGGCACAAAGTGAGTTTGACCAAGCGAGTACATCTGCTTGAATAAAGCAGGCTTAGCTAACTTATATCCTACCAAGAATAAGATTGCAGCCAAACTTGCCAAAGGAATTAGGTTTAATAAAAATGGAATAGCCATTGCTGAACCCAATAAAATAATACCATGGAAAATAGCAGATGCTTTTGTTCGACCTCCTGATTGGATATTAGTTGAACTTCTTACAATTACTTGTGTGATCGGTAATCCTCCGATTAATCCAGATACGATATTCGCAACACCTTGAGCTTTCAATTCTCGATTGGCAGGAGTAACTCGTTTGAAAGGATCTAATTTATCTGTTGCTTCCAAACATAATAATGTCTCCAAACTTGCCACTACAGCAATGGTAATTCCTGTCACCCAAACTGTTGGATTACTGATACTTCCAAAGTCAGGAAAAGTAAATTGATTGATAAATCCTCCGATACTATCGGCTACAGGAATGCTAACTACTTGTTCCGCATTAAGAGCAAACCCATTTATATTTTGGAAAATTAAATTCAAAACTATTCCTAATCCAACTACTATTAACGGTCCTTGTACAATTTGAAATACTTTGATCTTTTTCATAAATGGTTGCTCCCATAAAATTAAAAGTAGGATAGAAACACTAGAAATAATAATTGCTCCCATACTCATCGCTTCAAACATATAAAACAACTCAGAAAAAGTATTATGACCATCTGGATTATTAAATGCTAAACTACCTTCATAATCTTTATCATACCCAACTGCGTGAGGAATTTGCTTTAAGAAAATAATGATTCCAATTCCTGAAAGCATTCCTTTAATTACAGAGGATGGAAAATAATAGCCAATAATTCCAGCTTTCGCATATCCTAAAAGTAACTGAAAAATACCTCCAATTACTACTGCCATTAAGAAAATTTCGAAAGCACCTAATTCTTGAATAGCTGTCAAAACAATTACTGCCAATCCTGCCGCAGGACCACTAACACCTAGCTGAGAACCACTCAATGCACCTGCAATAATTCCACCCACTATTCCTGCAATGATCCCCGAAAATAAAGGTGCTCCTGATGCTAAGGCAATACCTAAACATAAAGGAACTGCTACTAAGAATACAATTAGAGAAGCAGGGAGATCATACTTCAAATTTTTGAAAAACCCGTCATTTTTAAATGGACTCATGATTGAATTGATTTTAAAATCAGGAATAAAATTTTAAGATCATGCTGTGATAACATAATTAATTTCCTTAATTCTGATTTGTAGGTTTATAAAATAAGATTGAAATAAAGGATGAATTTTGATAAAAATAGAACATCCTTTAATACAAATATAATAAACTTTCTTTAATAATAGTATTACTATTAAGTATAAATATGCAGCTTTAACAAAAAATTGCTAAACTTGTTCAAATAGTTTGTATTTTTGTCAAAAAAAAGATTAACTATCATGGCAATCGGAATAAAAATCAGCCTAAATGAAAAATTGTATTTGAGAAATCCCCAAGATTCATCGCTTGGTAAAAGGATAATCAAGCACAGTATTTTGTTGATAGATGAAATTGGATTTGAGAGTTTTAATTTCAAAAAATTAGCGATTCAGATGGATTCTACCGAGGCTTCGGTTTATCGCTATTTTGAGAATAAGCACATGTTGTTGATTTATTTAGTGTCGTGGTATTGGGAATGGGTGAGTTATTTGATTGATATCAATACGCTAAATATTGAGTCTCCTATACGAAAGTTGAAAATCATTATTAAAACTATTGTTTTTGCCTCAAAAGATAATCCTTCCATTGATTATGTAAATGAAAGTGTGCTGCACCGCTTGATGATATCAGAAGGAACGAAAGCTTATCATACTAAAGAAGTGGATAAAGATAATACGGAAGGTTTTTTCCTCAATTATAAGAATTTATCTGGCAAAGTAGCTGACGTGATTTCTGAGGTTCAACCTGATTTTCCATATCCCCATGCTTTAGCTAGTAATCTTTTTGAAATGGCTAATAATCATATCTATTTTGCGGAGCATTTACCTCGATTGACAGATGTAAAAGTAGAAGGAGAAGATTATGCAGAAGTGGAAAAAATGCTGGAATACTTCGCATTCAAGTTGCTGGGTATCGAGAATGAGTAACGGTTTAATAGAGATAAAGATGAGTCATCCCGAATTTTCAGATTGGAAATTCGGGATGTTTTTTTTAATGAATGGAATAGAACTTACTATTAAGCAGACTAAAAGATGGTTTATATTTTTTTGACATAAAAGATGTACTGCACTCAGTAAAAAATTCTTGATGAACTGTGTTAATTTGATTTAAAGCTTAATGAATTTTAATACCTGCTTCACCATATTTACTTGTATCTCCAGAAAGTAAATACCTTTTTCCAAATCAGCAATTTGAATTTGTGTTGTGTTACCTTGAATAAGTCGAATTAGTTTTCCTTGTGCATTATAAATTTTCCCAACTTCAATTGGATAAAAACTTTTTACATTTAACATAGCGTTAGCTGGATTTGGAAAAAATTGGACAGGTAGACTATTGGCTATCTTTGAAGTATTCGTTACGATGTAATTAAAAGGTGCAGATTCTGATTCACAACCAAAGTTGTTAGTGACTAGAACAGAATAATCACCTGATTGGCTAGGAATAAAAAACGAATCAGTTGCATTTGAAATTAGATTTCCATTAAAATACCATTGATATTCCAAGTCGCTTGTTCCATTATTTATAAATAAAGAATCTTGGTTATTTTGAATAATTGGAATTGCTGGCAAGGATATACTTTCCACAAGTATTTCTAATGAATTGGTTGAGCAGCCATTGCAATCAATTATTTCTAGATGATAAATACCTGACTCGGAAGCTTCAAAAAACATTGAGTTCGCATCACTAATCAATTGATTATCTCTGTACCATTGAAATGATAAGTTGCAGCCAACTGCATCTACCATCAATTCAATTGATTCTCCTTCACAGATAGAAGCAGCCAAATTTTGATCGATGATTTCTAAATCAACTTTACAAATCGTAGAATCAACAAATAGGGGAGCGTCTTCGAAAAAAATATTCGAAGAATTATTAGATAAATAATTGTGAGGATTGGGACCTACAAAAATATTAGAAGGTAAAATATTATTGACCTCTTTTAAACTACAGCAATCTAAACTGTCTTGAATATAATTTCGAATAGAGCAAGAGCCATAGATGACTGGATTCTTCGTATTACCTGTGAATGGAAAATATAAACCTGGAGATTGGTGAAATGCTTTTGCTGCACCACAGAAAACTATAATATCATCTAAAATATGGTGTTGATATAAATCTGGTTCGCCACAGTCGATCAAGTCCAAATCGAAAATTCCACCATAAATATTAATGGCTCCTTTGACATCTGAACTTGTTCCATTTAAATTCAAATCACCTTCAAGTGAACCTAAATCAGGGCGAGCTAGAGTAGAAATAGTATTTCCAAAAATGTCATAATAATTGGCATTTGGTTGTTCGAAAGCAGCATCTGGTTTTTCATCTGTTTGCTTCATGTAAGCAGTATGAAGTGCAACGAATCCACCTGCACTTTCTCCTCCAATAAAAACATTCGTGGTATCAATTCCATAAGTATCAGCTTCTCCTTTCATAAATCGAATGGCTCCTCTGGCATCTTGAACTGACCGATAAATTGCTCGAATCATTTCGGCTTCATCGTAACCATAGAATTCGTGGAACTGCCCAAAGAGAGGATCATGTTCATTCCGAAAACCTAATCGATAACTAATACTTGCAGTCACATAACCTCGCTTCGCAAATTCTTTGCAAAGTTTTACTATCCCACCTGCATTCTTACTTCCACCTAAAAAACCTCCACCATGAACAGCCACCAATAAAGGACGAGAAGTACTAGTGTCGAACTCTGGATAGTAGATATCTAAATTCAAATCAATTGTATCTCCATTGAATCTTACTGCAGAACCATAAAATATATCAGGAACTTGAGTAATTGAATCGAATTGAGTTTCTACATAAATAGAACAATCTTGAGCTTGAATGGGAAAAAATAATAGAAAGGAGATAGTAAAAGTAAAGAATGTTTTCATGTTCGTTTTTTTAGTTAAGAAAAATTACCAAAACGTAAAACACAAAATGGTTAATCGCTTTATCCACTAGATGAGAAATAACACTTTTTCCCCTATGCGATTTTAAAATAAATATAATGATATTTTTAAACAAAAAACCCACTCCGAACTCAATCGAAGCAGGTTTTTATATTTCCTAAAAACTAAAATTAATTAGTTCCGTCTATCGTCTCTTCTTCTGTCATGACGTCTATCTCCACCACGATCATCTCTTCGTCTGTCATCTCTACGATCACCACCTCTTCTTTCAGGCATACCTTCAGGTCTTGGCAATAATGCTTTTCGAGACAATCTCATTTTTCCAGATCGTTTGTCGATTTCGATTAATTTCACTTTTACATCATCACCTTCATTCAAGACATCGGTAACATTTTCGATTCTTTCATGTGCGATTTCAGAAACGTGCAACAATCCACTTTTTCCATTGAAGTCAACGAATACACCATAAGGCATAACTGATACAACTTTTGCATCGTACTCGTCACCAACAGTTGGCATAAATGTGATAGATTTGATTCGAGCCAATGCAGCATCAATTGACGCTTTATCGTTACTCGCAACATTTACCACACCTTTATCTCCAACCTCTTCGATGTTGATTACAGTACCTGTTTCTGCTTGGATTTCTTGGATAATACTTCCTCCAGGTCCGATAACAGCACCAATCATACTCTTCTCAATAATTACTTCAACGATTCGTGGAGCGTGATCTTTATAATCTTCTTTCGGTGCAGAAAGCGTCTTAGCCATTTCACCTAAGATATGTAATCGACCTGCTCTTGCTTGATCCAATGCTTCTTCTAATTGAGCATAAGGAAGTCCATCAATTTTGATGTCCATTTGACAAGCAGTAATTCCTTTTTCCGTTCCGGTAACTTTGAAATCCATATCTCCTAATGCATCCTCATCACCTAAGATGTCAGATAAAATAGAGAAACGTTTTCCATCAGAAATCATACCCATCGCAATTCCAGAAACTGGTGCTGCGATTTTGATTCCTGCATCCATCAAAGCTAATGATCCAGAACAAACTGTCGCCATTGAAGACGAACCATTTGATTCCATAATATCAGAAACCAATCGAACTGTATATGGTAATTCCTCTGGCATTACTTGTCTCAAAGACCGAGCAGCTAAATTGGCGTGACCAACTTCTCGACGTCCAGGACCTCTCATTGGCTTAGTTTCACCTACAGAATATCCAGGGAAATTATAATGCAAAATGAAATTATCATAACCATTTGTCAAAGCCGTATCAATCATCAAACTATCTTTCTTTGTTCCCAAAGTCAAAGACATTAAAGCTTGAGTTTCTCCACGAGTAAAAATCGCAGAACCGTGAGCTGATGGTAAATAATCAACTTCTGTCCAAATATTTCGAACTTCGTCAAACTTCCGTCCGTCCAATCTTACTTCTTCGCTCATCACCATTTCACGGATAATTTCTTTCTGGATTTTATCGAAATACTTTTTGAAAAGTGGCTTAAGTTCTTCCCATGCTTCCTCACCGTACTCTTCTAACAATGCAGCTTCAACGGCTTCTTTATTTTCTTTAAAGCCTGTTTTACGATCGCCTTTGTTTAATGCACCTTTAGCAATTTTCAAAATACCTTCAGCTGCAGCAGCTTGAATTTTAGCTTTCAATTCTTCGTTCTCTTCTGCTTCAGGCAATTCTCTTTTTACGGTTGCTTTTTCTCCAACCAATTCAGCTAAATCCAATTGCGCTTGACATTGAATCTTGATCGTTTCATGTCCTACTTTAATGGCAGCTACCAAATCCGCTTCCGAACATTCTTTTGCTTCACCTTCTACCATCATTACATCGTCCATAGTCGCTGCAACAATAATGTCCAAATCCGCTTTGTCCAAATCAGATCGATTTGGATTTACCACAAATTCACCTTCGATTCGAGCAACTCGACATTCCGAGATAGGTCCACCAAAGTTTATATTAGAAACAGCCAAGGCAGAAGATGCTGCTAATGCTGCCAATGTATCAGGCATGATTTCTTTATCAGCAGAAATCAAGTTGATAATTACTTGAGTATCATTCATGTAGCCATCAGGGAACAAAGGACGAATCGCTCTATCCACTAATCGAGAAATCAAAATTTCATAATCATTCAATCTAGTTTCTCTTCTAAAGAAGTTACCAGGAACACGACCTGCAGCCGCAAATTTCTCTCGATAATCTACTGAAAGAGGAAAAAATGATTGTCCCTCTCTAGGTTCGCTTGCAGAACAAACAGAACAAAATAGCATAGTATCACCCATGCGAACAACTACAGATCCATCAGCGAGAGATGCTAACTTACCTGTTTCGATTGTAATTTCTCTGCCATCAGGTAAATTGAATGACTTTGAAATAGGAGTTTTTAAACCCATGTTTTAATTGTTTAAAATAGTTATTTAGGAATTCTTGATTGATAACTTCCCGATCTGGTTTTTAGGCGAAAACAGTTTTCAGTTAGTTTACTAAAAAACCGCTTTCGGCTAAAAAGCAAATCGTTTTAGGAAGTTATTTTCCAAGGATTTCTAAGTTAAAAATATGTATTAATAAAATATTATTTATAAAAGTAATACGTATTCAGTTATCAATAGTTGAGTGGAAGTATTTTTTGAAAAAATATCACCCAACAACAGAGTACAAAACCGAATAGTAATTTTTCAAATCCGTCGATCAACGAAAAAAATAGATGGGTTCCTTCTTAAAGATTTTGTTTGTAAAAACCTTCATAGGCAAAATAGCAGCTTTTTTAAATGTAGTTTTCGATGTTTAATATTAAGCTACTGAAGTACAAAATAAAAATAATCCCTATCTCTGATTGTCGCTTTTTTTTTCGCTCTGTCAAATTCGAAACGTTTTTTCTCATTTGACTAAAAAGATGTTCTAAAAAAATAGAACTCAAAAAATAAGGCAGAAAGGACTTTTTCAAAAAATGAAAATTTACCTTTCTGCCTTGGAGAATATTATTTACGAATACCTAATTTTTCAATTAATGCACGGTATCCAACAATATCTTTCTTTGCTAAGTACTTGAGTAATCGTCGTCTCTTACCTACTAAAGTAAGTAATGTACGTTTACATGAGTGGTCTTTTCGATTTTTTTGCAGGTGCTTAGACAATTCTGCAATTCGGAAAGTGAATAATGCAATTTGTCCTTCTGTAGAACCTGTGTTTTTTGCACCACCACCGTACTCTTGGAATATAGATTCCATTTTTTCTTTACTGAGATATTCAGCCATTTTTTTAAAATTTAAAAGGTTTACCAATAGTGATCTCAGGGATCAGTTATAGCGGGTGCAAAGGTAATGAATTTTCTTTAAAGTTGGGAAAATAATTTAAAGGTTAATTTTTGGTCTAAATGAGGATTGAGTTAGGAGCTAAATGCCCGAATTCATTAGGCTTTTTGAATAACAACTATAG
>CAZMBP010000016.1:0-23011 GCA_964564545.1 uncultured Saprospiraceae bacterium
ACTGCATCAATCAATCCTTTGGAAGGTTGATAAAATTGGGGATCATCTTTTCGAGTATTTTTTGAAAAGGTAGGAAGTGGTTTCTTTTCTGACTGTCCGTAAATATGAAAACTCATTTTTTATATTTTAATGTTTGAAAGGTTGAACCTAAGATGAAAAATCAACTCAATCATTATAGTTTATTCGAAATAGAATTGTATGATGGGTCGTAAAACGTCTAACGTTCAACGTCCATCGAATAAAGTCTATTTATTAATTATTTTAAAAACTAACTCTTGCAAAACTTCAATTGTAGACATATCTATCAATTCTTTTTGCTCGTATATATTTTGTTTTTCTGAATCCAAACCTGCCACAACACTATTGACTAGGTCTGTAACTTTATCTGGATTTTCTTCACCCAATTCACTAAACCATAATTTCACATCATCAATATTCACAGGATTAAGTTGTTTAAACATGGTACTATTAGAATTGCTAGTAGCAATTTCTTCCAAGTCCACAATGATCTTTTTATCCTTTTCAGAAAGTGTATTTGGCAAGTGAGCATTTTCCACAGAAACGACAAAAAAGAAAAGAAAGGTAGGTAGCTCCTCGTGTTCATCTTGAAATGTCTCCACAATCCATTCAAAAAATTCACCCAAAAAGTCTTTCCACTTTAAGGAAGAGATTTTAAAAACACTTGCCACATATTGATAATTCAAACGAGGTATTCCTTCTTTGACAAATTTTTGGAAATCAAATTCTGTATCTTGAAAATCAAATCTTTGACAGAAATATTTTTTAAACTCTTCTTTTGTTTTTGCCAAATTTCGTTTCATTGGCAATTCTCGAATCGCTACTCTCCCACTTGATTGAATCGTTTCAAAATGAATCGCCTCAGGGGAATCTTCTAACTCTTCATTGATCAATTCATAGATCATTCGTTCTGCAAAACTTGGAGGCATTTGAGTTGGACAAGCAGTCATAAAATAAAACTGGAAAAAATCCTTGTGGCTCACTTTTTCATCATAAGCATCCCACCAAGAATCTTTGGGTTTTTCTCTATTAATATTGACAAGCTGATAATTCCCCATTGGCCCTTGCAGTCGAAGATTTTCTATTTTCTTACCTATTTCAACTTGACCTTGAGGAGTTTGCAAATTGTAAATGTCCATTACTTCTTTTGCATCTTGTCTAGCGTCTAAATTATATTTTGCAATGAAGTTTTTTGCATCATTTCCTTGGAATTCAGCTATGGTATTTAAAATTCCATGAATGACATCTAACCAAGCCTCATCGACATTTTTCCAAGCTACAATTGGTTTATCCCCTTTTGGAAACATTGGAAATTGAGTAATTGGACTTCCTTCAAAAAAACAATAATTAACTAAAATGGGAACTATTCGAACCTCTCCTTTTTGTTGGCGAGCAATAGCATTATTAATTTCAACATCATTTATATAATCTGACGCGATAAAATTTTTGCTAACTAAAAATAGAATAATATTGGCTTGATTAAGTTTGGATTTGATGGCATGATCCCATTCATCACCGGCTTTAATTCTTCGATCATTCCACTCCTCCAAAACGCCTTGCCTAACCAAAGCACTCATGTGTTTGGCCAACTCGTCTTTGTACTTTTCATCCTCGTGCGCGTAGCTAATAAAAACCTTAATCATAAATTGTTTTCTAAAAAAGTTTGTACATAAACAAATGGAATTATTCAGGTAGGTGTTTATGATTCATTTGGGTTGACATATTTTTAAAACTCATAAAGTAAAACAAAGAAAAATCGAGGAGAAATCAAATAAAATACAAATATATTTTTTAACTAATAAATCCACTTAACCATTTGATGATCAACAGCTTAACCATTTATTTTTTCACAAAATTCAATCAATTTATTCTCTAATTGTTTAGGAATTTTTCCTTCTTCAATCCAAGTATGAATTTCGCCTCCATAATGCATATCAAGATAACCTGCAGTTTTTTCAAAAGGCATAAAAAAACCATCATGTTTATGTTCATCTGAACTACAACAAAGCGCAAACATTTTTTTACCAGCCATGCCTCTTCCTTTCTCTTTACGAATAGTTACTAAATCAGACCATCGATCCAAAAATCTTTTAAAAATGGAACTCATCGAATACCAATAAACTGGAGTACAAAAAACAATTTTATCAAAAGTCAACATATGTTCTGCCATTTGAAAAAAATCATCGTCAGCGTTTTTATGTTCATAGTCGTACCCTGAAAAATTATAATCCTGTAAATTCATCAAGTCTGCTTTTGGCATATTTTCCAAAATAAAATTTGTCACCAATCGAGTATTTCCATCACCACGAGCACTTCCAAAAATTAAGAGTGTGTCCTTTTTCATTTTCGTTATTTTGTTAATGATTTATAAAGAGTAAATTTAATCACAACATATCAATTAAAAGAAATTATCTTAATGTGAAAAAATAATTAATTCATCAAACTAATTTCTCACTCATTTCGTTTTTCCTAAAAATAGGATCATCTAATTTCTTGTATAAAAACTTCCTTTTATGCTTCAAAAAATAATTTTTACAATTTGGATTGTCAGTTTGAATTTCATTCTATTGGCTCAAAATGAAATTCCTTCTGATGATTATCTACAATGGGGAAAAATTAAAATTCCAATCAACGAGCTGGTTAATGGTACAAATGGAAGTATAAAAATGAGTATGAAAGAAGTTTTAGAATCAGCCAATGAACCGCTTATCATGATGAAAAATGGTGTAGATGCAAAGGTGAAAAGTTTTTATTTAATCATCACTAAGGATAAACTTACCAGCTCCCCTGCATTCGTAATGGTGGAGGATTATGATAAAAAAAATGCACTTAATATTCATGGAAAATCATTTTTGGAGAAGAACCTAAAAGAAGGGGAAAGGATTTATTTTAATAATTTGAAAGGAAAATATACTGATGAACATTTTCTAAATATTGAAATTTCCTATTCATCCCCACCTCTAAAATTAAACTTTTCACTTCCGGATATTCCGAGAGGTGAGGTGTTTGGTTTTCAAATTCAGGAGTTTCCAAATGAACCACTTAAAATAAAATTAGATACGGCCGATGTAGCGATGGAAAAGATTTTTACTACTTACAAAAAGCTTGACAAATATCAGATCATTCATATTCCCAAGTTTAAAACAACAAGAAGATATTTGACCCAAAAAGATATTTTAGATATTAAAAGTGAAGGTAATTTTGACCTGGTAGAAAACAAAGAGGTAAAAAAGATCAACCTTGATTTACTTCCTGAGTTTACTGATTATACTGAATTTAATATTGAATTAAAATGGGGCGAAATGTTGACTACAGATTTGAGAAGGTCTTTTAGCGCTGGAGGAAATGATGGGATTTTTATTGAAAATAGTGCAGGACAAATCATTAAGTTTCAAGACTATGACAAATATGATTTGCAAGATGCTTTAGGCCGAAGGTTTACACTTTCCCAAGGTTATAAAACTTACAAAATTAAACGAATGAAAATATATATCATTCCTAAAAATGAAACACCTATTTCCTATGAAACTGATAATATAAATCATCCTGAATTAGAAAAAGCCTTTTTAAATATTGATAAAAATACCATGATTCTATTTTCAGAAATCATTATTGAAGCAGATGTAAATGAATTGTTATATTTTCCAACTTCCTTGCTCTTTGGAATCCGATAATAAAAAAAGAGTCCTTCCAAATTTCAATAATCTGGAAGGACTTCTGAAGTCGTGCTAGAAAAGCTCGACTATTTTTTTATCATTTCAGGCTTAGTGACTTCCATTTGATGATTAATAGATTCTTGGTGAATTGCTTTTAAAAACTGAGCAATAAATTCTTCACTCAATCCTTTAGCTTCACCTTTGGCTATTCCTGATTCCAAAATTTCATTCCATCGAACAGGCTGAAGAATAGAAATATTTTTAGCTTTTTTATACAAACCAATTGCTTGTGCAATTTCCATTCTCTTACCCAACATATTCAACAATTCATTATCAATTCCATCTATTTGAGCTCGAAGTGCATCAATATTTCCGTGGTCTTCGGTATCCAATTCTTCATGCTTGATCACTAAGTTACTAACCAATTCTCCGAAGGTAGCAGGTGTAATTTGTTGCTTTGCATCACTCCATGCTTCATCAGGATTAGGATGAGTTTCCGTCATCAAACCATTGAAACTTAAGTCAAAAGACTTTTGAGCAACATCAGCCAATGTATCTCTTCTTCCACAGATATGGCTGTTATCGCAAATTATCGTCAAGTCAGGAAATCGTCTTTTTAATTCAATTGGAATTTGCCAAAGTGGTTCATTTCTATATGAACTATTTCCAGCTAATGAGAAACCTCGATGAATCACTCCTACTCTTTTAATTCCTGCATTATAAATTCTTTCGATAGCTCCAATCCATAAATTCAAATCTGGATTAATTGGATTTTTTATCAAAACTGGAATATCAACTCCTTCCACCGCGTCGGCAATTTCTTGAACAGCAAATGGACTTACAGTCGTTCTTGCTCCAATCCAAAGTAAATCTATATTATGCTTTAAAGCTTCAAAAACATGTTGAGTTTTTGCTACTTCAGTCGTTACTTTCATTCCTGTTTCTTCCTTCACTCTGGTGAGCCAAGGTAACCCTACTTTCCCAACTCCCTCAAAAGCATTTGGTCGAGTTCGAGGTTTCCAAATTCCTGCACGGAAGAAATCTATATTTTGATCTTTCAATCCATGAGCAGTTTCTAAAACTTGTGCTTCCGTTTCAGCACTACAAGGTCCAGCGATAATAATCGGTTGACCAGCTTCTTTTTCCACAAGGGGTTTAAATTGCATTTCCATTTTGACTTAGATTTAAATTGTAATTTAATACTTGACTTTTTTACTTAGCAAGTTGTATCCTTTGATTAAGTAACGGTCTAGGAATTTATTTTTTATGAATTCAAAATCCTTTTAATATCATTTGATTGAACAATCAAATCATGGATTTTATTAAAATTTTTCTTGATTAGTAGTGTCCTAAATTTCGATAATGAATTGATATGTTCATCCAAAACATCTAGAACATTATCTCTATTCTGCTGAAAAACAGGTACCCACATATTAGCAGAACTTTTGGCCAATCGAACTGTCGAACTAAAACCTGAGCTTGCCAAATCTAAAATAGCTTTTTCATCTTTTTCTTTTTCCAAAACCGTCAACGCAAGAGCAAATGAACTGATGTGCGAAATATGAGAAATATACGCTGTGTGAACATCATGTGATTCAGCATCCATGTATATTAATTTCATTTCCATAGATCTATACATTTCCTCTATTAATGCAACAGCTTCTTTTTTCGATTGTTCAGCATTACAAATGACGGTAGTTTTCTGAGTAAATAAATTTGGAATAGCTGCCTCAGGACCAGAATGCTCAGTTCCAGCCATCGGATGCGTTCCTATATAATTAGCTCGTTTTGGATGATTTTTTACACACTCTAACAAATCAACCTTTGTCGATCCAACATCAATCACTACTTGATTTTCAACTAGATCTAACACTTGTGGCAAAACTTGTAACATTGCATTTACGGGAATAGAAATAATTACGATATCAGATTGTTTTACCGCATTTTCTAAATCCATATCTTCATCTATCAATCTTCTTCGAACAGCCTTATCTAAGTTGTCTTGACTTTTATCTACTCCGATTATCCGATCGGCAAATCCATTTTCTTTTAAACTGATTGCCATGGAACCACCAATAAGTCCTATTCCTATTATAGTAATTGTCATTTTTTTTTCAATTCTTTTAGGGTTAATGCTTTGAAACAGGAACCAATGAAATTTCTTTTATCCGTTCCAAACTTTTCTCAAAAACTTCAATTTTATTGCATAATGAAATTCGAATAAATTGATCTCCTTGTGTTCCAAAAATTCCACCAGGAGTTAGGAATACATTTGTTTTGTATAAAACCTCATCTGATAACGCATAGCAATCATTATAGTTACTTGGTATTTTGGCCCATACAAACATTCCTCCTTGATCTTTTTGAAAGGTACAATTGAGGAATTCAAGAATTTTAAAGGCTTCTTTTTGTCTCTTCCGGTAAATTTCGTTTAAATTCGAAAACCACTCTGGAGGATTATTCATGGCTTCAACTGCTCCTAATTGAAGTGGTAAAAACATTCCTGAATCCATATTGCTTTTAAATTTCAAAACAATGTCAACCCATTCTTTTTTCCCCAACAACATGCCAATTCTCCAACCAGCCATATTGTGAGATTTACTCAATGAATTTAACTCCAACACAACATCTTTAGCTCCGTCGATTGACAATAAGCTAGTTGGTTCATCTCTCAAAATAAAACTGTATGGATTATCATTAACTAATAAGATTTCATTCCGTTTTGCAAATGAAATTAACTTCGTCAAAAAATCTTTACTCGCTGCAGCACCTGTTGGCATATTTGGAAAATTCACCCACATGATTTTGACTTTACTCAAATCCTGTTGTTCAAGTTTTTCCAAATTAGGCATCCAACCAAGTTCTTCCTCCAAATTATAATTAATAACTTTTGCTCCAGCCAACATTGAGGCAGTTCGGTAAGTTGGGTATCCTGGGTTAGGAACTAATGCTTCATCACCTTCTTCCAAAAAGCTCATTGCAATATGCATGATACCTTCCTTTGATCCAATTAAGGGCAAAATCTCATTATCAGGATTTAATCCAACTTGATAATATTTCTGATACCAATTGGCAATTCCTTTTCTCAATTCAGGAGCACCGCGGTAGCTTTGATAACCATGCTTATTATTTTGCCAAATAGCTTCTTCCATTTTTTTCCGTGAAGCATCTGATGGAGGCAAATCTGGATTACCAATTCCAAGATTAATAATATCTTTCCCTGCCGCTCGCAGTTCAGCAATCTCTTTTAATTTTTT
The DNA here is from genome assembly GCA_964564545.1 of uncultured Saprospiraceae bacterium. Lineage (GTDB taxonomy): Bacteria > Bacteroidota > Bacteroidia > Chitinophagales > Saprospiraceae > CAJQQY01. The sequence continues at coordinate 6,932 of CAZMBP010000016.1, forward strand.
AGAAAAATAATATTCCTTAACCGAGTTCAGCCTGCTGGCTTGTTTAATATTCATACTTAACTCCTTTTTGATACGTTCCTAAAATTCTTAATTCTAAAGTGTGTTTTTTGATCACATTTATAATGCTCTCAAAATCTTTGTTTTCGTCCAATAAAAAATCTACAAAAAATAAATACTCAAATTCGCTATCTAAAAGTGGTGCTGATTGAATCTTTGTCAAATTAGTTTTACACAAAGCTAAAGCTGCTAAGACTTGATGCAAACTTCCCACCTCATGTGGCAAAGTGAAACAAATAGATACTTTATCAAAATCATTATTCTCTGGGCTTTCTACTCTATCTAGGACTAAAAATCGAGTGTAATTTTTCTTATACGTTTCAATACTTTCTCCAATCATATCTAATCCATACATTTCTGCAGCCAATACACTTGCTATAGCACCTGTATCTTTTAATTGCCCATCTTGAACTCTTTTAGCGCTCAAGGCAGTATCTTCTGATTCAATAAGTTTGATGTGTGGATATTGTTGGAAAAACTTTTGACATTGGGCGATTGCCACAGGGTGAGAATAAACTTCTTTTAAATCTTCAACTTTCACTCCTGGTAAGACCATCAAATTTTGTTGGATTCTTAAATAAACTTCTCCTACAATATGTAATTTCGAATGATTGAGCAATTGGTAGTTATTTAAAATACTCCCAGCTATTGTATTTTCGATTGCCATCAAAGCATGATCAGTAATTGAAGTATCTTCTGCCTTAATCATCAAAGAATCAAAAGTATCCGCAGGTATGATTTCCAATTTTTGATCTTTAAAAAACCTTCTAGCAGCTATATGATGGAAAGCCCCTGAAACACCTTGAATCGCAATCCTTGGCTGCTTTAGTTTCGAGCTAACATCTGATATCCCAACTATCTTTTTTTCTTCAGATTTTAAGTTTTTGTATATACTCATTTAAAATTCGTGTTTTGTTGTATCAAAAAAAAAAGTCCTCAAATGAGGACTTTGATTTTTTATTCTTAGAATAAATAGATCAAATAAATGTCCTCCTTTACGATTTATCGTAAAACCAGAAACCATAATAAAAATAAAATGCGTTGGTTAGGATCTTCATGATTCTATATTCAGTTTTGGAGAAATCTACTTTGTTTTCAAACAAGTAGAATTTTAATAATCTGCAAACAAAAAAGAGTTCCCAATACTTTTAGGAACTCTTTTTTGTTATAAAAACATATTCGATTTAGCCCCTACTTCGTAGTGTTCCAGAAATAATAAAAGCTAAAATAAAATGAATTGTTTTTAATAGTCGTCATCTTTTTTATTTAAATGATTTATACAAACCTAATGGTTAATTTTTTGGTAAACAAGGTTTTTTCCAATTTTTTAAAAATTAATTCAATCTTGTTTTACGACACCCAAATAACTTTTTTACAAAAAAGGCACCTAAAAAGTATAATGTTTACTTTAAAAATGCCCTTTTATATGATTTGTTATTTCTGTTCTACGAAATTTAAAGAAACAGAATTTATGCAATATCTAAGTCCGGTAGGTTTAGGTCCATCATTAAAAACATGTCCTTGATGCCCACCACACCTTGCACAATGAACTTCATTTCTAGTGTATCCTAAATCTTGATCTGTTCCTCTTCCAATGTGAGCCTCATTAATTGGTTGATAAAAACTTGGCCAACCAGTTCCCGATTTATATTTTGTAGAAGAATCGAAAAGTGGTAAGTCACAAGCAGCACAAGTATAGATTCCTTCTTTTTTATTATCCCATAAATCGCCGGTAAAAGATCTCTCCGTTCCAGCTTCTCTCAGTACATAATATTCTTGAGCTGTTAATTGAGCTTTCCATTCTGATTTAGACTTGACTATTTTTTTGAGAGTGTCTCCTGTTTCAGATATAGCATTTGCAATCCTTGCTTCTGCTTTTTTTACAACATAATCTGTATTTGCAACATTTGGGTTTTGACTGCACGATAAAAACAATACAATTACAAATGTAGAAAATAGAATACTTGAAATTATTTTTAACATGATTGATTATATTTTAAAATTGATTGATTTTAATAAATTAAAAAAGATTTAGAATTCGAACTTATCTGAGAAGGTTATTCCTAAACCGGAAATGTATTGTTATCAGATTCAACTATTTATCTTCTCATTGGTTATGAAAAAGGAAACTTATCTTTTTTTATTTTTCCGCTTTCGTTTTTTTGGAGCAGTCCATTCTTCTCGTTCTGCAAATGCGACTATTTTTTTCATAAAATTAAGAATCGATAAAAATACCAAATACGAAAATGTCAAAACATAAAATATCCATCTGATTGTTCCAGCATCTTTAAATGCTACTGATGAAAATAAATACGCCAAAGTGCCAGAAACTATTGCTAAAATTAGATAGGAAATTATTGATCTAATCCAATATCTATTGATATCGTCGGAGGAAAGACTATAAATTGAATTCAATACCACAAAAAACAAAAGGAAAGAAGCCGATATTGTCCATGGTATAACATCTTGAAATTGGGCAGCACCGATCAAAGACATTAACTTTGTGAATACCATAAATAAAATTGAAATACCTAAAACCAAACCAGCTTGCGCTACTGGATTTTTAGCATTTTCAAGAAATTTGTCGTTAGTTGTATTTTGCATAGTATAGAAATAAAATAAAAAATGTATTGTTCAATTATTTGGGTAAAATTAATAATACTTTGCATTCTTTTTGAAAAAAATAAAATCACATAATGAATAAAATCTTTTTACTAATTGCTTCTATCTTACTCATTATCAGTAATTTAACTGCTCAAAACCCAACTTTAGAAATATGGGAGATTCAGGGAGAAACTCTATTCACACCTTACCTAAATCAGATCGTCGAAACTAATGAAAATATAGTAACTCAAGTAGGTGATGATTATTTTTTCGTCCAAACACCAACTTATCGTTCAGATAACAATCCATCCACTTCTGATGGAATTATCATTGTGACCAATAATACGCCTTCTGTAGAGGTTGGAAATATGGTTTCCATTTCAGGAACAGTTCGAGAAAAGTTCCAACGAACTCAAATGGATGAAGCTGATGGAATGTCAATTACCATCGATTCAACCTCTGTTACGCTTCCTGAACCTTTTCTGCTAACTGAAAATTTTCCATCACCTAATAATGTGGATATTCCAGATATGGAAAAAGTAGAAGGAATGTTGGTGACATTTGATCAAGCTATTTCTAATTCACCTACCAATCAATATGGAGAAACTTCCGTCAAAATTGGAACAACAAGAGCATTCCGAGAGCCAGGTATTTTTACTCCAGCTCCAAGTGGCTTACCTGAGTTTGATGGGAACCCAGAAGTTTTTGAAGTAAAAATTGCTGATGGTCTACCTGACCAAGATCAACAATGGGCTAGAGTAAATGTCTCTGGAACTGGGGTTGTGGATTATGCATTTGATGATTATATCGTTAGGATGACAGATTTTCAATTCTCGGGAAATGCTCCTTTGATTCCAGTTGATGAACCAACTTCAACTCAAGCGACTATTGGCTGTGTCAATTTTTATGTTTTATCAAATCTAGAAAATGAATATACCACTAGACGTCAAAAAGTAGCTGCTTATATTGTTGATTTGATGAATGCTCCCGACATTGTCGCGGTTCAAGAGGTTAGAAGTTTAGCAGTTTTACAAGACCTCTCCAATTTGATAAAAGAAAATAATCCTGATATCATCTACACTCCTCATTTGATTTCGAATGGAACTAGCGGAGGCTTTGTAATTAATGTTGGCTATTTGGTTAAAAATACGGTTAGCAATATTCAAATAACTCAACTTGGTGCAGATGAACAATTTAGCCAAGGTGGTGATTTACATTATCGTCCACCGTTATTGTTAGAAGGAAATTTTAATAGTTCTCCACCCCTTCCTGTTAGTGTTTTAAACTTGCATTTGAAATCATTAAATAATATTTCTCAAACAAGTACCAAACTTCGGAGACATGAACAAGCAATCTCTGTTGCCCAAATGGTCGAAGAAAGAATTGATGAAAACTTAATTGTAGTAGGTGACTTTAATGCCTTCCAGTTCTCTGACGGTATTGTTGATGTAGTTAATCAAATTGCAGGAACGCCGTCTCTTGGAGCAGAGTACCCAGTTCAAAATATCGTTTCATCTCCGTTAATTAATCAAAGCCTAACGCTTCCTGTTGAAGAACAATATTCTTATATTTTCCAAAATAATGCACAAATATTAGATCATTGTTTGACCAATAACCTTCAAGGACTTATGGTTGACAAAATGCAATATGTGAGAGGAAATGCAGATTTCTCTGAAGATTTTGAAAATCAAATATCTCCAAATTACCGAACATCGGATCATGATGGTTTTGTATTGTTTATGGACATGGGAAGCGAGTTTACTACTTCCGTAAATACGGTGTTAGAAAATACATTTTCAGTTGAGTTTCCAAATCCATTTTCTCAAAATGATCAAGTTATTTTAAATTTAGACAACTCTGAAACTATTCAACTTTCATTAATTAACTTTGATGGAAAAATTATTTTTGAAAAACATCTTGGAAAACTACCCCAAGGAAAAAATTTTATAACGCTGTCGCAATTACCTTTACAAATTCCTAACGGGACTTATTTCCTAAATATAAAAGGAGACAGAAACAATCAAACTAAACCACTAATCTATATTTCCAAATGAGTTTAAATATTGACCAACTTCGAGCAGACACACCTGGAACGCAAGCTGTAATTCATTTTAATAATGCAGGTTGTTCTCTTCCAATCAAAGATTCGATTGACATTATAACAGAGTATTTACAATTAGAAGCAACTCTTGGAGGTTACGAAGTCAAAGCTAAATACGAAAATATAATCAATGAATTTTACAACGAAGCTGCCAAACTAATTAATGCTTCAGATGATGAAATTGCTATAGTTGGAAATGCATCTGATGGGATTAACAAAATTCTTCATTCTATTCCATGGGAAGCTGGTGATGTGATTTTAACTACCGAGGTAGAATATGGAAATTGTTATTTGAACTATTTAAAACTGAAAGAAGAAAAAGGAATTGTTGTCAAAATTGTTCCAAGTGACGATGACGGAAATATATTGTTAGAAAAAATGGAGGAATTGATTTCTCCTCATGTAAAACTCATTGCAGTCACACATATTCCTACTAACAGCGGCTTAATTATGCCTGCTGAAGAGATTGGGAAAATTGCTAAAAAGCACAACATTTTATACTTGCTTGACGCCTGCCAATCGGTTGGTCATATTCCAATTGATGTTGAAAAAATTCAATGCGATTTTTTAAGTACAACAAGTCGAAAATATTTGAGAGGTCCGCGTGGATTGGGTTTTATTTATGTTCGAAAAGAAATTTTAAAAAAATTAAAACCTGCCACTTTAGATATGGTCACCGCTCATTGGATAGATGCTGACAATTATGATTTAGATTGTAATATTAAAATATTTGAACAATGGGAAAAATCCTATGCTTTGGTTTTGGGTTTTTCGAAAGCACTCTCCTATTTAAATAATTTGGGAGTCGAAAACACATGGAAAAGAATCCAACATTTGTCAACATATTTGCGAAGCGAATTAGAAAAAATCGGGGGAATTGAAGTTACAGATATTGGCAATAACAAATGTGGAATCGTAACTTTCTCAATGGCTGGAGTTGATCCTGAAGCACTTGTAAATGCATTGTTACAACAAGGAATAAATCTTTCTCCAAGTCTTCGTTTTAGTTCAGTTTTAGATATGGACAAAAGAGGATTAGAAGGAGTTTGCAGAGCTTCGGTTCATTATTATAATACTGAAGATGAAATTGATATATTGGTAGAAAAAGTAGAACAAATTTTTGCATTTGCGATGTCTAAAAAATCCTAACCCGAATTCATCCTTTAACTTTAAACAACTGGCTACCAGTATTTTATGGAATCAATTCTCGAGTTAACTCCACAATTCCAAGTCTCCAACCTCTATTGGGCATATGCTGCGTTTGCGGCATTTTTACTCGGTATTGCCAAGGCTGGAATCAAAGGAATCGGGATAATTATAGTAGCCATTTTAGCTTTCGTTTTTGATCCAAAAGCATCTACGGGAATTGTATTACCTCTCTTAATAGTTGGAGATATTATGGCAGTCATTTATTACAATCGTCATGCTCAATGGAAATATTTAATGCAACTTCTACCTTGGATGATGCTTGGTGTAGTGATTGGAAGTTTTGTTGGTAAGGATTTAGTTCCAGAAGTTTTTAAAAGGTGGTTAGCTATCATAATTATTGGCTCTGTCATTATGATGTTTTGGTGGGAAAATTCAAAAGTAAAAGTTATCCCAAAATCAAAATGGTTCGGAAGTACCATGGGGTTTATGGCAGGTGTAACAACTATGTTAGGAAATCTCGCTGGAGCTTTTTCCAACATTTATTTCTTAGCTATGCGATTACCAAAAGATCAATTTATTGGAACTGCGGCATGGTTATTTTTTGTCATAAATATTTTCAAATTACCTTTTCATATTTTTCATTGGGAAAGCATTTCTATGGAATCAATGGCAGTTAATTTGAGATTATTTCCCATGGTGATTATTGGTTTTTTAGTAGGCCTACAAGTTGTGAAAAAAATAAAAAATCAAGCATATCGACAATTGATTTTAGTGTTGACAGCAGTTGGAGCAATTTTAATATTTTTTAAATAACCAACTTCCAATAAATTACTTATTTCCAGACATTAATTTTTTTCGATGATTCATTCCCCAATTGGTTAATTCAATGATTAAAGGAACCAAAGTGTAACCATAATCTGCTAATTGATAACTTACTTTTACAGGAATCGTATTATGGACTTTTCTAATCACCAATTCGTTTTGTTCCAAATCTCTCAATTCTTTGGACAACATCTTGGGAGTAATTTTAGGTAATCCTTTTTCCAATTCAGAATACCTAAACTCACCATTACACAATAGGGAAATAATTGGCATTTTCCACCTTCCTGAAATTAGCTCTAAAGCATCCTGAATAGCTTGTAATTCTTTTTTATAATGAGCTATTATTTCCAAAGGTGGCTTATCAAGCCTGTAACTTTTAAATTCTTCTATTTTCAATTTTGTCTCTTTATCCATTTCATTTTTTTCAAACTAAGATAAACTTTTGTTTCCAATAAGGTTACTATACTTTAGGAAAGTGCTATATTATTTATAGTTCTGGTTTCCTAATTTTGCTTTCAAATAACCATTGAATAAATAATTGAATAAATATGAGTGAAATACCAACGATAGCAATAATCGGTGCAACTGGAGCAACTGGAAAATTTGTCCTACAAAGAGGACTTGAAAAAGGTTTTAAAATTAAAGTGCTTGCCCGAAATCCAGATAAATTAAATTCATACAAAGATAAAATTGAAATCATCAAAGGAAGTGTTGATGATCTTGAAGCAGTTTCAAAATTGTTTGAAGGAGTTGATGTTATTTTATCGACATTGGGTACCAATAAAAAGCCAAATTATATTGTCGAAAAAGGCGTAAAAGTGATGCTACAAGCTATCGAAGCTACTGATTCGAATCCAAAATTTGTACATATGTCAGCAGTTGGATTAGGTGATTCAAAAAATCAATGTATGAAATCTTGGCTTTGGAAATTTATTGTTAAAGTGACCTTTCCTTTAATTGGAAGTGAAATATTTGCAGACATGGAAAGAGCAGAAGATCTTATTTTAAAAAAGAAAAATATCAACTCAATTATTATGCGTGCTGCAATTTTAAATAATAAAAAAGTCAAAGGCTATGTTGTCAAAAGGTCAGAGGAATCAGTTGGAAAAATGTTTATTAGCAGAAGGGACATTGCTGATTTCATGTTAGATGCTGTAACTAATAACTCTTTTGATGGTCAAGCCATTTCTTTGTTTTCTAAATGATAAAATAATTTTTAAAATTAGAAAAGCACTTTGAGAATTAACTCAAAGTGCTTTTTATATTTCTCAAATCATTTAGATTTTTATTTCAATAAATCTAAAACTTGATTTACAACATTCTCACCAGTAAATCCAAACTTCTCATCCAGTACTGTGTATGGTGCAGAATACCCAAAATGAGTCATTCCAAATACCTTTCCTGTTGCTCCTACCAAACCTTGCAATGTACTTGGCAATCCCGCAGTCAAACCAAATTTAGGACAAGCTGCTGGTAAAATTGATTCTTGATATTCAGCTGATTGATTTCTAAATAATCCTTCAGAAATTGCTGAAACAACTCTAACCTTCTTACCATAGTGGTTTTTTAATTTCTCAGCTCCATCAATCAATGTAGCTACTTCAGAACCATTGGCAACTAAAACAACATCAGGAGTTCCTTCACAGTCTTGAATAATGTAGGCTCCTTTTTGAGCTCCTAGTGCATCTTGATATCGAGTATTTCCTTCACTTGCAGGAAGTGTTTGAATATTTTGTCTTGAGAAAATCATACCGGTTGGAGTCTTTCTATTTTCGAAAGCCATTTTCCAAGCTACAGTTGCTTCGTCAGTATCTGCTGGTCTTAATGCTAATAAACTATTCTCTCCAGAGTGATTTTTCAATTGCTCCAACAACCTTAATTGCGCTTCTTGCTCAATTGGTTGGTGGGTAGGTCCATCCTCTCCTACTCTAAATGCATCATGTGTCCAAAGGAAAATAACTGGAGTTTCCATCAAAGCTGCAACTCTCATCGCTGGCTTCATATAATCAGAAAAAGCAAAGAAGGTAGCACAAACTGGAATTACTCCACCATGCAAAGCCAACCCTGTACACAACGCTGCCATTGTCAATTCCGCCACACCTGCTTGTAAAAATTGTCCTCTAAAATCTCCTTTTTGGAATGCAGAAGTCTTATTTAAGAATCCATCTGTTTTATCACTATTAGAAAGGTCAGCAGACGATACGATCATATTTCCAACATGATCTGCCAAATGGCTCAACACATTCTTAGATCCCACTCGAGTAGCTGCATTTTGAGTTTGTTCGATAGCTGCCCAATCAATTTGTTGAACATCTTTAGAAAAGAAGTTTGCTAATCGAGCAGCACGTTTAGGATTATCCGTTTTCCAAACTTCAAATGCTGCTTTTCGTTTTTTAGCATATTCTCTTTTTCTATCTAAAACATTTGAATAAAACTCAGCTACATCTGGGAAAATTTGAAATGGATCTTCAGGATCTCCTCCCAAGTTTTTAACTGATGCTACAAAGTCTCCACCTGACTTACTTAACGGTTGACCATGCGTATCTACTTTTCCTTCATAGATTTCTCCAGCTTCAGTCATTGCTCCTTTACCCATTACAGTTTTTCCAATAATCAAAGTTGGTCGCTCTGACTCATCAATTCCAGATTGAATGGCATGCCGAATTGCATCTGTATCATTTCCATCAATTGTTATCACATGCCAGTTCCAAGCTTCATATTTTTTTGCAGTATCTTCCATAGTCACTTCATCGACCATAGTTGAAAGTTGCACATCATTTGCATCATAAAACATAACCAATTTTCCCAAACCTAAATGCCCTGCAATTCTTCCTACTCCTTGAGAAATTTCTTCTTGGATTCCTCCATCAGAAATATAAAGGTAAGTCATGTGTTCAACTATCTCTCCAAATCGAGCGGCCAAAAATCGTTCTGCAATGGCAGCTCCTGCTCCAAATGCATGTCCCAAACCTAATGGTCCAGATGTATTTTCAATTCCTCTTTCCACATCTACTTCTGGGTGTCCAGGAGTTGGACTTTTCCATTGACGGAAGTTTTTGATATCATCAATTGAGTAGTTACCCAATAAAGTTTGAACTCCATACAACATAGATGACATATGTCCAGCATCTAAAAAGAAGCGGTCACGCATTGGCCAAGACATATCGTCTGGATCGTAATTTAAAAATTCAGAGTAAAGTACTTGGACAAAATCGGCTCCTCCCATTGGTCCACCTGGGTGACCTGATTTTGCTTTTTCTACCATTGCTGCGGCGAGGATTCTGATATTATCAGCTGCGCGAGTGGCGATTGTTTTCCCTTCAATTTGATTAGACATCTTGTGGTTTATTTTTTTGATAAAAAAATCATTCTCAAATTCGCCACAAAGATAATTAACTAATGAAAAATGAATAATCTAGGGTGGATAAATTATTTAAAAATATTTGAGTGGTTTTTTTATAAAAAATTGCCCTCCCAATCGTCTCCGAAGGAAGGGCAATCCACACACTATGAGAACACCCATATTTTTTCTAATTAAACATTAAATTTCTTAGGTCATTAATAATCTGAACTTGCTACTATACTTCAAATTATTATTAATAAGATGTTCATTTTTTTATCCAAAAGGTGTTATCAATTTTAATAGACGTTAAAATTGAATTTATAAAATATTGATAGTCATTTTATTAAAAGTTAAAATGGGTGGAGGTTAAAGTTTTTAACTTGATGTTAAATTTTAGGAATAGCACCTTCCACGTAGTCGTCTGCTTTAGCTGACCTAAAAAAAACATGATGGGGAAATTTTTAGGTCAGCTAAAGCAGACCGCTACGTGTTATTTGTTACCCAATGTGGAAAAATAACATTCCATCATTAACAGATTTTTGGTATTTTTACAAAAATAATTTTCCGATAAATGATTCCACAAAAAACGGTACAAGAAATAATTGATACAGCGAAGATCGAAGATGTCGTTGGTGACTTTGTGAATTTGAAACGTGCTGGTTCCAATCTAAAAGGTTTATGCCCTTTCCATAATGAGAAGACACCTTCTTTTGTGGTTTCCCCCGCGAAAAACCTTTGTAAGTGTTTTGGTTGCGGAAAAGGTGGTGACCCAGTTCGGTTCATCATGAATCATGAAAATATGTCTTTTCCTGAGGCATTAAGATATTTAGCTGATCGATATAATATTGAAATTGTTGAAAAGCAATTGACTGATGCCCAACGAAGAGAAAAGCAATTAGCCGATAGTTTATTTATCACCAATCAATACGCTGCTGATTTTTTCCATAAAGAATTAATGCAAACCGACGAAGGAAAAAGTATTGGCTTAAGTTATTTCAAAGAAAGAGGATTTCGGGAAGAGACCATGAAACATTGGCATTTGGGATATACTTCCAAGCAAAAAGATAGCTTCACTTTGCAAGCAACTCAAGACTCTCACAAGTTGGACGTTTTGAAAAAATTGGGTTTAACCACTCAATATGGAAGTGATTTTTATCGGGAGCGAGTGATGTTCCCTATCCGAAATTTAAGTGGAAAAATTATCGGATTTGGTGGACGTATTTTACAAAAAGGGGCAAAAGCCGCTAAATATATTAACTCACCTGAGTCCGATATTTATAATAAAAGTCGAGTACTTTTCGGAGCTTATTTTGCGAAAAGTGAAATTCGAAAATTAGACGAATGTATTTTGGTAGAAGGATATACTGATGTTATTTCCTTGCATCAAGCTGGAATCACAAATGTAGTAGCTTCATCAGGAACTTCCTTGACTGTTGGTCAAATTCAACTCGTCAGTCGTTTCACCAAAAACATGAAGATTCTGTATGATGGAGACAATGCTGGAATCAAAGCTGCATTGCGAGGATTGGATTTGGTTTTGGAACAAGATATGAATGTAAAAGTAGTGTTATTGCCAGATGGTGAAGATCCTGATTCTTATTTACAAAAAGTTGGAACGGAAGAATTTAAAAAATACATTGACGAAAAAGCAGATGATTTTATATTTTTCAAAACAAAATTATTACTTGCTGAAGCAGAACATGATCCTGTTAAAAAAACTCGGCTCATCGGTAGCATCATCGAAAGTATTGCTAAAATTCCAAACACGCTTAAGCGATCACTTTATATCAAAGAGTGCGCTTCGATTATGGATGTCGAAGAAAAATATTTGGTAGCGGAGGCGAATCGAATTATTGAAGCTTTAGTAAAAAAGAGTGAGACAAAACGACAATTTGAAAAGAGAAGAGCAGAAAGAGAAAGAGCAATTACACCTAAGCAAACAATTCCGCAAAAACCAAAACCGAATGTAGATCCAAATAATCCTTATGCGAATGAGCCAAGTCCTGAAGATCTTGCCGCAATGGATGCTATGGCTGCGGCTGAAGAACAAGGCATACATAGTATTGCCCCTCAGTCTTCCACTAAAAAAAGTGGTGATGCATTTAAAGAAAAAGAAATCATTCGGATATTGGTGACTGGTTGTAATGTGATTTTTGATAAGGAAGAAAACATCACCGTTGGTCAATTTGTATTAGCGAACATTCAAGATGTCTTGGAGGATTTTGATAATGAATTATATCAAAGAGTGGCCACTTTAAGTTTACAACATTTGGTAGAAGAAAAACCATTGACTCCTCAATTTTATATTGGTCATGAAGATGAAGAGATTGCGCAACTTGCTTTGGATCTTTCCACTTCCCCCAATCAATATAGCGAAAATTGGAAAAACAAATGGGGCGTAACTTTACAAACTCAACCAATACCCGAAGAGAATTTTACTAGAGATAGTGTCCTTTCCCTAAAGCGATTCAAATTGGCAAAAGTGGTTCGAATGGCTAAGAAAAATCAAGATGAATTAAAAGCTGCATCTGAAAGTAAAGATGTGGAAAAACAAATGACCTTGATAAAAATGCAAATGAAATTAGATGGGATGAGAAATGACCTGGCTAAAGAATTAAATACTGTTGTTTTTAAATAAAAATCCTTTATAGATCAACAAGGAACAAATCAGATTTTTTCTATATTGTAGAATATTTAATACCTCAATTAATAAATCTACAAAAAAACAAGATGAAATCTTACGAAGAATTAGTTAATCAAGTCAAAGATTTAATTCGAAAAAACAAAACGGACAAAGCACTTGAATTACTTGCCAAAGAACAATTATCAAAACTCGACCAACAACTCATCCTAATCAATAGCAGATACTCGAAACTTAAGGAGGAACAAACCTTAGGTATTCTTGATGAAGATACTGCGCAAAGAACTTTAAATAAAATCAATGTTGAATTATTAGCACTCGCTGATAAGATTGGAAAACAATCAACTATTCCTGAAGTTGATGAACCTGTCCCTTCTGAAGAACCAACTCCTTCACCTCCAGAAAAAGAAGAAGAAAAACAGCCTACTCCAACTCCTCCATCTAAAACTTCAGGTAGCGGAAATGGAAAAATAATCGGTGGAATTATTGGAATTATTCTACTTGCTTTGGTTGGATATTTTGGAATGCAAAAAGTTAATAATAACGCTAAAGTCAAAGAAAAAGAGAAAATACAACTTGCAAAAAAACGAAAAGAGAAAATTCGACAAGACTCAATTGCTAAAGCTAAAATCTTAAAGGAGGAACAAAAGAAAAAGGACGATGAAGCAAGAAAGAAAAAAATTGCAGTTGGAAATAAATTTGAAGGTGGAGTTATCTTTTATGTAGATAAAACAGGGTTGCATGGTTTAATTATGTCTCAGGGTGATCAAAGTACAACACCTATTAACTGGTTTGGAGAAAAAAGAGGAAAAGCCTTTGCTTTTGACACCGGCATTTATGACGGAGCAAAAAATACAGAAAGATTAATTAAAAAATTTACTGGAAAAAATCATCCAGCTCAATTATGTGCTAATTTCGAATTTGATGGATACAAAGATTGGTATTTACCTAGTCAGAAAGAATTAGATAAACTATATGAGTTTAACAAGACTTTACCAAAGGCACAAAGATTAAAACAGGAATATTATTGGAGCTCGACAGAGTTAAACAACGGTGATGTATACTATAAAAGTTTTTTCAATGGAAAATCTTATTCATTAATAAAAAGAAATAAAGCTAAAGTAAGAGCTATTCGGAAATTTTAAAATCAATTTATGAGTAACAACACCATGGAAAAAATGCTTTCCTCTTCCAAAAAGAATCCGATGGGAAAAACTTTGAACATGGAAGATTTTGCTTTTGACCCAAATTCAAAGCCATAAAAAGTCAATATGGCGGCTATAATATTTCGGAAAAGAAAAAGGATCTTAAAAGGAAACATCAACCACTTATTACCAATTTTTGGAAAAGTGTAGTTATCAAAAAATAAAATTTAAAGCCTGATCTATTAGGGAGTTGCTCAATCGTACATTTATTTGTAAGTCTGCACGAAGGAGAAGTGCTTCTGCTAATTTCATAACTATTTTTTGTTTTAATTTTTCAATTGAGGTTATAACTATAATTTACTACCAAAAAGTTTCCTTGAGGTTCAGTAAATTTATCAGTTGTAGTAAACTGCCTCCAATATTCTATAGTCAATTTTGATTTATTTGAAATAGTAGTTGTTGCACCTATCTTATATCTCATCCTAGCTAGTACATTATCTTGTGGGAATCTATAGAAAAAGTCATTTCCAATAAAAGGATTAATTCGCTTCCCGGTATTATAGGAAATCTTTATCAACCATCTTAAGAAATCAGTATCTTCTCTATTCCAATCCACTCCAAGATGATATCTCAATTTATTGGACATTGTAATTTTCGAAGACAATGGCACTTTGTGATTCAAATCAAAAAACCAGAACTCCCGATCATCGCCTTCCTCTGGAAGAAACCAATGCCGATTATTAAAATCAACTGACCATGTATTATTTATTTTATAGGATAAAATTACATCAAGCGAAGTGTTATCATATTCTGACAAGTCATTTTTTTGTCTCCAAATTGGTTTTAGTTTTACTGTAAGCTTCTTGCCAGCTTTATAATTTAACTGAAAAGAAGACCACGAAACCCAATCTAATTGTGCAATTGTTTTGCTTATGTTGACAAAAAGAAAAAAGATTAAAAAAATCCCGATTTTACAAAAATCAACTCGCTTCATTTTTAAAAATTAATTATTAAACTTTTATTTAAAAATCAAAAAGTACCGAACAATTGAACGTCATTCGATACTTTTTTTGAGAAACCTGAACTTAATAATTTTGTTAAATTTAAAATTACTAGATTCATGTTCTTACTTATTTTTATCCAATAATATCATCCATCAAGTTCGTCTAATGCTACCCATCAGTTTTCAAATTACCCCAAGCTCGGAACAAAAATGCTGCTCCTATTATTGAAACTGCAGTCTGAAACAAAGCAGTATTTGTATTTCCATATATCCAGTTTCCGGTAGCAAACAAAGTACCGTAAACAGTAATACAGCCAACCAACCAACATAACAACTCCAATGGTAATTGACTTTTCTCTTTATGAATCTCTACGCCTTCAGCTTTTGCTTTTTGAATAACCTGATCCCAGCCGTTTCCACTTGGTCGTATTTTTTTATAAAAATTCCTTAGCGTTTCATCATCTGTAGGTTCTGTAAAGAAGGCAGCAACTACCCATATGATTGTCGTCAATACTGCTCCTAAAACTATCGTTTGCCAACCTTCCAATCCATGAGATCCAAATGTAAAAAAGCCAGCAATAAATAAGGAAGCTACCATTGCCACTATTTCAGTCATGGCATTGATTCTCCACCAGAACCATCTTAAAATATAAATCGCCCCAGTTCCTGCTCCAAGCAATAATAACAAATTAAACGCCTGAGTCGCATCCGTTAACATTAATCCTAACCCCATTCCTAAAATTGCACTAACAACTGTAAACGCTTTTGCTACATTGATTAATTCCTTTTGTTCTGCTTCAGGTTTGATGAATCTTTTATAAAAATCATTAACTAAATAAGATGCACCCAAATTCATTTGAGTACTCATCGTTGACATAAATGCTGCAATCAAACTTGCCGCAACAAGTCCTAAAAGTCCAGAAGGTAACTTTGTCAACATGGCAGGATAAGCAATATCATGACCTACTTTATCAGCAGATAACATGGGGAAAACTGAAGAAATATCACTTAACTCAGGGAAGATAACTAATGACGCCAAGGCAATCAATATCCACGGAAATGGTCGTAAAGCATAATGAGCTACATTAAAAAGCAAGGTTGCTCCAATCGCATTTTTTTCATCTTTAGCAGAGAACATCCGTTGTGCAATATATCCACCACCACCTGGTTCTGCACCAGGATAATAAGATGCCCACCATTGGACTGCCAAAGGAA
>CAZMBP010000017.1:0-8041 GCA_964564545.1 uncultured Saprospiraceae bacterium
ATCCCATGCTGAGCAAGCAAGTTCTTTCCCATCAACAAATAACAATGATCCTCCATCAGAATCTTTTCTCACTCCAACATGGATAGATTTTGCGTAGCGAGTTACCGCTTCAAAGACATCAAAATGATCTTCTCCTTCCCCTTCGGGGATTGCACCATCAGTATTCACAATATAATGGTGAATAGCGTTCAAGACTACCTCTTTTATTTTTTCCTGATCCTTGACATATTTGATTAAGAGGTGACGAAAGATAATTAGGGTTTCTCCAAGTTTCTCATTGGAAGAATTAACCTGTAAAATAAACTGGTCCTTTTTTGGTTGGTATGGAAAAAGGTAAAAAATGTAGAATAGGTCTAGACGTAATAATGGAGTTCCATCTTTGAGTTTAGTTAGTGCTTGTTCTAGGTCTTCTGAGGCTTTTCGTTGGTTTGACATAATGGTTTTTTTACGGGGTAAAATAAAAAATTGTAGTTGCTACTTAATGAATTAACTACACAATATAAGTTTTTTCTTTAATGAATTAAATTTTCCTTTTCCCCTTTTTGAACATCCTATAAATGAATAGCAGAGCACTCAAAAATATTTAATAATAATTTCAATTTTTTGCTTTTCCCTCCCATTACAATAAAATTTAAAATCTTCAAACCGAGGTCTTCTTAAACCTTTATGATAGTAGTTTGAAAAACCATATCCTTCTTTTGGTATATTTAAGAAATTGAAATCCATTTTTTTATTATTGTTTTTATCATCAAGAAGAGATATACCAAGGGTTCCTTTTTCGAGAGTAAGATTTACTTTCAATTCTCCATCTATTTGATCTCTTTTGGAAAAATAAAATTCTTTAAAAGGAATTTCTTTTCTGAAACTTTCCTCATCAATGAAAACTCCAACTAATAAATTTCCATCAGTTGAGGTGATCCCTTTTATCGTTAATTCAATATTTTGAGCTTGAATGAGAAATGGTGTGAATGTTAAAAGGAGAAAGAGTAACGTTTTCATAGTAAGAATATTAAGCCATTTTAAAAAAAATTACATCGTATAATTTAAATTAGGATGTAAATAAATAACTTATTATTCTTAAAAATGTTCAGTATTAAATTGTTGAATTTGATTTCCAATTTTTTGTTTGGGAATAACTTTAAAACATAAGGCTTTAGTCATACAGATTTGTGGTGTATGACTAAAGTCTTAAGTCTTAAAAGTTTCCCATTACTAAGCAACTAGTTAAATAAATATGTGATTACTTATCCAACTATTAAAAGCAAATAGATTTTCTGTATTAACCATCACTTC
The DNA here is from genome assembly GCA_964564545.1 of uncultured Saprospiraceae bacterium. Classification (GTDB taxonomy): domain Bacteria; phylum Bacteroidota; class Bacteroidia; order Chitinophagales; family Saprospiraceae; genus CAJQQY01. The sequence continues at coordinate 1,294 of CAZMBP010000017.1, forward strand.
ACTACCATAGTAGGAAAATTCTGATTGATACTTAGCATTTTTTCAGTTACACTTCCCATCAGTAATCTTTCCAAACGTGAATGCCCTTTTGCTCCCATTATGATAAAATCTACATCGTTATTAGTGGCAAAATTATAAATATGCCCTGCCATCTTTGGAGAATCTTTGAAAAGTGCTTGAACATCAATTTCGTCTTTTTCTTCAGAAACATATTTATCTAAGAAATTTTCAAAAGCTTCTTTGATGTTTCCTGTGGCGTATGATTTTAGTTGAGCAGGCGTTCTGGTGATTTTATAACTGCTTAGATTTGGCATTTGAAAAATATTCAGCGCAATCAATTTTACGGATTCATCCATTTGCTTTTTAATCCCAACAGCAGTTTGTAAGGCTCGAGCAGAATTTTCGGAAAAATCAATTGGAACCAAAATAGTTTTGATTTTAGGTATCGATTTTTCAGGAATGATTAATGCATTTCCTTTGGCTTTTCTAGCAAATTTTTTAGCCAAAATGCCATGATGTTTAATTCCTTTTTTCTGACCAATGACCACCAAATCTGCTTTCATTTCCTCCGAGGCTGACAAGAGTACTTCCAAAGGTTTTCCGGCTCTAAAGGCTATTTCTACATCCAAATCCTCAACTCCGGTGAAATAGGTATCTACTTGATTTTGAAGTACTTTAGTATTTTCTGATTCCAATAATTCAAGCTTAAACTCAGGATCCCTTTCAAAAAATAAATCAGAGAAATTATCCATCTCAGGTTCGACATGGATAAAAAAAACGGAAGTCGTAGGGATTTTTTTAGTAAAAAAATCAATGTAACTAATCAAAGAATTATCAGACGGAGAGGATTCTAAACCTACTATTGCTTGGGTAACCGTAAATGGTAAAACCTTTGCTTTCACGTCTTGCAGTTGTTCTGTATTTTTCATTTTCTATTTGTTTTAATGAGAAAATTAATAGCATGTTTAAATTTATTCTTCTACAAGTTACGTTGGAAAGAAGTTTTATTAGATGATTTTTATCAGGAGGAGATGATGATATTTTGCAATATGAAAATGGAGTTTTAAAAAAAGGATAGAATTAATAAAATTGTATCATCTTTTAAAATTGCAATTATAACAATTACTGCAATCAAATATTTTATGAATGATGAGTCCTAAAAAATGATTAAAATATGCTAGTAGTTTTTCATATTAATTCTCAAATTTATAATAGTTAAACAAGCATACTTAATTCTTCCTCTTTCAAATTACACCTATCAAAATTAGAAAGCTCACCAAAAGCTAAAGTTGAATATTTACTCTATTAATCCTTTTTTTTAACTTAAATACCAAATCAAATGAAATCGTCAAAATCTATAGATGATGTAATGGAAGAAACATCAAAGGTACGAGACTTAGTCAAAGATGAAGTTTGGATGTTGATAGATACAACAACTACAACTCCAACCATGGCTGAAAAAGATAAATAATATTTCAACAATTAAAATATAAAAAAGAGCCGCTTGCAACTTGGATGTAGGCGACTCTTACTTTTTGCACTCTGAAAAGTTAAAAGAAATAGGATTTCTAGTTGAATCATTTTTAATACCTACTTCCTCAAAATTCTAAAAATAATCCTTCAACGAAAAAGTTTATATTTGATTTCCAACTTACAAAAGCAAATTACTTAATCATAATCAAAACGAAATGCTTACAGGTAGTCCACTTTTGCTAGTAATTTTTTTAGCGGTCATATTTATCATAGTTGCTTCTTCCATTGGAAAACTTCATCCATTTCTAGCTTTAATGTTAGCAAGCTTTGGAGTAGGTATTTTTGTTGGAATGCCTTTAGATGGAATCGTTAAAGCTATCAATAATGGTTTTGGCGGATTGATGGGATACATCGGTTTGATCGTAGTGATGGGAAGTATCATTGGAATCATTTTAGAAAAATCTGGAGCAGCTTTCCGCATTGCAGATTTGATTTTAAAATTGGTTGGAAAAAAACGCCCCGCTTTAGCGATGTCATTAATTGGAGCAGTCGTAAGTATTCCAGTTTTTTGTGATAGTGGATTCATAATTCTCAATGGACTTAACAATGCTCTTGCAAAAAAAACAAAGGTTAAAAAAGCAACCCTTGCCTTAGCACTTTCATCAGGTCTTTACACTACTCATACTTTAATTCCACCGACACCTGGACCAATTGCTGCTGCAGGAAATATTGGCGCTGCTGATTATATTGGAACGATCATGTTAATGGGATTGGTAGTATCGATTCCTACTCTACTCGTCTCTTGGTGGTTTGCCAAAACAAAGGGTCAATACATTGAAACAGAAACGTCAAATGTTCTAGAAGAATTAAATCCAGAAATGCCATCAGTTTGGAAATCTATTTTACCCATAATTATTCCGATAATTTTGATTGCTAATGGTTCGCTCATTAAATTTTTCAAATGGGAAAATTCCTTTTCTGAAGTTTTACTTTTTCTAGGTAATCCATTAGTTGCTTTATTTGTAGGGATGTTGTTAACATTTTCTTTATTTAAAAAATTTGACAAAACACATTTGACAGATTGGATTGGAGAAGGGATTAAATTGGCTGGACCTATTTTGATTATCACAGGTGCAGGTGGTGCATTTGGAGCGGTACTAAAAGCAACTCCTTTAGCTGACCTCGTTAAATCTTGGGTTGAAGGTGGACAATTTTCAGGAAGCATTTTTCTTATCATCACTTTTTTAATCGCAGCACTTTTAAAAACTTCACAAGGTTCTTCTACCAATGCTTTGGTCATTACTTCTTCTATGTTAGCACCACTAATGACTACTATGGGTTTTGATACGCCTATTGAATTGGCACTTGTGGTGATGGCGTTGGGAGGAGGTGCTATGACAGTTTCACATGCTAATGATAGTTACTTTTGGGTGGTGTCGCAGTTTAGTGGTCTTGAGATGAAAGATGCTTATCAGAGCTATACTTTGATGACTGGAATTCAAGGGTTGGTAGTTCTTGTAATTACATTGTTATTATTTTTCATTTTTTCAAGTTAATATTTTTCAGTAACAAATTTAATTCATATGACTTCATGTAAAAGTATCCCATTCTAAATACTTCTAATGTAAAAGTAACTCTTTAAATATAATCTCTTAAGAATTGATTGAGTGAAAATAAAAGTGGTGTTATTTTATTTTTTTCCAAAAAAATAATAATACCTTATAGTGGAATTAGATGTCAAAAGAACCAATATGAAAAAGCTCGAATTAACTAAAAGTATCCTTTCTGCGAAGTCCTGCTTCCGAAAGATTCAAGTTTTTATTTTTTTGGTATTCACTATTCCAACATTTCTTTTTAGTCAAGAATTAAGATTCAAACGTTATACAAAAAAGGATGGCTTGTCTACCGTACAAAGTTATACCTGTAAGATAATTCAGGATGAACAAGGTTTTCTATGGATTCCATCACTCAATGGTTTAAATAGATTCGATGGACGAGAATTTAAAGTATTTCAATATGAAGGCAATGATCCATCTGGGTTATTAGACAATGCCATAACAGATATTTGTAAAGGCGAGAATAATGAAATTTGGATTGGTCATGGAGGTGGCGGGATTAGCATTTTCGATCCTGAAACAGAGTCATATGAACATCTAATTCATGACCCAAATGATCCCGAAAGTCTTTGTGGCAATGACATCCGTTCGATACATAAAGATAGAGATGGCAATATGTGGATCAATGTCGTTCCATCCATAACCTGTTTTTGCAAAAAGGGAAGTCGAAAGTTTAAAAGTTATCCCAAGACTGGAGTTAATGGATTTGTACATGCAAAAGATGGAACAATTTGGACAGGAAGCCCATTGGGTTTATTTCGTTATGTTCCTGAACAAGACACTTTTGAATATTTTAATCCTTCCCCAAATTTAAACGATATCAAATATAAAACTGTAGGAGAATTAATTGAAACTGATGAAGGTGAAATATGGGTTTCTTCAAAACGATTTGCGAGTCAAATATTTACCCCAGAAAGTAAAACCTTTAGAGATTTTCCAGAGAACTTGATTGTTACTCCAGGTAAAGCTCCTAGAACTTTTTTAAGAGATAAAGAAAATAATATATGGTTTGGAGATTGGAAATCTGTAGCTAAGTATGACACTAAAAAAGATACATTGAAAGTGTATCGTCATGATCCAAAAGATCAAACTTCATGTTCCTTGGGATCAATCGTCGCTCTATTTCAAGACAGAGCAGGAAGTCTTTGGACGAGTGGTTGGGCAGATGTTGGAGTCTCTGTGGTTCACACTCTCGACAATCCCTTTACAACTTTACCTCTTGATTATAATGATCTCATTCCGTTTGATGAGGAACATATTTTGATTGGAAAAGAGGATGGGATATTCGCATATAATATTTACAAAAATAAATTTATTGGGGACTTACTACCAACTCAGCTTAGAGCAAAAAAAGTTGACAATTTAAGGTTTGCTCCAACAGGTGATCTTTGGTGGGTAGATAGAGGTGAAATGAAAATAAGGGGATATAATATTTTCACAAATAAGAAGAAAGTATTAAATAATTCTCGACAATTTGAATTGGATTCCAAAGGAAATATTTGGTTTAGTTTCCCAAGTTATTTTAATATTAAAAAAAATTCTTTGATTGATTACTCTCAAAAAATTATCCAAGCAGATAGTTCTGGCAAACTTCAAAATGTTATGTATATCAAACATAGTATTGCTGTGGATAATCTTGATCAAGTTTGGCTAGGAACAAACCTTGGAGGTTTGATAAGGTATAATCCATCTTCCGAAAAAGTGAGTATATTCCAACATGACCCAAACAATCCACTCTCGCTGGCAAAGGGTCAAGTCAATAAAATAATTACAGGAGCTAACGGTTGGATTTACATTTCTACTGCTAACGCATTTAGTATTTACAAACCAGAATTAGATCAATTTATCAACTTGGATAAAACTAATGGTTTACCAAATACAGTCTTTCCTCCAATGGTCGAAGATAAGAATGGATACATCTGGATTGGTGCTCAAAATGGATTGGTTCGTCTGAATCCCAAAGACTTATCAATTCAAAATTTTGATATTTACGATGGAGTTCCTGATACCAAATTTTGGGATGCCATAAATATTAGAGACTCTCTAGGGAATGTATATCTTTCTATGTGGGATAGTTCGATGAAGGTTATTAAGTTTCATCCAGATAGTGTTAAACTACATAATTTTACGGCTCCTGTAATTGTAACGGATCTATTTCTGAATTTAGAAAAAATTAATATCGGTGACCAAGATTCCATTTTGCGAAAGAACATTTCTTATCAAAAAGAAATTGTTTTACGCTATACCCAATCTGATTTTGGATTCCAATTTATTTCTCCAAACTTTTATAAGTCAGATAAAATCGAGTACTTCTACCAATTAGAAAATTATGATAAAGAATGGGTTTCAATTGGAAATAAATTGGAAGTTCATTTTACAAATATTCCGGCTGGAAAATAGCTTTTTAAAGTGAAAGCAAAAACAGAAGCTGGGTTTTGGACTGAGCAACCAACAGTTATTGAAGTTACGGTTTTACCTCCTTGGTGGGAAACTACTTTGGCTAAAATCATGTATGTCCTTGGAAGTATTTTGTTAATCATAGGAATTGTGAATCAGCGAACTTCTTACTTGAGGAAAAGGGAAAAAGTGTTGAAGCGGTTGGTGGAAGATCGAACAGCTGAGGTCGTGGAACAAAAAGAAGTCATCCTTAAAGAAAAAGAACGGTCTGATGAATTATTATTAAACATTCTCCCTGCTGAAGTTGCTCAAGAACTTAAAGAAAAAGGTAAAGCGACTGCACGTAATTATGATATGGTTTCTATTCTTTTTACTGACTTCAAAAGTTTTACTCAACTTTCTGAAAAAGTTAGCCCTGAAAAATTAATTAATGAAGTCAATGCTTGTTTTGAAGTCTTTGATAATATCATAGATAAATATGGAATCGAAAAAATAAAAACTATTGGCGACTCTTACATGGCAGCCGGCAACCTTCCTTTGCCTTCCAAGAACTCTGAAAAAAACACCGTCCTTGCAGCCTTAGAAATGCAAAAATTTATTTCCCAAAGGAAAAAAGAAAGAGATGTAAATGAATTGTTAGCATTTAATATGCGAGTAGGAATTCACACCGGACCTGTAGTTGCAGGAATTGTTGGAATCAAAAAATTTCAATATGATCTTTGGGGTGATACCGTCAACACCGCTTCTCGAATGGAATCTCAAAGTGGAATTGGACAAGTCAACATTAGTCAAGATACTTATGAGTTATTAAAAAATGATCCTGATTTTTCTTTTGAAAAAAGAGGAAAAATTGAAGTAAAAGGCAAAGGGATGATGGAGATGTATTTTGTGAAGAAAAATTAAGGGATTTTTTTTAAAATTTATACCCAGCCTTAACAATTATATTACCTGGTGATTCTGCTGAAATTCCAAACAGGAATTGATTTATATCAACAAAAGCCCCACCAGAAAAACCAAATATTAATTCAACATAATCAGCATCTGAATTAAACATTCCGCCTCCTAAAAAATTGATATAAGGTCTTACTTTTTTTTCTTCAGAAAGGATATATAAACGTCCCCCTAACAAGAAATTAAAATTACTCTGGGGTTCTGGTTCTCCAGTAAGAAATCCTTCACCACCAGGAACAGTTGCAAAAGAAAATTGACTTTCCAAGGCGAAGTTGTTAGATAAACAATAGGCTGGATTTACTCCAATAAAG
>CAZMBP010000018.1:0-12890 GCA_964564545.1 uncultured Saprospiraceae bacterium
TATTCCTCAACGGTTTTAACAAATCATCCAATCCATTTGTCTTAATCACATGCATCGTTTCCAATAACATTCCTAATTTTCCTTTCGGAAAACCTTTGTTATGAAACCATTCCAAATATGAAACCGGCAATTCACAAATTAACCTACCTTCGTATTTTTCATGCAAGCTATTAGTTAATGCATTGTTATCTTTTTCATATTCCATTGGAATATGATTTCGGCATTCTGGCAAGATTTCATCTTGGTAATAAGAGGTTATGAAGAGATAGCTATTGTTGCTCCATCTAGGTGTTTTTGTATAAGTATAGTTGTTGTATTTTTGTTGGATCCAAATAAATTTATTTTATTTTTATACATAGAGCCTAGAGATTCTAGCTATTGTTTATAGCTAATATAATTTTGTCTTTCGAATCACAATCGTATGCTAATATAATTTTGGAGCCAACATCATCTATTAACTTGATTGAATTAATACACGAGTCTATATATTTTGTTGATGGGTCTTCAGGTATTTCTGAAGCTACAATAATTATATTTAGCTTATCCCTAATTCAATAATCCAGATTTTAGTAAAAGGTTAAAACTGTTTTGGCATATTTTTGACATGGAAAAATTGTCTCTATAGAATATTTTACCCAATTCGCTGGTTTTTTTGATTAAATTTTTATTAGTTTTTATACTATTAAACTTATCAATTATATCATGAGCTAATTTGTCTTTATCTTTAGGTATTGGTGTTATATAATTATAATCTTGATCCCATTCTACAGGAAAATAAACATCGTCAGGAATGTCGACTAATAGTTGACTGGTAAATCTCGGTTTTATAAACGGACAGCCGGCTCTCCATAACTCAATGTCTCGATTGCACATATCCCTTATGCCAGATATTGATAGATTTATTAAGCTTGAGCAAGTATTATTATGATAAGTTAGAAAATTTTGACGCTTGTTTGGGTCTATGGAAACATCTATGTCTGCTATTTTTTTGGAATCTAAAACTTTGATTGTGTCCCTAACTTTTGGTATATATAGACCCCTGAAAAATAAGTTATTATTTTTAGGGTTCCATGTATTGCTATAGTTGGAAGTATGTTGCCAAGGCCTAAAGTACCAAGGCGAAAATTTATTTGAAATAGATTTACAATCTCTGTTGATAATAAATTCATCGTAGTGACCAGAAAAAATTTTAACAAGCTGTTTTGGGGGAAGTAAGCTTTGCCCGCTCATAAATTGACGTAAATCAAAAAAAGAGGTAAATAAGATATACTTTTCGGTTTCGGGATTAGCAACTATTAGATTGTTTAAATTTATAGCTAAATCATGACCAAAAAGGTCTATAACAGGATAATTAGCTCCGTTGATTTTTTTCTAGGGAAAACCTAGTATCTATTTAAATTTCAAAAACTAATTATTAGTAATCTTGTTGCGCCTATTGTGGTACCAGATACAACACTCCCACATGAAACCTCTGCTTCTATTTCTATGGAACAATTAACTATTTCAAAGTCATCAAAAGTAGAAAGATTAGAAATTTCAGTCATTGAATTCATCACTTAACTGCACATGGTTAGACAAACTACCAATATCATGGTAATCATTGTAATTTTTTTCATTTGATTTTTTTTTAGATTTTTTAATAATTAAGTTTTAGATCTAATAAACTAAGGCGGCAGAAAAATATAATTTATTACGGAAGCCTTTATAAATTAACTAGAGTAGAGACAAGATTTCCCTTGTCTTTACTCTAACTAACCAGAAAACCGATTATTATTCCTCAACGGTTTTAACAAATCATCCAATCCATTTGTCTTAATCACATGCATCGTCTCCAACAACATTCCTAATTTCCCTTTCGGAAAACCTTTGTTATGAAACCATTCCAAATATGAAACCGGCAAATCACAAATTAACCTACCTTCGTATTTTCCAAATGGCATTTTCATAGAAACTAACTGCAATAATATTTTTGGATCTGGTAACATTTATTTTTTTGTCAAATGTAAAAATCTAAAAGGAATTTATAGGAGTTTTTTTAAAAAGAAAAGTCAAATATCTGAAAAGATACTTGACTTATAATTCAGAATTAAATATTTAATTCTTGAGATTCCTTTGTCTGTTAAACAAAACTAAAACCATGTTTAGCTAATGGTAACGATCTAATTCTTTCACCTGTTGCTGCAAAAATTGCATTAGCCAAAGCAGGCGCTGCTGGAGGAGTTGCTGGCTCTCCTACTCCACCAGGATATTCATCATTATCCATAATATGATTTTGTACCGTTGGTGCAACATTCATTCTTACAACTTCATATTGAGGAAAATTATATTGTTCTACTTCTCCATCTTTGAAAGTAATTTGACCATAAAGTGCAGCAGATAAACCATACATAATTCCACTCTGCATTTGTGCTTCGACAGTATCTGGATTAACTACTCGACCACAATCTATCACGTTGTAATATTTATCAACGCTAAATTTCTTTTCTCCTACTTTTGTAATTTCAACTACTTGACATACGATAGATCGGAAGGATTCATGTAAGGCAATTCCTCTAAATCTACCTTCGGCCAAAGGTGTTTTCCAATTACTTATTTCAGCTGCTTTTTCCAAAACTTTTAGAAACCGAGGTTCATGTTGAATTTTACTTTTTCTAAATTCATAAGGATCTTTGCCAGCAGCATGAGCTAATTCATCCATAAATGATTCAGTAAAAAATGCATTTTGTGAACTTCCAACACTTCGCCAATTCCCAACCTGAATAGGTAATTCCATTTGCCCAAAAGCAACTTTAGCACTCTTCATTTCATAAGGTAAGTTAGCAGCACCCTCAATTGAAGAAGGATCCTTTTCAGGTGGTTCTGCAAAGGCTGGTTTGATTCTCATTATCGAACTATAGCCAACTGACTGAAGAGCCATTTTGTTTTCCCATGCTTCTATTTCACCAGAAGAATTTACTGAAGCTCTAAAGTGACTTTTTACATAAGGTCTATACATCTCATGCCGCATTGCTTCCTCTCGAGTATAAACTAATTGAATTGGCGTGCCTTCCATTTCTTTAGCTACATGTCCTGCATGTAAGATCATATCTACTTCAGCTCGTCTACCAAAACCTCCACCAAGGTATTTCATATTTACCCTAATATCTTCTTTCCCAATTCCAGTTGAAGCATTGACCCCATCAAGCATAATAGAAGTTCCCTGATGTCCAGCCCAAATTTCTGCTTTGCCATTCTTTACTAAAACCGTACAATTAATTGGTTCCATACAAGCATGCGCTAAATAAGGTACATCATATTTCCCTTCAATAACTTTTTCAGCTTTGTCTAAAATTTCAGGTGCATCTCCTTTATCTAATGGAGTAGCGATTAGTTTATTTGCAATAACGTCTTCTGCGTGTTCCTCGATTTTTTTAGATGACAAAGTATTATCTCCTGTTTCTTCCAGTTCCAAAGCAAGCGTTGCATTTTTAGCTCTCCAAGTATTATCAGCAACTACAACCGCTCCCACTCCTTTTGGTAAAATCAAAACCTTTTTCACTCCTGGCATCTGTTCTATCTCTGCTTGATTTTTCACACCAGTTACAACTCCGTCGTGATAAGTTGCATGTCGGATTGCTGCGAATAACATTCCATCTAATCGAACATCCAATCCAAATTCAGCAGTTCCATTTACTTTTTCAGGTATATCTAATCGTTGAACATTTTTTCCTAAAATTTTCCAATCTTTCTTTTCTTTTAACTTTGGAATTTCAGACAATTTAATTTTACCTGCAGCTTCTGCTAATTCTCCATAAGTAAATTTCTCTTTTGATTTTCGATTAATAATGTGTGCATTTTCTGCATAACAATCTGCTTCCGAAACACCCCAACGATTGGCAGCTTCCTGAGTCAACATAACTCTTGCAGATGCACCTGCAGCTCGAAGTTGATCAAATCCATCAGCAATAGTAGTACTTCCCCCTGTTGCAACCAAAGGAAGGAAATGTGCAATTTTTTCCATAAAGGTCAAACTGCTGTAAATATCTTTTGGATTAGGATTTAATAACAATGTATTAGCATAAGCTGGTTCTGGTTGTGGTTGAATGATTTTTACATCCTTCATATCCACTTCCAGTTCTTCTGCTATCAACATTGGAACAGAAGTGTAAATTCCCTGCCCCATTTCTGATCGAGGAACAGCCATCGTAATTTTATTATCAGGAGAAATTCGGATCCAAGCATTCATAGAATTTCCATCTCCCATACCTTTTCCAGAATATTGTTTTGAAACTTTATTCAAATACATATTCCCACCAATTCCTACCACCAATCCTACTCCAATCAAACCTCCAGTTCCAATAAATGCTCTACGTGTCCATTTTCCCATTTTTTTCTTTTTATTATTTTCAGACATGATTTATTTTTTTTGAGAATGCCAAGCGGTTTAACCAAGCAATTCAGATTTATCAGTTCGCATTTTTGCAGCAGTATGAATAGCTGCTCGAATTCTATTGTATGTTCCGCAACGACAAATATTGGTAATTTTCGAATTAATTTCTTCGTCAGTTGGATTAGGAATCTCGTTTAACAAAGCTTCGGCGGCTACGATCATACCAGACTGGCAATATCCACATTGAGGAACTTGATGTTCAATCCAAGCTTGTTGAACTTCTGACATTTTTCCTTCACCGCTGATACCTTCGATAGTTGTAATTTCTTTTCCTTCTGCGGCAACAGCAGGTAAGGTACAAGTTCGTGTGGCCACGCCATCTAACATTACCGTACAAGATCCACAAGAAGAAACTCCACAACCATATTTCGTTCCGGTCATATTTAATTCATCACGCAGAACCCATAATAAGGGCATGCCCTCTTCGACATCTACGTTTTGAATTTTTCCGTTGATTTTTAATTCCATGATTTTTATTTTTTTAGGAAAAAGTAATTGAAACTATTTTCACCAAAAATATATTTTTTTAATCAAAAAAGACATAATCACAATACAATATATATTATTCCAAAATAAAGAAATTATTGTTTTAACCTTTTTAAGTTCTTAGTAGTTTAGAGAAATTTTTATTCATAGTGTCTCGTTCGAATGCTTATAGTTTTTCATTTAAATCAATTATCTTCGATGGATCTTTTTGATATGAATGATAGAAAAATAAATACTTTGAGAAAAATCATAATAGTCGTCTTTAGTGTGGTAGTACTTTTATTTGGGTGTGAAAAAAGAAATTCTTCAAAGTTGAGAATTGCGACTTCAGCAAATATGCAATTTGCTATAAATGAATTAGTCGATAATTTTTCTAAAACTTCTGGAATTGAATGCGAAATTATCATTAGCTCTTCTGGCAAGCTAACCGCTCAAATCAATGAAGGCGCTCCTTTTGATGTTTTCGTTTCAGCCAATATGAAATACCCAATAGATCTATTTGAAAAAGGGTTAACGCTGGGGAAACCCAAAATTTATGCTCATGGAAAACTTGTCATGTGGAGCATGGAAAATAAAATTACTCCTTCCATTCAACTTCTCGAAAACGATGAGGTTAAACACATTGCAGTTGCTAATCCAAAAACTGCTCCCTATGGAAATGCTGCAATCGAGGTTTTAAATCACTTTCAAATTTTAGAAAAACTAGAACCAAAATTAGTTTACGGAGAAAGCATTGCTCAAGTCAATCAATTTGTAAATTCCCAAGCTGCGGAAGTTGGTTTTACCTCAAAATCTGTAGTCCTTTCACCTAAAATGAGCAACAAAGGAAAATGGGTTGAAATTGATGAAACAATACATTCTCCTATTGCCCAAGGTATTGTTTGCTTGAAAAATGATTCAAATAAAGAAAAATTAGCGCTAAAATTCTCTGACTTTCTTTTTTCCAAAAAGGGTAAAGAAATTTTAAATACTTTTGGGTATTCAACCTCAAATTAATTTTGATTTTGCATGGACTGGGAACCACTTTTTTTAACTTTTAAACTAGCTTTCGTCACCACAATAATTCTATTGTTGGTCTCTATTCCTTTAGCATATTGGCTCGCTTTTTCAAAGAGTAAAACCAAACCTATCATCGAAACTTTAGTCAGTATGCCATTAGTTTTACCACCCACCGTTTTAGGGTTTTATTTGCTTATTGCTTTTAGTCCATCGAATGGATTTGGACAATGGCTCGATGAATGGTTAGGATTAAGATTAGTTTTTTCATTTGAAGGATTAGTGTTTGCTTCCGTAATTTATAGTTTACCATTTATGGTTCATCCTATTCAATCTGGTTTTTCTAATTTATCAAAATCACTTGTGGAAGCAAGTTATATGTTGGGAAAATCAAAACTCACTACTCTTTGGAAAGTCCTGCTGCCAAATATTAAACCATCACTTTTAACCGGGATCGTTTTAGCATTTGCCCATACCATAGGTGAGTTTGGAGTAGTTTTAATGATTGGAGGCAATATGCCTGGGGTGACAAAAGTGGCTTCCATTGCCATTTATGATGAGGTTGAATCTTTAAATTATTCCGCAGCAAATTCCTACTCTTTAATTCTTTTTGCCTTGACATTTTCCATCCTACTTTTGGTTTATATTGTGAATGGTGGTTATCTAAAACGGTTTTGGAAATGATAGAAATATTTTTGCAAAAAAAATTGAATTCATCTTCTGGCGATATGCTTCTAGATTTCAAAACTGAAATCGAACCAGGACAATTTGTAACGCTGTATGGAAAATCTGGAGCAGGAAAAACATCTACTCTTCGCATCATTGCAGGTCTCTTAAAACCTGATTTAGGTAAAATATCCATTCACGGAAATGTATTGTTAGATAGTTCTATAAAAGTAAACCTACCTCCCCAAAAAAGGAAAATTGGATTCGTTTTTCAAGATTATGCACTTTTCCCCAATATGACTATTTTCGAAAATTTAAGCTTTGCTTTACAAAAAAATCAAAGTAAGAAAATACTGGATGAGTTAATTGAAATTATGGAAATAGGGAACTTGCGAAACCAAAAACCTTATCGGCTTTCAGGTGGTCAACAACAAAGAGTTGCTGTAGCCCGAGCATTAGTTCAAAAACCAGAATTACTTTTATTGGATGAGCCACTTTCTGCATTAGATGAAGAAATGAGAAGTAAAATCCAAAAATATATTTTGGAAGTTCATCGAGAATATAATCTGACCACAATTTTGATTAGCCATGACTTGGCTGAAGTTTTAAAAATGTCAGATCACGTTTTGGTCTTGGATCATGGAAAAATAATTCAAGAAGGAAATCCATTAGAGGTATTTTCCAATGAAAAAATGAGCGGAAATTTTCAAATAACAGGTGAGATCATTTCTATTCAAAATAAAAATGAAAATTTGATCTTGACAATTTTAATAGGAAAGGAAATAGCCAAAATTATCGTCAATAAAAATGAAAATACTCACCTATCTTTAGGAGATAATGTCCTTATTTCTTCTCCAAGTTTTCAACCTACCATCAAAAAATTAAATTAAAAATTAGTTTTATTTGATTTTTCAACCATTTGGTTTAACTTTATGGTTAACATGGCAAAAGTAACAGAACAAGAAATATTAGAAATCGCTCGGAAACACTTTGTAAGTAAGGGGTTTGCAGCTGCAAGAATGCAAGAAATTGCAGATGAAGCAGGGATTAATAAAGCAATGTTACATTATTATTTTCGCTCAAAGGATAAATTATATCATGAAATTATCAAAGGAACTTTGAATTTTATGATCCCTCGGTTAGTGAAAGCGGTTGAATATGAAGGCAACTTTTGGGATAAAGTAGAACGATTGATTAATACATATATTGATACACTTTCAGAGCATCCTGACATTCCATTTTTCATCATGTCGGAGCTTTCTCAAAAGCGAGAAAGGTTTATAGAAGAGTTAAAAAAGAAGTCATCCCATTTTCCATCAGCACAAAAATTTATGTTGGAAATGACCTCTGAAATGGCTCAAGGGAATATTAAAGAATTCCCTCCTATCCAATTATTTTTAAATATAATTGGAATGACCATTTTTCCTTTTATGACAAAACCTATTTTTCAAACGCTCTTTGAAGTATCAGAAAAAGATTTTGACCAATTAATGAAGCAACGGAAAAAAGTGATTTTGGATTTTGTCAAAAGTGCGCTTCAACCAGACTGATTTTTTTTGAATATAAATTAACCATATGGTTAAACAATTAAGTTAAAATGAAACAGCGAAATTATTTTATTGGATTTCTATTAATGATTTCCACCTTAAGTTTTGGGCAATCTAAAACTGAATTATCATTACTTGATGCTTATTCTCTTTTGGAAAAAAATTATCCAATTCTACAAAATTCTGGTCTAATTCAACAGATATTTAATAAGGAATTGAACCAATTGGATATTGCCAAAAAACCAAAATTATTCCTCAAAGCCGATGGAAGAATTCAATCTCAAAGCGTTTCATTAGAAAGTGATAACTCAATGGTTCCAATTGAAATTGATCAACCGATTTGGTCCGTAAGAACTTACGCAGAAGCACAATATTTAATTCTTGACGGAGGACTTAATGATGCTCAACGAAAAATAAAAGAAGTCAAACTGAAAGCGGATTTACAAAATATTGAAGTGGATCGGTTTGCCTTAAGAGAGCGGATTAACCAATTATTTTTAGGAATAACTTTGCTTAGAGAGCAATCTAAAGTATTTGACATTTCCCTCAAAGATTTGGAGGCAAGAAAAGAGCGAGCTACAGCTGGATTAGAAATGGGCGTTCTTCTTGAAAGTGAATTGACCAAAATAAAAGTGAAGGAATTGGAAATCCAATCCATTCAAGATGACGGGAAATATAAAATCGAAGGATTGATAAACACTTTATCAATTTTAATTGGACAAGATATTTCAAATGAAGTCAAATTTAATTTCCCAACTACTTCTTATTCCGAAATTCCAGATTTAAAACGCCCCGAACATGAATATTTCAAACTACAACGAGAAGCAATTTTAGCACAATCTGTTATGATTGATGTGCAAAAAAAACCTCAGCTTAGTGCTTATGCTCAAGCAGGGATTGGTTATCCTAATCCATTAAATTTTCTTGCTAATGAAATAGCTCCTTACGGAATTTTAGGAGTTCAAATGAATTGGAAAATTACGGATTGGAATAAAAGCCAAGTTGACAAAGAAATCTTATCGCTTCAATCTCAAAAATTAATTCATGCTGAGGAGACTTTTAATTTCAATTTAAATTCTAAAAAGGCGCAATTCCAGGCAGATGTAAATAGATTGTTATATCAAATTGAACAAGATGAAAAAATTGCTGATTTACAAGCAGAAATTTTAAAACAAATGGCAGCTCAATTAGATGAAGGAGTTATTACTTCAAGCGAATACATTACTCAGGTAAATGCGGAATTATTGTCCAGACAAAATTTATTGATTCATCAAACGGAGTTATCTAAAATACAATTGGAATTTTGGAGTGAGCGAGGAGGCTTTTAATTTTTTTTAATCAATTAAACAATTAATTATTTCGGAATGTATAGCCCTGAAAGGGCATAAGCACTAACCCAAGGCAACGCCTTGGGGATTCAACAAAAAAAGACAAAGCCCAGAATGGGCGAAAGCCATCATCAATAACCAATTTAAATTCTAATAAAACATTACAAATACACTTTCTAATTTTTATAAAAAATTAAAAAAATGCGAAAATCATTTTTATTTCTCATCACTACCCTTTTCCTTTTTTCCTGTGAAGAAAAAATAGAAATATCTGACGCTTACGGCAATTTTGAAGCAACAATTTCAACAGTAAGTTCAGAAGCCAATGGAAGATTAATATTCTTCAATATTGAAGAAGGATTACAAATAAAAAAAGGAAAATTAATCGGCTTAGTTGACACTACTCAATTGCATTTACAAAGACAACAAATCAAAGCAAGTATTAATACACTTCCCCAGAAACTGCGCAATACCCTTGCGGACATCGAGGTTTTACAAAATCAAAAATCAAACATGATCCGAGAACGTGATCGTGTAAATAGATTGTTAGAAAAAAAGGCCGCCACTCCAAAACAGCTTGATGATATCAATGGCGAAATAAAAGTAATGGATAAAAGAATGGAAGCAATTCGTTCCCAAACTAAAATTGCTAATCGAAGTATTTTAGCTGAGAAAGAACCATTAGTAGCACAGATTGCGGTCCTTAACAATCAGATTAAGAAATCATATATCCACAATCCTGTTGATGGTACAATTTTGACTAAATTAACTGAACCCAATGAATTTGTGGGAATGGGGTCTCCGCTTTATCGGATTGGTGAACTAGATACGATGACGCTTCGATTTTATGCCAGTAGCCTCCAATTGCAACAAGTAAAGTTAGGTCAAAATATAGAAGTTTTAATTGACAACGGCGCTGAAAACTACACTACTCTCGAAGGAACGATCAGTTGGATTTCAGAGCAATCTGAATTTACTCCAAAGACCATTCAAACAAAAGAAGACCGAGTGAATTTAGTATATGCAGTTAAAGCAAAAGTTGCTAATCCTGATGGTTTTTTAAAAATAGGAATGCCAGCAGAAGTTAATTTTAACCAATCAAATTCAGAAGAAAAAAATCAAGAAACAAAAACTGACAAATAAATGAATGCTATTGAAATAAAAAATATCAATAAATCATTTGGCGATACACAAGCTGTTTCTGACATTAATTTTTCTGTCAAAAAAGGAGAACTGTTTGGTTTGATTGGACCTGATGGAGCAGGCAAATCCACTCTTTTTAAAATCCTTACTACCCTACTTATTCCTGATGATGGCTATGCAAGTGTTTCTGGTTTTGATTCTGTAAAAGATTATAAAAAAATCAGAAAGATCATTGGGTACATGCCTGGAAAATTTTCATTATATCAGGACTTATCGGTCCAAGAAAACTTGAACTTTTTCGCTACTATTTTTGGGACAACTATAGAAGAGAACTATCACCTCATCAAAGATATTTATGTTCAACTTGAGCCTTTTAAAAAACGAAGAGCAGGGAATTTATCAGGAGGTATGAAACAAAAATTAGCACTCTGCTGTGCATTAATTCACGAACCAGAAGTACTTTTTTTGGATGAACCTACGACTGGAGTTGATGCGGTAAGTCGTGCTGAATTTTGGGAAATGTTGAAGCGATTAAAAGCACATGGAATTACCATTTTAGTTAGCACGCCCTACATGGATGAAGCTTCACTTTGCGAGAGAATTGCTTTGATTCAAGAAGGAAAAATTTTACAGATTGATACCCCTCAAAATATTATTAATAGTTATTCAAAACCATTATTTGCAATACGCTCAAATGACTTTTATCGGTTGCTTAAAGATCTTCGAAACGGATCATTTACAGAGCGGGTAGAACCGTTTGGTGAATACCTGCACTTGACCACAAATTCTGATATTTCTAAAAACTCTATTTCTGAAATTTTGGAAAAAAAAGGACATACTCAAATTGAAATAAATTCAACAATAGCAAGCATCGAAGACGTTTTTTTAGATTTAATGTAATTTCTTATTATGAAAAATAACGAAAGCAATAATGCAATAACAGCTAAAGGTCTGACCAAGAAATTCGGGGATTTTACTGCTGTAGATGCTATTTCTTTTAAAGTAAAAAAAGGGGAAATTTTTGGATTTCTAGGAGCTAACGGAGCTGGCAAAACAACAGCTATAAAAATGCTGATTGGATTAAGCAGACCAACAAAAGGTGAGGCCACAGTTGCTGGTTTTGATGTATTTTCTCAGACTGATAAAATCAAAGAAAACATTGGTTACATGAGTCAAAAATTTAGTTTGTACGAAGATTTAACCGTCAAACAAAACATAAATTTTTATGGAGGAATTTATGGATTAAGTAGAAAAAAAATCAAAGAAAAAACTGCTTCGATAATTGAAAATTTAAATCTTAAAAGTTATGCAAATAAAGTAGTCGGAGATCTTCCATTAGGTTGGAAACAAAGGTTATCATTTGCAGTTGCAAGTGTTCACGATCCCAAAATTATTTTCCTTGACGAACCAACTGGAGGTGTTGATCCAGCTACCCGAAGACAATTTTGGGAGATGATTTATGATGCTTCTAACAATGGTATTACAATTTTTGTAACCACCCATTACATGGATGAAGCAGAATATTGTCACCGTGTTTCAATCATGGTTGATGGGAAAATTGAAGCGCTTGGGACACCAAGAGAATTAAAGAATAGTTTTGAAGCAGACTCAATGGATGATGTTTTTATTCAACTTGCTCGTGGGTAAATTATGGGGAGGGATCCGATCCCTGATTTCCCGAACTAATTTTTCAAAATTAAAAATCAAAAAATGTTACGCATATTTTTAGCATTCGTCAAAAAAGAAACCTTTCACATTCTTCGAGATACTCGAACTTTGGTGATACTTTTTGGGATGCCAATTGCCTTGGTTTTGATTTTTGGATATACGGTTACGAATGAATTTAAAGATGCTTCCATTTCAATTATAGATCAATCAAAAGATAATTTGAGTCATGAATTTGTGGAACACTTAACTTCTTCTGGACATTTTCAATTAATCAATTTACCAAACAGCATTAATTCTCTTGATGATGAATTCAAAGCAGGAAATGTAAAAATGGGGGTTATCATTCCGCCAAATTTTGAAGAAGATTTTTTCAAAAAAACACCCGTAACCATTCAATTAATAACAGATGCTTCTGAACCAAATTATGCGACTACATTGACTAGCTATGCTTCCCAAATGATTTTTTCCTTTCAAAAAAAATATTCAACAGCAGTTGTTCCTTCTTATCAAATTGAAACTGAAATAAGAATGATGTATAATCCAAAGTTGATTGGTGCATATAATTTTATTCCAGGAGTGGCGGCTTTGATTTTGATGTTAATTTCAGCCATGATGACTTCCTTGACT
>CAZMBP010000019.1:0-108792 GCA_964564545.1 uncultured Saprospiraceae bacterium
AAAAACATTTAATGAAGATCAGTTAAATAATTTAGCATTTGAAATAAATCGAATCTTAAAACGAAATGGAAAATTTTCACTAATTGATGTTTCGGTTCCAAAAAACAAAGTTCTAAAATTTGGATATATGTTTTACTTGAAAAATATAATTCCAATCTTAGGTAAATTACTTTTAGGTAATCCAGAAAACTATAAGATGCTTGGAATTTATACGGAAGAATTTAAAAATTCAAAAAAAGTGTTTCAAATTTTTAAGGAACAGGGATTCGACGTTAAATATGTTAATTATTTTTATGGCTGTGCAAGCGGCATAAAAGGATCAAAAAAATAAAAACTATATAAATATTAAATGAATTACACTAAAGAAGATTTACTGAATTGCCATGAAAAAATTAAACCCTTTATTCATCGCACTCCTGTCTTGACTTCACAGGCATTAAATAAAATTGCAGGAGCAGAAATTTATTTCAAATGTGAAAATTTTCAACGTATGGGTGCCTTCAAAATGCGAGGGGCTGCTCATGCTATTTCAAATTTAACCGAGGAAGAAAAGGCCAAGGGAGTGGTCACTCATTCCTCTGGAAATTTTGCACAAGCAGTTGCTTTAAGTGCAAAAATGCAAGGAATTAAAGCGTACATAGTCATGCCTTCCAATGCTCCCCAAGTCAAAAAAGATGCAGTTAAAGGTTATGGTGGAATCATCACAGAATGCGAACCAAATATTGATATTCGGCAAGCGACAACTGATAAAATATCAGCCGAAACTGGAGCAACAAAATTACATCCTTCCAACCAAGTTGATGTGATTTTAGGTCAAGGAACAGCTGCTATTGAATTGCTGGAAGATCATCCCGATTTAGATGTGGTTATGACACCAATCGGCGGTGGTGGGCTTGTGGCAGGAACTGCACTTGCCGCTCATTTCTTTGGAAATAATTGTAAAACCATTGGTGGTGAACCTTTCGAAGCGGATGATGCCTACCGTTCACTTTTGAGTGGAAAAATAGAAATTAATGAAACTGCCAATACCATCGCTGATGGTCTTCGAACTATTTTAGGAAACCATAATTTTCCAATTATACAAAAATATGTTGCCGAAATTATTCGGGTTCAAGAGGATGAAATTGTTGCAGCGATGAGATTGATTTGGGAGCGAATGAAAATTATTATTGAACCTTCTTGCGCTGTTCCTTTTGCTGCTTTATTAAGAGAAAAAGAAAAGTTTGCAGGTCAAAAAATTGGGATTATTCTTTCAGGTGGAAATGTTGATTTGGGGAACTTGCCATTTTAGGTTTTTAAGGATCAACTAATTTGATAATTAATTTATTAAAGTCAATGAAAAAAAGAAAACTAAATGACAAAAGTATATATCTCCAACCAAAGAAAAACTGGAATACTAGGATTGTCTGGAGTTATTTTATTTTTGTTGTTTTTGTTATTTTTCGGGAATCTAAATTCGGAATTTAATTTCCAACAAGATTATATTAGTAAACTTGGAGCAATTGGCCAACCAAATGCCATTTGGTGGAACTTGTTAGGATTTGGATTAATTGGCTTAATATTAATTGGTTTTGGATTTTATTACGGAAAAATTCTTAACGACAAATTAGCGGGATTACTACTTGCTATGTTTGGTGTAGGGTTTGCATTTACTGCATCACCAATCGATTTTATAGAATCCAAATCACCAATCTCAAAAGCACATATAGTTGCTATATGTCTGGCTCTTGCATTTTGGCTATTTGGACTTGCAAGAATTTCTTACAATCCCGCAAACAAGAAATCAGTTAAAAGGAGAGCAAACATAACAGCGATTCTAATGGTAACTTCAATGGTTGGATTTGTCTTGGAATTTTGGTCAATGCCAATTGCTCATAGATTAGTATTCGCTATTGTTTTTGGATGGACAGCAATTACATCTATTGACTTAATAAAAACAGAGCAAAAATCAATTCTTAATTTAAACTAAAAGATATGAAGTATTTATTTTTATTGACCGCAATCCTTGTATTCATTTCTTGTGAAAAAAATTCAACTGAGCCAGAGAATCAACCAGATTCAAATCTTCTTGAGTTTGAGGGAAACTACAAAATCAGTAGTTTAATTACAGATGGTATGCATGAAATCTTTGATTCATTAGGCAATGTTGTAGATTATGAATACAGAACTTCTACTGAAGAAGATAATTTATCCATTTCATTTAAAAATGGAGACACACTTTTAGTCGATGGGTTCTATTTTAGCTTAGGAAGTTTTATACAAGAAGCTCCTGTCAAACTCAATGATAATAATGAATTCGAAATCCTTTTTAACTATTCTGATCCATTTAAAAAGGATGAAATTATAGGTACTATTTGGTTCGAAGCAGATAGCATTCACTTAGAATATGATTGGGACAAGACTTGGTCTACAGCACCAGTACCTAATAAAGGTTCAGTAAGATCGCGAGGAATCAAGTTTTAGCTGTTACATGGCAATTTTCCTAAAGTTCATATAATTCAATTGGCAAATCATCTGGATCAGAAAAAAACGCAAATCGCTTATTAGTGTATTCATCAATACGAATTGGTTCTACTTGAATCCCTTTTTCTTCCAGCTGATGAACGGCTGATTCAATATCATCAACTTCAAAGGCTAGATGTCTCAATCCTTGAGCTTCAGGTCTTGAAACTCTCTTTGGAGGATTTGGAAAAGAAAAAAGCTCAATGATGTAAGTTCCATTTAGTGATAAATCTAATTTGTAAGAATCGCGTTTTTCTCTATACACTTCTCTGATTATTTCTAATCCTAAAATATTGGTATAGAAATTTTTAGACTTTTCATAGTCGGAGCAAATGATAGCTATATGGTGAATTTTTTTTAACATTGTTCTTATTCAAGTTTATTTAGAATTTCAATAATACATAAGTAAAAGATAAAAAAGATGGATTCAATAATTTTTTTGAATCTATCTTTTTTATTTGATTTCAAACATCATATTTATCCAACTCCAAACTCTCAATTAGCCGAATTAATTTCTTCGCGTAATTTGGATCAGTTGCATAACCCGCTTTTTTCAATCCTACTGCCCATTTTTTATAATCCGTTTTTTCTAAATCTAATAAATGCTTGTATCTATTTTTTTGAAGAAAAAGAGAATGCGCGCGAAAACTTTCCCAAGCCGAAGAATAGGTTCGGAAAAAATCTTTGTGATGGTCATCGGAGAAATTTTTACAATGCCCTTTTTTACATTTTTTAGAAAAACATTTTATCCCAAAATGATTATTGGCTTCTCTTGCCAAAGGGCTTTTACCTGCTGAACTTTCAAGTAAACCTTGTGCCAAAGTAATGCTTGCAGGAATGCCAAATTGTTCCATTTCTGACCTTGCTACATCAGAAAACCTTTTCACGTAAATGTATTGTTGAGAACTTGGCTTAGTAGGAATATCAAAATTTAATTTATCTGCTTCCTTTTTTGAACTAATCTCTTTTTTCTCAAAAAAAGAACCTCCTCCCCTATTTAAATTTTCAGTTATAGAAAATCGGTTCCCAGTCTCAAACTGGAATTGAATTTGAAAATCTTTAAACCAAAGGAAAAAAACAAAGAGGAAAAAATAACCGAACCTCCATTTAAAAGGCTCCATCCATAGCCATAGGAGTTGCACCTTCGCCCGTACGAGGCGTTGCATTTTTTGTAACATAATTAGAATAGTTTTATAGTTTAGTAATAATTTCCTAAAGAATAATTCCTTCTTTGTTTCTTCCTCAAGCTGAACTCCACAAGCATCCTAATTAACTGATAACCAGTTAATTAAAAGAAAGAAATAATAATATTAAAAAATTTAGTTGGTAAATTTTGAGTGGTAACTAGCGAATAGTTTTTCTCAAATTAGGAAGAAGTATTGTTCTATCGTTGATCTAAATTAGAACAAAAATTTCGAATAAAAAAATGCTTTTTTTGAAAAAACAGGAAAAGCTTCCAATCAAAAAAAATTAAAACTGTGTAACTTATTGAAGATGAGTAATTTAAGTTTTGGTTTATTTTAACAATGTAATTGTATTGTTATGAAAATTATTTTTTTGTCACTCTTGCTTTAAAAGAAAACCTTGAAGTTTTGATAATTTATCGGTATTGATCAAATCCATTTTTAATTCTAATAATTTTTTCCAAAGATTTTCATCTTCTGGAGTCGCCCATAAACGAGCTTTTTTTCCTTGAGCATGAGTTTCATTTATAAACTTATAAATTTTCATAAATGCAGCTTCATCGACTTGACTATAATCTTCTACCTCAGCGACTATTCCTGCATTTTCACTAATGAAGGGCATCAAATGGTTAGGATAATTTTTGGCCAAATCACTAGGGCGTCCATCCAAAGTCATTAATTGCAAACTATCATTTAGTAAGGCTTCAAAGGGACGATCACCAGAGAGAATCACCGTCACTTTCCCTTTGTGGAATTTTCCGTTTTCATAATAATTCAACATCTCACGAAATGGATACAATAGATCTCGAAGTTCACGATAAGTTTGATTTGGGTAAATTTTAATATCAATCCATAAATAAAAATCACCTTCATAACCTTTATAAATTTCCTTATCACATCTTTTCCACCTTCGCCAAAGTGGTTTGAGATATAGTCGATTAAGAGGTTTCAATCTTGGAAAAGTCCGATCAGGCATATCATGTCCAACAAACAGTTTTCCATAAATATATAATACATCTGCTTCCACACTTGTAAATCCATGTCGCAATGCATCATGCAATGGTTTGTTCCGAAAATAATCATTATGGGAATGAGCATTAGGCAAAGGTATCACCTGTGCAGATAATTGAACAGCACTACATATGATTAAAATAGAAATTGCTTGGAAAATATTTGAGAGGAAAAATTTATTGTTTTGCATCTGAAAGTATTTGTTTTTTTTTAAGATATTAATTTAAAACCAAAAACAATACCTCAATTCGAATCTGAAATTTGTACCATTTGTCCTTTAGTAATTTTCAATAAATCCAAAGGGGCTAAATTTACCAAGATACCTCTCATTCCAGCATTGACATAAATGGTTTCAAAATCCGCTGCCGACTCATCTAAAAAAACAGGAAATGGTTTTTTCATTCCAATCGGAGAGCAGCCACCACGAATGTATCCTGTCAAATTCAATAACTCTTTGACAGGTATTAATGCAATTTTTTTATTGCCAGAAACTTTTGCAAGCGACTTTAAATTCAAAGTTTGATTACCATTTATGACAGCAATAAGAACCCCGTTTTTGTCCCCTTTAGCCACTAGGGTTTTAAATACATTTTCAGCTTTTAAGAAATTATCCCCTGCGATTTTTTTGACGGACAAATTTTCTTCGTTGTATTCGTACTCCAAAGTTTCGTAAGCAATTTTCTTTTGATCAAGTAGTCGAAGTGCATTCGTTTTTTTCATAAAATTATCACCATATCTTTTTTATTAACTAAAGACGAAAATTACAAAATCTTGATAAGTTTTCCGTCCTAATCATTTTTTTCCTAGCTTTAAAGATTACTAACCTAATTTTTAAATCCTTTAAAATGTTAAGTAAAATTTTGAAATTCGTCGGTGTCCTAATTTTAGTATTAATTGTTGTTGCACTTTTCAACTATGAAAAAATAAACAAACTCCGAAAAGTTGTTAGCCTTTTTGAAAAAGAAAACATCGTTGAAAATTTCCTTCACATGGAGGACATGAATGAAACTTCAACGCTTATCAAAAGCTCCTCTCCTATTCGGTTGCCAGTCAATATTTCTCACCAACTTCCTAAAAGTTTTCAAAGCAATGGAAAAACCATTGATGTACAAAATTTCATCGATCGCTCTCTGACAACTGGACTAATGGTTATCCATAAAGACACTATTATTTTTGAAAAATATATGAATGGATTGACTCCGGAAACAACACATATTTCTTGGTCCATGGCTAAATCTTTTGTGTCTGGAATGATAGGAATTGCGGTAGAAGAAGGAAAAATTAAAAGTATTCAAGATCAGATTACAGATTATTTGCCTCAGTTTAAAGGGACTGGTTATGAAAACGTCACTATTAAAGATGCTCTTGAAATGAGTTCAGGAGTTGGATTCAATGAGGATTATTCTGATTTCAATTCAGACATTAATCGATTTGGAAGATATTTTGCTCTAGGTCAATCTTTTGAAAAATTTGCTATGAGTCTTAAAAATTCTCGAAAGCCGGGAACTTACAATCATTATGTAAGTATTGATACCCAAATCCTCGGAATGGTTTTGAAAAAGGCAACTGGCAAAACGATTACCGAATATATGCAAGAAAAAATTTGGACTCCAATGGGAATGGAAGATGATGCTCAATGGATTATTGATGAAGATGGAATGGAAATGGCTTTGGGTGGATTAAATGCTACGATGCGAGATTTTGCGAAATATGGTTTGTTGTATTTGCATGAAGGAAATTGGTTGGGAAATCAAATTGTTCCTAAAAGTTGGGTTAAGCAATCCATTGCAATGGACGGCCCACATTTGCAACCTGGAACCAACGAATTTTCAAGTAGTGATATGGGATATGGTTTTCAATGGTGGATTCCACAAGATGCTGATGGTGCTTTTTTAGCTTCAGGAATTTATAATCAACACATATATATACAACCTAATCGAGATTTGGTAATTGTGAAATTATCAGGGAATTATCATTTTAAAGCTGATAAAGAATTAGAGAAAAGACAACATATTGATTTCTTTAAAAGTATAGTTCAGCAGTTTCCAAAAAATATTATTGCAGATAATTCAGTTGAATGAAATTACTGAATGAATTATAAGATAGCTATTTATCAAAAATATGGGTTTACCCAATAATTTGAATGAATAGCTATCTTATAATTGAAACGAATTGCCGAATAATCATACTATTATTTAATAAAGCTTTTGCTCCTGACTTTTCAAATCATCAAGAATCTGCTTCAATTCATTGATTTTACTTTCGTACATATAGAATATGTATTTCTTCGAAACAAACCACAATATTCCAAATAAAACTGGGATCGAAATCACAAGAGTCAATAATATTCCATCCCACCTAGTAAAAATTTCTAAGTTGTTACTTCCATTATCTGTAAAACTCGCTAATAGTCCTAAGACAAAACTTATTGGCACAAATATCCAAATTAGGAATTTTAATTTTCTCAATGCTTTGGATAATACTTTGTAGTATCCTTCAATACTTTTAACAACATTCTTCGTAGAAATCGATCTGATCTCATGAATAAATTCCTTGGTTGAAAAATAACTAGAAACCACTAAAAGAATCGTACAAGCATACAAAATCCAAACGTGTGGATGGTTTCGAAAAAAGTAAAATACTACAAACATCAGAATCACTCCACTTACCGTTTCATTAATCGCATTTCGTTTAATTTCCTGCAATAAGTCATTAGATTTCTTCCGAGATATTTCCAACACCTCAGGTTCTATCGACTGATAATAAACCTTAGCCTGATCATCAGATTTTTTCCAAATATTTTTTAAATCAAATTCTTCCATATCCTTGCTCGTTTAATAATTTGAATAATTGTTTTTTAATTCGCATTAGCTTTACCCCAACATGACTTGTCGTCAATCCTATGATTTCAGCAATCTCATCATATTTTTTTTCATCTAAGTGCAGTAATATAATTGCTCGATCATCTTTTCCCAATTGATTGATACATTTATATAACAACTCTATCTTTTCTTCCTTTTGGAAAACATGCTCCACTCCTACCCCACCTTCATCTGGAATTTTAAAAGAAAAATTATCAATTGGATTAGTTGATTGATTTCGTTTTTGCTTTTTTTGAAAGGTCAAGGCTGTATTTAAAACCACTCGATATATCCAAGTTGATATTTTTGACTCACCTCTAAACCGGCCATAGGATTGCCAAAGTTGAATCAACATCTCTTGATACAAATCTTTAAAATCAGCCTCCCCCAAAGTGTAAGAGCGAGCTATTTTGTACAAAATACCATTGTACTCATCTATGATATGTTTGAATTCCTGTTCCGTTGGCATATTAATTAGTATCGTTCATCGCTAATTTATTACAACTGGTCGGTAATAATTATTATTTTTTTTCTCAGCTGTAATAAAACAACTAAACCGAATACTAATGTAATGAATCAAAAAAAAATTATCATGAAAAATCAAAATTCAAAAAAATTCAATCCATTTACTTTTTTAGCAATTGCTTTAGGAATATTTCTAGCACTTACTGATGACTACATTATTGAGTACTTGGGAGATCGACCTGCTTTAGGAATTTTATTTGTAGCAGTTTTATTATTTGGGATTTTCACCACAACAAGACCAAATAAAATCAAGGAAAGTAAATCTTAGTTTTCATCTAGAAGGATTCTCAGATATTTAATAACCTTAAAAAAATATAATTATGAAAAATTCAAATTTGAAAAAATTAGAAGAACAAGCAACTGTATACATTACACTTTCCATGATGCTTTCAATGAGCGCTCAACATATTACGGATTACTTAGGAACACCTTTTTTAGAGTATGCGATGATTTTTGTGGCCATGGGATTTCTTGGTCTAGCTGTTATTAAAGTAAATCAATATCAGAAAGGAAAAGGGAAAGAAAGCTGCGCTTCTTAAGGACAAGGTAAAAAATATTTGCTGTAACAAATACAGATAATTCATGTATATTTCTGTATAAATCATGTTTTACCTGTATTTTTACAGCAATATGCATTATTAAGGATATATCGATTAATCATTCTAATCAATTCACATCATTACTCTCATCTAATTAGTTTCAAGCAATAGGCTCAAGTGATCAAAGGTTTTGTAAAGACCAACTAAATGCTTAGCGTTCTTAGCGCCCTTTGCGTGAAATAGAGTTATTTAAAATTTACAACACTTTTTTTTTAAAACTAAATAATGAATTGCTTATATGATCATTATTCTAAAACCAACCAATAGCTCAATTTGATTATTGGATTTTCATTTTTGAAGTACAAGGTTATTTTATCAATGATGGTGTTTATAAACATCTGAAGAAATTGCCGAACCCTTTTTGGGGAGTATTGATTTTTTCTAGACCAAATCAATTAAATCAGGCTAACACCATCTAGACTAGTTCCTAATCTAGATATATAATCATAAGAATATTGAGAAACAATGAATTTTGCTGTAATAATTACAGTTTTTTACAGCAAAATACAGAATAGCACAGAAATCGTCTTTTTGCTATTCTTTCACTCCTACCCTATTGGCATTTATTTCCTATCAGAACATACAAATCATTAATCCTTTCACCTACTCAAAAAAACAATTGCAATTATCAACTCAATTTTAGATGAAATTTCTATCAATTATAAAAACCTAAAAAACTTCTCTACCAATTAGGCATTGATCGATTTTAAAGAAACCAATGAAAACATTCATTTCCAGAAATCAGCTGCAATTGAATGCACTTTTAAGGTAAAGCATGGAAAATTCATTCTTAAATCAAGATATTTCTAGATGGGTAATTATGTTCAAGTTGTAGTCTCAATGATATTCAAAATTAAAGCTTCTTCCTTAACTCTTTAATTTCCGTTGATTGGAAAATTTCTAAAGAGGAATAATCTTTAGATTTATCATTTCGCTAGAGTCAAAAATTTACCTGATAATGTAGGGCAAGTATCAAATTATACTTTCCCAAATTTTACTAAAACTCAATTTTGCTGTAATATTTACAGATAAATACAGCAAAAAATGGAATAATCCAATAATTTTACAGATTTTTACAGCATTATTCTGTATATCCAATATTTAGTCTCCTCTACTAACTATATTCGCGTCATTCTTTCATTCTTAAAAACCAAAACAATATGATTATTGCGGTTACCAACCTCAAAGGTGGTGTAGGAAAAACCACCATTGCAACCAATCTTGCCGTAAGTTTCGCTCACCGAAATTATGATGTATGCATCGTCGATACCGATTTAGGTCAACAGTCATCTATGGAATGGTCTGGAAACAGGGACGAGGACAGGGTGAGAATCCCTGTTTTTGGGGTAAGTATCAAGCAACTCAACAAGGAAGTAGAAGGATTGCAAGAGAAATATGACATTGTCATAATCGACGGAACTCCTCAATTATCTGAGTTAGCCGATAGAACGATCCTCGCAAGCGATTATTTAGTTATTCCTCTAATGCCTAGTATTTATGATTTTCGTGGCTTTGAGAACTTCTTAGAACGTTTTGAACAAATCCGCGGATTGAAAGAAGCTAGTGGAGGCGAAGTAAAAGCCCTTGTCGTTTTGAACCGAGTGGTTTCAAAAACTAATGTAAGTAAAGAAATCAAAGAAGCGGTAAAAGAATACGAAGTGACATTGCTAAGCTCAAGTATCAATAACCGAGTGGCCTATGCTGATTCAGCAACAGATGGACTTGGAGTTGTAGAGTACAAAGACAAAAAAGCTAAGAAAGAGATTGAGAAACTAACCGATGAGCTCGAAAAAATATTAAGCTAGACTACAGCAAAAAATGTAATATTTCTGTACTTTGCTGTATAATTTACAGAAAAAGACTATTTTTACTGCTAAATGCTGTATTTTTACAGCAAATTTACTCAAAGAAAATATCCAACTTATGCCAATCAAAAAGAAAATAACCTCAAAGAAAGCTAGTAAAACAATGAATGCTGCATCTCAAGAAAAAGCTTTGGAGCAGCTGCAGAAAAAAGATAAAAAGAAGAATGTTCAACGAGTAACAGTTGATTTCCCGCAATACCTTTATGAAAAGATGAAATTAGAAACTGAGGATACCGGTCAAACTTTAAAGGGTTTTATTGTTGGTTTAGTGCGAGAGCATTTCACTCGAAAAGAAGGGTAGGGGCTTCCATAAAATATAAATTCTCCTGCTAAATATTTTGGGTTCGTTCCATTGAAATCAAAGACTTAGAAAAGAACTTCCAAGTTTAATTAATTTGGAAGTTCTTTTGGTTTTGATCAACAATGAATTTCAATAAATCAAAAATAAACTAGGACAAAATCTATTTTCTATTTTAAAGCGATTTAAGACACTTTCTTTTATCTCAGTTTAGATAACCCGAATTATATCCATAACTCACCCTGAACGCTTTAAAATTAAATTTAAAGCTAATTCCCTGCCCATTTTTATTTAGTCAAACCAAATAGTCGATATAAATATCCATACCAAAAACAGCAAAACGATATGAATAAAAACAGCATTCTGCTGTAAATTTCATGCATATCTCTGTTTAATTAGCTGTTTTACAGAAATATTACAGCAAAATACAGAAATATTCATGTATTGAATTGAATTTTTGAACAACTACATAGAATCCACTTGGTTCTTTCTATTAGAAATTTAAAAACCTGATCTAATCTTTTGTCTAGTTTTTAATTCTGAATAATCTGAATAAATAGACTTAATCCTCCAAAACTGAATAGTAGGCAGAAGTAATTAATTGAAATAGATTTTTAATCTTTAAGAGAAACTTTGATAATTCTCTTGAAGCATAGTGAAGTATTATTTGATAAATGAAATCAGAATAAACAGCTTGGATCCTAAGCAAAATCCTTCCAAAATATTTTATGTCGAATAAATCAATGTGCAAGTAAATTTTTTTGAAATACCGGAAATCAATCATTTTACATCCAAAAACAGAAATATTACTTACATATGCTGTATTTTGCTGTAAATTTCTGTATCAATTGAAATTGAAAACATTTATGAAGAATTATATTTTTCTAACCAAGCAATTCAAGACAGGGAATAAACTGAATTGCATTTTCAGATAAATGATATCATTGGTTGTTATTGTTGTGTGAAAGAAATACAAATAGGTCGAATTAAAGCAGATAAACACAAATTATCCCCAACGAGATAATTATTAACGCCAATCCGTGTTCATCCGCTTAAATCCGACCTATTCTTGTTTCTATCAAATTATTGCAGTTTATTCTCAATTCAATATTGACATCAGAGAACTCTTTTGATGACTAAAATTATTACCATCAGCTAGTCCAATATTAATTACTGCTGTATTTTTACAGAAATTTACAGCAAAATACAGCAGTAATTAAATCATAGTTTACGATATACATCTGCAAAAATTATGGGCAATACCAGGAAATTTAGACTTTATATATATACGACAATGGTTGAGTTTAATTCTAGGCCTTTAAGCTCAAACGTAATTTTTTCATTAAATCAATGAATAATATTTCATTAAAATACCATTTGCTGTAAATTTCTGTAAAAGTACAGCAATTTACAGCAAGTAGTTTTTAAACTCTATTTTGCAAAAAAGGCATTTTGAAATTATTACGCATGCAATGATTTAGCATTTTATAAAAGCTTAAGCTAGATTTTTTTTTTTGACAGTAAACTTCAAAAGTTAAAAACTAGGGAGGAATTTAGTTCAACAGGTTTGTTTTGATTAATCTTTTTAAGTTTGCTTGCGAGTTAAGAGATCAGATAATCTAACCCTAATAAAAAAGAAAATTAAAAAAGGTCTTAAACTAGTATTTAAGACTTTTAAAGTTTTTTTAATTCCTTTAATATTATTTGTAGCAAATGACTTTTCTAACTGATTAAACTCGGAAAGGTAATGAGAATAAGGCATACAGCTGATTTATATATTTTTTTCCTTTCTCTCAAAAGGGACATAGTTAGGGATGTTAAAGGGACATGAAAAGGGCGTAAAGGGGGACATGTTCAGTAAAAATGGGGGACAAGCTTAGGGTGAAAGAAGGGACATAAAAGGGGAGAGCTAATTAAATTATTAAAAGGGGACAAAAAAAGGGAATATATAAAAGATTCCATCACTCAGATATCAAAATCAATTTTAATACTCAAAAAGGGTCATTTTCAGGGCTAAATTATGATTCCACAACTTTCTAATGCTTAAAAAAGATGAATAATCAGAATAGTTAGATGTTATTCGAATTTGAAAGGGGACAAAAAAAGGGCCCAACTAATACTTGGACCGATTTGATTGATAAAAGGAATACGGATTCAAATAAAAGGGGGACTTGAAAAGGGCAAATTTTTTAAAAGAACCAGTTCTTATCTCAAAAAACGTATGAATTGAGCAATTTCATTAATGATTTAGAAAAGGGGACAAAATCAGGGCCCAAGTATTAGATGAAGGATTTCTGCCTTTCATTTTTGTGATTTATAATTTAAAAAGGGACGTCATCAGGGATAAAGTATTGATTTAAGACCCTTTTTATCAACAAAATCAATGGTTATTTTAAAAAAGGACATAAATAGGGTTCCTCTGAACCTATTTATGTCCCTTTTTAGAACGATTGAACTTCAACTAAAAAATAGAGAGAATTATAAGGTTATAATTATTGATTTGAAAGGGGACAAAATCAGGGGAGTTAATTACACCTTAATATGTATCATAGAATTTTGGAATCTAAAATATGTAGAAATAAATAGGGGGACAAAACTTTTACTAGTCCCCTTCATTTTTTATATTTGCATAACTATTAATATTCAACACTATGTTTCAGTCCTCTAAATAACTATGAAACAGAAAAAAGTCAAACAAATTGCTCGTATTGAAAATCGATTTATTTTCAATGCAAGATATCAACTAAGTGCTCGGGAGCAAAAGATAATCCTATATCTAATGTCTAACCTTGACCCGAAAGCGCAAAATGATTTTCACAAACAAATAGTATCGGTTAAGGAATTGGAGAACCTATTAAAAGGGGAGGACAAGAAATGGGGTGGTTTGTACAAAGAGATGAATGATTTTAGTTCAAGGATTATTTCCAAATACATTTCTTTTGATTCTGATTTTTTAGTTCAAGGAAAACCACTTCGAGGAGTGATCAGTTGGTTCCAATCAGTTATTCCTGTAGAAACTGAAAATGGGGAAGTGGCTTTAGAGTTTATGTTTTCTGAAAGGTTGAAACCATTTTTGTTGCAGTTAAGCGAATATGCAAAAATTCATCCATTGGATGTTGCTCCCATGAAAAGTGGTTTTGCAATCAGAATGTATCAAGTTTTTAAAGCCGAACGTGATCGGATGCGAAAGCATACCCAAACGAATGCCATGGTTTATACTTTGGATGAATTGAAAAAAATGTTAGGCATCGAAGGAAAATATAAAGTGCTAAAAGATTTTAGACGGCGAGTCCTTGATGTGGTAGAACGAGAAATCAATACTCACAGCCCAAGTGTACAAGTCAAATATGAATATATCAAAACTTCCCGTAGAGTGACTGGTGTGCGATTTTTGATTTTTGACAAACCAAAAGACAAACCTAAACCATCTAACGAAAAAGGAGGAGAATCAACCAATTATGCCCCTTCAAAAGAAGAATTAGCACTTTTGTCTTACGCTCAAACTAAAGCATATAATATGTTGGTAAAATTTGGTGTGTATGAAGGAATCGCTTACAAACAAATTGTACCAGTAATTACAGGTGGTGAAATTGATGGTTTTGAAGATTACTTTGTAAAACATGCCCTTTCTCATTTTAAAAAATGGGCAAGAGTACAACCCAACAAAGCAATTAGCGCAGCAACATTTGTGAATTGGTGGACGGAGAAAAAAGTCTTCAATGCCGACAATGATGTTTTTTGGAAAATTCAAGAAAAGATCAATCATGATAAAAAGAAATTAGACCAAGTTACTTTTGATAATCGAATGGAAGCAAAGAATATGACGAAAAAGGAATTTATCGATTGGTATAAAGGGACACAATCAAAAATGATGTAGCCGCTGACTTTAGTCGGTCGGCAAAAAAAAGACAACAATTTTTAAAGGCATCGAATCTGATGCCTTTAAAAAAATCCAATTCCCTCAAACTCGACGAAATTAAAAGAACTAAGAAATACTATATATTAAATGGCAAAACTCAAACCTTCCACCATAACTGTTCAAGGAGTCGAAATCAGACTCACTCCCAAAAATGAAGAATCATATATTTCTTTAACTGATATCGCAAAAGGATTTGGAGATTCCAAAACAATGATTCAGAACTGGATGCGAACTCGAAGCACAGTTGAATTTTTAGGTGTTTGGGAAAACATGAATAATGATGATTTTAACCGCATCGAATTCGAGGCTGTTAAAAATGCTTCAGGAAGCAATGCATTTACGCTTTCTCCAAAAAAATGGATCGAGACAGTTAATGCCATTGGAATGACTTCCAAGTCAGGGAGATATGGTGGTGGAACTTTTGCCCATGCTGAAATCGCATCTGAATTTGCTTCTTGGCTTAGCCCATCTTTTAAATTATTCGTTTTTCAAGAATTAAATAGATTAAAAGGAGAGGAGGCAAAACGAAATAATCTAGAATGGAATGTTCATAGAATTATGTCGAAAGCCAATTTCCATATTCATAATGAAGCAGTCAAAAAACATCTCGTTCCTCCCCGTGTAAAAAATACGAAAGCTGAAGGTATCGTCTACGCCAACGAAGCTGATATTTTAAATGTGGCTCTGTTTGGAATGACAGCCAAACAATGGAAAATTCAAAATCCAGAAATGAAAGGCAATATGAGGGATTATGCTACGACTGAACAATTACTTGTTTTATCAAATCTACAAAGTCTTAATTCAAAACTGATGGAGTGGGGGAGTGATGCTGAACAAAGATTGGATATTTTAAATAAAACTGCCATCGATCAAATGGGAATATTAACCATGGGTTCAACACTCAAACAATTACCAAAGGAAAAGAAGCAGTTGAAAGATGGGAAGGAGAAAAATAATTAAGAAGCCTTTGGAACTTTTCTTGGCTGCCTAAAGTTCTTTCCCCATCACTAACCTTTTCAATAAAAAGACAATGTAATTTTCAATCAACTTCATTTTGAAAAAAATCGTCGCTAACTTCTAGCGACTTATCTTTTTATTTATTCAATTATGTTTTAAGACGGATTTTGTTGTCAAACAATTATTGTAATCATAAACGACCAAAGGAAGTGTTGATTTCAATTATTGCTTGACTAAAAAACAAAATCCGTTTTAAAACTCAAATAAATCTATAATGAATTCGCGAAAGTACGGTCGTACTTTTCACTATCCTTTTTCGCCTGGAACAACTAGCGATGATAGAATTAATCATGACTATTGGTCAGACATGCAATCTATTGAGCAAGTTGTTCATACCGAAAAACTGGATGGAGAAAATACGTGCCTTAATCAATATGGCGTTTTTGCCAGATCCCATGCTGCGCCTACAAGGCATCCTTGGGCCAATTACTTAAAAGAGCGATGGCATATGATGAAACATGATTTGGGTGATTTAGAGATTTTTGGAGAGAATATCTATGCCATTCACTCCATTAAATATTTAGAAATCGAACACCACTTTTATGTTTTTGCCGTCAGGCATTTGGATAAATGGCTCTCTTGGGAAGAGGTGAAATTCTATGCAGGAATGCTTGATTTTCCAACCGTTCCTGAGTTAAATACACAAGAGCCAAATGATCAAGAAATTTTAGAGAAAACGGTTTTAGATTTTGTAAAACAACCGAGCACTTTTAAATCTTTAGATGTTCATACAAATGAAGAGTGCACGATGGAAGGCATCGTTTCAAGAAATGTCAATGAATATTTAGTAAAGGATTTTAAGAAAAACGTTTTCAAATATGTTCGAAAAAATCACGTGAAAACTGATGCACATTGGACTCGAAATTGGAATCGTGCTCCATTAAAATGGGAAAAATCATGAGCAATACAATTTGGAAAATTATAGAAAATAAAGACTGGCAAAATGTGAGAAATACTTTTTTATGGATTCAAGATATGGAAGGTGTTCCACAAGATAAAATTCATCATGCAGAGGGCGATGTTGCTATTCATACACGAATGGTCGTCGAAGCATTGTTGAACTTGTCAGAATTTCAAAGGCTTAATGGGCAAGAAAAAGAAATTCTTTTTGCCGCAGCACTTTTACATGATGTCGAAAAAAGATCTACAACTGTCCAGGAATCCAACGGAAGAGTAACTTCAAAAGGACATGCTCGAAAAGGAGAATTTACAGCTCGAACTAATTTGTACAAGGATATTCCAACACCTTTTCCAATTCGGGAAGCGGTAGCAAAATTGGTTAGAAATCACGGTTTACCGATTTGGATTTTTGAAAAAGAAAATCCGAGGAAGACACTTATTCAAACTAGTTTAGAAGTGAATTTAGAGCACTTAGCCATATTAGCAAAAGCAGATATGTTGGGTAGAATTTGTCAAGATCAAGATGAAATGTTATTTCAAATTCAATTATTTGAAGAGTTTTGTAAGGAGCAAAATTGCTTTGGAAAACCGAAAACCTTTGGTTCAAATCTAGGCAAATATCAATTTTTCCAAAAAGAAGAGGCTAGCCCTGATTATGTCCCTTTTGAAAAAGATGTTTTCGAAGTAATTATGATGTCTGCTTTGCCTGGAACAGGAAAGGATTTTTTTATCAAAAAAAACTACAAAGATGTTCCAGTTATTTCCCTGGATAATATTCGAAGAACGAATAAAATTAGTCCAACTGATAAAAAAGGAAATGGGCAAGTTATTCAAATGGCAAAGGAGCAGGCACGAGTATTTTTAAGGAAAAAGGAAACTTTCATATGGAATGCAACGAATCTTTCGAGAAATCTTCGAACACCTTTGATTGATTTATTTCAAAGTTATGGAGCAAAAACAAGGTTAATATATCTCGAAGTTCCATATAAAAAGTTGATGCAACAAAATCTAAATCGAGATTTTCCAGTTCCTCGAAAAGTTGTTGAAAGGATGATTACGAAAATTGAGATTCCATCAAAATGGGAGGCTCCAATAGTTGAAATTCATTATTCTGAATAACTTTTGCTAAGTAAACTTGCAGAATAATGAATATCGAATAGCGATTTAAGAACGCTTCGCTAAGGATTTGCGAAGTTTTGACGATATTAGTTTTGTTTGTTCTATGAGCGATATCGTCAAACTTCTTCCTTCTTAAATCCTTGTTGGGTATTCGATATTCCCAAAAAAAACGCCCCGGCTGAAACTCAGCCGGGGCAATACTTGGTTAGAATGGTTAGAATCGGGAGTGGTTAATCTCCCTGTTAATTAAAAGTTTAGTAGTTCTTCTATTTTTATTTTTAGTTTTTCAGCCGATGGCAAATATGCCTTTTCCAAATCACTATTCAAAGGAATTGCTGGAGTATTTTCAGCACCCATTGTCATTACTGGTGCATCTAAATATTTAAAACATTCCTGAGAAATTCGTCCAGCCAAACTTTGAGCAAATGAGCAATTCACCGCTTCCTCCGTCAAAACTAAACACCTATTATTCTTTTTCACAGATTTAAAAATTGCTTCTTCATCCAAAGGCGCAATAGTTCGCAAATCTACGATTTCAATTTTTCCTTCAAAGTCTTTCGCTGCATTCAATGCCCAATGAACGCCCATTCCGTAGGTAATTATTGTGATTGCTTCTCCATTTTCGACATTAGTTTCAGAAGGTTCCAAAACGATATTGGCTTTTCCAAAAGGTAAAATGTAATCCTCTGCAGGTTCAATTGTTCGAGCAGCATTTGTACCCGGAACTTTGGACCAATACAAACCTTTATGTTCAAAAATTACTACAGGATTTGGATCATGGTAAGCTGCTTTCATCAAACCCTTAAGGTCTGCGCCATTACTTGGGTAAGCAATCTTAACTCCTCGAATATTTGCCACAATTGATTCCACACTTGAAGAATGGTAAGGTCCACCACTTCCATAAGCTCCAATCGGAACTCGCAAAATCATGCTAACTGGATATTTCCCATTGGTCAAATAACAAGATCGGCTGACTTCAGTAAACAATTGATTGATACCTGGAAAAATATAATCTGCAAACTGAACCTCCACAATTGGTTTCAATCCAACTGCCGACATTCCCACAGTTGAACCTACAATAAATGCTTCTTGAATGGGAGTATTAAATACTCGTTCATCGCCAAATTTTTGCGCCAAAGTAGCTGCCTCTCGAAAAACTCCACCTAATCTTGCACCTACATCTTGACCATATAAAAGACATTCTTTATCATCTCGCATCAACTCTTCGACAGCGTGCAAGGCACAATCTACCATGACCACTTCACTTCCATTTTCAGGTCTTCGAGTTCCTGTTTCTTCTGTAATGGGAGTTGGAGCAAAATCATGATCAGTCAATGAGGATGGATCAGGATCTTCTGCTTGAAGCGCCTCCTTAAAATCAGCTTTAACTGCTTCCAAAGCATCAGCCTCAATTTTTTCTATTTGTTTTTTAGAAAAACCATTTTCTAAAAGTTGATTTTTAAAAATAGGGTAGGGATCTCTTAGTTTTGCTTCTTCCAAATCATCTCGATACCATTCCATTCGAACCCCAGAGGTATGATGATTTAACAAAGGAACTTTGGCATGAACTAAAATTGGGCGGCGCTCTTTTCGAATTGTTTCAATAACTCGATTCAAAGTAGTATAACATTCCAAAAAATCACTTCCATCAATCGTCACGGCTTCCAATCCTTTAAATCCTTGAGCATATTCATAAGCATCTTGCGCTCTGATTTCATCTGCACTTGCCGAGATATCCCATTCATTATCTTGTACCAAATACAAAATTGGATATTGCTTCAATGCAGCCATTTGGAATGCTTCAGCAATTTCACCTTCCGTCACACAAGCATCTCCAAGTGAGCAAACTACGATAGGTTTCTTCGAATGTTTTTCATTGATTTTTAAAGTCTCTCGATATTGAATTCCCATTCCAACACCTGTAGCTGGAATGGCTTGCATTCCTGTTGCTGAAGATTGATGAGGAATTTTTGGTTTATCATCATCTTTCAAACTAGGATGAGAATAATAACTTCGTCCACCTGAAAAAGGATCATCCTTTTTGGCTAAAAGTTGCAACATCAAATCATATGGACGCATCCCAATCGACAATAACATCGCATCGTCTCGATAATATGGAAATGCAAAATCTTGAGGTAAAAGTTGCATACCGCAAGCAATTTGAATGGCCTCATGACCACGGGAAGTGGCATGAACATATTTGGAAACTAACTTAAAATTGTCTTCATACAATTCAGTCATATGTTTGGCCGTACACATTTTTTCAAATGCTTTGGCTAATACTTTCTTTTGAATCTTTTGAATTGATTTTACCATATTTTAGAAATTCATTTGTGCTACAAAAGTAGCAATTTTTAGTGAGTTGTTTTTATTTTGAAAATAAATAGGGATATTGTTATAGTTAAATGAAAAAAGCACGCAATTTGTTTTGTAAATGATTTGTTATTTGTCTTAGAAAAGAATATTGTTTTTTCAACATTCAATAAAATAAAATGGTAAAATTAGACGAACTCGATATTAAAATACTTTCCTTCCTTCAAGAAGATTCTCGAATGACAATTCGGGACATTGCCAAAGAATTAAACATCTCCACTACTCCAATCTTTAATAGAATAAAAAGGTTAGAAAAGGAAAAGGTGATAGATAGATATGTCGCGATTGTCAATGCCGATCAAGTTGGAAAAATGCTCTTTGCATTCGTTTTTCTCAATCTAAAGGATCATTCAAAAAAGGCCATTGAAAAAATGGAAAAGCAGGTGACGAGTTTCCCTGAAGTTTTAGAATGTCATTACGTGACTGGAGGTGCTGATTTTTTTCTAAAAGTAATTGTCAAAGATATCAAGGAGTATAATTCATTTGTTTCGGAGAAATTATTTTCTGTGCCAAATATTGGAAAGATTGAATCATTGTTGAGTTTATCGATGGCGAAGAGTACGAATGTAATTCCTCTTTAAAAGGATTTGATAAATCTATCAAAAAAAAAAGCCCCTCAAAGTAATTAAACTTTGAAGGGCAAATTAATTCGGTTTGAGAAATATTTGGATTATAATTACTTAACTGTAATGGTATATTTTGGAGTCGGATTCATAGGACAAAAATATACATACTCTCCCTTTGGTAAATTCACCACTTTAGATGTAGATTTTTCACCGTCCTTAATTGTTTTTTGAACATAACCAGTTTTGATATGAGCGTCAGGATTTGACTTAGGAGCAATGACAAAACCAACTTCATGATTTACTCCATTATTAGAAATTTCGAAAACATAATCTCCTTCAGCTAAGGTCAAACCTTGAATATTGAAATCTCCTGTAGTTTGTTCTAATTTAATCGTTTGTGCTTTTGAGGCGTGATCAGTCATTCCCTTTTTTGTCATATTTTGTCCAAAAGTTGAACCTGCGATAAACATCATCGCTACCATAAACATAAATGCTACTTTATTTTTCATTTTTATTATTATTTAAATGTGATTTGAAAATTATTATTTTAAAAAAAATGTGTTGTGGTTTATAATTAAACAGTTGCTTCTGCTAATTCAGGAGCTACTGGAAAATCAATCGCGAACCCAGTCAAGTTGTGAATGTAATTGCTGATTACTTTATCACCTACTACAATTACTACATCAATCATATTGGCTTCAGTATAACCTGCCGCGAAGAAAGCATCTTTGGCAGCTTGTGTTGCATTACCTTTATTTTCTACAACTGATTTTGTGAATTGCGCTAGGGCATTTAATTTGATATTGAAAGAAGCTGATCCACCTCGAATTTCCAATATTTGATCTTCCGTGAAACCATTCATTTTTCCTAAAACTGTGTGAGCTGATTGGCAATATCTGCATCCATTAATTTGGCTAGTTACCAAGTTGATGATTTCTCTTTCTTTAGCTTTAAGCGTACTTTTTCGATTTTGTAAAGCCAAATAATCAGCAAGTGCTGTATCATTTTTTGCATAGTAAGCATACAAGTTTGGGACAAAGCCTAAAGACTTATTAAGGTTGTCAAAGATTGCTTGATTGTTTTCTGAAACTTCCTCTCTTGTTGGGACATTAAAATTTTGCATTGTTCTTTTTTTTATTGATTAAATATTATTTGTTTTATTGACAACACAAAGATGGGGGAGAAGTGAGGCAGTTTTGTAGGTAGGTTTTCCCGAGGAGTTGGCAATTTTTCCTTTCTTGAAAAATTACTTGATTTTAAATAGAAAAGGTGTTTGTTTTTTAGGACAAACACCTCTTTTATAAATTAGGATTCTTTAAATTTTGAGGGGGAAAGCCCTTCTTGTTTTTTGAAAAAACGACTAAAAGCTTGGACATCTTCGTAGCCGAGTTCGTAAGCAACTTCTTGTATTTGAAGATCTGAATATTTTAAAAGCCTTCTCGCCTCCAACATTTTTCTTTCTTGAATAAATTTAAGCGGAGTCTTTTTTCCAATTTTTGAAAATATATTAGATAATGTTTTAGGTGACTTATGAAGGAGTTCCGCATATTCCGCAACAGTATGTTTTGTCTTAAAATGTTGCTCCACCAAATAATTGAACTCTCGAATTATGTCTGATTCAAATGATTTTACATCTTCTTGTTTTTGAGATTTATACAAACGAGTGCAGAGAATCAAATATCGTTTAAGCATCATTTGTAGCATTTCAATCTGTAAATTATCATTGCTTTCCATTTCGATTTGAAACATTTTCCAAACAGTCTCAAATTTCTCAACCTCATCATTTGGAATATTTATGATCGGTAATTGCGATGCGCCAAAAAATAGAATACCCTTGCATCCAACTTCATGATCATGATCGAGGATACAATAAAAAGGTTTATTAAATCGAACTAACCGAACATCTTCCACTCTGCCAATTTTAACCGTATGAAATTCAGTCAAAAAGACAATCTGATTTTTTTCAAAATCATATCTTTTTCCATCAATAAATAAGTGATTATTTCCTTTTTCAAACCAAAGAATAGTCAATCCATTTTCAATAGTTTCTTTTAAGATATGGCAATTATGCTGATCAACTTTGACGAGGTGTAAATATTCGTTGGTACTGCCAATAAATTTCATTTATGATTTTTTTACAAAAAAACACTTTTTTTTGGAAGTAGTTTTTAATTATTGAAATAGAATTTGTCCGAAAGAATACGATTAAAAATGAAAATTATACTTTCATTTATCCTTGTTACATTTGTATTCTAAATTTTTTGAAATGAAATATAGATTAGTCTTAGTTTTTTTACTGTCAAATTTTTTTGGTTTCTCTCAAACTAACTCGAATCAATTTGAATTAGAATATACAGATCACTTCGGATCACGAGAGAGGTTTGTGTTGGAATTTTATCTAAAAAATAATTCTGATGATACTCTTTTTATTCATCGTTCAGCTCCCTTAAAATATCAACCACGAATAAATTCATCGGTTCCATTTATTCCAGAGTTTTATAGTATGAAATTTATTTCGGATGTTCAATTATGTGAGATTGCTCCCTATTTTATTGAAGACAATAAAATACCTGTGAAGGATGAATCCTATTTTTTGGCGATTCCTCCAAAGGGACAACATCAAATAAAATATTACAATAGTGGTACCGATCAAATGATTTGTGATAAAGAAATTGAAGAGTTGAAAGTGAAATTTGTATATGATTTTGATGAACGATATTTGGATAAAAATTTCTTTGCTAAACAAGTAACCCAAGCAGGAAAGTTGTCAAAAGAGAAAAGTGAAACACTCTACAAACTTTTACAAAAATCATATCAAGGGAAAATTGAATCAAAAGAAATTACGATTGATTTAGATAATATCAAATCTGGAAATTCGATTGCTTTTAAAAAAGAGCAGGTGCTTCGAAGAGCAAAAAGAGAATTTGGAATTGAAATATCTGATATTTATTTTCCAGATTATTTAAATCAATTTAGTGGTATCCATATTAATGTGGAGGATGATTTTCACGCAGATCAAATAGAAAAAATGCAGACCAATTTGATGGAAACTCTTGGCTCAGCTAGAAGTTATTATTCGATAGTCAAGCAGAAAAATCAAATCAAATGGTTGGTTGGTTCAAGTGGAAAAAACAGGGTATACACTTATGATTATCACGAAATTTTGGATTCATTAAATTTGGCCAAAGAAGAGTTTTTAGAAAAAAAGAAAAATTCAGAAATCAAAGATTATGAAATTCACAGCGTTTATTGGCATCTCCAAAATGTGGGAGCTAGTACAATGCGACATATCAGTAAACATGTTTTTTTTATTTTAAAAAATCCCGAAGGGGAGTTGTTTGCTACTGCTTATCGTAACCGAATTTATCCAAGGTCCTTCCTAAAATTGAAAAAAACGGATCACGGTTTCGAGTATGTTGAAAAATCGTATAGTTCTTTTGTCGATGACCAAAAGTATACGTATGAAATTTTAAAAAATGGAGATATGGTTTTGGCAAAAAGTAAATCGGTGGAAAAAGGCCAGGATAGGTATCAAGCATATTTAATCAAGATAGAATAAATGTCAATTTTTTTATAAACAAAATAAAATAGAGATGCTGAAAAATTACTTTATCATAATAGTTCTTTTAATTACCAATTTTGTATTCGGTCAAGATGGAACAGATACACTCAGAATGGATTGGGAAGCTTACGATCCGCCATCAACTTTGGTGGTTCCAGAGACAATAATTACTCGGGCAAAATATCCATTTATTGATGTGCATAGTCATCAATGGCGAATGGACGAAATGGATTTAAATGATTTGATTCGTCCAATGGATTCTATGAACATGGCGATTATGAATAATTTGAGTGGTCGAAATGGAGTGAGGTTGAAGAAGATGACGGATAATATCAAAAAGCAATTTCCAAACAGATTTATTGTTTTTGCCAATATCGAATTGAGAAGTATTGATGACCCAGATTGGACGGAATCCACAGTTAAACAATTAGAATATGATTATAATAATGGAGCAAGAGGTTTGAAAATTTATAAGAGTCAAGGCATGACAAATAAAGATTCAAGTGGAAACCGAATTAGAATTGATGACCCTAGAATTGACCCTCTTTGGGCGAAATGTGGGGAGTTGGGGATTCCAGTTTTGATACATTCAGCTGATCCAAAACTATTTTGGGAGCCACATGATAATCAAAATGAAAGATGGTTGGAACTAAAATTACGTCCTCGAAGAAAACGTGGCCCGAACAATCCAGCTTCTTGGGAACAAATAATTTCAGAGCAACATAATATTTTTAAAAAGCATCCAAAGACGAATTTCATTGCC
This sequence comes from uncultured Saprospiraceae bacterium, assembly GCA_964564545.1. Taxonomy (GTDB): domain Bacteria; phylum Bacteroidota; class Bacteroidia; order Chitinophagales; family Saprospiraceae; genus CAJQQY01. Next base: position 25,065 of record CAZMBP010000019.1, read on the forward strand.
GCGCACTTTGGTTGGCATCCAAATGACTTAACCAAGTTAGGACAATTGTTAGATGAAATGCCTAACATGTATGTTGAAATTGGAGCCATCATCGCCGAGCTTGGCAGACAACCACGAGCAGCTAATAAGTTTTTTGAAAAATACCAAGATCGAGTTTTGTTTGGAAAAGATTCTTGGAAGCCAGAGGAGTATCCTACCTATTTTAGAGTGTTGGAAAGTGATGATGAATATTTTCCTTATTACAAAAGGTATCATGCTTTTTGGAAAATGTATGGGTTGGCTTTGCCTGATCACATTTTGAAAAAATTGTATTATAAAAATGCGTTGAAGATCATTCCTGGGTTGGACAAGAGTTTGTTTCCGAAAGACTGATGTTGGGAATATCGATATTCAAAAATACATCTTAATATTAGCGAAAAATAAATATGTAACTCTCGAAATTCATTTCACCGACCCTTCCTTCTTGGCTTAACTTTGATATATCAAACGATCAAAAAAATATTTTTTCATTTAAAATTATTAAGTCATGAAATTATCAAAAATGAATTTTAGCGTAAATGTAATGTTGGCAGTTGTATTTTTCTTTTTTGCTAACGACGTAATTGCCCAAGACAAAATTTATAAAAAAAATCAAAAAGCTCCGATTGAAGCTCAAGTGATCGAGATCGGAACAAGCGAGATTAAATATAAATTATATGAAAATCGAGCAGATGATTTGATTTATGTTTTAGAAAAATCTGCAATTGAAAAAATTGAATTTGAAAACGGAAGGGAAGAATCCTTTGGTGTAGAACGAATTAACTTAGTGGAACTTTACCAAGGTCAAAAAAGACGAGCGCTTAAGGTAGGATTAATCAGTCCATTAATTGGAACGACAAAAATCACTTACGAGCAAAACATTAAACCAGGAAGAAGTTTCGAAGTAAAAGCATCGATGATTGGGGTTGGGTTAAATGCAGGTGGTGTAAAAGGACTATATTGTTCCATTGGTTATAAGATGTTTAAAAATCCAAACTTTGTAACCTCTGATATGAGACGAGGACACTTGATGCAAGGCTTGTATGCAAAACCGGAAATTTTCTTTGGAGGATATACTGTAGGAACTTGGGAAGGTAATGATGAAGAATTAGGTGGAGTAGGAGCATTGATGAATGTAGGAATGCAATGGGTTTTTTCAGATAGATTAGTTTTAGATCTTGCAGCAGGAGTTGGATATGGAGTAGGAAAAAGCTATCAAGGTTATTTAATGTATGATAACTTTGTAACCGCTGGGTCGATAAATGTTGGATTCCTATTCTAAAAAAATAAATGTGTATAGTATTGACTCTAACGTGGCCGGAATGGTCGCGTTAGAGTTTTATTTTTAAAGGCATCGGATTCGATGCCTTTAAAAACTCTAGTCTAAACCTCCGGACATTTTCAATAATTTTTTCCTGAAAAAAAGCAGCAAAAGTCCAATTAGAATGGCAATAATTGAAAAAGCTGTGATCAATTTTGGAGAGGTTAAATTATCGTAAAAATAACCTAAAACTTTACTACCCACTCCAGTAATTAACATAAATGCTCCTATCATAGTGGAAGAATATCGAATGTCACTCAGTCTAGTAATATAAGAAAGTACAAATGGGCTGATTAAAATTTCCGCTACGGTATAGATAATTGCAGTTAAACCAATCATGGATATTAAATTATTGTTGGATTCCATTAAATAGGTACTAACTAATTGTGCACTTATTCCCATCAAAAGCATAGAGAAAGCAATTTTTAAAATCGTGCTTCCAAGACCACTTAAATACCAAGCGAAATAAAATAAACAGGTAACCAAAACTAAAAAAATAGAGTTATACAATTGAAAACTATATCTATTCAGACTCATGTAGTAACTATCTGAACTGGAAAGATCTGGCTCGGGTAAAACATTTTGAATATTGATGCCAATGACTTCAAAAATCTGCCAAAAGAAAGTGATAATAAAAATTAAAATAAAAATTAGGAAGGTTTGATTTGGATTGAATTTTTTGGTTTGGGTTAATTCAAAATCTAAAATGGTGTGTTCTAATTTATCATTTTCGATATATTCTTCCTCAATATTTTGCTCGATAAGCTGAATGTGATCTTTTGTAAAATAAAAAATAAAGAAGTAAACAAAAGTAGCAATTGCAGTAACTGCAAATCCATATTTATAACCATAAAAATCTGCCAAATATCCAACCAACAAAGCAGATAAAAATGCCCCGATATTTATCATAAAATAATAAAACATAAATCCGAATCCTCGATTTTTGTCTGTCTTCTTAAACAGTCTTCCAACTAACACTACTAAATTTGGTCTGACAAATCCAGTACCTAGTACAATAAGAATAAGTCCAATACCTACGGGATACATTTGCTCAGTAATTAATAACGCATAGCCAATTAATGATAAAATACCACCAATGAAAACCGCTTGTTTTTGTTTGAGAAAAGCATCAGAAATTATACCTGCTGGAAAGGGAATGATAAAAATCCAAAGGCTAAATGTTCCATAAAGTTTTAGCGCTTCTTGATCACTTATTTGTAATTGGTTAATGGCAAACAAAACTATTATAGATCTCATTCCATAATAGCTAAACCTTTCAAGGAGTTCGATCAGGGAAAGAAGAATGACGGAGGTTTTTTGTGAGTAGAGCATGAGGTATACAAGCTTTAAATTTGATGCTAAAATGCTATGAAGATATGTTTTTTTGAATTAATAAATACAAATCTTGTTTTTATATGAAACTAAAATTTTATGGCAGTTCAATGTTTTTTATTCATATTTTTTCTCCTCTAAAATTTCAATCACTTAATAGAATTTCCCCATCCATTCGTCTAACCTTTACCACACCGTTTAGGGGCAATTCATACATTTGGGGTCTAGTGTAAAACAACCCAAATAATCTTAAATCAAAAAGACTTTTCTCCCAACAAATAACCTAAAATATTGTTTCTGAAAATTATAAATCAAACTTTTATTTAAAAATTAAAACTTCAATGCAATTCAAATCACAAGTGCTTGGAATAGTAATCTTACTCTTTCTATCCAATTTTTCCTTAGCACAGAAAACTGAAAAAGTCACTCTTAGCGGCTACGTCAAAGAAGCCTCAAGTGGCGAAACATTAATAGGAGCATCAGTTTATGTCTCCGAACTCCAAACTGGGACTACAACTAATGAATATGGATTTTATTCCTTATCGCTCGCTCCAGGAACCTACAAAGTGGAATTTTCGTATCTAGGTTTTGACTCACAAACAAAAGATATTGAACTTAAAGAAAGTAACAAACTCGATGTCGAGATGGGCGAAAATACCGAGCAATTGGTGGAAGTAGTCGTGACCTCCGAAGCTGAAGATCGCAACGTCACCAATACCGAAATGAGTGTCAATAAAGTAAGCATTGCGACCATCGAAAAGATGCCAGCATTATTAGGTGAAGTCGATGTAATTCGAAGTATCCAATTATTGCCAGGTGTCTCGACAGTAGGAGAGGGTGCGACTGGATTCAATGTGCGGGGAGGAAGTATTGATCAAAATTTGATTTTGCTAGATGAAGCGCCAGTTTACAATTCATCTCACTTGTTTGGATTTTTCTCTGTTTTCAATCCTGATGCAGTAAAAGATGTGAAACTATATAAAGGTGGAATTCCTGCTCGATACGGAGGACGATTGTCTTCGATTTTGGATGTGAGAATGAAGGAAGGAAATATGAAAAAATATGAAGTGTCGGGAGGTGTCGGTTTGATTTTTAGTCGACTATCTGTGGAAGGACCAATCAAAAAAGACAAAGCATCTTTTATCGTTGCTGGTCGTCGATCCTATATTGATATTTTAGCTAGACCAATTATTGAAGAGCAAGTAGGCGGAGATACGGAATTGAATTTTTATGATTTGACCTTAAAAACGAATTATAAAATCGATGATAAAAACCGACTTTTTCTCTCTGGATATTTAGGACGTGATAATTTTGGTTTTGGAAATGCAGCTGGTTTTAGTTGGGGAAATCAAACCGCAACTTTGCGATGGAATCACTTATTTAGCGAGAGGTTGTTTTCCAACTTCACCACATATTATAGTAACTACGATTATGAAATTGATTTTGGTTTAGACTCTGACAATACTTTTGACTGGAGTGCAAAAATTAAAAACTATAGCGCCAAAGCAGATTTTTCTTATTATTTAAATCCTAGCAACCTGATCACATTTGGAGCACAAACGATATTTTATGAGTTCCAACCTGCTAACGCTTTTTCATTAAATGAAGGTGATCTCGTTGATTTTTCTTTGCCTAAAAAATATGCTTTAGAGTCTGGAATTTTTATTGAAAATGAACAAAAAGTCAATAGCGATATTTCATTGCAATATGGTTTACGATGGTCTCATTTTAATTACATGGGTGAAGGAAGATCATTTGAATATGCAGAAGCGGAAACTCCTGGTGCTAGACGAGAACCTCTTTTGGATCAAACTCAAACTTTTGAAAACGGAGAAAGTATTCAAACTTATAATAGTTTCGAACCTCGATTTTCTATCAAATATCAAGTTAACAGAACTTCCTCTTTAAAAGCAAGTTACAACCGTACTGCGCAGTATATTCATTTAGTGTCGAATACAACAGCAGCAACTCCAGTTGATATTTGGACACCGAGTACTAATAATATCAAACCACAAATGGCTAACCAAGTTGCCTTAGGTTTTTTCAAAAACTTCAAAGACAACACTTGGGTAACTTCGGTGGAAGCATACTATAAAACCTACAATGATTTATTGGAATATGTAGATGGTGCTGACCTTTTATTGAATGAATATTTTGAAGGAGATGTTTTGCAAGCGGAAGGACGTGCCTATGGGTTAGAGGTACAAATCGAAAAAAAGAAAGGACGATTTACAGGTTGGACGAGTTATACTTTGGGTAGAACAGAATTGAAATCAGAGGGAATTAATCAAGGAGATTGGTATCCTTCTCGTTTTGACCAGACGCATAGTTTTAGTACAACAGCATTTTATGATTTGACTAAAAGGTGGTCACTTTCTGCCAATTTCGTTTTGAATTCTGGAACACCAGGAACTTTTGCAACTGGACGATATGAGCAAAATGGATATGTTTATCCTCATACGACAGGTCGAAGAAATAATGCTCGAATTCCAGTTTATCATAGATTGGATGTTTCGGCAACTCTTGCTGGAAAGGAAAAGCCTGGAAAGAAATGGAGTGGCGAATGGGTATTCTCTATATATAATGTGTACAACAAGCGTAATCCGTTTTCCATCAACTTTGCAGAAAATAGAATTCGAACTCCAGAGGGAGAACCTCGAGAAACGAATGCGATTCGTTTTTCTGTGATTGGAAGTATTATTCCGTCGATTGCGTATAATTTTAATTTTTAAAATACCAATGAATCAAATCATTGTAATAATATAATTATCATGAAAAATTATTTTTTATTTCTTATATCAATGCTCTTACTAACTTCTTGTGAAGATGTTATAGATCTAGAACTAGAGCAAAATGAACCTCAACTCGTAGTCGATGCATGGCTTAATGATCAGCCTGGTGAGCAAGTAATAAAGTTACGTCGAACTATTGGTTACCTCGATAATTCATTCACTCCAGAAGTGACAGGTGCAACTATAACAGTAGCTGATATTAATCTTTCAGATAGTACGATTAATCAAATCTATGTTTTCGAAGATGAAGATAATGATGGAGATTATGTTTGGACACCATCTAATCCTGATGAAAGATTGGTAAATGAGGGAAGTGATTATGGATTGTTAATTGATTTGGATGGTGATCAATATGTATCGCTTTCGAAAGCAAATCGAACTATTCCGATTGACTCCATAGGATATGAATTTCGACAAGATGAAGTTGGTCAGCCGGATGGAATCTATGCACAAGTTTATGCCAGAGATGCAGTAGGAGAAGGAGATGTTTATTGGATCAAAACGTATAAAAATGGAAGTTTTTTAAATAAAGCTTCAGAAATGAATTTAGCCTATGATGGTGCGTTTGGACCAGGTTCTAATTCGGATGGAATTTTATTTATTTCACCGATTCGTTTTGGTATAAATAGAATTGCAGATTTTGGAGATGATGCGGTGGATGATAGTGATATTCCACCTTACGCAGTTGGGGATAATATTCGAGTAGAAATTCATTCTTTAACTCAAGAGGCTTTTCTTCATCTTTTTCAAGCAAGAGAACAAATGACTCAAGGAGACAATGGATTATTTGCAACTCCAATTAATAATGTTCCTTCCAATATATTTGCAGAAAACGAAGGTGCCAAGGAAGTACCAGTTGGATTTTTCTGTGTATCAAAAGTAAGTGTTGCTGAAAGAAATGTCGAATAAACAGATTTTCAAATTTTAAATTGTCAAAACATGAGTCATCCCGAATTTTTGTTTTTTCAAAAATTCAGGATTCTTTTTATATAACGTACCTAAAGGCACGTTTCGAAATAATGAGGCTGGATACTTCTACCAATATTAAGTCCCTAACGGGACGATTTCGAACTTAGAGTCCCGTTAGGGACTTAATATTGGTAGAAAAAATTAAATGTGATTTCAATTTGTGCCTTTAGGTACAAAATATAAAATTCGGGATGACTCATGTTTTTTTAAGGTTAAGATTAAAACTTCCTTTGTAATTCATCCTTTCATTTTCATAGAACTTTGTATCTTCCAAACTTTATTAACCAAAATAAAAATTTTCTATGAAAAAAATTATACTTCTAATTACTCTTTGTTTTCCAATCTTATTATCAGCTCAGTTAACTTCCGATGATTTTGAATCTTATACACTAGGTGCATTTGATTCACAATGGGATCCTGCGAACTGGGTAGGATGGTTTAATAATCCTTCTAACGCAACAATTTCTGATGAACAATTTAACAGCGGAGGACAATCTGTAAAAATCGAACCAGATGATGACTTAGTCGCATTATTAGGAACATTAGATGCTGGTATTTATGAAATATCCTATTGGCAATATGTACCAGCTGGAAGTGGAGCATACACCAATTTACAACATAACTATACTTCATCAGCCGGAGATTGGATGTTTGAGGTTTATGTAAATCAAGATGGTACTGGACAATTTAATACAGGTGGGATAGGCTATTTATTTACTCCAGTATCTGACCAATGGGTAGAGTATAAGTTTACTTTAAATTTTATTACTTCAGAGGCTACCTTTTCATATAATGGAACACCACTTGTTGATTTTGCAATTAATACTAATGCTGGAGATATGATGCCTGGGTTGAATCAAGTGAATGCTATTAACTTTTATGGAGGATGTTTACCTCAAGGAAATTGTACTTCATTAGCTTATTATGATGATGTAACTATTACTTCGTTGCCAGCTCCAGATTATGATGCAAGAATTTTAAATCCTGAACCAGCTTCTCCATATTCTACCGTTCCAAATGGATTGGAGCAACCATTGAATTTAGCAGCAAGTGTAAAGAATGTGGGAGGACTAGATGTTACCGATGTGTCAGTTACTTTCAATGTTCGTGATGGTGGTGGTAGCATTATTCATACTGAAACTTCTGACGTGATGCCAACTCTTGGTTCAGGTGAAGAAGCCTCTTTTGTAGGAAGTGGAACTTACTCCTTTACAGGTACAGATAATTACTCGGTGGAATATGTGGCCAATATTGCAGAGACAGATGATAATATGAGCGATAATAGCCAAAACATAGCTTCACCTTTTGCTCTCGATCCTTCTATTTACGCTCGAGATAATGGCAACTTTGATAATGGAGTAGGTTATAATGGTGGAACGGGGAGATTGGGTGTCATGTATGAATTTATTGATGCAGCAACAGTTGAAAGTATGATTTTAGCATATTCAGGTGGAGCAGCAGGAGATACCATTAATGGATTTATTTATTCAGTAGATGTGGATGGAATACCAGATACAGTTTTAGCAACGACTGAACCATTTGTGACAACTGGAGCAGGAGGAGGAATAGGGGCTGAAACATTTGCTACGTTAACTTTTACTGATGGAGTAGAAATTCCAGCAGGTAATTTTGTTTTTATGGTAGAGCAAACTTCTACTACTAGTCTAGGCGTAGCTACCTCCCAAAATATTCATACTCCAGGAACAACTTGGGCAACGGCTGATCAAATAACTTGGAATAACTTGGAAGATTTTGGGTTGCCAGTTCCAATGGCGATTCGACCATTTTTAAGCATGGTTGGAGTTGATACTGATGAGTCTGCTGCTAATTATGTGGATGAGTTAACTATTTCTCCAAATCCAACTCAGGATATTGTAACCATAGATTTACAACTTTTGGAAACGAATGATTTGACTCTTCAATTATTTAATGGAAGTGGTCAAGTAATCAATACTTTAGTTGATAAAAATACTCTAGGCAATCAATATCAACTTAATTTAGAGGCTTATCCTAGTGGAATTTATTTTGTGAAAATGCAAATAGGGGAGCAGCAATTGACTAGAAAAGTAGTGTTGATGAAATAGGATTTTTTAAAAATAAAAACTAAAGCGTTTGTAATCATAATGTTACAAACGCTTTTTTTATGAAAAGTCATTTTTACTCATTCATTAATTTCTCATGATGTAAATATTAATTTTTCAAATCCTGTTTTATAAAAACATCTCAAAATAAACTTGGTGTGATTTTTACTGTTTTGGTTAATATCTTTTAATAAAAAAATCTATAATGAACCGTATTACATTATTATTAGCCATCCTTTCCACCTTACTTTTTTCAAGTTGCTTCGATATTGTTGAAAAAATTTATATCAACAAAAAAGGTAATCATAAATACTCTTTGACTTTTGATATGGAAAATGTTTTTAGTGATCCATTTATGAAAGATGCCATCTTGACGTCCCTGAGAGAAGAACCAACTATGAGGTTTGATAATCAGGGTAGATTAGCTGTTGACTCAACTACTTATTTTAAGGATGATCCAAAATTCAAACAGTCGAATATTTCTAAAACCATTAAAGAAAGTGCAAAATTGAGGATGCTTATAAATGAAAGTAAAAAGCAAATGATGTTTAAAATAGATTTCGATTTTGAAGATGTATCTGAAATTGCTAGTTTTTTTGATGCGATGAAACAGACTGAAGATATGAGTAAAACATTGAGTGAGCCAAATCTTTTTATTTTTGGAGGAAAATATGAAATGGGAAAAAAGAAGATTAAAAGATTGCCGTCTCCCAAAAATAAATTAGGAGATGATGAAGGAATGGAGATGATGAAAATGTTGATGTCAGCAGCAACTTATACTACACATTATTATCTTCCAGGTAAAGTCAAGAAGTCAAATTTTGCCAATTCTAAGTTAGATAATAATAAAGTAACCGTAACTAATTCTATTATAGATGTTTTAGAAAATAAAGTAAACTTAACTGGTGAAATAACATTTAGAAAGTAGCTTATTTAAAGTATTATTTTTTTCGATTAGATATCAACTCAAATTTTATTCAATAAGAAATCCTGAATTTTCAACCTGAAAATTCAGGGTTTCTTGTTTTGTGATCTTCCTAATTTTTTCTCCGATCTTTTCTTTTCATCACATCGATGCATAAATAGTCAATTGTAGCACATTTTACCTTGTTTAATCTTTTTTTATAAAGGTTAAACAATTTCAAGTTCAATGGGTTACCATTAAAAATATATAAAAGTCAATTTTTTTAACCACCCTAGGCAACCATTTCTAAACTCGCCGCATAATAAGGGTAATTAAACAAAACATTGAAATTGAACAGACGAGATGAAAATATAGAATTGATCCAAAACGCGCTGCAAGGAAAACAGCAGGCGTTTCGACAATTATATGATCTGCATAAGAACAGTTTATTTATGGTTTGTTTGAGATATGGAAAAGATCGAAGTATAGCTCAAGATTACTTGCAAGATGCATTCATTAATATCTTTAAAAATTTAAAGCAATTCGATATTGAAAAAGGTGCATTTGGAGCATGGGCAAAAAGAATAACCGTGAATGCGTGTCTTGCAGATATTAGAAAAAACACTCTTTATTCTGTCAATATTAATGGAGCAGAACAAGTAGAATCTGAAGATGTAAGCGCACTATCACAACTGTCCCTTCAGGAAATGTTAGGACTTATTCAAAAATTACCTTACGGTTATAGAACAGTTTTTAACATGTATGTAATTGATGGTTTTTCTCATAAAGAAATTGCAGCAGAATTAAACGTTTCCATTAGTACTTCCAAGTCTCAATTAATGAAGGCAAGGAATATCTTAAAAAAGAAAATTACTCTTAACCAAAATATTTATAGTCAAGAACATGGATAGATTTGATGACATATGGAAAAATCGCTTCAATGAGGAAGAATTCTCTGAAGGTGATTGGAACACCCCTGACGAAAAGGTTTGGGAAGGTGTAGTTCCTCATGTCGTTCCTAAAAATAACAACACTCCATTTTGGATGATTATGCTTGTTATTGGTATCGTAGCTATTTTGTTACTTTCTATGATGTTCTTGTATAAAGGAGAACAAACTTCTTCCAATGCTACGAATTCTTTTGGGACGCTTACTTCAGAGTCAACTGAGCCTACTTATAAAATTGCGAAAATTGAAGATCAAACAAATAATCAAATATTAGCAGCTTCGAAAGCTAATGAAATCGAGGCAAGTAATGAGCGATTAACTATTAACGTTTCTCCAGAAAGTAAACACAAAGAAAGTTCAAATACAACCAATTTAAAATCAAATAATCAAACAGTTTCAATCTTAAAAACTACCTCGACTGAATTAGTTTCTAATGAAACTGGTTCAATTCGAGACCCAGAAACTACTCTTTCAATTTCTAAAAAATTAGAAAACGTGATTCTGACGGATGGGATGAAAGACAAAACTATTGAAGAAAAATTGATATCAGTTCCTTCACTAAGTATGTTTTTGTCAAGTGGAAAAGAAATTCATCCCATCCAAGTTTCACCTGAATTCCAAACAGCTCAAAAAAGAAAATATACATTTGGCGTAGTAACGGGGGCAACATTCTGGCAGCATCGAATTAGCAATGATTATGCTACTGATCTGTCTCCGTTCGATTTTAACTACCAAGATGCTTGGGGATGGCAAACAAGATTATCATTTGGGGTAGAATTGAATAAGTATATTGATGCAGTTGTTGGCTTTCAATTTGAGCAGGTAAAAACTACATCTGGACATAATTCAAATTTAACTTATAGTGTTCTTGAAGAAGATAACCCAGGAGATCCATTGAATGGCTATGCTTTGAGTTTAGCTACACCATATGGACTTTCGGGAGCAACTTTCAATTTCAATCGAGGTCAAACTTTAGCAACAGACGAAGTTGATTTACTAGTTGATTTCGATTCTGAGCATTCAATTAGAAATTTTAGCTTACCAATCGGAACAGTTATATATCCATTGGGGAAAAAGCAAAAATTTATTCCTACGGCTAACCTTGGTTTTGGAATAAACTACTTGGCTCAAATTTCAAATAAAATTCAATCAGTCGAAACTCATCATGATGCAATTCAATATGATGATAGCGGATCTTCTACTTTTGTTTCGCCGGATTTGGAAAAATGGCATTTTGATTATCGCCTAGGTTTAGGCTTAAAATATGAACTCCAACGTAATTTACATTTGCAAATAAATTACGATTGGACAAGAGGAATTAATCCAATTTTTAAATTGGATAACTATGAAACGCGAATTGATCGACATCAAATTTCACTTGGATTGACTAAGTCATTCACTCCTTAATTCTATAAAAAATATTATTGACAAATTTTTTTTCAATCAGTTATCAACGATTGTCCTGAGAAAGGTTTGTCTTGATCATAAATACTTTGAACTCAATTTTATTAAACCATTTTTAAAATCTAAATCATGTTTAAGACATTTTACACAGCTTTATTCATGCTATTTTCGACATTTAGTTTTTCACAAACTGTTATGTCAATTATTGAAGATAGCCCAAATCACAACACTTTAGAAGCGTTAATTAATTCAGCAGGATTAAACGCAACTTTATCAGGAACAGGAACTTTTACAGTTTTCGCTCCAACCGATGCAGCCTTTGCAGCATTAGACCCTTCATTAGTTTCTACGTTAACAAGTGATCCTAATGGTAAATTAACTAAAGCATTATTATACCATGTTTTAGGAAATGAAGTACTTTCGAATACATTGACAGATGGTCAAAAAGCAATGACCCTTTTCGGTCAAGATGTTACTGTTGAGATCAATCAAATGATGGAAGTATTCATTAACACAGCTCAAGTAACTGCTCCAGATTTAGGGGCAACTAATGGAGTTGTTCATGTGATTGATGGAGTTATTCTTCCTCCAAATGTTACAGTAGCAGATGTAGTAATTAATAGTGATGTTCACGAAACTTTGGAAGGGGCAGTTGTGGCTGCAGACTTAGCAGGAACATTGAGTGACCTTAATGGTAACTTCACAGTATTCGCACCAACTGATGATGCCTTCGCAGCATTGGATCCAGCCGTATTAAATATCTTGACAAGTAATGCAGATACAAAATTAAGAAGTGCATTATTGTATCATGTTTTAGGAGCAGAGGTAATGTCTTCTGACTTGACAGATGGACAAACTGCGACTACTATTTTTGGTCAGGACATTACAGTAACTATTGATGCCAATGGCGGAGTAATGATTAATAATGCAAATGTAATTCTTGCTGATATCCCAACATTCAATGGGGTAGTGCATGTATTAGATGCAGTAATTTTACCACCAAATGTAACAGTAGCTGACGTAGTGATTAATAGCGCTGTACACGAAACTTTGGAAGGAGCAGTAATAGCTGCTGACCTTGCAGGAACATTAAGTAACTTGGAAGGAGACTTCACAGTATTTGCACCAACGGATGATGCTTTCGCAGCATTGGATCCAGCTGTATTAAATATCTTAACAAGTAATGCAGATACAAAATTAAGAAGAGCATTATTGTATCATGTATTAGGAGCAGAAGTAATGTCATCAGATTTATCGGATGGACAAACAGCTACTACACTTTTTGGACAAGATATCACAGTAACAATTGATGCTAATGGAGGAGTAATGATTAATAATGCAAACGTAGCGATTGCAGACATTCAAACATTGAATGGAGTAGTGCACGTTTTGGATGCAGTAATTTTACCACCAAATACAACTGTTGCAGATGTAGTAATCAACAGCGATGTACACGAAACATTAGAAGGAGCAGTAGTAGCTGCAGACTTAGCAGGAGCATTGAGCAACTTGGAAGCAAACTTCACAGTATTTGCACCAACGGATGATGCCTTCGCAGCATTGGATCCAGCCGTATTAAGTATCTTAACAAGTAATGCAGATACAAAATTAAGAAGAGCATTATTGTATCATGTTTTAGGAGCAGAAGTAATGTCATCAGATTTATCAGATGGACAAACAGCTACTACACTTTTTGGACAAGACATCGAAGTAACAATTGACGCTAATGGAGGAGTAATGATTAATAATGCAAATGTTGCGATTGCAGATATTCAAACATTGAATGGAGTAGTGCACGTTTTGGATGCAGTAATTTTACCACCAAATGCAACAGTAGCTGACGTAGTAATCAATAGCGATGTTCACGAAACATTAGAAGGAGCAGTAGTAGCTGCAGACTTAGCAGGAGCATTGAGCAACTTGGAAGCAAACTTCACAGTATTTGCGCCAACGGATGATGCCTTCGCAGCATTGGATCCAGCCGTATTAAATATCTTAACAAGTAATGCAGATACAAAATTAAGAAGAGCATTATTGTATCATGTTTTAGGAGCAGAAGTAATGTCATCAGATTTATCAGATGGACAAACAGCTACTACACTTTTCGACCAAGATATCACAGTAACAATTGATGCTAATGGAGGAGTAATGATTAATAATGCAAATGTTGCGATCGCAGACATTCAAACATTGAATGGAGTAGTGCACGTATTAGATGCAGTAATCTTACCACCAAATGCAACAGTAGCAGATGTAGTAATCAATAGTCCTGATCACACGACTTTGGAAACAGCAGTTGTAGAAGCACAATTGGCAGGAGCATTAAGTGATTTGTCAGCAGACTATACAGTATTTGCTCCAAATGATGATGCTTTCGCACCAGTTGATGTAGCAACATTGTTAACAGATCCTACAGGAGATTTACAAAAAATTCTTCAGTATCATGTTTTGGCTTCAGAAGTTTTCTCTTCAGATTTAACTGATGGTCAAGTAGCAACAACATTATTAGGTCAAGATATTACAGTAGGAATTGATGCTAATGGAGCTGTAACAATCAATGGAAATGCATTGGTAATTGCTGCTGACATTACAACTTTAAATGGAGTAGTACATGTGTTAAACAATGTACTTTTACCAGAATTGACTAGTGTAAAAGATTTAAGTAAAGTAAACTTAAATGTATTCCCTAATCCAACAACTGATTTTGTAACCGTTGATTTACCAACGGAAATGATTGATCAAAATGTTGAAATTCAATTAATTGGAACTCAAGGAAATGTATTACAAACATGGAGAACAAATGATGTAAACCCATCATTAGATGTAACAAGCTATTCAACTGGAACTTATTTTATCTTATTAAGAACAGATAAAAACTATGCAATAAGTACAGTTGTAATTAAATAAGAACTCGTTTTTTCAGTTAATATAGTTAATTAATCTATGCATAGACTGCCAACTCATTTGAGTTGGCAGTTTTTTTTTGCTTAATATTTTAAACTGCTGATAAAAGTAATAATGCAAAGGCTATAGAAATCAATATGATGGTAAACATTCCAGCTAAAGCTCCACGTAAGGCTCGTTTTCTTTTGTCACCAGTCATTGCTAATGCAATTACTAGCAAACCAATAAGCCCTAATAAAATTCCAATTAGAAAACCTAAATTCCAATCTTGTCGAGTACTAGTATCTTGATTTTTCTGATTAGAAGTTTTAAGAGATTTACTTATTCCATCTTTTAGCTTCTCAATATCCGTTAACACCTTTTTCTTCCCATTAGCATATTTAATCATAAAAATATCCTCCCTTTGAATGGATCGAGTTGGACCATTTTGAAAATCACATTTTTTATATCTTATTCTTTCTGGACCTACATTGACGATTATAACATCTAATTCTTCTCCATCAGTTTTGATAATTCGATCACAATTTTTGGGATCTAATCCTAATTTTTTTATCATTCTTCCAACTCGTTTTTTCATAATCCTTTCGGTCATGCGAGCGAAAAATCTTTTTTTCTTTTTTTTCTTTTTGACTTGAACAGATTCCTCAGTAGGTGTTTTTGGCTTAATAATATCTACTGGAGTTGCTGTAATGTTTTGAGAAAAAATAAAAATGGATAAAAAGGAAAGTAGAAATATTTTTTTCATAGTCTTAATTTAAGTTGCTTCAGTTTTTACAAACCTTAAAAGATCTATAGGTTTTATCGCGCATACTTATATGTCTTCTAGGGTAAAAAAAATTATAGTTAACTAACTATTTCAAATCACCTAATAAGTTTTGTGCTTTTTCAAAAAGTACTTTGTCTGAATCAGGCACCTGTCTTGACCATGCTTTCGCTTTTTCAAAATCCTTTTGCTTCAGATAGGAGAGTGCCAAATACCAAGTTCCGTAATTTTTTAATGCAGAGCTACCTGCATTTATTGTTTCAAAAATTGAAATTGCTTCTTCTGTTTTTCCAGATTCCAAAGCACTAATTCCAAGGGCTAATTGAGCTTTTTGATCTTCAGGGTTTTCTTGTAAATATATTGTTAAATTTTCATAGGCTAGTGCATAATTCTTTTGGTTAAAAGTCTGTTCCGCATTTGTACCAGCATCACTTCCGGTACTTTTTTCAGTCAGAGAAATAGGTTGATGTGATGCATATTGATTATATAAATCCTGCTGTTGAAATGGATTAAACATGACCAAAATTGCAGCTATTGCGGCAGTTGCGATCAGACCAATCAACCATCGATTCCGATTTTTATTTCTTGTAATAGGAATGACTTTATCTTCTTTTTCATTTTTTCCTTCTGTAAAAAAATCCTTTCCAATCGATTCCAATTTATATTTAAGTTGAGGTTGGTTTTGATATCTTTCTAAAAAAATATTCATACTTTTTTGCAAAGTATATTCCTCAGAAAATGCAGCATCTTCTTTTAAGCGGGTTTTGAAGTTCATCACTTCTTCCTCGCTCAACTCACCTTCCAGATATTTTTTAATAAGAATGTAATTATCGTTTTTCATAAGGTTATAATTTTATGAATGATACAAATTTCTCCAACGTTCAACGCAGGCATTTTTTCTACGATAAACCGTATTGACATCATTCATTGCTAATTGTGTGGCAATATCTTTAGAAGAAACTCCTTCTGAAACAGCACTTAACAATTTTTGACAAAGCTCACTTAATTTTTCGAAAGCGGCATTTAATTTATTTTGCCTGATTTCTTCTTCTTCGATTTGCTCAATCGCTGATGCGTTAGGTTGTTCAGAATCATATCGTTCTTTTTCCAATATTCTTACCTCTGACTCTTTAGTTTTTTTTCGAATTTGATCAATCCATTTGTTTTTGCAAATCTGAAAAATCAAACCTCCTATTGGGTAGGAGAGGACAAAGTCAGGATCGCACGCTTTATTATAAAGCGCCATCAAAGCTTCTTGAAAAATATCCTTCGCATCAGACATACTCCCATTATTTTTTTTCACCCAACTAATTACTTGTGGTGAAAACTTACTATACAATTCTCTGAGGAGTACATCATCTCCTTTTCGAAGTGCAATGAGATACCTATGATCTTCGTGTCCATTCATATTGGCAAGATAGAAAATCCTTTAGAAATTTTTTATAAATGCAAAAGGGTAAGAATTTAAAACTTCAACGATATATGGGTGTAAACAACCTTAAACATTATTTATCGCGAACTTTTTTAAACTTAAAAAATAATACAATCATGAAAAATCTAATTTTTTTAACCATAATTATTATGTTACTTTTTACAACTTCTTGTGAAAAAGAGAACATTTCAGATACTCCATTTTCACCACAAAAATTAACTTCAGACTTGGTAATTAACGCTGAAAATGATATTGATGTAGTTGGTCAAATTCATAACGAAGTTTTAACGGCACTATTTGAGGGAGGAACTCGAAATTATTTTGATCCTATGCTTATCGACATTGAAGAGCTGATAAAATTGATTGATGAATATTTACAAGCGAATGGTAGTAGTGATCAGGTAGATAGGGTAGCCATTGAAAGAATGGTACGCCATTTTGTTAAAATAGTGCAAGATGGGAACTCAATAACTTTAGCTACTATTGATATTTGTCAAATATTCCCTCAAGCTTGTGATCAAGTTCCTATGCCTTATAATCCTTTCCCAACTTCACAACCGACTTTTGAAAACCCAATACTAACTACAGATGTAGAAGTAAATTATAAAAATGCCATTTTCCAAATTAACAGCATTAAGGAATATGAAAAAACTATTTTTAATGATTCTACAATTGATGATACAGATCGGGAATTCTATTTAGCCTACGCTTCCACCTATCGACATTCCACTCAATTTTGGGTAAATGCAGGGAACTTTGAATTATATAATGTGGAAAAAATTGATGGATCGAATCAACCTTGCAATAGTTGTAGTATTCCAAAAGCTGATGCTATCGGTTCAGCGATTGGTCAAGCAATGGGAGGAGAAGAAATGGGAGGAGTATTCGGAGCTACTGCTAGTTTTTTAGCTTTTGTTGCTCAATTCACAGGATAATAAGTTTTTAAATTGTGACAGTATTGATGATCCTTACTTTATCAATTCCTAGAGTACTAAAGGTCCCAGATCCCGAATTTTGATAATTTCAAAATTCGGGATTTTTTTTGTTATTCTAATATTAACTTTTGCATGGCAGTAGGATTTCATAAATAAAATGAATATTAAATTACTTGTAATTAATTGTCTTTCAGTTACTTACGGATAAAAAAATAAATTATTTAAAAAAAGTAAACAAAAAAAGGTAAGATTTTTCAATCATCACGATAGGGTAGTGTAATCAATCAGAACATGAACTTTTTAAACTTTAAAAAATAAAAACTACCATGAAAAATCTATTTAGTCTTTTAACAATTACACTCCTAATTTTTTCTTTAAGCTGTAAAAAAGAAGATTTAAAATTAGATATCAACTTTGAACCAAACCCAACAACCGACTATCAAAATGACGGACCATTAAGTAAAGTTTCAAAGATTTGCGATGTATTAAGTTTTGATGACGAAGCACATTTTAGAGATGTTTATAATCATTTAGAAACTCGATACGATGCCAATGAAGCAACAGATTCAACAGCAAGTTTAGATGCATTTGAAAATGAATTGAACTTTGAAAGTCGCCGAACTTTTGTCAATGATTGGGAAACCAATATGGAAGACAATGGAATCCCAATTGATGAAGCGAATGATATCGATACCATCTTTTTTGAAGATGATGTTTTGAAAACGATGCTCAATCCAAATGCGATTGTCAAAATTGGAGATGATGCAGTTTTAATGATTGATGATTGTTTGTGGATTAGAGTTCCATTTCAAGATTGTCAAGGTGTAAAATTATTAGAGCAATTTTCACAAATGCTATCTAAGCCAGGAAGAGAAGCACAAGAAGCAGCCATGGAATTTGCTATCCAAAATAATATTGTTTTTGAAGATCTATGTCCATCACCTCCGGGAGCAAGATCAAGTGGATGTGGTTTCCAAATTGACTTCACCTACACAGATCCAGTTTTGAACCCTTCGACTGATCGATTCGAATTTACCTTGACGGATTTGACACATGATTATTTAACAAATTCGCAATTGAGAAAATGGAAAATAGTGGGGGACAATAGTCTAGATACGATGGTTTCCAAATTTGAAACATTTTTCGGTGGACAATCTTCAGGAGCAGAATCACCAACGGTAAGTGTTCCAAACGATGCTGACTACATCATCATCAGATTGAAAAAACGAACGCTTCGACCTTACTGTGCAGAATATATTGAGAAGAAAATTTATTTGCAATGTCCATCCCCAGATTGGAATTATGTGGACATGTACACGGTACAATTTACCACTAGAAATTATTCACCAGGAATGTCAACTGATTGGAATTTTGGAGATGGAAATACTTCGACGGCAATCAATCCTTCACATACTTATAGTGTAAGTTGCTTGGAAAATTTCAATGCTAGTTTTAATGTTTATTCCGCTGTAGGAGGAACCTGTCAAGTAGAATTTCCAGTCATGCCCATCAGCGTGGGACCAAAAGATAAATACATCAAACATAAAAAAGCAAAAGGATGGAAAGAGGTTGGCTCTGAAAAATTTAAGTGGTTGGTCAAAGCAAATGGAACTCCAAGCATTTTAGGAATCGATTTAGGTTTTGGAAAAGTAAAAGGAAAAATTAAATACAAAAAGAAGAATGGAAGCGGTAAGTGGAAAAAGAAAAAAACCAACTTAACGATTCGATTTGAAAACAACACATACGAGGTAAATAACTGTTCGATTTTAAATGATCTAACCGTAGTTTCAAGTGCAAAAATAGTTTCGAACAAAAAGAAAACTAAAAACAAATACAAAACGTCGACACCCTTTAGAATTTATTTAGATGACCCAATCCAAGCCTACTTTTCAGCAGGTGGAATTAATGGAACCTTCGACGTTTTCGATTAATACGTAGCTGCTGCCTTTAGTCGGCAGCAAAAAAAAAGAGTAAAGCGATTTACCCATAAAAAACTCATAAGTAATTGACTATCAACAGAATAATAAAATAAAATAGTCAATTACTTATCCTTCAGAATAATTTTTTTCAAAAAAAAACAAAGAAAAAGGTAAGAAAACAAAATCCCCACGATAGTAAGATGTATTCAATAACGAATACAACATTTAAAAAAACATATTTAAAAACTTAAAAAATAATTACCATGAAAAATCTATTAAATCTTTTAGCAATTACACTTTTATTATTTGCAACATCTTGTCAAAAAGAAGAAACTGTACCAACAACATTTCCAGAAAATCCATACAATCATGTAGGAGAAGAACACAACACTATGGTAGATGATTTTATGACTATTCATGGAACACAACTATCAAATATGCCAGAACCTATGGAAAAGGAATTTTTCATTTTTGAAAATATCCTACCTGAAAATGGACTAGATTTTAGAAACTATCAAGATGCAAAAGAGCAACTTCAATTGCAACCAACTCAAATTTTAGCAGGGTATGATTTCACAAAATTTGATCAAATTTTTGCAAATACTTCGATGTCAGATTTAGGAAAAACTACTTTAAATAACGCCTTAGTTAAGTTAATAAAAATCGACGGAAGAACTCCTGAAGGTTTAGCAAAAGTAAAAGAAGAAATCAGAAAAATTGAAATTACTTTTATAGAAGGATTTGAAGGAACTGCTGATTACAAACCAGCGATGGTTTACCTTTCAGTATTAAAACACTCTGCTCAATATTGGATTGATAATCCAAATGGACCGCAACCAACTAAAGCAAAATGGTGGCAAACTCTTTTGGCAGATGCAGCAGGTGCAATCATCGGTGGAGTAATTGGAGGAGGAACTGCGGTTCCATTGGCAGCAGGATTTTCTCTCGCAGTAAATAACTCATAATTATTAATTCCAAGACCAATTGAAAGACGACAAATATAATCCTGAATACCCAGTAAGGTGTTAGCTCGAAAGAGTTAGCACCTTTTTTTTGAAAAAAAAGTGGGAGAGAGGTAAGATTTTTAGAAAAATAACGATATCAAGTTGTAGGAGAATTTTGGAATTATGACCATCTTGTTAATAGCAACAGGAAATAATGACTCCAAAGTTTGAATCGATTTTATAAATGAAAAACAATTGAAAATGAAACAGCTGATTTTACTTTTTCCGTTTTTGTTAATGTATTGTTACACAAGTCAAAGTCAAACGATTATCAATGGCCAAGCTTACACGTTCGACGATCAAGATTTAGATGGTTGGACCTCAGAAAACTTGTCTTCTATTAATGATGGAAATTGGCAATGGAAAGAAAATGGAAAAGCGGATGACGGAACTTTTTGGAATGATCGAGATTCAATTCGTTCGACCTCTTTAGGTGGAGCTGCGGTTTATGATAGTGATGGATTATTTTCAGCAGGAATTGGAAATCCATCTTTGCCAGTAGAAGTTGCATTGAACTCTCCTATTTTAAATTTTTCAGGAGAACCAAATGTTTATTTAAAATTCAATCAATATTATAGAAATTATCAAACGAATACTAGGGTCGAAGTTTCGGCTGATGATGGAATGACTTGGACGACTTTTAATGTCAATGATAATGTCAATCAAAATGTGGAGACCTCTTCAGGTGATTATAAAATTATAGATATTTCATCTGTCGCAGGAGATGTGGGAGAGGCGAGGGTTCGATTCGTATTTTCTGGAGATTATTATTATTGGATTTTAGATGATGTAGAATTTTGGGATGGATATCCTTATCCCCAGACATTCCCAGAGTATGTAGGATATAGTTTGGTGACGTTTAATGTGGCTTACGAAGTGGACGAGTCTGCTTGGCCATACCGACCAAATGAGATGGTCGTTCAATTTAAAGAGGGAACTTCATTTATGAGAAAAGAAGAATTGCGAGATTCATTTGGTGTAGTTCTTTATGATTCTTGTGTTTGTAATCGATTGGAATTGTGGAGACTCGGAGATGATATTTTTTCAGGAGGGGATACCTTGTCTAATTTTGGAGGGAGCATTGGATTATTAGAAAGAATTAAAGGATCAAAGAGTAAATCAGAAGTTGATGGTTCAGACTTTAATCGACTGAATTACAATGAGTTAAAGGATTCTGTTATTGTACCAAATCAGAAGCTTCAGACTATTCCTACCAATGCCTCAACACCAGCAGCCGATGCAACTTTAGTCGCTATACTTGATACTGGAATTGATTACAATCATTCAAGTTTTGATAATTTTATTGCACTTAATAATGATGATTTAGGAAATGATGTTGACGATGATGGCAATTGTCAGAATGATGATCCTGTCGGGTGGAACTTTGTCAATAACAATAATAATGCATTCGATAACCATGGACATGGAACACACGTCGCAGGTATCATTCAAAATAATTTAACTGCTTATAACTTCAATAATTGTGATATAAAAATAGTGCCTTATAAAACTCATAATTATCAAGGTATCGGTGATTTGTTTGCGGTGACTTGCGCAACTTATCAAGCTTTGGAAGATAAGGTTTCAGTTATCAATGACAGCTGGGGTTTCTATGGAGACTCAAGTATTATTTTGAGTAATGCGATTGACACAGTTAGTAGTTATGATATTTTAGTCATCGCTGCTTCGGGAAATGACACCATAGACTTAAATGATTATCAACAATATCCAGCCTGTTATTTTAATGAAAATATAATTGCAGTTGGTGCACATGACACCACATTTATTGATGTTAGTTTTTACGATACAATAGTTGCTCCTTTCTCAAACTACAGCCCAAATTATGTTGATATTTTAGCACCGGGAAGTGAAATATTGAGCACCCTTCCAGAAAATCAAATGGGTACTAAAAATGGAACCTCTATGGCAACACCAGCTGTGGCGGCAGTAGCTTCAATTTATTATTGTAATGGAATTTCTGAGTTTCAAACTGTAAAAGATAGTTTAATAAACTGTTCCAAAAGTCATAATGATTTGACGACCTTTTCTTTGGATGGGAACGTTTTATACTTCGACGCATCATGTTTGACTACAGTAGGAAATGTTGAATTAGAAAATAGTTTTAATTATTCCATTTATCCAAATCCTGTTCACGAACAAATTTTTATTTCTCCAGATCAAAAAATAGAGGATGTCAAAATTCAATTAATTAATATGTCAGGTCAACCCGTTTTCCAAAAAGAAATAAAATATTGGGAGGCTAAATCAATTCAACAATTTGATGTAAAAAATCTCCCAGCGGGAATTTATTTTTTTAAAATCCAATTCAGTAGTTATATTTGGACTTATAAAATGATAAAAACCTAAAATAATATAATGTTGAATTTTAAAAAAATAATAGGGATGCTGATCTTAAATTCAGCATCCCTATTTTTATGGTCTCAATGTCCGGAAGATTTAAATGTAAATTCAACCTTGAAAACGAATGATATAGATCAAGTGATGGTGCTGACAGAGCAATTAGAAAATTGTCCCAATCAGCAAGATTCCTTAGCACTTAGTTTTCATAAGTTAGGTACATTATTTTATTCTCAAACTGATGAACTTGATTCTGCTATTTTATTTACTGAAAAAGCGCTTCTTCTTCGTCAACAACTTTTCGCTGAAAAACCAACTATTGATTTAGGGAAATCAAATCATAATTTAGGTGTCTTCTATGCCCAATTAAGAAAAAATAAAACTGCTCAAAAGTATTTAGAAAATGCCATTGAGGTTTATAAAGATTTAAATGAGTCAAGATTACTTCGGAGTTATCTTGAGTTGGCAAATGTTCATCGATCAATAGGGGAGTATGAAATTGCTGAAAAATATTTTAATTTGATTATACCATTGGCAACAAAACTCGAAGATGATTATAGGTTAGCAAGCGCTTTATCAGATTATGGATGGTTATTAAATGTGAAAAAAGAATACTTAAAAGCTAGCCAGCATTTGGAGCAGTCAAAAGCAATTTTTGAGGAGGAAGGAGGTTCACAAAATTTAGCAGCTTGCTATAGTAATTTGAGTAATTCCTATTTTTATTTAGGTCAAATTCCAAAATCAATTTCTAATCTTAAAGCAGCTATAAAAATTAATGAAGAATATAATGATTGCGAAGAGATTGCAAAATTGAATAATAATTTAGGTGCGCGTTATCAAAAGAACAATCAGAATGAATTGGCTTTTCGTACTCTTACCAAAGGTTTAAAAACTGCTCAATCTTGTAATTCCAAAGAAATCATTGCTCAAAGCCACGATAACCTCGGCGAATATTACCTTGCCAAAAGAGACTATAAAAAAGCCCTTTTCCATTTTCAAAAAGCCATCCAAACGCTACTGCCAAGATTCCAAAGAAACAAAGATTGGCATAATCCAACCAAGGTAGATATTGAATTTGCCTTTAATAAAATTGACTTGCTAATCTATTTAGGAGACAAGGCTAAAACACTTCGTCTCCTTTCTAATTCTGAAAACGATTCAAAATATCTTACCTCTTCCCTCGAAATTTTCGAACTTGGTGATGTGGTCATTGACCAACTTCGAAAAGAACATCAAGATCAAGACACTAAACTTTTTTGGAGAAAAGAGGCGATTCCTTTTTATGAAAATGCGATTGAAGTTTGTTATGAATTGCAAGATGTCGAAAAGGCATTTTTCTTTTTTGAAAAAAGTAAAGCAATTTTATTATTGGAAG
Source organism: uncultured Saprospiraceae bacterium (assembly GCA_964564545.1). Classification (GTDB taxonomy): domain Bacteria; phylum Bacteroidota; class Bacteroidia; order Chitinophagales; family Saprospiraceae; genus CAJQQY01. Next base: position 49,524 of record CAZMBP010000019.1, read on the forward strand.
CTTTGCAAACATCTGATGCTTTAGAATTGATTCCAGATAGTTTGAAAAATCATATTCAATCCTTGCAACAAACCTTATTAAAAAATAAAGAAGACCTAGATAATGAAAATTATTCTCGATTATCAAAAGAAGGAATAATTAAGGAGTTGATAGGTTTGCAAAGTAAATTCGAATCTGAAACTGCAAAATTGGTTAAAGAATATCCTAAGTTTTTTGAAGTGAAATTTAGGACAAAAGTAATCTCGCTAACCGATGCACAAAATGAATTGTCCAATTCAAATAGAAAAAATGCCATTCACTTTTTCTATGGTGAAAAAAATGTCTACGCTGTAACAATACATTTACAAAAATTAAAATTACTTCAACTTGGCTCTACTGCTTCGATTGAAAAAGAAATTAGACACCTGCTTTCTTTTTTCGAGAAGTCATCCAAAATTGAAAATGCACCAAATGATTTTTTGCAACAGTCAAAAAAAGTGTATGATTTTTTAATTGCTCCTTTATCGATAGGGGAAGGGGAAGAAGTGATTATTTTTCCAGATGGAGCTTTGGCTTATTTACCTTTTGAAGCTTTGGTGACTAGGGAATCTAAGGACATTGCTTTAGCGAATTATTTGATAAAAAACCATCGAATTTATTATGGCTATTCCGCGACGATTTTTTCTAAACTAAATAAAAATACAGAACAATTTACTGATAATTCTATTGCTGCTTTCGCTCCATTTGCAGATGGAACTGTCAATTCGAAATATGCCGCACTTGCTTTTAGTCAAGATGAATTGGGAGAAATCAGCGAGCTAGTGGATGGTGTTTTTCTAAAAAATCAGAAAGCGACTAAACAGTATTTCTTGGAAAATAGTGAAGACTTTTCAGTTTTACATTTATCTACTCATGCTTTTTCTTCCTCGACGGAAAGTAAACCACATATTGTTTTTGCTGATACATCTTTGTTCCTCTCTGAATTGTATAGTTTGGAAATTCCTGCAGACTTAGTAGTACTGAGTGCGTGCCAATCAAATATAGGGAAGTTGTCACCAGGCGAAGGAGTGATGAGTTTGGGAAGGGGATTTACCTTTGCAGGATCGAAAAGTTTAGTGTCAAGTTTGTGGAATGTAAATGCGGCTTCGACAAGTAAGATCTTGTCTGATTTTTATAGAAATATACAAAATGAGAGTTCAAAATATGAATCATTACATGCATCAAAATTGGCTTATTTGGAAAATGAAAATATCCCAAGTTATGAAAGATCACCTTATTATTGGGCAGGATTGATTTATTACGGCGATGATGGTGGAGTGACTTTGGAGGAAAAAACAAATAATAATTTTTATGTTTTGTTGGTAATTGGTGCGATCTGTTTTTTGTTCGGGATTTATTTTATAAAAAGAAAAAACTAAAACATATGTATGGGAAAAGTTAGAAAAATAATGCTTCTGAGTTTTTTAATTTTGTTTTTCAATCTTACCCTTTTGAGTCAATCTTATGAATGGAATAGTTCTTTTTTTGAAGTAAATTATTTTAGGCATGAGTTCACCTTAAGTCAAAGTGGAGCAACCCATGATTCAACATCAAAAAATATATTTTTTCCTAAGTACAAATATAAGCAAGCAGGTGAAGATGATTCTAAGAAAAAAATACCTGGTTACTTACATCTTTTATTAGGAGCTGGCTGGGCTAATGCGACTCCTAGCTTTCTAGATCCAGAATCAAATTCTGAATTGGGTGGGCTCTCACTTCAAATAGCTGCCGGAGCACAAATCAATCAATATATTGGAGTTGGTTTTGGAGTTAATAGAATTTCAACATTTGACCCATATAACAGTCATCTTAGCTTTACAGGAACAGGTGTTAATCTAAATGGATATCCTGGCCTCTTTTTTTACAATGTCACTATTGGTATTGTGAATAGGTATGAATTAATTGATGATAAAGAGTACCGATCAAAAACGTTTGAAAAAGAAAAAGGGAATCCTTTCTTTTTTGATATTAAAGGAGGCCTAAAAATAGGTGAAAGAATCATCCTTGGAATGGGATATTTTTCATCTTCGAAGATTAAAGGAATTTATAAAGAGTACGAAGTCCCATGGACAAGTAATATTTCCATTTTTGATGAAGGTCGTAAATCACAAATTGCTGGTTTTCAGTTCTTTGTTGGATTTAAATTGATTAAACATGACTAACTTTTTAGGTTGGAAAAAGGATATTTTAAACTTTGGAAATTGTATATTTTATTTATCGGAGATAAGAAAATTAGACGGCTGAGTTTCGAAGTTGGCTAATAATTTTTTCAATATTTTTTTCTTCAAAAAAATAGATTAATCGCAAAACGAAATTTAAAATTCGAGACGGAGGATTTTGAATTACTTTATTAAAACCGGCGACAGTATTGTCTGTTTTTTCAATCAAAAACTTTTTTGCCTTTTCATTATATTCAAGTGCTGCGATTCCATTGGCAAACTTCCAAGCAAACTGTCTTGATTTTACAATTCCAAAGTTGATAATTTTTTCATCATTCTTTTTTCCAACCCAATCCAGTAAAAACATAAACCTAGAAACTTTAGAAAGCCGACTTTGCATTTCATTGGTGATCTCTTCCAAAATATGATTGACCTTCATAAAATCATTTTCCATTGAATCAATTTTTTCACCTGGGGCGAATTCTGCTGCTGCTATTCCCAAATCAAAACTAATATGGGCATTCATTCCCATCATCAAATGTTGGACGATGGTAAATGATTTATCTTTTACTTCAAATGCTGACATCCAAGATTTGGAAATTGATTTTTGTAATTTATAATCCTCGTAAGCTTCAATGTATCGATTTGCAAAAATAACATCGAATTTTTCCATACGCTCGTTATCTTCAAATCTTTTTTTTGAGATCGCTTCTTTCACTTGAACCGTAGTTCTGCGATAGACATAGGCAAAAATCCCAAGGTAATTATTAGCAGCAATGGTTTCTTCGATGATCTGATCAAGCGTAGTGATTACTTCATCAATAGTAGTTGGAAGGATATATCCCATTTGATTTTTTTTATAAAAATAGAAATAATATTTGATATGTAAATCGGTTTAATAGTTATAACAATATACGCACGTTATTCATTTTTGATAAATGGCGAACAAACAATCAAAAAATTCTTATCAAAAAAACTGCTATATTTACCTGCATTTAATTCGATTTTCTTCTCTATCAATTCAAATATGAAATTACAATACAAATTATTTTTTGCTTGTGTCATTTTTTTCGGAGTAATCAATACACATGCACAAGACACAACTGTTACTTTTCAATTTACCATTCCAATTTCTTCAGGAAGTGATGATGTAGAAGAAGAAGAGGATGGGACAATGAATTTCACTTCTACAGATTTGGAATTGATTAACGATGATGTTGAACAAGTTGTAGGGTTACGATTTAAAAATATTCAACTTCCGCAAGGAGCAATAATTAATCAAGCGTACATCCAATTTACGACTGACGAAATTTCGAATGGTGCTTGCGATTTGCAAATTTATGGTGAGGCTGCAGATAACGCTGCTAGTTTTTCTCTCGACCCTTTTGATCTTTCTAATCGAACTCCCACAGATGGACTAGTCAATTGGTCACCTCCTAATTGGTCGGTTATTGGTGAAGATGGTTCAGCTCAGCAAACACCCAATATTGATACGATTATTCAAGAAATTGTAAATCTACCTGATTGGCAATCTGGAAATTCTATTAATATTATTTTCACAGGAAGTGGTAAACGAGTAGCAGAATCATTTGAAGGCAATCAAGATTTAGCCGCCAAATTAGTGATAGAATCTAGTGTTACATTTTCCATGGGCAATATAGAAAATGTTTATATCAATGAATTGATGGCGTTAAATAATGCTGTGGCAGATGAGTATGGGGAGACTGATGACTGGTTGGAACTTTATAATGATAATGACACCGGTGTGATGCTTGAAGGAATTTATATTTCAGATGATCTGGCAGATACGACTAAGTGGCAATTTCCTGACCCCATTTTTATTTCTCCAAAAAGTTTTGCTGTAATTTGGTTAGATGATACTCCTGAGCAAGGAGTCAATCATGTTCCATTTAAGCTGAGTAGTGGGGGAGAAACTGTTTTTATTTCGCAGAATCAAGGAGGAGAATTAGTAGTGTTGGATGAAGTAACTTTTGGTTCCCTACCTGAAAATGTAAGTTATGGTCGTGAAACTGATGGTGAAGATAGTTGGGTTTATTTTGGCAATTTTACACCTAACGAATCAAATAATGGGAGTGATTTATTTCTAAATGCTTCAATTGATTTTTCTATTGAAGGAGGATTTTATTCTAGTGGAACAGAATTGACTTTGAGCACTAATGAACCAACTGCAGAGATCAGATATACGACTGATGGTAGTCTTCCTAATCAAAACTCAACAGTCTACAACAATGCTATTACATTAAATTCTACTACTCTCGTTCGAGCAAGAGTTTTTAAACCTGGGTATATTTCAAGTTTGCAAAGAGAAGAGTTTTACCTGATAGAAAACACTCATGAACTGCCAGTTGTTCAAATTACCATTGATCCAAAATACCTTTGGGATGACCAAGAAGGAATGTACATCACAGGTGATAATGGAATTACAGGAAATTGTTCGGATTGGGTACAACGGAATTGGAATCAAGATTGGGAACGACCCATTTCTGTTCGATATTTTGAACCTAATGGGGATGAGGCTTTCCGTTTGGATGCATCAATGAAAATAGCTGGAGGTTGTTCGAGAGCATTTGCAATGAAACCCTTCAATCTTTTTTTTAGAGATAATAAAGTTGATTATCCCATTTTTGAGCAATTAGATTTTCAAGAGTTCAAGCGATTGAAATTGCGAATGAGTGGCAACGATTATCCCTTGACGATGGTTCGAGATGCATCGATTCATGCCATGTTATATGATCAAGTTGATATAGATTTGATGGCCTACAATCCTGTTGTGGTTTATTTAAATAATGAATATTGGGGGTTTTATGGAATGCGAGAAATGTTTAATAAACACTATGTTGAGTCACATCACGGCGTTGATAAGGACAGTCTTGACTTAATCAAAAATCCCTATAAATATTCTGAAATAAAAGAAGGTGATAAAGTAGCTTGGGATGAGTTGACGGATTTTATTGCCACTAATTCTTTAGTGAATAATTCGAATTTTGATTTTGTGGATTCAAGAATGGATATCAATGAATATATGAATTATAATATTGCAGAGATGTATTCAGCCAATTATGATTGGCCAGCGAATAATGTAGCTGTGTGGCGAGATCGCAATGGAGGTAAATTTCGTTGGATGTTTTATGACCTCGATATTAGTTCTGGATTTGCTCAATGGTCACCCTCTGATGCTGAGTTTAATGCTATCGATCATGCGACCACCATCTTCGGAGATGACTGGCCTAATAACCCAGAGAGTACATTGTTTTTAAGGAAAATAATTCAAAACCAAAACTTTCAAAATGAGTTCGTTCAACGGACTTGCACCTTTGGGCAAACTATTTTTGCTCCTGATCGAGCTGAACATTTTATTGATAGTTTGACTGCAAAAATTAACTCTGAGATACCTGGATTGATTAATAAATTTAACAATACTCCCGCAGATTGGTATATGTGGAATGCTGATCCAGTTGGTGGAAATACTGGATTTTGGAATTTTAATTTAAATCAATTCAAGAACTTTTGGGAAGAACGATTGGATAATGTGTTATCGAATTATGAAAACTTCTTTAACTATAATGGACATTTTAATTTGAATATTAACTTTGATGAAACCACCAATGGGACTGTTGTCTTTCATACGAATGAAATGAAAATTCCTTTCCAATATGATGGCAAATATTTTGATAATGTTCCGATTCGAATTAAAGCAATTTCTAAGGATGGATATTATTTTTGGAAATGGTTGGAGACTGGAGATACGACAGAGGTAATTAATTTTTCTTCTTCAACAAATGCTGTTTTGACTCCTCTTTTTTTACAGGATGGAACAGTTTCAACGCTTGACTTGGAAGAAGAATTCGTTTTCGAAGTTTCGCCAAATCCTGCAAGTACAGTCGTTAATTTAAAATATAGTAATTCTAAATCTACAAATTTTAAAATACGTGTGTATAATGTTATGGGAAAAGTTGTTTTCGAAAAAAATATAACTTCTGGAGAATTAAGTCAACAAATATCTATTGATGTGGAAGAGTGGGCGAGGGGAGTTTATTTTTTAAAAGCGGAAATTAGAGGAAGAGAAATTGTGGAAAAAATGGTGGTTGATTAGAATGTGGGTGTGGGAATATCGATTTCGATATTCCCACACTTTTTATTTCGCTTTCTTCACATACTGCGTCAAAATAACAATATGCTGTCCATCTACTTTTCCCTCAATATGATTAGGATTATTTTGATCTAAAGATATTCGTCGTACAGCAACACCTCTTTTAGCAATCATGCTTGTACCTTTCACGGCAAGATCCTTAATTAAAACGACAGTATCACCTGCTTCTAATTTAACACCGTTGCTATCTAAATGCACAATCGCATCTTCATCAGGCTCTAAAGCTTTTGCCCATTCAGCAGTTTCTTCTTCCATGTACATCATGTCCATCATATCTTGTGGCCAACCTTCACCTTTTATTTGATTTAACATTCTCCAAGCAATGGCTTGCACCGCAGGAACTTCGCTCCACATACTATCATTGAGACATCGCCAATGATTAACATTAATTTTGTCTGCATCTTCGATTTGTTCTAAACAATTATTACAAACCATTGCAGCTCCCTCTGGACCTTCTTTTATTGGTGGAACTTGATATACTTTTAAATCATCTACTGACCCACATAATTCACATTTGGAATCACTTCTCTTTTTTAAATCTCTTTCTAAACTCATGGTATTTTTTCAGTTTTAAAATTTGAGGGCGCAAGATAGGAATTTCAAATTGCTTATTGAGGTTAAATTCTGGTACAACTTATTATATTATTTTTCTTCCTCTAGAATGTAAAAAAAAGAAAGTCCCAGCAAGGTTTGAATATAAAGAATCTGTTCATCACTAGCAGAAGAGGGGAGATTAAAACCAGAAAGTTCAATGGTCATTTCATAATAATTTCTTCGAACCAATTCTAAATCAAATTCATTTTTATAGAAATCAACCAACTTGCTAAAATTCTCAGAAGTGAAAAAATCTTCTGCCCATTCATCGTGGGAGAAAAAAGTTGGCAACATCTCACCCATACATTTCATCCGTTCCAATTCTAATTTTCTTTTATGATCTATTACTTCCGCTTTTTTATTTGATGAAAAAATAGGACTGCCTACAGATAACCCACAATAGTCTGGGATATGGTGATTAATAAGATCTCCGTAATCTAATTTTTCTCCAAAGTGAAGTAGCTCATCTCCAGAGTAAATTTCTTTCTCAATGACTTGGTAATTCATTCTTCATTCTTTGATTTTGAATTCATGGTATTAATTTTATCCAACAAACTATACCAATATCGAGTATTAATACAACCTACAATGGAAGATCTAAAACTATCTTTCATATACTTAAAATATGGACTTTCATATTCTTTACCATTAACTGTAAAGGTTTTGTTACAAATACCACAAATATCAAAAATTGCTATTTGAGTTTTGTTAGGTCTGTTCAAAGTGATATAAGAACTATGGCCACCAAGAGCAAAAAGAATAGTTATATTTTTATCTCTATCTGAATTTAATGATTCGTAAATAGATTGTACTTGTGCATGATTAAATCTATTTTCTTCAAAATCATAAGTCCAATATAATTCCTCTTCAATAAATTTTGGAGGGACTCCTTGTTCAACACATTTATTTAAAAAATCCTGTTCTATGCACATTGAAAGACTTTGTAATTCATTGTCATTTCCCACAAAGCTATGGTTGATATATTTTCCACTTCCGATTTCTGATAAGATTCGAATGATCAGATTAGGTAATTTTATACTATATCGTTTTTGATAGTTTTCTAAATATTCTAAGCTTAATTTTTTTAAATCATTTTGGTTACTGGTTCCATTTAAAAAATAATAAACTTCGCTGTATTTTAAGTCATTTTCAGGTTGATATAATGATTTCATTTTTTGAAATAGATCCTTACGTTCTTGAACCATTTCTTTGATTTGTTGAATGAACATATCATCCAATTCTGCTTCGGTGGTTAAATCATCGTTATAGGTGATTTTTTTATTTTTTTTAAAAAAGGAAAGTATTTTAGAAAATTTCAATGGAATATTTTTTCTAAAAATAACAAAACATTTACATTTTTTCAAACGGATTGTTTTTTAGAAAATAATGAAAAGAGGAGACATCTCATTATATGAAATGTCTCCTCTTTTTGAATATATTTTTGATTTACTTTATAAATCCATGAATTGCCTCATCCACATTATTTTGATATTTCACATTATCAAAATCAGGAAGGAAAGTATTTTGGTTGCCAATCATACCAGTTGGTCTGTTTTTTTTGCTGGCATAAAAACCTCCATTGGTTAAAGAGGTATCATTAATCCCATCAACAAACCGTTTAGCACCAGTTTCCAATCCATGTACCATTCCAGTTAAAGGCATGACAATTGGCATCATAATATATTTAAACATTATTTTTTGGATTCCCGACATATCATCCATAACGGCGGTACCGCTTGTCGCTCCCGGACTCATGGTAATAAATCGGACACCTGAATTTTTTCTTGCTTGTGCAGACATCCATAATGCTGCCATATACTTTACCAAACCATAGGATTCCATGGGATCTTTCTTCCCATTAAAATAAGAACCGTTTATTACCGACGAAAATTCTTGAACTGAATAGGTCTTCAATTTAGGAGTCTTCATTCCCATACTCTTGATACCTCTTGCTGCTTCTGAACCTGCATAGAGTGCTACCTTTTTTAGCTTGTCAGTTTTCAGCATTTCATCAACTAATACCACATGACCTAAAAGATTAGTGGCGAACATTTGAGTAGCACCATCTTCAGTTATTTCAAAAGGTGTTTTGCCTCCCATGCCTCCTGCATTCATCACTAAGGCATCAACAGGTTCGGATAAATTTGCGACAGCTTTTTTGACAGATTCAGGTTTGGATACATCCATGATGACAATCTCAAAAATGGAACGTCCTGTTGTTTCTTCCAAATCTGCTTTGGCAGCTTTTGCTTTTGTTTCATTTCGACAAGCCAGATAAACTTTTTCTGTTTCTTTTATCAATGCCAATTGTCGGGCGGTATCTTTTCCTAGTCCACCATTTGCTCCTGTAACTAAAATTGTTTTATTCATGATATTGAATTTTTAATATTGGTTTGATGAAAAATTATTGCTGCTTGATTTCTGAATGGAAAACAAACCCAAGTTGCCGTAAACTGAGAGAAGCAGAAAATGAAATTTGATTTTAACCGCCTCAACATTTACTGCAACTTGAATTAAATATTAAAATAATTTAGGATACAATGCCTCCAAACTGAGTCTCAACTGATTTAGGCGAAGCCATATAACCAGCACCAACTTGTTCGGACATTACATCAGGAAAAATATCTTCCACTCCTTCTTCGATTGCTTGAATAACATTTTTAGCTACATTTTCTGGAGAGTCTTTATCCATTTCAAAACCTTTCGCCATTTCTGTGTCAATAGGACCTGGATATACTCCACAAACCAGAACATTGGTATCTCTCAATTCTCCGCGTAGTCCCTGTACAATACTATGTACTGCAGCTTTCGATGCGGAATAGGTTGACGCAACCGGCATATTAGCCAATCCTGCAACAGATGAAATAGATACAATAGCAGCAGACTCGCTCCCTTTCAGTTTATTAAAAAAAGCATTGGTTAGTTTTGCCAAGCCCCAAACATTAACTTCAAAGTTAGTCTGCATACTTTCTAGCATGTTTCCAAATGTGAAATTTCCAGGAACCAATACTCCAGCATTGTTTACCAAAATGTCAATGTCCCCTGCAGTTTTTGCAGCATTAGCAATAGATTCATCTTTGGTTACATCCAATTCAACTGGAATCAAACGGTCTTCGTATTTTGCCTTTAATTCATTTAATGATGCAACATTTCTTGCACCAGCGTAAACTTTTTTTGCGCCATTGTCTAATAGAGCTTCGGTAATTGCTTTTCCAATTCCTCTGTTTGCTCCGCTAACTAAAGCGGTTTTTCCTTTAATAGATACTTTCATTTGTTTCAAATTTTTAATTAATGATGATTTAAGTAGAGTGCAGTTATTTTATCTTAACTCTTCTCTTTCGATTCAGTCTACATGAATTCTATTTGTACTGAACGGTACAAATGTATAAATTGTTTTTGACCAGACGGTACAAATAAGTATTTTTTTTTTACTTTTGTAAAAAAAACTTATGCCAAGAGTAAAATTATTTAATAAGGAAGAAGCTTTAAAGCAAGCAATGGAGCTGTTCTGGGAGAAGGGATATGCCTCAACCTCCTTGAGTGATTTGACCACTCACCTTGGGATAGGTAAGGGGAGTTTTTATGCTACCTTTAAAAGTAAACAAGCGCTCTTTGAAGCAGCTTTTGATTTTTATAGAAATTCGCAGGTGGAATTTTTAGAACAACTTCTTAACTCGGAACGAGATGTAAAAGTGGGGTTGCGTAAGTTATTGGAATTTAATTTAGAAGAACTCCTAAGCGACGATAAACATAAAGGTTGTTTTATCGCAAATACCTGTTCTGAATTTTCCGGCAGGAATGAGATTTTAAAAGAAAAATTGGAGGATCATTATAGTATCATGCAGACAGCATTAGTCAACTATTTGAGAGGAGGGAAAGTTAGTCCTAAAAAATCTGAATCTGTTGCAGCTACAATTATTACCTTTTTAATGGGGATGAACCAGCAAGCAAAATTTAAAAGAGATAAAAAAAGTTACTTGAGTTCTATAAACCATTTGGTTGGACTTGTGGACTAAATCATTAGGAAATTTTTCCAATAATATCTATTAATATTTGTTTTTAGAAAATTTATATTTTCCGTCAAATTCTATTTTTACATGATATCAAAACCTATTAATTTTTCATAGTTTCTTCAATATCAGCCCAAGTTTTCCAGATGGCATCTAATCGTTTTTTAAATAAAACTTTATCTTTTCCTGCCTCAATCTTATCAAAAAGGTCATGCAGTTCTCCTCGTAAATTTGGATAATTATCTGTAACAGGAATCATTTCTAACCAAGCATTTATATGGCTTTTAAATGCTTGATCAAAAGCTTTCGGACAATCATCAAAACTGATTTTATTTAGTTCATTGACATAGTTTGAGATGGTTTCACTTAGAGAAATTTTTTCACAACTATGATTTCGAATTTTACCCAACTTTGCATCGATAGCAATTACATTATCCATGCATACTTTTTCTTTAGAGGGACTCTGATTTGTGGCTTTTTTGGAGTTAACACAACTAGTACATCCTATTAATACTAAAAGGATGAGGAGGGAGAATGATATTTTTAGATTCTTTAACATGGTTGGATTAAAGTTAAAAAATATTATTAACTCTCGCTGAACTCATTCTAAAAAAGGCACCTCATTTTCATGAAGTGCCTTTAAATCAGTTGTTATACAAAAACATGTTAGTTATCAATATCTATGACCCTTTAATTTGAAATTTCTTGACATATTATATCCAAAATGTATATCTCCTTTACTCCAATCTTCAGTTATATCACCTATAAATGCTTTTTCAATCATTCCATCTGAGTTGGCTTTTTATCTCCAACAGCTAATAATACTTCCTGAAGCGGAGTGTCTTCAGTCCAATTATTACTAGGTTTTTGGTATTCAAAACCTAAAACAGATATAGCTAATAACAATACAATTACAAATTTAAATAGCGTAAGGATTTTGCAAAAGGTTTATTAATTTTCATTATACTTTTGACCATACGAGGGGAGAATAGGGGAGGGTTGCCTTGAGTAAAGGTTTTTATAAATTTTATTTTTGAATTATGTTTTTAATCCCCACTATTCTACTTTTTTTTCCTTGAAGAAAAAAAAGTAGCAAAAAAAATTCAAGGCTGTATTCCTTTTTTAACGTAAAATTGAATTTAAAAAGGCTAAACAGTTTGAAACTCGCTTTGCTCAAACAGCAAACTGTTTTTAACGCCTTTTTTAATCCAATTTTTCTAAAAAGAATAAGGCCGGGAGTAAATGGCAACGTTTGTTTTCATGTCGAGCAAAAAAAGTTACCAATGAAAATTAAAATTCATGCAAACACTTGCCACAGATAAAGTTGTTAATCACAAAATATTTTCACGTATAAAAATCGTTTTTTTCTTTTCATAAAAGAAGTAAAATTGAAAGGAAAACCATGAGAGTTAAGGAGTGGGCGAGGTACGGCGAAAAATGAGGGTGCGGGAGCTTGCTTTGCGCAAAGCTATTTTTTCGCCTAGAATTTTTTTTCTTTTTTTCATTGAAAAAAAGAAAATACCACAATTCATCCACCAACTTCAGAACTTAAAAACAACTTCAAGAATAAAAAAACAGAAACCCAAAGTAGGTTTCTGTTTTTTTATAACAATACAATTACAAAAAATTATTTAATGCCAAATGACAACCCTAAGCTAATAATAAAGGCATCCAAACCAGTACTCCTTTTATAATAAGCCGATCGAAGTTCCACAGATTTAAACATAAATAATTTTTTAGTAAAAGGAACTTTAGCTCTTCCGATTCCATAAACAGGAGAATATTTAAATCCCATTCCAAATTTATGACTACTCAATTCTGAAAGATCGTAATCAGAAGTATAGAATGCATCTGTAGAATTATGCACTTCAAATGGCGCAAAATAATCCGAACTCGTTTGAGTATTGTATCTATAAAATGGAGAAATAGTAACTGAATTACCTAATTTTATTGGCGTCTCCAGACTCATCGTATGCGCTTTGATTCCAAAGTCATCCCAATAAAATCTGTAATAAGAACGCACAACGAAATTATCAAAAGGGAAGTAGTTTAATCTAATTCCAAGTGGTAATTTCAATCGACTACTTGGTAATCTCTCAATATCAGGAATATTTTGATCCGAAAAATACACCCGATGAAATGGAGTTGATAATAATCCTTTCATATATATAGCGTCCAATGAAACGAGCATTTGCAATCGTTTATTAATAACTTGAGCATACCTAAATTGAAGATTGTAGGATTGTCGACCACTAGTTGGCAAAGAAACATCACCTCGTAATTCGGTAGGATAAATGAGATCCCAATTGTCAATAAAGACTTGCCCATTAAGGCTCAATTCACTATTTCCTTCATTTAACTCTTTAGCATAAGATAGTCCAGCGCTAAATGAGGTGTAATCATATTCTGAGGAAAATCCTAATTTCGCACCAAAGGTCTGGTTCTTTTTTAAGTTCTTTCTTTGGTAGGTTAAGTTGGTATAAGCACGCACATCCTTACTTGATGCGGAAGAAACATTATTATCAATATTATCAGTAGATGCCGATGTATAATAATCTGCTCCCCCTGATACGGTCAAAGAATTGATACTATCCAAAGGCATTTTTACAACAATAATGTTTGAGATATCAGTTAATTCTTCTGTACCAATTCCTCCTGTGACGGCTCCATTATTTCCATCTTGTTGGTAGTATCCTGAAAGAAAATCAATTTCTACTTCTTTGGAATTAGCTTTCATTTCATAATTATCTGATTGAGCAAAAATGAATTGACTAAAACTCAAAATTAGAATGGAAAGAAAATGTTTTTTATTTTTCATTTTTTATAACAATTTAATTACATCCACAACCACCACCGACTTTTCCGCCGTTGGCACCTGCTCCACCTTCGCGATAGGATTCAAAATTGGTTTCAAACGTTTGTATTTTTTTAGCTGCTAGATCCATCTCACTATCATTGAGATACATTTTTTGATATGCCTTGACGGACACACAACTATTTAAAAATGGGAGCAACAACAGCACCCAACAATATTTTTTTATTTTTTTCATATGATAAGGTTTTATAAATTTTCGAGTTTTAATTTTTTTGAAGTAAGTACTTCATCGTCATCAGTTACGATTAAGCATTCAACTGATTTTAATCTGTTAATTAAATTCATTCCTTCGTCTTTCCCAAGAACGAAAACAGAGGTAGCCAAAGCATCAGCGATTTCTGCATCTGGACAAATGACGGTAACACTTTTGATTCCGGTAGTAGGATAGCCAGTTCGAGGATCAATAATGTGGGCATATCGTTGGCCATTGAAAGTGACAAATTTTTCATAATCACCAGAAGTAACCACCGACAAATCATTAGTTTCTAAAATACCGAGCACCTTATTTTTATCTTTTGGATCAGCGATTTTAATAGTCCAACCATTTGGATCCTTATTTTTTCCCCAAGAGATTAAATCGCCACTTGCGTTCACGACTCCTCCTGCGATAGCAGATTTTTTCATGACTTGCATTGCTCGGTTGGCAGCATATCCTTTTCCGATGGCTCCAAATCCAATCTTCATATCTTTCCTTTTTAAAAATATAGATTGTTCTTCATGATTAATGATGATGTCTTGCCAATTGATTTTGCTAGCTGCGTTTTTTACTAATTCAGCCTCTGGCATTTTTTGCATACTTCCATCAAATTTCCAAATCCTATCCATGGATGCGAACGAAATATCAAAAGCACCATCGGTCAATTGAGATATTTTTTTTGCTCTGAAAATCAAGTCAAATAATTCTTTATCAACCTTGACAGGTTTGATTCCAGCTTGCTGATTGATTAGAGTAGTTTGAGAATTTTTATCCCAAGAAGAAATGAGTTTTTCTATTCTTTCGATTTCAGAAATTCCATTTCGAATGGCTTCCCAAGCCACGGTATCATTGACTGCAACCGCTGTTAACTCAAATCGACAACCCATTAATTTCAATACCTTTTTATGAGATTGAAGTGATTGAGAGAAAATTGAAGTTGTACATAACAGTATAATTACAAAAATAAATCCTCTCATTAGTTATCTTTTTTTGTTATTGATAATTCAGCTGAAAATGCCTCAGCAGATTGCCCTTCAAAAGCAATGGTTTTTAATTTATTTCCTTGGGCATCCAGTAAAATGATTTTAGGAAAAGTACCAGAGCGATTATATTTATCAGCTAGAGCTTCATTGTGTTTAGTTTGTTCTTTTGGTAATTTATTCTTTTTTCTAGCAGGAAAGTCAAGGTATAAGACCACTAAGTTCTCCTTATTTTGAGTGGCAAAATCTGAGTTCTGTAAAATGTCTTTTTTAAATTGAATACATGGTTTACACCAGTCTGAACCTGCAAAAACCATTAGAATGTTTTGCTCATTTTCAGCAGCGGCAGATTTAGCTTCTTCGATATTTGTAAACCATTGAAGTTTATTAGCATCTTGAGCAGTAGTGAATGAGGTGACAAGAGTAGCCACCATGAAAATTAAATTTTTCATGATTAGAAATTTTAATTACTGAAGTTGTTAATTGTATAAAAAGTAATGATGGGAGAATCGCTTTAGAGTTTAAAAAAAATTAACTTCGATTCATTTTATTCTAACAACGCAATGAATCGAGGCTTTCTTATTTTTGTTTGTAAAAAATTATAATTTATATTTTAAACCAATATTTAATCCTGCATTTCTAAATAGGAAGTATTCTCCAACATCCAATTCGAAATCATGGTAATAATAAAATTCAGCGTTGGCTGAAAGCCTTGAAGTGAAATTAGTTTCTACTCCAAAGGCTCCTTGAAAGTTTTTAACTGAAAAAACTCCTGCACTTAATTTTTGTAAAATTTCATATTCTTCCAAAGAAGTACTTATATATTTATGTTTAAAGTTTTGTTGGAATGGTCGATTCGCAACTATACCAACCGTAAAAAATGGTTGCCATTTTTTATCATTAGAAAAAATATATTTAAGACTTATTGGTACTTGAATTTGATTCAATGTAACATACAATTCTCTTAATAAATCCGTTGGATCGTTTGGCATAGTTGAAGGAAAGATAGCGGTAAACATTGGGTCTTTTTCTTCGAAAGTTAAATCCATTTTCCTTACTCCTAACAATAGTCTTACATTTTTATTAAAACTAATCTCGCCTTCAATTCCATAAGAATGCGTAGGCCTAAAAGTTTCAGATCGAACCTTAGTTAAACTATATGGACTACCTGAAATTCCAATTCGAAATTCTTTTGGTATAAAATGTCTCATTGGATTTCTTCGACGTTTTTTTGCTTGAAAAGTAGGGGCAATGTTTTTTAACAATACATTTTCATTTTTATTATTTTCCAAAAGAGAAAATAAATGAGGAATGAAAACAGCATTTCGACTAGCTAAAATTGAGTTGCCAAAACGATCTTTTGGATCGTTTTGACCATTTCGGTTTTGAAGATTTTCTTGGATAGCATTATACATTTGTAATGTTGTAAATGTATTACTACCGTTGTAAATAAAGGGTTTCTGTTTTAAGTCGTTGTTGTTTAAGTTAAAAAAACTATCTGGCGATTGAAGTAAAAATGCCCTTGAGTTATTGCTCAAATATTTAGAAATGGAAGCATTTTGGTTTTGATAATTTCTCTTCGAATTTCTTTCTACCTCTCGATCAATGTAGGTAGTATTGTAAATTGTGTCGTAATGATAAGTAATGTAATTATGTTGTATAGTATCTTTTTGAAAAGTTAAAAATCTTGAGTTTAATTCTTGAACTTGTTGACCTAATTTTTGATTTTGATAAAAAAGAAACCCCGAAGCAAAAATAAAAGGCAACAATAATAATGGGAGCCACCAAAATCCAAATCCATTTTTTCGATTAGAATTATCAGCTGCATCCAAACGGTTTTTCATATCCTTCAAATCTGATTTTGATGGTTCAAAATCAGGGTGGTTTTCCAGTATTTTTTTAAATATATCATCCTCGGGTCTATGTCTTTCCATTGCCTTCTTTTTTATAATGAGTGCTGTGCGAAGACTGCAAAATTGATTTCAGTTTTATACGTGCTTTAGCTAAGTTAGACTTGGAACTTCCAATGCTTATATTCAGTTTTTCTGCGATTTCGTGATGCTTAAATCCTTCCACTACATATAGAGTAAAAACTAATCGATAAGCTGGACTTAATTTTTGCAAGACTATGATTAAGTCATCAAACTCAAGATTATCCAAGGCAAAATTATAGGAAGCCGTGGCTAATTCAGTATTAGGACTAGATTCTATTTTTTCGTTTAGTCGACTATATTTTCTATGATAATCAATGGAGGAATTAATCAAGATTCTACGTAACCAAGGTTTGAATGGGTAGTCAGAATCATATTGATCTATTTTTAAAAATGCTTTTAAAAAGCTATCATTTAAAATTTCTAAAGCCTCTTCCCGATTTTTCGAATACCTTAAGGTAATAGACAACCCATAACTGTAGAAATGTTCATACAGTTTCAACTGACTCGCTCGGTTACCTCTTCGGCATCCCTCGATTAATAATTGAATATTGGGGCTATCCGCCATTTAATTTCGATTGTTATTTGACTATACGATAATTTAGAGAGGGTGGGTTGCCTGGGTGGCCGGACAGGGTTAAAATTAAATAATAGTTTTACATTATTTTTCATCTGTCCAAACGACAGATGCCAAAATCCAATTATTTTTTACCTTAATAAATTGCATCATTTTTAACCCTTTGCCTTCAAAATACTTTCCATTTAATTCCCCTGATTTTTCATAATGACTAGTTCTACGAGCGATATTTTCGTGGATTTCAGTTTGGTGAGAGACTTCTCTTTCAGAAAAATTTAGAAGTGTTCCATTAGTCAATAACTCTATTCGTGGTTTTATAAAAGAATCCAAATCATAAATAGCTGGTTCGTCACCTGAATTATTTATGATAATCCCATTTGGCAAAAAGAAAGTTCTTAAGTCATTTACCTTTGGAATTTGATTATTTGTATTGGTAAATAAATCGAAGAAACGATTGGTGAGTTGATTAATTTTATTTTCGTTTGTCATAGTTCTTATTTTGTTTCTTCAGGGACTTCTCGATCTTGTATTCCTAAATGCCGTTCAATCTCTTGCTCCAAATACCTAGCTTTTGATAAACTCATAATTTGGGTAAAAAGTCGAGTATGCTTTTGACCATTTGGTCCATTGGTAATCATAAAAATAGAATTGTGACCATGAATAGTTTTAATATAGATTTGATCAATATCCTTGATAAGAAATTTTCGGTCTCTTATCAATTTTTTCGGTCGCCATTTGATATGGATAGATTCATCATTGATATTAAAAAATATTTTATGATGCTTCCTTTGGAATAAATTAAAAATTGGAAACATCAATAAAATCCAGCTAGTCAATGGAAAAACAATTGGAATACCCTTTTTAAAAAAAAGCAGAGTTATTATGAATGTAAACAATGAAATAATGATGAGTGGAATAACATCAATTAACACAACGGGTTGTTTGATAGATAATTCTAACTCGTCTCGATACTGGAAAATTTCAATTCCTTCAGGTCTGATAATTTCTTGTTTTAGAGGCTTTGATGGTAGAAGGTCTGAGATGTTTTGATGAAATGGAAAAACGATATGGCAACTGTTACATTTTGCAATCTTATCTTTGATGTCAAGGTCTTCTCCATGGATGATTGAATCACAAGTAGGACACTTGATTCTTTTAAATTCAGGTTTCGGCCCAAGGCTAAGATTCTTAAGTTTTTGTTTATATTCTTCGATTGGTTTGTGATCCATGGCTGTTATAAATTAAATGACAATCAAAATCTAGAAGTCTAAATTAATAAAAATATTTACTCTTTTATTTCCATTCTCCAGGTACTTCTCGATCTTCGATTCCAAGATGTTGTTCCATTTCTTGTTCTAAAAATCTTGCTTTTGTTAGATCAACCATACCAGTTATAAGACTAGAATGTTTTTGGCCATCAGGACCATTTGATATCATATATATAGCCTTTTGACCACCTACATTTTTGATATAAATTTGCTCAATATCATCTTTTCGAATCTTCTTATCCTTAATCCATTTATTGGGTTGCCATTTGATATAAAGAAATTCATCGTCAAAATGGAAGTAAACTCTATGATGTTTGAGTTGAAACAAATTATAAATCGGGAACATAAACAAAATCCAAGACGTAGCTGGCCAAATCCAACCTATTCCCTTGGTAAAAAAAGCAATGGTTAAAAACATGGTAGAGAGGAAAAGAATTAATATTGGAAAAATATCAAATAGAGTAGTGGGTGGTTGAATGGAAAGTTCAAACTCATCCCGGTTCTCATAGATGTCAACTCCTTCAGGTTTGGCGACTTTTTGTTTTGGTCTAGAAGAATTAATGAGATCAGAAATGTTTTTTTCGAATGGAAAAACTACATCGCAACTGCTACATTTGGCAATCTTATCATTGATGTTCAGATTGGCAGCAGGGGTAACTGAATCGCATGAAGGGCATTTGATTTTTTTGAATTCAGGTTTAGGCTCAAGGCTGAGATCCTTGAGTTTTAGTTTATATTCTTCGATTGGTTCCTGATCCATAAGAGTTCGCTTTTTGTAAAAATAAAAAACTTTTGAATAATTATGAACAAGAATGTAACTATTAAAAAATAGAACCACGACCCTTTAATTTGGTGGATCGTGGTTCCTTATTTAAAATAAAAAAGTCTTCAATAGTAATGCTTATGACAGCTCAGCGCCAACTTTTTCTAGAAGTTTTTTAGTTGCAATAATACCTTCGTCTTCGCTCAATTCACTTCCTTCATATTCGATTCCTACATAACCTGTATATCCATGATTTTTTACTATTTTCATGATACGTAAATAATCCATAACTCTTTCATTTCCATCTTTGTCAAATACATTAGATTTTGCACTAACCGCCTTGGCAAATGGCATTAATTCTTCAATACCTTTGTAGCGATCGTATTCTAAATCACAACCTTCTTTACCTCGTTGAATGCAGAAATTTCCAAAATCAGGAAGTGTTCCACAGTTATCCATATTGATTTGTTTCATTACTCCTGACAACCAAGTCCCATCAGAAGAGTAACCTCCATGGTTTTCAACAATTACATTTAGTCCTGCAGATTTACCATATTCTGCTAATTTTCCAAGTCCCAAAACTGCAGCAGCAGCCACCTTTTCAGCAGTTCCTTCTCCAGCCGCATTTACTCTAATTGAATGACAACCTAATCGCTTCGCAGCATCGACCCATTTGTAATGATTCTCAACAGCTTCATTTCTTTTTTTCTCATCAGTATCACCGAGGTTACCTTCTCTATCAATCATGATCAATAAATTTTTACAACCATTATCGTCAGCTCGTTTGATCATTTCATCGAGGTAAGCAGTATCTGTAGCTTTGTCTTTAAAAAATTGATTCACATATTCCAATCCCTCAATTCCAAAACCTCTAGCTTTAGCTGCAAAGTCTAAATTATCCATAGTAGCTGGAATATCTTTATTTCGTCCAAGTGCTTTGTGAAGGGACCATTGAGCTAAGGAAATTTTAAAAAACATTTCCTTTACTTCTTCTTTTGTAGGTTCTTTCTCAGTTGTTTTTGGAGCATCTCCTCCACAGCCATAAAATCCTAAAACTCCAAATCCTAAGGCAGCCTGTCCAGAGTTTTTGATAAATGTTCTTCTTGTTTTTTTCATAATAAAAGTGATTAATTGTTTAAAACTGTTTCTTGTAAATGTATTGTTGTGAAAAAATAAATTCTGGTCCAGAATGATATTTTCTTCTTTCCATAAAAATAAATAATCTATTTGGATAAATAAAAATATGTAATATTTTTCGATATTAGTGTAATATTTACAATTATATAAAAGTAGGTACCCTTCCTAATATTTAATCAAAACAAGTATAGAAAAATCAACTGAGTTACTTATGAAGAAATTCCTTATAGCTATGCTCGTTCTAGCTGCTATTGGCTACGGCGTTTATACTTTCCTATTTGCAAAAGAAAAATTCCTTTCCGTATTGGTTTTTTCGAAAACAGAACAATTTAGACACGAATCTATCGAACCTGGAATCAAGGCAATTAAAGGCCTTGGAAAGAAGCATGGTTTTTCAGTTGATGCAACTGAAGATGCTTCGATTTTTACAGAAAAAAATCTTAAAAAATATAACGTGGTAATTTTTCTTAATACCACGGGTGATATTTTAAATGATGCAGAACAGCTAGAGTTTAATCGATTTATTCAGGCAGGTGGAGGATTTGTTGGAATTCATGCTGCAACTGATACCGAGTATAATTGGGAGTGGTATGGCAAATTAGTTGGGGCTTATTTTAGTAGTCATCCAAATAATCCAAATGTCCGTGAGGCTGATATTCAAGTGGTAAATTCGGAACATGTTTCCACAAAAGGACTTCCTCAAAAATGGCATTGTCTTGATGAATGGTATAACTTTAAAAACATGAATCCTGATGTTGAAGTGCTACTCAATTTAGATGAAAAATCTTACGAAGGAGGAACGAATGGAGAGAGTCATCCAATTGCTTGGTGCCATGAATTTGATGGAGGTCGAGCTTGGTACACAGGTCGTGGACATACTAAGGAAGTTTTTGAAGAACCTGAATTTCTTGAGCACCTGTGGGGTGGAATTGATTATGTGGCAGAGAAGCGAGAACGAGTCAATTACAATAATGCGAATGTTGCTCCTGAGGAAAATCGTTTCATCAAAGAAGTCTTACTCGACAACTTAGATGAACCAATGGAATTGGATTTATTGCCAGATGGAAAAGTAATTTTTGTAGAACGTGGAGGAAAAATTCACGTGTACGATCCTAATAAAAGTGAGGTAAGAGCAATTCATAAAATGAATGTCACGACAAAGTTTGAAGATGGATTGTTAGGGTTAGTCTTAGATCCAAATATTAAAGAAAATAATTGGGTTTATTTGTTTTATTCGGATCCCAAAAAGAACCAACAAAACATATCTAGATTTACGTTGAAGGACAATTATATGACCTTGGATACGACTTCTGAAAAAGTATTGATAGAGATACCAACCCAACGAGAGGAATGTTGTCATGCAGGAGGGAGTTTAGAATTTGGGCCAAATGGAAATTTATTTATTTCTACTGGCGACAATACCAATCCGCATGAATCTGATGGCTATAGTCCAAGTGATGAAAGAGAAAATAGAAGTCCTTTTGATGCTCAAAAATCATCTTCGAATTCGAATGATTTGCGGGGAAAAATTTTACGAATCAAACCTGAAGCAGATGGAACATATTCAATTCCAGATGGCAACCTTTTTTCCAAGGATGGTTCTGTAGGTCGACCAGAAATTTATGTGATGGGTTGCCGTAATCCATTTCGAATTGCCATCGATGATCGAACTGGATACTTGTATTGGGGAGACGTTGGACCTGATGCAGGGAAGGATAGTTTGAAGCGAGGTTCAATGGGATTTGATGAAGTGAATCAAGCTCGAGAAGCTGGTTTTTTTGGTTGGCCATATTTCATTGGTAATAATCAAGCCTATCATAAATATGACTTTGAGAAAAATATTTCAGGGGAACCATTTGATGAAAAGAAACCTATGAATACTTCTCCAAATAATACTGGAACCAAGGAATTGCCACCTGCACAACCTGCCTTTATTTGGTATCCATATGACAAGTCTAAAGAGTTTCCAGGAGTAGGCGATGGAGGTCGGAATGCAATGGCGGGGCCAGTATTTTATGTGGATGATTATACTGAAAACAAAGGTCGGTATCCTGAATATTATAATGGGAAATTATTTACCTATGACTGGATGCGTGGTTGGATTATGGCTGTGACGATGGATGAAAATGGTAACTTCGAACGTATGGAACCTTTCCTTCCAAGTTTTGAATTTAATAATCCGACGGACATGCTTTTTAGTCCTGAGGGAGATATTTTTATGTTGGAATATGGTACAGCTTGGTTCTCTGCTAACCCAGATGCAAGATTGGTTCATTTAAAATATAACCCAGGAAATCGAGCCCCTGTTGCTAATTTTGAAACAGATAAAAGTTATGGAAAATTACCTGTGACAATTCAATTCGATGCATCGAGTTCAATAGATTATGACGGTGATGAAATTACTTATGAATGGTTTTTTGAAGATTCAGAAACGGTTAGTTCAACTGAAATTAATCCAACTTACACCTTTACAAAACCTGGACAATTTTCAATAAAATTAATTGCTACAGATGCTCTGGGAGCGAAAAGTGAAATGAATAAAACCATTACTGCTGGGAATGCTTTGCCAGAGATTGCCTGGGATTTTTCAGGCAACAAAACGTTCTATTGGGATGACCAAGAATTGACTTACAATGTAAATGTTAGTGACGAAGAGGATGGTACCTTGGCTAATGGAATTGATCCTAATCGAGTAAGTGTTACTATTGATCATTTGGAAAGAGGGTTTGATAAAAATGAAATTGCATTGGGTCATCAAGCCTTGCAAGAAGCTTCTGAATTTTTATTAGGAAAACAATTAATGGAAAAATCTGATTGTAGAGCGTGTCATCAATTGAATTCAAAATCAGTTGGCCCCAACTATGTAGAGATAGCTCAAAAATATAAAACTGATTCTGAAGCTATCGATTATTTATCTGAAAAAATTATCAATGGTGGCGGTGGCGTTTGGGGCGAAACTGTCATGGCAGCTCACCCACAATTGTCAGAATCTGAAGTGAATCAAATGACTAAATATATTTTGTCATTAGCTGATCGAACTGATCTTTCCAATTCATTGCCAACCAAAGGAAATTTTGTTTTTAATAAACATCAGGCTGATAATGTGGAGGGCAAATATATCTTGACGGCCTCTTATAAAGATAAAGGTGGTGATCAAGTTGGATCACTTACTTCTAGACAAACGATTGCTTTGCGATATGCGAAAATTAAAGCAGACGATTTTGATGAGAGCGAAAAATCTTCTCGATTTACCATTGATCCAGAGATGTCTCAAGGGTTGTTGGAAGAACCATTGGATATTGTTTTAATAGAGGGTGATGGATATATTTTATATAAAAATATTGACTTTACGGAAGTGAAATCTATCGGGATTGATTATCTAAAAGCAGGCCCTTTCTTTGATGGTGGAATGATTGATTTCAAGTTAGATTCCAAATCAGGTGATTCGATTGGACAAGTGGAATTAAGTTATGGTTTAACTGAAACTGGAGCTGCAAAACAAAGTATTAATCTTCCTGAAGTGGAAGGATTTCACGATTTATATTTAGTAATAAAAGCTGCTGGCGATAAGCCAGTTACAGGATTGGTTTTTTTGGAATTTAGTAGAGAAGCTATTGTCAATTAAATCATATTCTGAGTTTTTTTATTTTATCTCTTGCATCGGGTACAGCAGGATAAAATTTTATTTGGAAAAATCTCTTTGAATAAACTCTATTAATTAACTTCGCATTTAATGTTTCAATCTTTAAACCATACGGGTAACTCCGTATTAAATTTTTCTAAAAAATGAAGAATCTCTTATTCCTATTTTGTTTTAGTCTTATATTATTTTCTTGTGAAGAAAAAATTCCAGCAACTCCAAAAGATCTTGCTCAAGAATTTTTGATTCCAAAACCAGATTCACTTGTTGCCACAGGCAGTTCTTTTCGATTGACCAATGAAACGCAAATCATTATCGAAAATGGAAATGATGAATTAAAAAAAGTAGGACAATTTTTAGCCAACAAATTAAAACCAGCAACAGGTTTTGATCCTTCTATTAACTTTTCTGATAAAAATGATACTCCCAACGGAATCCATTTTTTTATTTCTAATGATAAAAAGCAACTAGGAGAAGAGGGATACGAATTGACGATTAATGAAAGTAATATTCAACTGGAAGGTAACTCAGCAGCTGGTATTTTTAGAGGCGTGCAGACATTGTTACAATTACTTCCTGAAACTATCGAGAAAAAAACTTTGCAAACTGGTCCTTGGGAAATTGCAAGTGGAACGATTTACGATTATCCAAATTATGAATACCGTGGAGCAATGATTGATGTGAGTCGTCATTTTTTTGGTGTATCAGAAGTGAAAGAATTTATCGATCACCTGACAAGGTATAAAATGAATTATTTACATATTCATTTGACTGATGACCAAGGTTGGAGAATCGAAATTAAGAAATGGCCGAATTTGACAAAACGTGGCGGGAGTTCTCAAGTTGGTGGCGGAAAAGGTGGTTACTTCACTCAAGAAGATTACAAAGAAATAGTAAAATATGCAGCTGATAGATATATCACAATTGTTCCTGAAATTGATATGCCAGGACATACGAATGCAGCATTAGCTTCTTATGCTGAATTAAATTGTGATGGGAAAGCAACAGATTTATACACAGGAATTGAGGTTGGTTTTAGTACGCTTTGTACTCGTAATGAAAATACTTATGCGTTTGTGGATGATGTAATTAAGGAAATGGTAGCACTTACACCTGGCCCATATATTCACATTGGAGGTGATGAATCTCATTCAACAAAGAAGGAGGATTATAAATATTTTGTAGATCGTGTACAAGATATTGTAAGTAAACATGGTAAGATTATGATGGGTTGGGATGAAGTTACAGAAATAGAATTAAAACCAAACTCGATTGCTCAATATTGGGCTGAGAAAGAAAATGCAAAAGCAGCAGTTGAACAAAATGTGAAGGTTTTGATGTCTCCTGCAAGTAAAGCATATCTAGATATGAAATATGATTCAACTTCAACATTGGGCTTAAATTGGGCTGGATACATTGAAGTAGATACCGGTTACATGTGGAATCCAGCAACTTTGGTAGAAGGTGTTTCAAAAGAAAATATCTTAGGTATTGAATGTCCGTTATGGACTGAGACGGTGACTAATTTAGATGAGTTAGAATATTTAGTTTTTCCAAGATTGATGGGATACGCAGAGATTGGTTGGACCAAGCAAGAAGATAGAAATTGGGAAGATTATAAAACTCGATTAGGTAATCATCAGGCAAGATTAGAAGCCCTTGATATCAATTATTATCCTTCAACATTTGTTCCGTGGACAAAGCCAACAGAGAAGGGAGTTAAATTAAATGACTAATACATCAGGATGCATAACTTGTTTTTTTTCAGCAAGTTATGCGTTTTTTGTTCTTTAAAAATTTAACTCAAATATTTTTGTAATTAGCTTTTTTTTCAAAAAATCAGGAGTAATTTTCATGATTGAATTTCTGATTTTTCTTCCAAAATTATTTTCCATTTGAGCCATTTTCCCTATTTGTCTCAAAAGATTAAGAATTAACTTCAGTTTAATATCCACCAATTTTCATTCAAAAATGTGATTTAACCTCTATAAATGATTACGGCTAATCTTTGAAAAACGAGCATAATATTATCTGCCAAAACGAGGGCAGCACCCATCCTTTTCATTGCTGAAATTAATTCAAAAACTTCCAATTTGAATCCTTTTAGTTCCAAAGCAATGCTAATTGTATGTCCGCCAATTCTTGCACGAATAATTTTAATTTTCGTAAACTAAAAGTAGTCAAATGAATAAATTTTTTCTAATAGAAATGATGTTAAAAAAGATCATAATATTGGTATTGAATTTGATTAACATAGAGAAATTCCTTTATCTACAGTCTCCCTAGAATAAATTATAATAGAACTAAATAATCCCAAATCAATTGGATTGATAACTATCAGCCGATGAAAAAAATTGTTCATTTTATATCTCTTCTTACCTTTTGCATTATTTCTTTCCAGGGAAATTCACAGACATTGCAAGGCTCATGTATTAAGGCCAATTTTGGAATAGATGGTTATATATATGCTAATGGAAGTGAATATGTAGGAGCAGGTTCGATAATTAATACGAATAGTGCCGATGATTGGTTTTACAATCCTTCCATTTATCCGGGAACAGGATTAAATGTAATAGACACCTCAGGCTTAGCATATTATAATTCGATTTTACAAAGTGGAAATAACACTTTTTTTGCTAGTCCAATGAGTCTTCCTTCCAACTCTGTAGTTGCAGGTAAAAGATGGCAAGATGCAACTTATGCTCGTGATTATTTTGGAGGGACAGGGGCGACTGATTCGACTTCTTATACCTCTGCTAGTAAAAATGGTGAACCTCTAGATGAATGGGCAACTGGTCCAGCTAATGTTACGCCAAAGAATGACCTGATTGATTGTTATTCTCATATGAGAAGGGATGGAGAATTGGCAACGAGCCCTTTGTGGTTATTTTTAGGTTTTTCTAGAATTTCTAATAATGGAGAAAGTTACTTTGATGGGGAGCTTTTTGCGAAGGATGTAGATTATGATCCAGTTACTGGATTTACTTCCGCTGGTGACGAAGAAGGACATACTGCTTGGCAATTTGATGCAGAAGGAAACATTACTGAGATTGGAGATATTGTAGTTACAGTTAATATGTCGACTAATGGGGCTCCTACGTTTGAAGTTAGAATATGGGTTCGGCGTTTTGATTTTCAGAATATTGATCCGGCCACTTTTGACTTCGGACCTAATTTTGACGGATCTTCCAATAGTTCAGTATATGGTTACGCAGATATTGTTCCTCCTATAGGCAATGAATTTGGTTGTGGGGTTACGAATGAGGAGACTTGGGTTGCACCACCTTGGGGAACGCTTAGCTCAGGAGGGAATTATGCTTCATTTTATGAATCTGGGCAGTTTGTAGAAATAGGATTAAATCTATTTGAATTTGGAATTGACCCACAAGTGGTGGAAGGAATGGATGGGTGTGATTTACCTTTTAGTAATATTCTTTTTAAATCTCGTGCTTCAAATTCATTTACAGCTCAACTAAAAGATTTTAGTGGGCCTTTTGGTTTTTTGAATTTGAATGAAGTAGAAATTTCATTAGCTGCAGATTCAATTACGTGTTTTGATCCAGTTATACCAATCACAGTTGCTAATAACTTTCCTAATTATTACTATGAATGGTCTACTCCTGATGGGAATATTACTGCGAATATTAATGATACATTAATTTATGTAGATGCTCCGGGGATGTATATTTTAGCTTCTGCATTTGTAGATGGATGTGAGTTAAAATATGATACGATCTATGTAGATGCTTATACAGATTTACCACCAGCAAATATTTTAAGTGATACCATTTATGATTGTAACAATGTAATTGCAAATCTATCCGCAGCGGATAATGGTTTCATTTATTCATGGTTGGGACCAAGTAATGTGAGTTATTTTGGCCAATCAATTTCAGTAACTGATCCCGGAATTTATTATTTATATGTACAGAATCAATATGGTTGTGTAGGAATAGATTCTATTTATGTGATTGAATATCCTTGTCAAGATGTGTCTGCGAATAATATTTCTACAACCGTTATTTTGGATACATTACCTCCTTCTTTTACACCGCCACCTGCCATCACTATTGATTGTGGATTTGATTATTTAGATTTAGGAATTACAGGTGATGTTTTTGATGAATCAGATAATTGTGATCCTGTAATTGATGCGATTTTTACAGATAGTTTTAATACAGATGGCTATTGCTCAGGAACTGGACAGATCATTAGGAATTGGAGTTTGACAGATGATTGTGGAAATGTATTTAGTGCAACGCAAGAAATTATATTAATAGATACAGTTGCTCCAGTTTTTGCAGCACCAGATGATGTGACGATTAATTGTGATGCAGATTTTTCAGATTTAAGTTTGACAGGCGAAACGCCAACAGTAATTGATGAGTGTGATACTATTTCAGTAAATATAACTTATGCAGATAGTTTTGAAACAGATTTTAATTGTAATGGTCAAACTCGAATTCAAAGAATTTGGTCAGCAATTGATGATTGTGGAAATGAATCTCTTGATACACAAATGATTATGATGATGGATACGGTTGGCCCACAAATTTTTGGTGTCCCGTATATTCCTTTTGTAAGTTGTGATAGTGTTCCGGAAGCACCAACAGTTATTGTTGTAGATAATTGTGATGCTAATCCTACAGTTGTTTTTACAGAAAATACCACTTCAGCCGTTTGTCCTAATTCTTATATTTTAATTCGAATATGGACAGCAACAGATAATTGTGGGAATCAAACTGTACTTACTCAAGAGTTGAATGTAGAAGATATTTCTGATCCTACTATTTTAAGTTTTCCTCAGGACTTGACTATTTCCTGTGATTCAATTCCACCACCTTTTGAACCAATAGCAGAAGATGATTGTGACTCTGAAATTGATATAGATTATAGTGAGCAACAAATTTTTGGAAACTGTGAAGGAAATTATGAATTGATAAGAAGTTGGATTTGGACGGATGATTGTGATAATGAATCATCAGCCTTTCAAACAATTACAGTTCAAGATAATACTCCTCCAACATTTACTGTACCTGCAGATGTTACTTTTGATTGTACAATTGATTTAAATGATTTATCGATTGTAGGTGATGTAACGGATGAGGCAGATAATTGTACTTCAGTAATAGGAGAGGCTACTTTTATTGATAATGCAAATTATTCTTGTGTTGGGACAGGAGTGATAGAGAGAACTTGGAGTTTGGCAGATGCCTGTGGAAATCTAACTGAATATGTTCAAACTATTACCATCTCAGATACAACTCCTCCTGTTTTTTCTGTTCCAAATGATATTACAATAGATTGTCAGTTGGATGAAAATAATTTGACGATTACGGGAGATGTTTTAGATGAATTTGATGATTGTGATAATACTTTAGGTCAAGCGACCTATCAAGATATTATAGATGTAAATCCAGGATGTTCTTTAGAAAGTAATATAACTCGAATTTGGAGCTTAGCAGATGATTGTGGAAATATTACTATCGATACACAGTATATTTTTATTGTAGATACTATTGCTCCTAACTTTTCAATGCCGTCTGATATCACCATTGATTGTCACGTTGATATTGAAAATTTCACGATAGTTGGTGAGGCCGCAAATGGAACAGATAATTGTGATCAAAATTTAAGTCCAATTACTTATACTGATATTTATACTGCTGATGGAACCTGTATTGGTACAGGAACCATTGAAAGAATTTGGAGTATTTCAGATGAATGTGGAAATACCAATATTGATACTCAATTAATTGTTTTGATAGATACCTTTCCGCCTGTTTTTTCAGTACCGGCGGATATTTCTTTAGACTGTGAGCAAGATCCATTTAATTTAAATTTGACTGGAGATGTGATTGATGAGTTTGATAATTGCTTTATAAATATTGGGGAAGCAACTTATGTGGATAGTATTTTAAATGATACTCCATGTGAAGGTTCAATGGTTATTTTCAGGACTTGGACACTAGAAGATGGTTGCGGGAATATTACTTCTGAGACTCAAACCATTTCAGTAGAAGATACAACTGCTCCAGAATTTTCGACACCACCAGATATTACTTTAAATTGTTTCTCAGAATTGCAAGATACCTTGGTAGTTGGAATTGCTGTGATTATTAATGATAATTGTTCTTCGACTATTGGAAATACTTTCCACGTTGATAGCATTTTGGTAAATGACTCTTGTAATTACTTGATTCAACGACATTGGTTTGCAGAGGATGTTTGCGGGAATATTTCTACAGATACTCAAATGATCATGATTGCTGATACAATTGCTCCAATACTCAATGGTAATTTGGATACCATGGTTATTGGATGTGATTCTATTCCTCCTCCTGCAACGTTAACTGCTACTGATAATTGTGATAGTTCAGTCGATGTAATTTTTTCAGAAACGATTATCCCTGGAGGGTGTAGTAATGCTTATACCATTGTTCGAACTTGGACTGCCACGGATCGTTGTGGGAATGAAACAACTTATTCTCAAAATCTAGAAGTTCAAGATAATGCTGAACCAATTGTGTTTGCATTTCCAGCAGATGTCACGGTAAGTTGTGATTCCATTCCAGAAGTGGCTACTCAAAATGTGGAAGACAATTGTACCGTTAATATTACTTTAGATTTTTCAGAAACCATAACTAATGGTGCTTGCCCAAATGATTATATTATTACTCGAACTTGGACATGGTCTGACAATTGTAACAATACTTCTACGTATTCTCAAAATATTACAGTTTATGATGACACGCCTCCATTTTTTACTGTTCCTGCAAACATAACGGTAGATTGTACAACTGATGTAAATGATTTAAACTTTACTGGAAATATTTCAAATGCTTCTGATAATTGTGATACTCAAGTTGGAAATGCAGTATATACAGACCAAGTATTTTCAGATAGTTTTTGTGGAGAAAGTAGAGTAATTCATCGGACTTGGTCTTTGTCTGATTCATGTGGAAATACATTATTTGACCTCCAAGT
Organism: uncultured Saprospiraceae bacterium; assembly: GCA_964564545.1. Lineage (GTDB taxonomy): Bacteria > Bacteroidota > Bacteroidia > Chitinophagales > Saprospiraceae > CAJQQY01. The sequence goes on from CAZMBP010000019.1 coordinate 80,830, forward strand.
AATAACAGTTATTGATACCTTACTTCCTTCGTTTACTACTCCAAATGACGTGACGATAAATTGCGGAGATGACCCAAATGATTTAAATTTAGTTGGAGATGTAATTGACGAATTTGATTCATGCACAGCGGCAATAGGGGAGGCAACTTATGTTGATAGCATTTTAGTAAATACACCTTGTGAAGGAGCTTCAATAATTTATAGATTATGGACGCTAGCTGATGATTGTGGCAATGAACTTCAAGATACTCAGACGATTACCATCATAGATACTAACGCTCCAATCTTTTCAAATATACCTCTAGATTCTACGGTTACTTGTGATGCAGTTCCTGTGGCAATCGATCCTATAGTCACAGACGATTGTGCTTCTTTAACACTCGATTATTCAGAGGAAACTATTAACGGTAGTTGTCCAAATGATTTTGTTTTAAGAAGAAAATGGATGGCAACTGATGCATGTGGAAATCAAGATTCAGTTATTCAGATCTTGACAGTAATTGATACTGTAGCTCCAGTTTTAACAAATGTTCCGGTAGATGTAACATTGAATTGTGAGGATTTACCAGTAGTTCCTGTTTTAAACTTTACAGATAATTGTAGCGATACTGTTTTTGTTGTTTTTTCTGAAAATACAAATTCAGGTGCATGTATAGATATTCAGATTGTTACCCGAAATTGGACAGCCACAGATGCCTGTGGAAATGAAACTTCAATCACTCAACAAATCACTTTAAATAATTGTAGTCCAGAGGCAATTGTAACTTTACCTCCTGACACAACTTTATGTGAATTTGAAACGATTACATTTGAAGTGAATATGATTGGAAATTATCCTACACCAGTTTACCAATGGCAATATACAACGGATACGACATTGAGTTGGACAAATATTTCAGGAGCTACAAATCCGACTTTTTCTATTAACTCGGTGACCTTGGCTGATTCAGGATATTATCAAGTTTTGATTTCAAATAATATTGCCGATTTAAATGATTCTTTATGTAGTGTAATTTCTGACATTACCTTTTTAGAAGTCTTACCTCATGCTCCATTGACAAATTTGAATGACACAATTTGCGATGGTCAGTCACTATTTTTTAATGGTCAAAACCTAACTTCATCTGGTCAATATACAGCTAATTTGACTGCAGCAAATGGATGTGATAGTATTGTTATAATTGATTTGATAGTTAATCCAACTTATGAGTTGACTCACCCAGATACTATATGTTTTGGAGAAAATTACCCATTCGGAAATAGTATTTATTCCACAACAGGAACTTACTCTTTTACTTTCTCAACGATAAATAATTGTGATAGTTTAGTACATTTAGAATTGTTCGTTTATGATGAAGTACAAACCAATTTAACGGATACAATTTGTGATACAGAAATACTGATTTTTAATGGACAAAATCTAACAACATCAGGACAATACACCGCTGTTTTAACTGCAGTCAATGGATGTGATAGTACTGTTATAATTGATTTGTGGGTTAATCCAATTTATGAATTAACTCATCCTGATACGATCTGTTTTGGAGAAAATTATCAATTCGGAAATAATACATTTACCACTACAGAAAACCATTCATTTACATTTTCAACAATTGATGGTTGTGATAGTTTGGTTCATTTAGAATTATTCGTTTATGACGAAATACAAACCTATCTAAACGATACAATTTGCGATGGAGAAACGTTGATTTTTAATAGTCAAACCTTAACTACTTCGGGGCAATATACTGAAATATTGACTGCAGCGAATGGATGTGATAGTACTGTTATAATTGATTTGATAGTTAATCCAACTTATGAGTTGACTCAGCCAGATACTATATGTTTTGGAACAACGTATGATTTTGGAAATAGTACTTATTCGACGAGTGGTACTTATTCATTTACATTTTCGACTGTTAATGGTTGTGATAGTTTGGTTCATTTGGAGTTAGAAGTTGATCCGGCAATAACAACTAATTTAACAGAAGAAATTTGTGATGGAGAAAACTATAATTTCAACGGAGAAATTATTTCAATCACAGGCCAATATATTGATACTTTGACTGCGGCGAATAGTTGTGATAGTTTTGTAATTCTAGATTTAACTGTTTTCCCAGTTTATGAAATATTCCATGCAGATACGATTTGTGAAGGGGATAATTATTTATTTGGAAATGATAATTACACTACTAGTGGTTCACATTCTTTTACTTTCCAAACCATTAATGGATGTGATAGTTTAGTACATTTAGATTTAGTGATGAATGATACTTTTATCGTAAATATGGATATAATTATTTGCGATGGAGATAGCTATAATTTTGGAAATAACAGTCTCACTCAACCTGGAGTTTATACAGATTCATTAAGTACAATTACCGGATGTGATAGTCTAATTATTTTAAACTTATTGGTTGTAGAACCAACAAATGAAACCATTGAGATTGATCTTTGCTACGGAGAATCATACGATGGTATTTCCTATTTCCAAACATCCTATTTAAGCGAATTTTTAACTAATATTTATGGATGTGATAGTATTGTTAATACTAATATATATGTGAGTCCTGAAGCAGAAACCATATTCGACATAGATATATGTGAAGGAGATACTTATCAAAATATAATATACAATCAAGAAGCAATATTGATTGATAGTTTAATGACAACTAATGGATGTGATAGTATTGTTATAACCAATATAAATGTTCATCCAGAATATGAGTTTATAGAAACAATTAGTCTTTGTACAGGTACTCCATATCAAGGGATTGTTTATTCAAATGATACTGTTTTTGTCGATAATTATCAATCAGAATGGGGCTGCGATAGTATGGTCATCCGCCAATTACAAATTCGAGATGAACTCTTTGATTCAATTGATGTGATTATTTGTTTAGGAGAAACTTACCAAAGTACAGCGTATACAGATGATACTATTTTGACAGAAGTAGGAACTTCAATCAATGGTTGCGACAGTACTTTTTATACAAAAATAAATGTAATATTTCCTTCAGATACTTCTATTCAAGTTCATATATGTGCTGGAGAAAGTTATATGATAAACTCCACAAATTATTCACAATCAGGAAGTTACACTCAAATCATTCAATCAATAAATGGCTGTGATAGTACCATTAATTTGGAATTGTTTGTTTGGGAGAATTATGAATCAACATCTGTAAATTATATCTGTGAAGGGGATTTTTATAATGGAAATCAATACTTTACAAGCACAGTTTTAATTGATTCATTGACTTCAATAGATGGCTGTGATAGTGTCTTAATTAATGAAATTAATGTTTTAGAGCCTTCTACTGAAACTCAAATAATTCAAATTTGTGAAGGGGCATCTTACCAAGGAGTTATTTATTCAAATGATACTACGTTAGTAGACACATTGCAAAATTTAGGGCTTTGTGATAGTATTGTTTTTTATAATGTAACTCTAGTTACGGAAATCAATAATTCGATATCACAGACACTCTGTTATGGAGAAAATTGGAATGGAACAATCTACACTTCTGATACAATTTTTACAAATACATATACTTCCTCAGGAGGTTGTGATTCAATAATTACAACTTCAATTACAGTTTTACCACTTGATCAAAATACATTAGCAATTGACCTTTGTGAAGGGGAAACTGTTTTTGTTGGAGGAGCATATCAAAGTACCAATGGTACATACTTCGATACCTTAAGTTCTGTAAATGGATGTGATAGTTTTGTAACTACAATAGTAACAGTTTATCCAGTATTTGAAGAAAATTCTGAGTTAGATATTTGCTATGGTGATAGTATTTTGATTTTTGGAATATACCGATCAAATACAGGAAATTATGTACAAAACTTAACCACTCAAAATGGTTGCGATAGTACCATTTCCATTACTTTAAATGTTGGTCCACCACCTGCCAATACTTTCCATTCATTTTATTTATGTGAAGGCGATAGTATGTTTGTTGGAGGAGCATATCAAACTACTTCTGGTGTTTATGTTGATAGTTTAGTTAGTTCGATTGGTTGCGATAGTTTGATTACAACGACACTTGAATTAGTCAATCCAATTGCTACATATCAAGTTGGAAGTATTTGTGAAGGAGATAGTTTAATTGTAGATAAAAGCACTTATTATACTGCCGGAAATTATATAGATACCTTGACTTCATACACAGGTTGTGATAGTATTGTTCATTTTGAATTAACGGTCTATCCAGTTTATGAGTTTATTCAAAACGTAGAAATTTGTGAAGGTGAAACTTATTTTGTTGGCGGCGCTTTACAAAATTCATCAGGAGTTTATTACGATAGTTATTCAACAATAAATGGATGTGATAGTAATTGGATTACCAATTTACTAGTACAACCAACAAGTTATTTGGAACAAGAATTTGAGTTATGTGAAGGAGAGTCAATGTATGTTGGAGGAGCCAATCAAACTACTTCTGGAATATATTATGATGTATATCCTAATTCAATTGGTTGTGATAGTTTAGTAATGACAACGCTTGTTTTTCATCCAACGTTCAGTAATAATTTTGAAATTACCATTTGTCAAAATGATAGTATTTTAATTGGGGCTAACTACCAAAACACAGCTGGAGTATATGTAGATCAATACACCACAATCCAAGGTTGCGATAGTATCATCACTACAATTTTAAATATTTATGATGAGGAAATAGATTACTATGTTGAAGAATCGATGTGTGTAGGAGATAGTATTTTTATAGCAGGTGAGTGGCAATATGAGGCAGGTATTTTTGTAGAAAATTTCTCAACAACAAATGGTTGTGATAGCATAATTACAACCACATTAAATGTAAATGAACCAAATTTTGTTATTGGAGAGAGTGCAGAAATTTGTTTCGGTGATGAGGTTCAACTTTATTTGGAAGGAGCTGAAGGTGTAGATAATATTACTTGGTACCCTGACTTTAGTTTGAGTTGCAATGATTGTCCTAATCCAATTGCCTACCCAGATGTTACCACAACTTATACCGTAACCTATCCAACTGGTTGTAATGATGAAATACTAGAAACAGAAGTTACGGTAGTTGTAATTGATCAGGCTCCAATAGAATTAGTGGAAACAGAATTGACTATTCTTGAAGGTGATACTGTTATTTTAATGGTTGCTGATGCAGATAGTAGTTTTAACTATACTTGGATTGATAATAGAGGGAATGTAGTTTGTGATAGTTGTTTCACTTTTATGGTTTCACCAAGAAACTCAATTACCTATACAGTCATTGCAAACGACCCTACAACTGGGTGTCCTGGGTACGAAACTGTAATAGTTAATGTTAGGCCTCCAACTTGTGAAGATGGAACACTTGAAGTGGCAAATGTCATTTTCCCACAAAGTGGTGGCTATGGTGAATTACTTGAGATTAAATATGATCGAGTTGAGATTAAAACGCTTCGAATATTTAATAGGTGGGGAGAATTGGTTTTTGAAACTAATGATGTAGAAGATAAGTGGGATGGAACCTTTAGAGGTCAACTACTTAATCCAGCTGTTTATGTTTACTATATCATTGGTGCCTGTGATAACCAAGATCAAACCAAATTTATATATACAGGAAATGTTACTTTGATTCATTAACTTTTTAAAAAAACTCCCACATTTACTGCCCCTCTAACAACACAAATTGAACAAACTTTTATTCATAATAAAAGTTTAAAACAACCATGAATTCAAATCTTACAAAAAATGTAATTGCATTGTTATGTCTTATATTTTCCATGGGCATAATGAAGGGGCAAGATATTCACTTGTCTCATATTCATGCTTCTCCTACGCTCCTAAACCCCGCCATGAATGGATTATTTATGGGGCAAGCAAGATTAATTGCCAATAGCCGATCGCAATGGAATTCAGTAACAAAAGGATATAAAACAGCAGTTGCTTCAGCTGATATGCGAATGTTTGTCATTAATAGAAAGGATATTATTTCAGGAGGAATTCAACTTTTTGCTGATCGTGCAGGAGATTTAAATTTTACTACTTCTTCTGCTGCGCTTTCGGTTTCGTACCTCAAAGCATTTGATAAATTAGGTCGAAATTTCATCTCCGTAGGTATTCAAAATGCCTACGTAAACAACAGAGTTGATTTTTCAAAAATAAAAACGTTTGATCAAATTACTGCATTGGGAAAAGGTGATACACCAAGTCAAATAAATTACTGGGATGTCAATGCAGGTATAGGTTGGTTTTATGCGCCTTCTAGATATAATTCCTTTTATGTAGGTTTTTCAGCTTTCCATTTGAATAACCCTGGTGTAGGATTCAGAAATGAATTAACTTCAGGAAATGCGCTCACCGCCTATCGTAGATTCAATTTACATGGTGGTGCAACGATACGATTTTCACCAGCATTTACGCTTAAGCCTAGTTTTCTTTTTATGGATCAAGGACCACATCAAGAAATTACTTTTGGAAGTTTTATCAGATATAAAACATACAGAAGAGGTTTACACAAGAAGCCTTTATATTTTATTTATCTCGGTGGATGGTTAAGGTCTTATTTTGAAAAAGATATTCAAGGAATCGATGCTATTGTGGCTTCAATGAAATATGAATATCGACAATTATCGATAGCTATATCTTATGATATAAACTTATCAAAATATCGATTAGCGAGTGGTGGAAGAGGAGGTTTAGAATTTTCAATTATACGTATTTTTGATTGGCAAAGATCGAAAAGAAAAAATGCTAAAGTAAAATGTCCAATTTTATAACAATATAATTACAATTAATTTTCCAAAAAGCGATAATGACTTGACTGAGTTATTATCGCTTTTATTTTATGATTTTTTTCGCATAATTAAATTTAATTAGTTGCTTTTATTTTTATTCTGTTTTCCTATCTTTAATTTTTATAGAAAAACAAATATCAAAATATGAAAAAAGATAAAAAATCAACTTCCCGTAGAAAATTCTTGAAAACAGGTGCGCTTGCTAGTGGCTCGTTTTTTATTGTTCCAAGACATGTTTTGGGAAAAGGATATATACCTCCAAGTGACCGTCTAAATTTGGCTGCAATTGGAGCAGGTGGAAAAGGTTTTGGTGATATTAGAAATGCTTCTGACAACGGAGCAAATAATGTTGTTGCACTTTGTGATGTGGATTCCAAGGCAGCTACCCGAGCGAGAACAGCTTTTCCAGAAGCGAAGTATTTTAAAGATTTTCGGGTGATGTTGGAAAAGATGGATAAGGATATTGATGCAGTAACTATTTCTACCCCTGATCATGTTCATGGTGTCGCGGCAATGTCAGCAATGACCCTAGGAAAACATGTTTATGTACAAAAACCATTAACGCATAATATTTATGAAGCGCGACAATTGACTGAAGCTGCTCGAAAATATAAAGTAGTTACTCAAATGGGCAATCAAGGTGCTTCTCATCCAGGACAAGTTCAAATGAAAAAATGGTTTGATGAGGGTTTGGTTGGAAAAGTACATACGGTAGAAGTGTGGACTAATCGACCAGTTTGGCCGCAAGGAATTCCAGTTCCGACAGACAAAACTGAATTACCGGAACACTTGAGCAAAGATGATTGGAATCTATATATTGGTCCTGCAGAGTATGTGGATTATCATCCACTTTATTATCATTTCAAATGGAGAGGCTGGTGGAATTTTGGTACAGGAGCTTTAGGTGATATGGGATGTCATATTATTGATACGCCTTTTCGAGTGTTGGAATTAGGCTATCCGACGGAAGTGGAATGTAGTGTGGGAGCAATTTATAAGCGAGATTGGAATGCCGAACATGTGCCTGAAGGTTGTCCCCCTTCGTCGCGAGTTCAAGTTAATTTTCCAAAATCAAAAGTGAATGACATTCCGGTAAAAATGATTTGGTCAGATGGAGGACTTCGGCCGTTTCACCCAGACTTAATTCCTGCAAGTGATGACATCGGAGGAAAAGGAGGATACAATGGAATTATGTTGATAGGTGATAAAGGAGTGATGACTTCCGATGTATATGGAACTGATCCAAGATTATATCGAAAAGGAGAGGAAGTGGTAAGGATGCCTGAAGGATATGATGGAGGAAATAAATATTTGGATTTCCCAGAGTTGGGGCATCAAAAATCATGGACGGAAGCTTGTAAAGCTGGATTTAATAGCAAAGAACATTTAGGATTGACTTCTTCTTTTGATTATGCTGGACCGCTGACAGAAACTGTTTTGATGGGGAATTTGGCGATTAGAAGTTATACTTTAGCTGAGCCAAGATTGGATGGTGGAAAGAATTTTCCAGGAAGGAAAAAGTTATTGTGGGATGGGGAAAATATGAAGATAACAAATTTCGAGGCGGCGAATCAGTTTGTGACGAGACCGTATCGGGAGGGGTGGAAATTGATTTAGAGTACAAGAATTTAAAATAAGAAAGCTATCTCATTTGAGATAGCTTTCTTTCATTTGTAATCACATTGTTATAATATATCTTTTTCTGAATCTATAATTGCAAAAAAGATGAAAATTGATTTTTAATTTAACTTTTATCCATTCAAAAGTTTTATCAATTTTGTTTTGAATTAATTTTTAAATTAAATTCCATTACTTATTTTTCTCTTGAGTTATTGTAGCCCTTTCAGTATCTATAATTAAAATGAAGGACTCTGAATTTTGTAAATTTTCACAAGCATACTTAATGGTTTTAGAATTTTCGTTTAGCTTTCTAATTGTTTCAATCGATAATAAACAGCTTTCTATTAAATAGATTTTGGGTTCATTTATAACAGTATTGTGATCTAGTTCTAAATTTAAAAATCCCTTTTCTGAACCTGCTGCACACATACCTTTAGGAATTAATTTTGATGGTTGATTAAATTCTAAAAGAATTTTATTATCGGTACTTGCTATAATTTTAAATTCACTTGCTGAATTCCCATAACCCTTTAAATCAATTGCTTCGTAAGGGTTTATCATTAGGAAATGATAGGTATCCTTCATCCTTACTTCTTCACCTTCATCATTAATAGTTTTGTTATTAACTTCAAAATTAATGATCGTAGGGTATTGATCTTGCGCAATATTGGTTCCATAGATAAAAAGAAATAATATGATTAATGTATTTTTCATAAAGTGATAATTTAATTTTGAACCTATATCAAATGGGGTAGGGTAGGAAGAAGGTGTATTTCTATTTACTTTCCTACCTCTTGCTAATCATTTATCATTCCACTATTCGGTGATTCAACAAAACCCAATCCGCATTCAAAACAAACTGCTTCTCATCCTCAGGATTTTTAAAAACCAAATATAAATCACCCACATCAATAGTTGGGTCAACTGGAATTTCATAATATTTTGTTCCTATTTTTTCTTTGTCAAAATAACCAACTTTCACTTCACCAATCACTTTCCCATTTGGATTTTTTTCTCTTACTTCAACCCTTCCTTGATAGTTATAGTCAGCATTATATTTAGCAGCCAGTTTGATACTTTTTAGATTTTTAAAACTTTGGTCTTTAAATTTCAAATAAGAATCATGAATAATTGAACCAACTAGAGTTGCTCCATCATTATCCCAAATACCAAGACCTTCCGCTTTCTCATCTGCATCTTCCGCTTGAATTTTTGGAGGATTAAAAATGATTTGATCCATCACCGAAAGGGAAGAATTTTCAACCTTTGGATTTCCATTGTCGAGATAGGAGGCCATCAAAATATATTTCCCTTCGCTCTCATCTTTTTGATGTTCTTTAAATTCTAAAGTTCCAGTAATGGCAATATTCTTTTCATTAATGTCTTTGTTGGGATCAAGTGATAAAATATATTTGACCATTTTTTTGACCTCTGAAATTTCTAGTTGAGGATGCGCAGACATCATCGTTTCTCCCCATTTCCCAACACTTCCTTTTATAATTGAACCTACTAAATTATCAACATCCTCATTCTTATATTTTTTTGCAATGTCAATATAACTTGGTCCATTTACTTTTTCATTTTCAGCATGACAAGCTTTGCAATCTGAATTATCAATTAAGATTTTCCCCTCAGGAACTGTATTTTGTTGATGTCCCAAAGTTGCAATTATTAGGTCTTCTCCTTCGGCTAAATAATTTAAAGTCACTTTTATTTTAGAAGTGTCAAGTGTTTTATTTTTAGTATTTCCATCTTCGAGGTCATTAACAATGACATTGTAATTGATTGTTTTACCATTCCAATAAGTTGAATCTTGGCTATCTATTTCGATGGTTAACTGAGGAGGTTCATTTCCTACTAAGATTTTTTTATTAGTGGTGACAGAAAGTCCAGCGGCATCAGTCACTTTTAATTTTACATCGAAAACACCAACTTGATCAAAAGAGAAAATAGGATCCATTTCAGTTGATTGTACTTCATCATTAGTGAAGGACCATTCATAAGTCAATTCATCTTTGTCATAATCTTTTGATTCTGAAGCAGAAAATTGAATAGTCAAGGGCGCTGCTCCAACTTCTTTATCAGCATTAATTTGGGCTAGGGGAGGACGGTTGCCTTTGATATAATTAATGCGACTTAGGCGAGCATCAATATTTTGCACATTCCATTTTTGGCCATATTCTAATACGTACATTTTACCACCCGTTCCAAAAAACATATCCATTGGATGAGAGAATTCAGAGTTTGGCATAAAACTTTCTGCATGCGAATAGTTTTGATTTTCATCTAGTGTCACGACATAAATCCAATCTCTCATCCACTCATAAACGAATAGTTTATCTTCAAAATAATCAGGAAATTTCTCATCTGCATTTGGAAAATCCGAAGCATGGAAAACTGGTCCAGCCATTGGGTTAACACCACCTTTCCCTAGCCAAGGAAACTCATTTATTTTATCGTAAGAATACCAAATCAAAGATGGTTGAACGGGCGGTAATTTTCTTAGACCAGTATTATTAGGAGAGTCATTAATTATATTTTGAGGATCAAATTTTTCACCTGATTTTTCTATCGTAAAATCATAATCATTGTATGCTTGATTATTCCCTCGAGTGTACGGCCATCCCCAATAACCTGCTTTTCGAGCTTGATTAAATTCTCCCATTCCAGCAGGACCTCGAAGACTATCTTTCTTCCCCGAATCAGGACCAACATCTCCCCAATAAACATTTCCATTTTTGCTATCTATCGAAAAGCGGAACGGATTACGCAAACCCATTGCGTAGATTTCTGGACGAGCTTTTTCAGTTCCTTCCGGAAATAAATTTCCTTTTGGAATAGTGTAAGTTCCATCTGGCTGAGGCGTAATTCTTAAGATTTTTCCTCTTAAGTCATTGGTATTTGAAGCTGATCTTTGGGCATCCCATAGCGCTCTATTTTTTCGTTCATCAATTGGTGCAAACCCTTGAGACTCAAAGGGATTGGTGTTATCGCCTACTCCAATATATAGATTTTCATCTGCTCCAAATTCTAAAGAACCTCCGCTGTGGCAGCATTTCCGTAAGGTAGGAATAGTTAAAAGTAATTTCTCAGACTCTAGAATTAGTGAATCATTAATTAAATCAAATCTTGAAATATGTTGTTTCGAAATTTCTCCAGGAGCTGTGTAGAAAAGATAAATCCAATTATTTTTTTCGAAATTAGGATCAACGGCAAGACCAATTAATCCATCTTCATTTCCATAAAAAACATCCAACTGCGCAATCTCTTCTGTGGCTTTATCTGCAAAATCGTATCGTTTTATTTTCCCTCTTCTTTCTATAAATAGAATTCCATTTGGCACTTCTGCCATCTCCATGGGTTCGTTCAAATTAAAATCTAACACTTCTTTTACAAATCGATTTTCCTCTGGAACTCTTGGCGATTTAGCTAAAGAATAATCTAATTTTCCATCGCCCATTGCGTACTGAATTCCGCCTAAAAGATGTTTTAAAAAAATAGGATCTTCAAACGTTTCATCGGTATGTCCCATGCCTGTATAAAATGCTCGACCACCATCAAATTCATGAAACCATGCCATCGGATGTTGCTCATCTTTATGAGTTCCACCTTCGTAACTTGTTTCGTCGATTTCAATAATCACATTCACATCTGAATTGAAATTTTTAAAGTTATACCACTCATCTGTTTTAATCCAAGGATCATTAATTCCTTTTGTGGCAGGATGATTTTTTTCTAAAATATTAAGTTTTGCTTCTTGAATATTTGGGTGACCATTAAAGTAAGCACCTGCTAATTTATTATACCATTTCCAATCATATTCGGTATCCGTCGCTGCATGAATTCCAACATAACCTCCGCCAGCTTGAATATATCTTTCAAAATCTGCTTGCTGAGCATAATCCAAAACATCGCCAGTCGTGTTTAAAAAAACAATAGCGGAATATTGATTTAAATACTCTTCAGAGAAAACTGTGGCATCTTCTGTTATTTCAACTCTGATATTATTTTCGAAACACAGTTTTTTCAAAGCAGTTTTACCTGCTTCTATTGAACTATGTCTAAATTCTGCTGTTTTGGAAAAAACTAAAATATGTTTTTCTTCTTGAGAACATGATGATATGAAAATGAGTAGGAGAGTACAAGTGATAAGTTGAACTAAATTTTTTGACATTCTATTTTTTTTCGAAAAATAATAAAATTCAACTTGGAAATATCTTTTTTGAGAAGTAAAAAGAGAAATAACCAAAAGGATAATTTGTCCTTTTGGTTATTTCCTATTTAGAATATATTGGTTTATAACAATATATTTACATGTTAGTAGTCTTTGCTTTATTTTTGTTCTCCCCAATAAAATCTTGGAGTATATGAAATTCCACTTGAATTAAGTTTCAACGTATAACTTGCTATTCGATTAATTAAATTCCCTTTGTAAAAATTATACTCTCGATCAGTAATTTCTCCAAGTGAATTAGTTTTGACCACTTCATACATGACACAATCTCGGAAAGTTCCATATGGGGTTTTTACAGTTCCAATTCCTCCATATTCTGTTTTTACATGAAAAGTAGAAGTTGTAGATGGAGAGCCATTGGTATAAAGAGTATACATATATTGATCTTCAAAAGACTCTTCAAAATTAAAAGGAGAAATACTCTCCACTAATGGATCACTATATTTATAATGAAAGGTAGAATTAAGATAAACACCCACTTCCATGAGTGTGTCGCTATTCTTTTGAAAATAAGTTATTACATCAGAATCATTATCTCTCATCGCAATATTGGCCTGTGGAAAATAATTATTTCCAGGAAGTCCAGCTGGATCTAGAATTGATAAATCTTCTTGAGGGTTACCTTGAGCATCATAAAAATCCCAAATCAGACCATCACCTTTTGTGGGTTCCTCCAAGTTATAAGCATTAGTTGCTCTTGAATATTCCAATGTTTGTCCAACTGAATAAAACCAATCGCTAGTAACCTCAGGGTTTAATTCTAGACTATTATCCTTACATGAAGTCATGAATATAAATGGCAAAAAAAATGAAGTAAGAGCTAGAAACTTAAAATTTTTCATTAGTAATTTATTCTTTTTGTTTTTAATAATAATCGGTTTTGTTTTCAATACTTTACTTCTTATGAATTTATACTTTAAAAGGTAAATGAGTAATTACTATTTTTTTATCCTTTTAATTTTCCGCATTTCCCAAAAGAAAAATTGCCAGTAGATTTTAATCTACTGGCAATTTCTTTTAACACTATATTAATTATGTTTTTGAATATCGGATTGAAAAACGTCAAACGAAAATTTCTAACGTTCATTTTTAAGTTTCAGATTTTGGTCATCGATTCTTTTAGCTGATTCTTCAATTGTTTCATTTTGGAGTTGAGTCAAAAAATCCTTTCGAAACGTTTGCACATTATGATGATAAGGACAAGGATTTTCATTTGAGCAGTTATCTAGCCCCAATACACAATTCGTTAAAATTCCTTTCCCATCGAATGTTTCTATAACTGTCAGTAGGTTCGATGATTTATTTTTTTGGCTTAAGTAAAAACCTCCATTTCTTCCCTTCGTAGATGAGATCAAATCAGTTTTGGTAAGTTGTTGAAGAATTTTTGCCAAAAATGGTTTTGGTACAGCTAGCTCATCCGCCAATTTTTCAACCCCCATCTTATTGTCCTCATCTGAATTTACAGCCAGATAAAGAACAGCACGTATCGCATATTTACAGGACTTACTAAACATGATAATTAAATTTCTAAGATTTATACAAAATATTTTGTCTTAAGGGAAAGCGTTAATAATCAATTTTTTCACATCTCTAAATTGAAAATTGAAACAAAATTAAATGATTTTTTGTCTTATCCAAAGAATAAAAAAAGGTTGAATTAATTCTTCATATTAGTAAAGATAAATTTTTTCATCAATAAAAGGATAAAAACATCCTTTTATCCTTTTATTTTGTATATTTGACGCTTCAAGGACAGAAAGTCATCCCTAACTCATAGGAAACGGCTTTTATTTTTTTACTTAAAAAATCAAAATATGCTATCGAAAAATCAAGCAAGGACTTTCTTTTTAGGAGGAACAGTTTTGTTTTTCTTCATTTTTCTGGGACTGTCATGGCACACCTTATCTCAAGAAGTTCCAAAGCAAACTCATGAAGAAAATTTGACCGAATCTGTAATAAGAGGAAAAGAACTTTTCGACAAAAACAACTGTATGGGATGCCATACAATCATGGGAGAAGGAGCTTATTACGCTCCGGAATTAACTAAAGTTATCGACAGGAAAGGTGAGGCATATTGTAAAACGGTGCTGATGAGTAAGGAACCTTGGCAACCTCGAGGAAGGAAAATGGTTGCTTACGGAATGTCAGAAGCGGAAGCAACAGATATGGTTGCATTCTTAAAATGGGTAGGGGAGATCGACCTAAATGGTTTTCCACCTGAACCTGATTTGAAAGACAAGTTACCTACAGAATAAGTAACTCAGCTTTAGTTTAAATTTTAAAAAAAATTATGGAGTCAAAAATTATGACTTCATAAATCAAAATCAATTTGAAATGAAATATAAATCTCAACAAGTAGCTTATTGGTTTTTTGCACTTAGCGTGGTGTTACTCGTTCTGCAAATTGCTTATGGCTTCATAATGGCTTTTGCTCATTTAGGTTATGATGGATTACATGATTTGATACCTTTTAATGCAGCAACAGCAACGCACAAAAATTTATTAGTGGTTTGGATATTAAGTGGATTTATGGGGTCTGCCTATTTTATTATTCCTGATGAAGCAGAACAGGAATTAATTTCTATACCTCTTGTAAAACTTCAATTTTGGAGCTTAGCAATTGTAGGCGTAGTTGCAGTAGTTGGATTCCACGTTGGCTGGTGGGAAGGGCGAAAATTTTTAGAAATTCCACGACCTCTTGATTATTTAGTAGTTGCAAATGTATTGTTATTCCTATACATCCTATTGATGACTTTATACAAAGGGAAGAAAAGAACGACAACTTCTTTAGTACTTTCTATGGGGCTACTGTTTGCCGCATTATTGTATTTACCAGGTATGGTTTGGTTCGATAATCAGACAATGGATTCTTTCTTTAGATGGTGGGTAGTTCACCTATGGGTAGAAGGAGTTTGGGAACTTATCATGGGAGGTATTTTAGCCTACTTACTGATCAAATTAACTGGTGTGGACAGAGAGGTAATTGAAAAATGGTTGTACGTAATTGTTGGTTTGACTTTTATCTCAGGAGTGCTTGGAACAGGACACCATTACTACTATATCGGAACACCTAAATATTGGTTGATGATTGGAGGTATTTTCTCAGCATTGGAACCGCTTGCATTTTTAGGAATGGCATTATTTGCTGTAGCAATGTATAGAAAAGGAGAAAAAAGACATCCTAACAAAATGGCTTTGACTTGGACACTTGGTACTGCAATTGTTTCATTTGTTGGGGCTGGTTTATTAGGTGTTGCTCATACTTTGCCTTCAGTTAATATGTGGACACACGGAACGTTTGTAACTGCAATGCATGGTCACTTAGCATTTTGGGGAGCATATGGAATGTTAGTATTGGGTATGATCACTTATGCAATGCCACTAATTACAGGAAGAAAAATGTACACCAAATCAGGTGCAAGTTATGCATTCTGGTTATCGAATATTGGGATGATAGGAATGACAACAGCATTTGCGGCAGCAGGGGTCACGCAAGTTTATTTGGAAAGAAAAGTAGGAATGGATTTTATAGATGTTCAGCAAGCGATGGAAGTTCACTTCCTTATTTTGATTGCAGCTGCTTCTCTATTTACACTTGGAATTGTTTTGTACATCATCAATTTTTTCAAATACGGAATGCCTACTGATGAAGCACTAGAGGCTAATTAAACAAAGAATTATTAACAAACAAAATATTAAAAATGAATTTAAAAATAATAAGATTGGTAAAAGGAGTGATTCCTCTTTTACTAATTACAGTTTTAGTTTTTAGTTGTAAAAACGAACCAGTTAAAAGTAATTTCAAAAAAGTAAGTGCTAGTACAATTACCGTTCAAGGAGAAATGGTAGCTGAATTAACTGCACCTCCTAACGTACCAAAACCAGTTGGTTCGAGAGCTGCTACAAAGTTAAAAGTGGACATGGAGATTTTGGAAAAAGAAGAAGAAATGGCTGATGGAGTAAGCTATGTTTATTGGACTTTTGGTGGAAGTGTTCCGGGTAGTTTTATCCGAACTAGAGTAGGGGACGAAGTAGAATTTACTTTGAAAAATCACCCTGACAATAAACTCCCTCACAATATTGATTTACATGCGGTAACTGGTCCTGGAGGTGGAGCGACTTCTTCATTTGTTGCACCTGGTCATCAAGCAACCTTTTCATTTAAGACACTTAATGCTGGACTATATGTTTACCATTGTGCTACAGCACCGGTGGGAATGCATATTGCGAATGGAATGTATGGTTTGATATTGGTTGAGCCAGAAGGTGGTCTTCCAAAGGTGGATAAAGAGTACTATATCATGCAAGGTGATTTTTACACAAAAGGAGAAAATGGAGAACAAGGTCTTCAACCTTTTGATATGAAAAAAGCGGTTGACGAAGATGCTGACTATGTGGTCTTTAATGGAAAAGTTGGTTCCTTAACTGGAGACAATGCAATTACTGCAGAGGTTGGGGAAACAGTTCGATTATTTGTAGGAAATGGTGGTCCTAACTTAGTTTCTTCCTTTCACGTGATTGGTGAAATTTTCGACAAGGTCAATGTTGAAGGAGGAAGTAATATCAATGAAGATGTTCAAACGACTTTAGTTCCAGCAGGAGGATCGGCAATTGTAGAATTTAAAGTAGATGTTCCTGGTACTTTCATTTTAGTGGATCACTCAATTTTTAGAGCATTCAACAAAGGAGCACTTGGTATGCTAAAAGTAGGTGGTTCTGAAAATAAAACACTTTACTCTGGAAAAATGCAGGAAGGAATTTACCAACCAGAAGGTGGTACAATCCAAGAAATGCCTGATTCCGAAATTGCAGCCAAGCCTGCTAAAAAGAGATTAACTCGTGCAGAGAAAATGAAGTTAGGAAAAACGGTATACGGAAAAACTTGTTTGGCCTGTCATCAACCTACAGGAAAAGGTATCACAGCAGCCTTCCCTCCTTTAGCTAAATCAGATTATCTAAATGAGGATGTAGATCGAGCAATTGACATTGTTCTTAATGGAAAATCTGGGGAAATTACAGTTAACGGCGCTAAGTACAATAACATCATGACAAAGCAAGTATTGAATGATCAAGAAGTTGCAAGTGTGATGACTTATATACTAAATAGTTGGGATAATAATAAACAAGAAGTGACTGAAATGGATGTTGCTAGAGTTCGAAACGGACACTAATGAGAAGATTAAACTTCATAATATTATGCATACTGTTTATCCAAGTGATCACCTTTGGACAGGATAATTCAGAGATGAAAAAAATCATTGGAGGGGACTTTGCTCCCCTCTATGGTTCTGGTTCTGCAGCTGTTTCGGTAGAGGATTTCATGTTAGATATTTATCCTGTGACGAATGAGGAGTATTTATCTTTTTTAGAAAAATTTTCTAAGTGGCAAAAGTCAAAAGTGATTAGATTATTTGCGGATAAAAACTATTTAATAAAATGGGAAAGTGACTTATCATTTAATGAAAAATTAAAACCTAAATCACCAATCACCAATGTCTCATGGTACGCAGCCAAAGCATATTGTGAATGCCAAGGCAAAAGATTACCCACTATGGACGAATGGGAATATGCAGCAATGGCTAGCGAAACAAAAAGAAATGCACAAGGAGATAGTTTATTTAATCAACAAATTATTGAAGGCTATGAAACACCAAGAACTTATAAAAAACAAGTAGGTAGTACTTTTAAAAATTATTGGGGAATATATGATATGCATGGCTTAATTTGGGAGTGGACAAGTGATTTTAATTCTGTCTTGATTTCAGGTGAGTCTCGTAAAGATGTGGATACAGATAAAAGTTTGTTTTGTGCTGGAGGCTCTGTAAATGCTACAGATTTAATGGATTATGCAGCGTTTATGCGTTACGCTTTTCGAGGAAGTATCAAAGCAAATTATTGTATTCAGAGTTTAGGTTTTAGGTGTGCTAGAAGTCTTAAAAAATAGCAAAATGAAAAAAAATACATTTAGCATTTTTCTTTTTCTCTCATTCATTTTTCTCATTGCTTCTTGTAATGATGAAATGAAAGATGTTCCTCCATATCAATGTCCAATGAAATGTGAAGGTGAAAAAACTTATGAAGAAAAGGGAAGTTGCCCAATTTGTAAAATGGACATATCGCCAGTTGCGAAACGAGTTTTACAAAACGAAGATGAGGATGAAATTTTGGAAACCTCTATATTTAATTTGACTTCAAAGTGGAATACTCAAAACGGTAAAACAATTGAACTAAAAGATTTAAAAGGAGATGTCTTAGTCATTGTAATGATTTATACTACATGCAAAGCAGCTTGTCCAAGACTAGTTGCAGATATGAGAAATATTCATGCTAATGTAAATGATGAAACCACTAAATATATCTTGGTCAGTATCGACCCTGAAACAGATACTCCAGAACGACTAAAAGAATTTGCTGTAGAAAATCAAATGGATAATGACCAATGGACTTTCCTTCAAGGTACCGTCGATGATGTCAGAGAATTTTCAAATGTACTCGCAGTTAAATACAAAAAAATATCTCCACTTGATTTTTCACATTCAAATATCATTTCTGTTTTTGACCAACAAGGAGTTTTGGTTCATCAACAAGAAGGACTTGGTGTAGATAACAAAGAAACAGTAGATGAAATAATCAAACTATCAGAAAAAGTAAACACCCCAAGTTAATAATATAAATTTTTCAAAAATAAAATTATGCTAATCCAAACTCAACCATATTATAAAACAATCGGAAAAGAAATAGATGTCTTTAACCATTGTTATAACAACAATCTTTCAGTTCTATTAAAAGGACCAACGGGAACTGGGAAAACGCGATTTGTAGAATACATGGCTCACCAACTTGGAGTGCCCTTAATCACAGTTGCATGTCATGAAGAAACATCAGCGACAGATTTAACAGGAAGATTTATTTTAAAGGGGACCGAAACAGTTTGGCAAGATGGACCGTTGACTACTGCGGTCAGAAATGGTTGCATTATTTATTTGGATGAGATAGCAGAAGCTCGTCCAGATGTCATTGTAGCAATTCATTCTTTAACGGATCATCGACGCCAACTGTTTTTGGATAAAGTGCCAGAAGAGATCCAGGCGACTGATGCATTCATGCTCGTGGCTTCCTACAATCCTGGTTACCAAAAAGGTTTTAAAGAATTGAAACCATCCACTCGCCAAAGATTTGTTTCCTTAGCTTTTGA
The DNA here is from genome assembly GCA_964564545.1 of uncultured Saprospiraceae bacterium. GTDB lineage: Bacteria > Bacteroidota > Bacteroidia > Chitinophagales > Saprospiraceae > CAJQQY01. The sequence goes on from CAZMBP010000019.1 coordinate 100,647, forward strand.
TTATCCAAAGGAAAAAACAGAACAAGAAATTATTGAAAAAGAATCAGGTCTTGATTCAGGTGATACGAAAAAGTTAGTGAAGATTGCTTCCAAAATTAGAAACCTCAATGAATTAGGATTAATGGAAACAGTTTCAACTCGATTGATTGTTGATACTGCGAAATTGATTAAGTCAGGTCTTCCCAAACGATTGTCAGTTGAAGTAGGCATGATTCAGCCATTGAGTGATGATGAAGAAACTTTGACTGCTTTGAAAGACTTAGCGGATTTAATGATTTGATTTAAAACAAAAATATTTTGGAACTAGACCAAATTTTATTCAAAAAAATATTCAACTATTTCGGAAGACGAAAAGGAAAAAGGGAGTTAGAGGAAATTTCCAGAACTATTTCGTTGACTGATATTAGCAGTCGATTGACTCTAATTGCTAGAGCTTTGACAGGGGAGAATATTGATATTTTTCCAGCTGAAAAAGAAGGTGGTTGGAAAGGAACTACTTTTTATTTACCTACCTCTTTCTCTTTGCTTCCTACAATTGAGGAGAATCTAAATTTTTATATTTTTAGAGTCGTCTACTTAAGTATTCAATGGGAAGCAGGTCTGAATTGGAAAGGAAATAGTAGTCCACCATCACTAGAAGAATCTCGGATCGAAGCAAAAGGAATTTCATCATCTATCTTGGAAAAAATGGAAGAAGAGTATCCTCCCGTGATTGATTTTTTTGTTTCGATAAAACAAAATTTTTCGGAAGAAGAAAATCTTGAATTCTGGTTGTATGGAAAATATATGTCCAATCGAGATGTTTTTGAAAATGGAAACGGAGATGCATTTGATAAATCTCCTGATGAAAAAAAGGCCTCTAATCCAACTACCGAAATAAAATCAAAAGCAGTTGAAGAAGTTGAGATTGTTGCTGTTGATAAAAAAGCTCAAGAGGATTTTGTCCTCACTCACAATTTTGAAAAAGTAGAAACAGCAGAAGAATTTTCAGGATTGTGGAGAGGATTCGATGGAGATGATACTTTGCAAGAAGATGAAGATGCGTTGAATGAAATTAGTTTGAGTCACTTAGTCCGAACGGATGAAGTAGCTAACTCTATTTATCAAGCTGACTTCCGAGATCTCGCCAATATTGCCGAAAGTGAAGAAACAGAAGATGAAGAGATTTATAGAACTTACAAAGAATGGGATTTTTCTAAAAAAAGATATAAGCCAGATTACTGCAAGGTTTTTTTGAAAAAAATAAAAGGCGGCGATCTAACTTATGCGAATAAATGTATTTCAGAGAACACCAAAAATCTCAATGCACTTCGTAGAAAATTTGCCCAAATTCATCAGCAACGAAGAACCGTCAAAAGACTACCAGATGGAGAAAGTATTGATATTGATACGCTAGTAGATTGGTTTACAGATCTAAAATCTAGACGAACACCTTCCGATAATATTTATTTGTCCAAGAGAAAAAAAGATCCTGACTTAGCTGTTTTGTTTTTGTTGGATTTGAGTTTGTCTACTGATAGCTATGCTGATGGAAATAGAGTTTTGGATGTGGAAAAGCAAGCTGTAATATTGTTTGGAGAAGTACTATCAGAGTACAAGGTTGATTTTGCAGTTAGTGGTTTTTATTCCAAGACTAGAAATAATTGTGTCTATCATTCACTCAAAGATTTTGGAGAGAACTGGACTAAGGGGAAACAAAAAATAGGCGCCGCTGAACCTGAAGGTTACACTCGAATTGGTCCTGCACTTCGGCATTCAAAGACCTTGATTGAAAAACATTCTGCTCGTCAAAAATGGGTAATTCTCCTTTCTGATGGAAAACCTAATGACTACGACAAATACGAAGGAAAGTACGGAGTAGCTGATGTCAAACAAGCACTCCGAGAAATGCACGAACGACATATCAATACTTATGCAATCGCGATTGAATCGATTGCAAGGTATTATTTACCACAGATGTTTGGACAAAATCATTATAATATTTTATCACATCCAGACATGTTGATTCCTTCTTTGGCTATTCTTTACCGCCGAATTAATAACAGTTAGTAGCAATGGAAACCATCAACCATAAAAAGTTTTTTTATCCGCCTGGAGGAATTCTAATTTGGATAATTATTGTCCTTGAAGTGATTACCTTTTGTGCAGGAATTATAACATACGCTTGGCAAAGTAGTAGTTTACCTGAAATTTTTGAGGCTTCTCAAAAAACACTTAACCCAAAGATAGGACTTGTAAATACATTGTTATTATTGACTAGTGGTTTTTTAATTGCAGAGTCTGTTCGTTATTTAAAAATAGGAGAGAGGATGAAAAGTCAAAATTGGATGAGTGGTGCAATGATATTTGGGGTTGGTTTTTTACTTTTAAAAGGATACGAATATGTCGGTAAACTACATCAAGGATATGACTTGACACATGATGCATTTTTTACTTTTTATTGGTTATTGACTGGATTTCATTTTTTTCATGTGTTAGTCGGTTTAGTTATTCTATTTGTGCTCTGGAGTAAAATTCGTCAAGGAATTTATCATGAAAATAAAATTCTAGATGTTGAGTCTGGAGCAGCCTTTTGGCATATGTGTGATATTATTTGGCTACTGCTCTTTCCAGTTTTATATCTTTTGTAAATTTAAAAGCAACAGCGTTATGATGAATAATAATTTATTAGTTTTTATATCCCTAGTTCTTTTGACAATGGGGAGTTTCTTTTTTTCTGAACAATCAGAAGAGGTTAGTAATGTAAAACTTCTGTTACTTTTTGCATCTATAAAAGTATTCCTTGTTGCCTTTTATTTTATGGAACTAAAAAAGGCGCATTTAGGGTGGATAATTATTGCTTGCTTAATTTTAATAGTTTTTAGTGGCTTTATTATAGTTTCGTAATAATTGGATAATTATTTTCTTTTCTTCATTGTGCTTGTTTCTTGAAACTAATGAATCCTTTTTGGCAAAATATCAGATTATCTTTAAGATCAATTTCATCTTAAATCTACCATCCCTATTTGGAATTTTTTCCTATAATTCCCAAACATATATATTTTATTATTATCAACTACTTTAGTATAATCGGGAAGGTACATTGTCTCAAGATTTCCTTTTTCAAATAAAATCTTAGTGTCCACATTTTCTCCATTTGAATCCAATTTCGTGAATACTATCGGATTAGAATTTTTCTTAATCGCTTTTGGAGTAGCATCGTATCTTCCATAATGATAAATTAAATAAATGTTCCCTTCGTAATAAGCGGCAGTATTATGATTGGAAAAAAAGGATGAGTTAACCTTATTAATTGGAGTCATCCATTTTACTTCTCCATCAAATGTAAAACATGAAACCAAAATGGATCTCATATAATAAGGATAAGCATTTGAATTACTTGCTACTGTTTGGTAATCAATTAAAGTTCTACCTTCCGCAACAAATAAAATAGATTCTTCTTTTTCGTCTACAAAAATATTATCGATCCAATAGTCGAAAATATCGAAGCCCATTTTTTTATCATAATCCGAAAGTAATTGGTCTTTTAATTTTTTATCTATTTTATGGTAATGTTCAAATTCTAATTTATAATCAGCGTCATATTTTGAAAAATAAATTCCTTCTATACCTTCTTTCTTCTTTTTATCTTTCTTTTCATAAAATCCAATAAAATAAATTGACCCATCCACATTAAAATGAATTTTCGAGTCAGTTAATTTTAATGATTCTTTCACTTTAATTATTGTTTCTGTTGATTGGCCACTTTCAGTAATTTTATACAAAGCATGGTCCACATTTTTACCTCCTTTCTCACTTTCTTGTGTAACAAAAACAGATACCTCACCACTATTAGACACTCCAAATTGATTAATATTTATTTCATCATCCTTGAAAGGAAAAGAAGCTACTGTTTCCCATAGCTTTTTAAGATTTTGATCAAAAACAAAAATGAAATACTTTTCTTTTTTTCCTCCTTTTTCTTTCAAATCACCAACTCTTGTAAAAACTATTTTAGATGAATCAGAACTAATATTTGAACCAATTTTATCTGAATTATAACTACGATATCCTACTATTTTTTGTCTTTTATTTCTGCCTTTATAGGAGTAAGAAAATAACTCTATATTTTCACTTAATGATCCATCTTTCCCTAACCTATTTGCCCAAACAGATTCTGTCCCTTTTGATTTATCATATACAGAAAATATTAGATAATCGGCATTAGGCATTTGAATTGATTCATGAGTTTTGATTATTATTCCATTATGCTTTTTAGGTAATTCATGTTCTTTGACCAACTCCATATCCTGATTCAATTGGATTAATTTTCTCTCATTTGATTCCTTTGATATAACATAATAAGAACCGTCATTATCTCCTGCATAGATATAATACCCTCCTGACTTTGCATTTTTTTTCATTGTTGAGCTCCAAGAAGTTATAGGGTTTTGAGCTACACTCAATAATGGGAATAAAAAAATAAAGGTGAGGAAATAATATCCTTTCATTGTAATTTAATTTTGAGAATCATTTCATCAAGCGCAAAAAATGCAAACTAAAATAACTCTTGATTTAGTAATAAAATAATATTGGTGATAAGAAAATATGCTATTGACGATGGTAGCTAGGTCTGTTTCTTCTTGTGAGAAAAGAAAACAATTTTGAGAAGATTTAAAGAAAGTGTATGATTTTCCATGCTATAATATTTTTTGAACGGCACAAATATATAAATTTTTAGAAGCAGTTCTTTATTAGAAAAAAATATTTTTGTCTTTGTTGCTGAGCCTTATTTTCTTTTTTGAGGTAAATCTTTTAGTACCGAAATCGCTCCGTATTTAAAGAGTTCAGACATCTTTTTTTCTTTTTTTTTGTCTTGTAAAGTAGGTTATTCTAATAGCCTTTTATTTTATGGAATTAAAAGGATACCCATGGCATGGGTAATAATCATGGGGTTAATTTTAATCATATATGTTTACTCACCATAAAAGAATTATAGACAAAACTCGCTATTCAATTTCAACAATCAATATTATGTAAAACGTTTCACATCAAAACAATAAAAACCAGCATCTTAAATTCGATAACTTAATGATTTTTAATGAAAATTTTAATTCAACATGAATAAGCAAATTATAATTATTATCGCTCTTCTAGGATTTGTTCTTCAACTTCAATCTCAAAATCAGCAATGGTTTACGTATGTAGATGGCCATCCTGTTTCAGGAGTTGAAGAACACCATGGTACTTACTGGATTTCTACTTTAGGAGGGTTGGTCTATTTTACAGATCCTAATGAAGTATATCATTTAGATCAAAGTAATAGCCCGATCAACACCAATGAATTTTCAGCAATGGATATGGATGCCAACGGAGGATTATGGCTAGGTACTACCGATGGAGACATTTATAGTTATATCAACGGGCAATGGACTTTTTACTCTGATGCAAAAATTCGTAAACATTCAGTATTACGTATTGACAAAATTATTGTAGATCATAATAATCAAGTTTGGTTTACAAGACAATATATGGATCCTCCTAAAGAAAAATCACAAAAGTCTGGTATTACTGCCAGAGCATATGGTGAGGATTATGAATTGGTGAAACTGGATAAAGACCAATTTATTAGACAAGAAATCAAAGCGACTTCCGTATTCGATATCAGTTTAGGAGAAGATAATAGTCTCCTTTTAGCTACTAATGATGGCCTAAAATTGTTTAATAATAATTTGAAAAAAATAAAGCTACCCGAAGAAGCAAATGTAAATAATCCATATACGGCTTTACTAGATAGTCAAGGTGATTATTGGGTGAGCTCAGGAAAATTGACTTGGAAACGAATAGACGACAAATGGCAAATTCAAAAAATTTATTCTAGCAATGGTCAATCCTTTAGTGTTCCAGTTGAACAGTTTGATGTTGTCAATGATAATGAAATAGCTGCTAGTACTTTAGGAGAGGTTTTTATTGGAAATGTTGATCAATGGAAACAGATCGATCGTGAGAAACTCAAAGTTTATTTTGGTAAAAACGTTAATTTAGAACATACATTTTTTACTAAAAAAGGTGAGCTTTTTGCGAACACTAGAGTAGGGTTAATTTGGTTCAAGGATGATCAGATCATTACAATCAATACTTCAAATTCAACATTGAGAGGATCTACAATTCAAACACTTTATATTGATGAGGTCAATACCATTCATTTTAAATCAGAGAACCGCACTTATCAAATTAATGAAGATCAATGGACCAGTACATTTTCTAATAAATATTGGTGGGATCCTGATTTTGACAATTTATCAAAAACAGACCAAGATTTGATTGGTAACTTTATTAGAAAGCAAATGAAAGCTTATATCAATAAGGTAATTACTGACAGGAATGGTACTATCTGGATTTCGACAAACAAAGGACTTGTTGAATATAAAAATGGAGATATTCAATTGCATGACAAAAGTAACTCGGATTTACCTTCCAACACATTGTTTGGTGTTGCAGAGGGACCAGATCATGCAATTTGGATTGGATTAGATTCAGGTGTAGTTGAATGGAAAAATAAAGAGATGATCTATCACCCTTTGGAAAGTCGGTATAGAGGGGCTCAACATAAGAAAATTTGTTTTCATCCTGATGGGCGAGTGTTTGTAAGCGGGACAGATGGCTTTCATATATATGACAGAAAAAAATGGACACATATTAATGAAGGATTACCCAAAAATAAAACCATTAACGATATGGTAGTTGACATGAATGGCACACTTTGGCTTGGCACTTATGGTTCGGGAATTTTAAGATATGATAATGATGGAATTAAAAATATTACAACTGAAGGTACAGGACTTTCAAGCAATACGATCTTTGCTATGTCTGTGGATCGGTACAACAACATCTGGCTAGGCACTCAGCAAGGACTTTGCGTACATAATGAAGCAGGATTAGTAGGTCAAGTAGCAGATGACGGCATGTCACCCTATTATCGAATTCAGGAGAATAGTCCTTATTCAGTCAACACACAATCAAACGGAGAAAATACAACTGACCTGAAAGTTCGTTTTAAGGAAACAGAAAATTTATTTACAGAAATCAATCTTTTCCCCAACCCAACACCAGGTCAATTTACAATAAAACTTATTTCTGTTAAAAATAAGAAGACAATCTATCAATTATTTAATTTCAATGGACAGTTGATTAAATCAAAAAATGCACAAGGCGAAAACCAAGAAATTCAAATGGATTTATCTGATCAGCCTACAGGTCCATATTTACTAAGAATACGACAAGGGGATGTTGTGGTTAGTGAGCGAGTTATAAAAATATAAAGTTAGGACAGAATTAAATTGGAAAAGGACTATGGTGAAAACCACAGTCCTTTTCCAATTTTCATATTCGGATTATTCACGAATATTTTTTAAACCGCTTCCAGTATTTTATACCCTTCCAAATTTGTCACGCCCCAATTTTCCAATTCTTCTTTTGTCCAAAGTTCAGGAAAGAAAATTCTTCGTTGGTAACGGGGATGCATATATTTTTTCCAATCACTTCCTCCTGTTGCTTCCGCAGCCTCTTCGCCACTCTCCAAATATTTTGCAGCAGCCCAATAATGTGCCATCACCCAAGAGACATTCACGGTGTGATCATAATGTCGCATGGCATTGACAAGTGCAACATTTTTTTGATATTCTTCAGGAAGCGATTTAAATTTTGTCCAAAGATTAATCGTGTTGTACTCTTTCATTTTTAGCAAAAAGCGCCCTTTGTACTTTTCTTCAAAAAGATTCATCAGCGTTGATTTTTCACCTGTTGCATAATCTTTTCCTGCAGCTTGCCAATACAAATGATCGAAGGCATGTTCGAAAGGAGTATCACGATCAATGGACGCTCTAAAACGATAATCAATCAAGTTGATTAACTCTGTTGAACAAAATTCAATCTCTCGATATTGCGCACTTTGAAAACCACTTGCTGGTGTCAATGTTGTTCTGAATTTCATGTATTGCTCTACTTCCATTCCATCGCCCATAATGTTGAATGACTCAGAAAGCATATCAAAGTATCGACTGATTCGCATCAATCTAGAAGAGAAAAATTCAGGTGTTAGTTCTTTGTTTTTGGCAACCTGTTCAATTTCCCAAAGAATCATTTTGAAAAGCAATTCGTTGATTTG
>CAZMBP010000020.1:0-39264 GCA_964564545.1 uncultured Saprospiraceae bacterium
TTTTCTAGGATTCTGACTAACTACAACAAATTATAATCCCATGAACATATCCATATTTAAGTGCTGATCCCTCAGCTTTAATTGCATCATTTTGCAATCTTCTCTTTTCTTACCGCCGCTTTTATTTTTATCATGTGAAAAAGAAGTAGGTCAGAATCCTAATTTTCTAGGATTCTGACTAACTACAACAAATTATAATCCCATGAACATATCCGTATTTAAGTGCTGATCTTTCAGCTTTGATTGCATCATTTTGCAATCTTCTCTTGTTCTTGCCGCCACTTATATTATTTACCATGAGAAAAGAAGTAGGTCAGAATCCTAATTTTTTAGGATTCTGACTAACTACAACAAATTATAATCCCATGAACATATCCTTTTTTGTCAATTTTTGAGGTCAACTTTTTTGACCTTTTTCCTTGCATTCACTACGTTTCCTCCCGATTACATAACAAATATAGAAGCGTTATCTCCCCTAGACAAAGACAAAAATCAGTTATTGTGAATACTTTTCCATCACTTCTTATTTCAAACATATTCTTATTAAAAACACAAAACATTGATAATCAACAATTTACAAAATTAAAACTCAACAAAATCAATAATATTTGTGAATTTTTTGTGATTAAAAATCTCAAAAAAAAAGAAAAAAAAAGCATGATTTTAATTAAAAAATCATGCTCAATAATTCTATGAAATTAAAAATGAGTTTCATGGTTACGATGCTGAAATAGAAAAAACTATTTCAGAATCGCAGCATGAGGTGAAATTCCTCTATTTTTCACTCTTAATTATTGGAAAGGTTAAAGTCTCTTCGGTCGTATGAAGACTTAAGAAATAAATACCGGAAGGAAGTTTTACATCAATTTCGACAGTTAAATCCTTTACATCATCAATTTGAACTGATTCAAAAACAACTTGTCCTAGAGTATTTAGGATTTGAATATTTTCCAAAACCCCTCTTTCAGGTAGATTCATGATATTGATTTCTCCAATAAATGGATTGGGAAAAATTGCTACTTCGGTAAATGTTCCAAAATTTACAGAACGGATATCTGAATACGTGAAGTTTCCATTGAAATCAATTTGTTTTAAGCGATAGTAACGGTACCCGGATTTTAATGGGGAGTCGTCTAAAAATGTGTAATGATGGTTAGTTGTTGTTGTGCCATTACCGAGTACCGTGCCTATACGCTCAAAATTATCATCTGTAAGTGGTAGCGGTGATTTTGCTACCTGTATTTCAAATCTATGGTTATTAAACTCTGATGCCGTTTCCCAGTTTAGAATTGCATCCATGCCATCTTTTTCGGCAGTAAAAGAAGTTAATTCAATTGGTAGAGGTGATAATGTAATTACTTTAAAATTGTCTAGTGCATAACCTGTATTTCTCCCTTGAGAAAAATGAATTTGAGTACTGCTACTAAATTGTTGCCCATTATTAAAAAGTAAACTACTTATATCAACTTGGCCTGTATTTGTCCAATCAGTTTCTGGAGTTAATTCCAAGGCTTCAATCCAAGTATCTGAATCCGAACCTCTGAGGTAGATAAAATCTCCATCGCCTGCAACATTAGGATTTATGTATTTAAAATCAAATGCTAGTTCCAGTTCCCCATTCCCAAGATAATTGGACATATTTAATGTAACAGTTAGTCCTTCGTCAGTTCCGCTATTAGAGAAATTTTTCGACTCTATGCATCTGTTGCTACCTTCATTGACAAAATATAACATCCCCGAATTATCTGGTGAAAAATCCCATTTCTCAATTCCAGCTAACCCTACTATTTTTTGAGTAAATGATGCAACAGAAGTTGCTTCAAAGTTTTGTTCATAAGGCAACAAAATCGGTGGATTAGATAATTGAGTTACTTGATAAGTTCCCACAATCGAATTATTGGTCTCATCAACGTCTTCGGGAATACTTAGATATCCGTTTAGTTGATAAGTTCCAGGACTTGAAAAATTCGCCGTAGTCGTGAAAGTTTTTGTTAAAGAATCACCTGAAAGCAAAGTCTCGTAAATCATTTCAGTTTCGTAATTACCGCCATTAATTTGGTAAGACATTTCAAAACTGTCAATTGTATTAATTCCAAGGTTCTTTATTTTTATACTTATCATCTCTGCATTTGATAAAGCTAATGATGTGTTCGCTCTTCCAACTTGACTAGTTGAAATTTCAACTAAGCTCAGATCATAATCCCATGGACAAACTCCACCAGATTGAGGTGTTACTCGAATAGCAACCGATCGCTCTGTTTTACTTCCATCATTTGTCATTCCTCGTACAGCATACCAATAATCTTCTCCAACATTAAGTGATCCAGTCGTATATGTATTAGTAGCAACCGTATCTATTGCCTCCATTTCTGCTCCATTCAATGTGTATATTTCATAGAAATGTACATCTGCAACAAGATCCCAAGTTAATTCTAAATACCCTTCACAAATTGATGAATATGAAAGATTAGCTGGTCTATCTAAAATGTAAAATGGAGTTAAGTTTTGACTTGTTTCTGTACCTCCATTTTTACTGATTCTGATTACCCCGTCTTCTGTAGTTGTGGTTGGTACTGACCATGTATATTGACGATCTTCTGCATCTATATTCGCATCTACAACACTCCATGTAGTACCTCCATCATTAGAGAATTCTATTGTAAAATTAGAAGAGTTATTTACATCTGTGTCCCATTGTATCATTTGATTTGAACCTGGTTCTATACCTTCTTCACCATATGGAAATGTCAAAACTAAATCAGTATCTACAAAATCATATGTAATGAAAAAGTCTTGTGGTCCAGTTGGAATACTACTTCCATCAATTGTGATGGTGTAGGTTCCAGCAGTTGGATTGTCTAATGTTACTTGTTCGATATTATTAAGAGTATCTACTTTTCGAGTAGGCAAATCAGTTACATTTATAGCATCATGATTCAATACCCAAGGTAAATAATCTGTACCATTTGGCGTAGTTAATTTTAAATCCAAATCATTAATCAAAGTCTTGATAGAATAAGCCGGCGCTTCCACATCGTGCCAATACAACATCACTTTTAATTGTCCTAACCCTGAAGGAACTGTGATATTGAAGGTTTTAGTTTCTCCATCTGAAATAGATTCAGAATCATATCTATTATTTTCAATACATTCAACTGCTCGTCTGGCATTAATGAGACCATAACCATATGCATAATCAGGTCCAGTATTTCCTAAATCATCAGCAGTATTACATGCGATTGCTTTCATTAATCCCCCCTCAGGAGCATCTCCTCCATTCAAATCACGGTATTCTTCATTTAATAATGTCAAAGTTCCAACGGTCGACGGTGAAGCCATACTTGTTCCAGTTCCATTATAATAATCGAAGTTATTTCCTGTAGACATTACATCGGAACCGATCGCTACGATTTCAGGCTTTAATCGACCATCGGCCACAGGACCTTTACTACTTCCTCCATTAAGGACTCTATTTTGTCGCACATTTCCGACTGTCAAAACATTTTTTGCACTTTGGTAATATCTTAAAACTGATTTGTAACCATCAGGATAATTTCCACAAACTGAATATCCACTATTCCCAGCAGCATAAACATGAAGTAACTCCGGCATTTCCCGCATTTGCCAATCTAAATTATTACTGCTGTAATTATATGTTCCATTTGTTGTACAATTATAACCTACTCCATACGAATTATTCGTCATCACCATTCCGTGATCATCATAATAAGTTTGAGCGTTAGAAATAATTGAAGTAGTTTTTTGAATAATCAAATTAGATGATGGTGCCATTCCTCGATGAACTGGATTAAGATTTCCAGCACCGCCTACAATACCCGCCACGTGGTCACCATGCGCACCGAATGAAGAATAAGTTCCGTTGGCGTAGTTGGTCACCCGATCATTGAAATCAATGTGGTTACCCAACTCGCCTCCGTCCCCTATTCCTACATAGATGCCTTCACCTGAAAGGTTTCGAGCCCCTGCAAATTTAGATTGGAGTACATTCACTTTTTGTAAAATTCGATTTTCATGGTTAAGTTGCTCTACCGCAGGTTCGATTGCATCTACATGCGCAACCATTGGTGAAGCTGTAAGTCTTTGCAAATCACTTTGAGCAATACGCCCAATGATTAGATCACCTCCTCGAAGAGGTGTTTGCAAATGTGTAATATTAAATGTGTGAATGAATTGAAGACGATTAGCTTCCAAATTATCTGTCAAAAGTATTGCTACATCAACAGTTCCAGGCGTTTTAACAGCCCATTCTGGAAATCGTCCCTCCCTAATATTAGGTGAAAGTTTTTCTTTTACAATGTACTTGCGAAGGGTCTTAATTCCACATCTATTCAATTCTGAAGAATTGATTTTTGTGGGAACCTTAGCTAAGTAGCTATATTTAGATTGGTAATTTATTAATTCGATCCCGACATTTTGTAAGGATTCCATTTCCATTTTTGAAGGAATTTTATCAAAAGCAATAACTACTACATAGTCTTCTCCTAATATGTCTTCTTGGAAATCATGTTGCTGTTCGACAAATTGTCGAGGTAGCATTTTTGTTGTGGTGGAGTTGTCGACCGGTAGTTTTTGACCGTACATCTCTGAGGCGCTAACCATCAATATGATTGCGCAAAAACTCATAATTGCATTTTTCATAAAATCGTAACACTTTGAAATGTCCATGAAATAACCTCAGGAATGACTAGGTTATTAGCTATTTAATTATTTTTTGCATCGTAATTTTTTAGCTAATACTTTTCCAAAATCCTAAAATAATAAGTGTGTTACTGTTGATAGTGTAGTTGTTTAAGAATAACTATATGCGGGGAATTTTTGTGGGGATTTTTTTTATTTGTGTTTGTGTATCCTTCATCGGTACAGTTATCTAATAGGCAACAAATATGCCTAGACCTCCAATTATCAGCGAAAAAAATAAAATAATCTAAATGTACTGTGACAGCATAATTTAATTTTATGTGAAAAAAAAATTATGTAAAAAAATATCAATATGAAGCCCATTTTCATTAAAAAACCTAATAAAATCAACACTTTTTAAAAATAATGCATTTCATATATAAAAAACAATACTGTATTATTGAGGAAACTGTGGGGGGTAATTCGAGAAATTTTAAGAAAATTTATATGTGTTTTTTTCTTAAAAAATACTTTATGTAGTTTGAGATCATATTCAATTTTGAGGAAATTAATTTTTAAATAGCTTTGACATTTTATGCCTATAAAAAAACGATCTAAGATTATCATTACAAATCTTAGATCGTTTTTTTATGTCTTAGTTAGATAACTTAAAACGGACTCTGGAATGCTGGATTCTGAGTAAATATGGTATCAGTAAGTGTGTGTAAGAAATTGACTAAATCTTGTTTTTGCTGATCCGTCAATCCTAGTGGACGAATATTTACATCAACATTTGAAGCATTATTATGGTTTGGACTTTCATTATAAAAATCTATTACCTCCTCTAATGTTTCAAACCTACCATCATGCATATAAGGTGCAGTCAATGCAATATTACGCAAAGTTGTCGCTCGAAATTTTCCATTTTCAAATGTATCCTGCAACACTCCTCCCAAACCTAAATCCATAAATTCAGTCAATGACCCAACTGAATCTAATCCATTATTAAAAAAATCGTCTGAAGTACCTAAATGCAAAGCATGACAATGTGCACATTCAGCATCAGGCAATCCACCTTGAGCATCTGTATACATTCTGAGCCCTCGATCTTCTGAGTCCGTAAAGGCAGCTTGACCTTGAAAAATGACTTTGTCATATTTTGAATTAGAGCTAATTAAAGTTCTCTCAAATTGAGCCATAGCTTTAGCTGCTAAGTCTTTTGTAATATCTGATCTGTCAACTATTCCAAACGCTTTTCTAAACATCTCAGGATAACTTGGATGCGCTTTTAATTTAGATTCTACATTCTCCCAAGTATCATGCAATTCAATAGGATCCTCAACAGGAACGATAGCTTGATCTTCCAAGGTATTGGATCTACCATCCCAAAAAAGACCTTTCTCTACATAACCAATATTCGCCAAACTCATCGAACTCCGAGTCCCTGAAATTCCATCAATTCCCGTGCTTGTAGCAACTCCATCTGTAAAACTTAATGAAGGAAAATGACAACTGGAACAAGACATCGTACTGTCTGCTGAAAGAATAGGATCAAAAAATAAATGCCGACCCAATTCAATTCCCTCAACTGTCATTGGATTATCAGCAGGAATTAACATCTCAGGAAAACCATCTGGTTTTGTGATAGTATAACTTTGCGGATTGTATGGAATGTCGGAAAGATCACCAGTAATGCCACATTCTTCTGGAGTATCATCATTACCACAACTCAAAATAGAAAGGAATATAAAAAGGAAAAGGAGATATATTTTATTCATAGTTTTTACTTGTAGGTTATCGCTTTAGAATTTTTTAAATTCTAAGGCGATAACTTTTTTCATTATTCGATAGCTAATGCTTTTTCTTCTAAATTATCCATCACCTCATTTACCAAGTCCATATCATTAACATTATGAGTTCCAACTTCAGTCATCACATCAATATCTTCAAACATCATTTTTGCATCTACCGTAAATGAAACTCTTGATGATGCATCTTCTTCAAGTGTGATGTCTTTTGCAAAAAACCTAGTTCGATAGGCTTCGTCAGAACCAGTATGATAGGCTAATTTATGGGAAAAACTTCCATCTGAATCTACATCTATTCTTGCTTCAGTTTTGGAAAAGATAAAACTATTCCATGCAGACCAGTAGTGTCCAGGTTTTCTGAGTGGATGTCCTGAACCGTAATCTTCCCAACTGGTTTTATTCAGATCAGAGGCAACTCCAATATTGATTTTAATGCCTGAATATTCTCCAACAGGAATATTAGGAGCTGTAATTGTAAAACCTTTTGTAGCGTCAGCAACATCTGCTGGCTTGAAACTCAAATCAACAAAGTCGATTTCTAATAATTCTGTTTCTTCCGGATTTCCAACAATCTCTTTTACTAAAACTACATTAGAAATGTAAAAATTAAATTGGTCAAATCTGATTGGATTTCCATCATACTCATAATCAGTATTAATCATTAAAACTTCATCTGCATATTTTCCTTTGAAAACAAGTTCTATATCAGTAGTTGCTTCAAAAGTTGGATCAGGCTTACAGGAATATTGGAAAACAAGAAATGATACAAATAATATAATAGGAAATAACTTTTTCATAGGAATCTAATTTAGTCCTTAATAGGGTATTTATTTGTTTGAAAAAAAACAATTACTTTATCTTTAAAAGTGAAACGTCAAGATCCCTATTTCAGTTCTTAAAATTGACAAAAATGTTGATGACTTTTATCAATTATTCCCCTATTTCAAATGCGTATGCCGTATTACTGACAATAATGGACTTAATTGTTTCTGGGTCATCCGTCGCAAAATTTATGCCTCTTAGCCATGTTGAGTAATTAACTTTTAGCGGGATTTCCACATCAAAACCTGGTTCTAGTTCTCCTAATAAACTGAGATTCACTTGAACTGAATTAGCAGTTTCTTTTCCTATTTTATAAACTTCTATTTCGGTAGGATTAGTTAATGTATCTTTTACCAATGAAAACTCTTGATAAATAAATCCTGAATCGCGTGTTTCAAAATGCAACAAATTATCACTACTCAAAGGATGCGAACTTGCCAAGGTATCAGCATCAATAGAGCTTAATTTTTCATCAATTCCAACCTTAAATCTTAGTTCAATATAAGTCCCTGGCTTTCGGAATTCACCAATATTGTAACTAGGTGAATTTCTTTTGATTAATACAAAATCATCCTTGACAGTGGTGTCTTTTGAAGTCTGAGAAATGGCATCATCATAAATCATAAAAGTCATTTCATCTTCCACTTCAGAAACACTCCCATCAGACATAATCAATTGAAAATCAGACAAATAGAACTCCATTCCATCTTTTATTTGAAAAAAATTATTTCCCAAATTATTAAAAGTAGAATCGCCTGAGTGGTTGATACAACTATCCTGTCCAAAAGTACCTTGAGTCGTAATGCTGTGGGTAATTTTTAAGTTAAGATTTGGAAAAGAACAGCAATCATCACAAGGTTCATCAGCAGAGGCATCATAGTTGGTTGCGTCGATATTTAAGCAACCATCGGTAGGCGTGTAACAACTTGAAATTAAACTGATAATCGATAGGTGAAAAATGATAAATTTGAAGATATTCAAAGTCCTTCCAAAACTTTGAGTTCTGGAAGGACGTGTATTTTTTTTATCTATTTTACTCACAAGGTTACTTTGAGACACCATGTGAATTGGAGTACCTATCTCCTCTAGTATTGATCTTAATTCCTTCACTACTTAATTTATTTTAAAAAAAAACTTTATCCCTTATTTTTATACTCCTTCACCAATTTCTTAATCAACTGCTTCACTTGGGATGAAAATTCCTTGTTCAACATCCAATTATAATATTGCCTGTCTTCCGTCAAAACTTTCGCAGCATCCTGTCCCTGATATTTTCCAAAATTAAAAACCACCACTCCTTCATGATTATACTTTAATCGCATCGTTGCATCAATCATTTTATCATCGGTAGTAAATTCATGCAAAGCTTTCATATCATTTTTAACAGGCTTCTCAATAATATTTCCATCATTATCTTCTAAGTCAACGTCTTGATATTTATCTAATTGTCCTTTTAACACATCGATAGTAGCTCGCACATCAGCCAAGGCATCGTGAGCATTTTCAATTCTTTTGCCTGTGTAATATTTCAAAGCTGCACTCAGAGTACGTGGTTCCATTTTATAAAAAATCCGTTGTACATCAATCGTTCGTCGTCGAGTCATATCCAACTCAATCCCAACCCTCGAAAATTCTTCCATCAACATCGGCACATCAAAACGATTAGAATTATAACCTGCCAAATCTGCATTACCAATAAATTTGAATAACTGATCTGCTACTTGTTGAAAAGAAGGTTTATTCGACAACATTTTTGGAGTGATGCCATGCACATTCATTGCCTCCTCCGAAATTGGAATTCCTGGATTAATCAACATTTCCAACTCTTCGGGTTCTCCTCCATTTTTGGGATATTTGATAATGGCAATTTGTACGATACGATCTCGCACTACATTTAGCCCAGTTGATTCAATATCAAAAAAGCAAAGGTCTCTTTCTAAGTTAAAATCCATTCGTTTATTATTATTTTTTATAAAAATTTATTTTAAAATAGCTCCCTCAAATCCTTTTGTATAAAAGGTCTTCAACTCTCCTGCCTCATTAGCAAAAATAAAAAAGGCATCTATATTATTGAGTTTTTCTGCTAAAGCTTTTGATTTTTCTAACCCCATAACCATCATCGCTGTTGCGTATGCATCAGCACTCATACAATCATCGGACATGATTGTTACGCTGAGTAAATTACTTTTTTCAGGGAAACCAGTTTTTGGATTGATCTCGTGACCGTACCATTCGCCATTTACTTCGTGAAAATTTCTATAATTACCAGAGGTGGCGATAGCTTTGTTGTTGACTTTTATGATTGCTTCATAGTCAGTCAATTGAGCATTTATTTTTGGAGTATTTATAGCTGTAGTCCAGATTTTCCCTTTAGAGTTTTCCCCTCTAGTTCGGAGTTCTCCACCAATTTCTACGAGATAGTTTTTTGAGTTTTTTTCTTCAAAAAAATTAGCAACAACATCGACTGCATAGCCTTTAGCATTGGCAGAAAAATCAAGTTGGGTATTTGTATTGAGTTTGGAAATATAATCATCTAGGATAAAAACTAATGTGTCATTTTCATTAGTTGAGTGCTCAATAGTTCCCGTTTCTATTTTTTCCCAACCAATAAATTTCCTCAGCGAATCAATTGCCATACTATCAGTATTCAACACAGCTTTTTTATCTGTATATCCAAATCCCCAATAATTAACCAAAGGCATTACAGTTGGATCAAAAAATCCATCTGTTTTTTGAAAAATAATATCTGAAGAAATCACAACTTGTTTGAAATGTTCTCCCATTTTCACTTCCTCATTTTCAGCAGCTTTGTTAAGTTTAGAAATTTCGGAATCAGGGATATATGTCGAAACCGCTTGATTAATCTCCACCAAAATCGAATCCACCTCTTTCTTAAAATTACGACTTAAGCTATCTTCATAAGTAATATGATATGTCGTTCCCATCGTCTCCCCGGCAATTTTAAAAAATTTAGGCGTAGAAATTTGTGATTCATTTTGACATGAAAAAAATGAAATTATTGAAATGGCTAGAAGGAATTTTCTCATGGACTGCTACTTTTTTATAGGACAAAAGTAGGAAAAAATTCGAAGCTAGAAGATGAGTATTAGGTTAAAAGTATCATTAGGTATTTTCCATAAAAAAAGACCTACTCAACAAAGTAAGTAGGTCTATTTTTAAGTTAAAAAATGAAACTATATTTATTTGATTACAAATATTTTTGCTTGCTGCTCTCCCACTACAATCATATTATAAGTTCCAGTAGGATAATTTGAAATATCTAATTCAAATTTATTTTTAATGCCTGCTTCCACATCATAATTTATTCTTTGAATCGTTCTTCCCAACATATCATTTATCAGAATTTGAGCTTGAGGTTTTGTTGGAATAAATTCAAGGTTTAAAATATTAGCATTGGCAGAAACTGGATTTGGAAAAACATTAAGTGTATTATTTATTTTACATTCTTTTTTCGCCACAACAGTTTTTGTGTATTTAGAAGAACCATCTAGGTAAATCGTTTTCAATCGATAGTAATTACTAAATGACGCATTTTCATCTAGAAAAATATATTGGGCATTACTTGGTGACGCTCCAGAAGCGAATATAGAATGAACTTTCTGAAAGGTCTGTCCATCCCCACTCCATTCGACTTCAAATAATTTTATGTTATCTTCTGTTTCCGTATTCCAAATCACTTTCACTTCGCAATTTTTTACGGTCGCTGCAAACCTACCAACATCTCCTGAATAAAAATTATTAGAGTTTGCTATTGATGATTGTGTTAACAATAATAGTAAAAATAAACACGAAATGGTTTTTGGAAAAATCGAAATAGGGTTAAACTGGTTGTAAGTTATTTTCATGAATTTTTTTTTTGAAATAAAAAATACGGAGGGAGATTCGGTATTCGGGAAGTTAAGTGGGTAAATGAAAAAAACATGCCATTAATTAACTGTAACGAAATATTAACAATTTTACCTTCTATTTTTTTAAAACAAAAAAGGCATCCACAACAAATGTGAATGCCTTCATATTTAAACTAATCCCTTAAAAGAACCATAACGGACTCTAGGAATCCTAATGGAACCTAATGAGTAATTGCTTACTCATTTTCTTTAATCCGGACGGTCATGTAGATATGAATTCTCATTTCTGATTTCAGGTTCTACATCATCCGTAATCGAAAGTCTAGATAAATTAGTTTCCTCATTGCTGTGAGGCACATCATCTAAATTTACTTTTCGACGTAAGTAAGCTGGTTCATTTTCCAACTCATTTACAGTTTGTGGATTATTTAACTTTACGCTGAGATTTCTCAAGCGTTCTTCTCTTTTTTGTGCTTCATATTGAAGTCTTTTTCTTCGTTCTTCTTCCAATCGTTCTTTGTCCTCACTTTTCACATAAGGCTCTTCGTACGAGTATCCCATTTGTCTTTGGTATTGCTCGTAATTAGATCGAACGTTGTCGAATTCTACTGTATTAGCAGACTGACCTTTGTCGTGTCCTACTTCAAAAATGCCATTCTTTTTTTTGGCATTCTCTCCATCTAAAGGAATTTTGATCTTAGCATTTCCAGTTTTGACAGCAGTTGGTTGACTTTCTTCAAAACCAGTTGCGATAACTGTTACACTTAATTGGTCTCCCAAAGTTTCGTCATAACAATTTCCCCAAATCAAATCTGTACCAAAACCTGCTTCCTCTTGAACGAATTCTGTGATTTCAAAGATTTCATCCATTGTTACTTCTTTATTTCCAGAAGTAATATTTAACAAAATGTGCTGAGCACCTCGAATATCATTCTCTTCTAGAAGCGGAGAATTCAATGCTTCATCGACAGCAAGTTTTGCACGGTCATCACCTTCAGCAGTTGCTGTTCCCATAATGGCAACTCCACTACCTCGCATAACTGTATTGACATCTTCAAAATCCACGTTCACATAACCTGGAACCGTGATAATCTCTGCGATACCTTTTGCTGCTGTTGATAAAATATCATCTGCTTCAGAGAATGCTTCCGACAATTTTAGGTTACCGTGAATCTGACGTAACTTATCATTAGAAATTACAATTAACGTATCGACATTTTTCTTCAATTCATCTAGTCCGTCAACACCTTGTTTTGATCGACGACGACCTTCAAACGAAAATGGAAGAGTAACAATCCCTACCGTTAAAATGTCCATTTCTTGAGCTGCTTTAGCAATGATTGGGGCAGCACCAGTTCCGGTTCCACCTCCCATTCCAGCAGTTACAAAAAGCATTTTTGTACCATTAGCCAAGAAAGTTTTGATCTCGTCAATAGACTCGATACAAGCTTGGCGTCCAATATCTGGTTTTGAACCTGCACCCAACCCTTCCGTTAAGTCTGGTCCTAATTGTATTTTTGTAGGAACTTTACTTAGTTCCATTGCTTGATTATCAGTATTGCAGATAGCGAAATCTACTCCTACGATTCCAAGATCAAACATGTGATTTACTGCATTGCTTCCGCCTCCACCGACGCCAATCACTTTGATTATTGAGCTAGTTTCTTTTGGCAAATCAAATAACATAATAGTGTGTTTTATTTTATAAAGGAATTAGATAAAATGTTTCTCATAGTGCTCGAGCGTTGGACGTTTTACGATGGACGTTTTACGGTCCGTTTAACGTAAAACGTCAAACGTTCAACCTTCAACGTATTAAAACTCAGAATCTGGTTCGTCTTCAAACCACTCTTTGGTTTTTTTGAATAATTGGTCATACCATTTACCGCCAACTTCTTTAGCATTAGAAGGTTCTTTTTCTCCCATTTCTACTATAGCTTCGACAACTGGCTCTTCAATTTTTTCAGGACGCTTCTCATTGGCATCAATACCTTTGATTAATAATCCAATAGCAGTTGAATAAACAGGGCTACAAATTTGCTCTGAGTAGCCATGCGCCAATTGTTCGATCGGCAAACCAATTCGAGTATTCATACCTGTGTGGTAAGCAGTTAATTTTTCGATATGACTCAACAAGGCTCCTCCCCCTGTCAAAACAATCCCTCCAATTAACTTACGCTCATATCCAGATCGACGAATTTCCCAAACCACATAATCCATAATTTCTTCCACTCTTGCTTGGATGATTCTTGCCAAATTCTTTTCAGAAATCTCTCTTGGATCACGACCTTTCAAGCCTGGAATTGTGATAATTCGATTATCATAAACTTCTTCCGCTAAAGCAGATCCAAATTTAATTTTTAATTTTTCAGCTTGTTGGTGAATTACTGAACACCCTTCTTTGATGTCTTTGGTAATTACATTTCCACCGAAAGGAATCACAGCTGTATGACGAATAATTCCCTCTTGGAAAATAGTAATATCAGTAGTTCCTCCACCTATATCTACAAGCGCAATCCCTGCTTCTTTTTCTTCATCACTCAAAACACTTGCCGCTGATGCAATTGGTTCCAAAGTCATATCAGCCACCTGCAAACCTGATTTTCGAACGCATCTGTCAATATTGTGTGAAGCAGTAATTTGTCCTGTTATTATATGAAAGTTAGCTTCCAATCTTACCCCTGACATTCCGATAGGATCTGTAATCCCTTGCTCGTTGTCAATGGTATATTCTTGAGGAATCACATGCAAAATCTTATCGCCTGGAGGCAATACTAACTTGTACATATCACTCACTAATTGATCGATATCTTTTTGACTGATTTCGTCATGGTCATCTTGGCGAGTCAAAATTCCTCGGTGTTGCAAACTTTTAATGTGCTGTCCTGCAATACCCACATGAACGACTTTGATTGGTTTCCCAACTGCTCGTTCCGCTGCAGCAACAGCGTCAGAAATTGCTCTAACTGTTTTTTCGATGTTGGTGACGATTCCTCGCATAACGCCTTCAGAATCCACTTTCCCAACTCCGAGAATTTCAATTTTTCCGTGCTTGTCCTTTCGTCCAGCAATGGCACAGACCTTAGTTGTCCCTATGTCTAGGGCAACGACGACATCTTGTTTCGGTAAGTTTGTCTCCATCATAATGTTTCTAGTTTAGAAAAAGAGTGTTATGTTCTTTTATGGTTAAATAATGTAAGGGAATAAGTTCTTTTTTTAACGATGAACTGTTAACTGTAAATGATTAACACCACTTCGTGTATTTAAATTTTTCTTTGAAAAATTATCACATCATGGTGTTCATCGTTAACCGTTATCAACGTTTTCCGCAAACTACCTGCTTGCGATATTTCAAATTAATGGTCTTATACTTTTGCCATCCTTCTCGTGACATTCCTTCTTGGTAGAATAATTCCAAGCGATTAAACTTGTCTTCTATATCTTCGTATTTTCCAAAAATTATTTTTTGCCTTCCCACTTTTGGAATGAGCGTAAATTCTTCATATTGATTTACATAGATTTGTTCGATCATCGGATTCAAAAATTCATCACCTCGAATGTACTCTGTCAGGTCAAACATTTTTTTCAAAAAATGCTTTTTCCTCGGCTCTTGAAAATCAGGAGTGTAAGGTGGAATTTCTCCCGTTGCTACCAACACTCTTGCGGTACTATGATCGGACATCGGCATTTGTCTGCCAGTTTCGTCCATGTAATAGGTTTGATTGTCCTTGTCAATTACTCTGAGAATAGGTGTTCGTTGTGTGACGTGAACGTATAATTGATTTTGATTATCCACATAAACTTCCGCATCTAAAACAAAAGGTTCTGCTTCCAAAATCTTTTCAATTTCACCTACTTTCAATTTTCCCAAAGGAACTTTTTCCTCTGTTAAATTATATACAAAACTGCGTTGTATTATTTTTTGAATATCGCCAATGGTTAATAGATTTCTTCCATTTGCCAAAGGTTCTACTTCTATTTTCAATCCTTCTGAAAGCGAACTTTCTCGCTTATTTACTGACCACACAATAAACCCTAACAATACAAATACGGTCGCGATGATCGTCAATCGTTTAATGGTTTGTAGTGTCTCGGCATTCATTCTCAGTCTATTATTTATTCAGTTTTACATTTTTATAAAAAACTGATTATCAATACATTATGTCTAAAAAATTAGTTCACTTTTCGCTTAACCAATTTTTTATTTTTAAAACAAAAGTGTCAATATCTCCCGCTCCTAACGTTAATAACACTTCCACTTTTCTATTTTTTAATTCATCCATCAAAGTTGATTTTGTAACCATTACTTTGTTTGGATTTTTCATTTTATCAAAAATAATTTTAGACGTAACTCCTTCCATTGGTAATTCTCTTGCGGGATAAATATCCATCAAGATCACTTCATCCAACTCATCCAATTCAGCTGCAAATCCATCCACAAAATCATTCGTTCGAGAAAACAAATGTGGTTGAAAAATACCCGTAATTCTATTGTTAGGAAAAAGCATTTTTGCCGCTTCAATAGCCACTTTAAGTTCAGAAGGATGATGTGCATAATCATCGATATAAACTATTTCGTTATTGTCAAAAATTCTTTCAAATCGTCGCTTGATTCCTTTGAATGTAGCGAGTGCTTTTTTTATGTCGTCACCTTTGATCCCAAGTTGTTGGGCAACTGCAATTGCAGCTGTAGCATTTTCAACATTATGTTTTCCTGCCAAGGTGATTTTTATATCATCAATATTTTCAATCCAACTTTTAAAATCAAAAACGAAATAACCATTTTCCACTCTCACATTTTCCGCTCGGTAACTTCCTCTTTCAATTCCAAACTGTCCATACGTAATTCCATTTTTGGAAAACGGCATTCGCAAACCATCTTTTACAAAAACAAATCCGTTCGGTTTAGTCTTTTCAGCATAGTCAAAAAATCCTTTTTGCATCGTCGCAGCATCTCCATAAATATCGAGATGATCTGCATCCATCGACAAAATAATTGACATGTCAGGATTCAGTTGCAAAAATGAACGATCATATTCGTCCGCTTCAATAACCACCCAATCACTTTTTCCTTCTATAAAATTACTCTCAAAATTTTGAGCAATTCCACCTAAAAAAGCCGTGCAATCAACGCCTCCAACTTTTAACATCCAAGTCAAAATTGAACTAGTCGAAGTCTTGCCATGTGTTCCTGCAACCCCAATCGCTTTTTTACTGCGACTGATAATTCCAAGTACTTCTGATCTCTTTTTTACTGGAAAATTATTTTCCAAAAAGTAGTTTAGTTCGCTATGAAAATTCGGAATTGCTGGAGTAAAAACTACCAAATCAATTCCCTCAGGAATTTGCGAAATATCATCTTCAAAATGGATTTTCATCCCTTCGTCAACTAACTTTTTAGTCAACGTTGTTTCTGTTTTATCGTATCCAAAAACTTCAACTTGTCGGTTATTAAAATATCTCGCTAAGGCACTCATCCCTATTCCTCCGATTCCGATGAAGTATATTTTTTTAATATCTTCTAGCTTCATTTTACTATTTGTAATATTTCAGAAACTATATTTTTAGTAGCATTCGCTTTTGCCAATTTTTGAATGTTATTTTTCAAACTACTCATAACTTGCTCATTATCAAGGACATGCAAAGCTTCTTCCAACATTGTTTTAGCATTTTTCTCCTCAACCAATATTCCAGCGTCATTTGTTGAAAGTGCTTTTGCATTCATCGTTTGATGATCTTCCGATACATTTGGCGAAGGAATCAATATGGCTGGTTTTCCAACCAAGCATAATTCCGAAATTGTCAATGCGCCTGCTCTACAAATCACCACATCAGCCATCGCATAAGCCAAATCCATTCGATCAATAAATGCTGAAATCTTCACGTTGTCCAATTGAGCTGTAGCAGAATTTTTGAACTCCTCAATGTAGAGTTTCCCTGCTTGCCAAAGCACTTGTACGTTTTGATTTTTTTCCAACAAATCTTTATTTGTTGCCATCGAATCATTTAATGTTCTCGCTCCCAAACTTCCTCCAAAAAGTAGAATCGTTTTTTTATTTTGATCTAAACCAAAATGCCTTAATCCTTCTTCTCTTTTGTTTGACAAATCCATAATATCTTGTCGAACAGGATTCCCAGTTAGTGTTATTTTTTCTTTTGGAAAAAACTTTTCCATTCCATCATAAGCCACACAAATTCGATTTACTTTATTTGCTAAAAGTCGATTTGTGATACCTGGAAATGAATTTTGTTCTTGAATCAAAGTTGGTATTCCTCTCATCGTTGCAACTTGAAGAGTCGGACCACTTGCGAAGCCACCAACCCCAATTACCACATCAGGTTTAAAACTTTGAATGATTCCAAAAGCTTTGAACAAACTACTCACTAGTTTGATCGGAAACATCAAATTCCGTAATGTCAATTTTCTGTGGAACCCGCTGATCCAAAGACCTTTGATCGGGAATCCCGCTTTCGGGACTTTTTCCATTTCAATTTTTCCCTGCGCTCCTACGAATAGGATTTCTGCATTGGGACGTTGTTTTTTGAATTCATTTGCAATCGCTATTGCGGGAAACACATGCCCGCCAGATCCACCACCGCTTATTATTACTTTTAATTTATTCACTACCACATTCTCATTTGGTTCAAACTTTTTTTGTTTTTGCAAAGCAAAACATCTTTGAACTTCAATTGATTATTGAACTTTCTAAAATCAAATGGTAAATGTTCTACTTCATCTTCCAAATCTTCATCTTCTGTTTCCCATTTTTCCATAATTCCATCTTCGCCATGAATCCATAAATTTTTATCCATAGAATCAATGCTTGAGAAAAAATATATTTCCCCATATTCTTCACTTAACTCTCTGCACTTTCTCACCATTTCTAAATTGTCATTAAAATATTTTCCGACAACAATCGTCCAACCATCCAAACTTGGAGGCATCAAAAAGTTTCCGCCTAATCCTCTTGCCGCATCATTTTTCAACAATAAACCTGCATCCCAATTCAAATTCAATGAAACTTGCAAGTCTAATTTTTCCATCAATTCCTTTCTAGAAATATTTTTAACTGCAATCCAAGTGTCAGCTAACAACTGCTCACTCACCTGTCCTTTGAACTCTACTTTTTTGTCAAAATATAATATCGTTGGTCTCATAAGCGTAAATTATTTTTAATTTTTTAGGGTCTTTTACTTGTTGTATTTATAGTCTGTTTTTCATTTTCAAAAAATGAAAACATTAAGTTGTCTTTTCTATGTAGCGACTCACGCTTAAAATCATTCCGAAGGCAATCGCTGAAAAAATCACCGAAGTTCCTCCTTTACTTACCATTGGAAGTGCTAATCCCGTAACTGGTAAAATATTTACATTTACTCCCATGTTCATCATCGCTTGCAAGGAAATCATCAATCCTAACCCTAGCGCGAGCATTGCTCCAAATGCTTTTGGACTTCTAGTTACAATCGTCACTACTCTAAAAAATAATGCGACGTACAAAAAGAGAATCACAAATCCTCCGAAGATCAATCCATACTCCTCAAAAATGATCGCATAGATATAATCTGAATTGGAAGCTGGAATAAAATTTCTTTGCATACTATTTCCAGGTCCTACTCCAAACCATTCTCCATTCGCTATTGCTATTTTTGATTGAAGTACTTGAATATTTTCAGCACCTGCCTCTCCATACCAAAATGCGGAAAGTCGTTTTACCCATGTTCCAATTCTTACAGTTTCTGGAAAAATAGTTCCCAACGTAACTAAGAATGAAAAAAGGACAACGCCCAAAAACATCAAGAGTAAAATATATTTCAAATTAACACGCCCCATGAACATCATCAAAAGGCAAGTAAAAAACAGCACCGCTGCAGTTGATAAATCATCTGGTGCAATCAGCCCACACACAATCAAAATTGGAATTATGATCGGCATAAATGCATCATTGAAATCATCAATGTATTCCTGTTTTGAAGAGATTGCCCTCGCCACATAAATGATGAGCGCAAGCTTTGCAAAATCAGAAGGTTGAAATGTCAAACCTACAAATGGAACTCTTATCCATCTGGTTGCTTCGTTAAGTTCGACTCCAAATGCCATGGTATAAACCAACAGCGGAATCGTAATCAACATTAAGTAAGGCGCCATTCTTTTATATTGTATGTAAGGTGTTAAGTAACATACATAGGTCAAGAATAACCCAAACAAAATAAATGTCGTATGCTTGATCATCGCCGCTTCCGTATTACCTCCGCTCAATCGATACGCTTCTGTCGTCGATGCACTATAAACAGTTAAGATGGAATAGAGTGACAAAATTGCCACGATCATCCAGATGACTCGGTCACCTCTTAACTTAGCATACAATTGATTTCCAAATGACATTTTTCTTTTTTAATGATTAACTTTAAAATGATGAATTTTGAACTTGCGATAAAGAACATTCATCATTATCCGTCATCACTCATCATTTCAAAAACAGCAGCTTTAAATTGATCTCCTCTGTCAATGTAATTTTTAAACAAATCGAAACTTGCACAAGCTGGTGAAAGTAAAACTACATCACCTACGTGTGCATATTGTTGGGAAACTTTAATTGCGTCCCGACAACTTTGCGTTTCTTCAATAATTTCCACCTTTCCATGAAAGGCTTCAATGATTGGTTTGTTGTCAATTCCTAAGCAAACAATGGCTTTTACTTTTTCCAAAACTAACTTTTCGATAGCGTTGTAATCATTGCCTTTGTCTACTCCTCCGACCACCCAAATGACAGGTTTTTCCATCGCAGAAAGCGCGAAAAAAACAGCATCTACATTAGTAGCTTTGCTATCATTGATGAAGTCAACTCCATCAATCGTTGCTACAAATTCTAAGCGGTGTGGAGCATTGATAAAAGTATCTAAACCCTGCTGAATAAATTGGTCGTCAACGCCCATTGCTTTTGCTGCGTGAATTGCACAAGTGGCGTTGAACATGTTATGCTGCCCCTTTAGGCTGCATTTTGTAGTATCAAATTCTGAGACCGCTACTGTTAATTTATTTTTTTTATAAAAAACTTCATTAACGGGTAAATCTCTAACTTTCAGTTGTTTGTCCTGCATATAGGTTTTGATATTTTCGTCAAAACCGTTATAAATAAAAAGATCGTTATCTTTTTGATTTTCAATAATTCTAAATTTTGAATAGATGTAATTTTCCATTTTATAATCATATCTATCCAAATGGTCGGCCGTGATATTTAACAATACACTTACATCTGGTCGAAAATCTTGAATACCATCAAGTTGAAAACTACTAAGTTCCAACACATAATAATCATGATTCCCTTCGACCAAAAGTCGAGCAAAACTCGTCCCGATATTTCCACCGACGGCTACATTTAAACCTGCTGTTTTGAGCAAATGAAAAATGAGTTTCGTGGTGGTGGTTTTTCCATTGCTACCGGTAATTCCTATGATAGTAGCTTTGGTAAATCTTGCCGCAAATTCAATTTCAGAGATGACTGGAATTCCTTGTTTTTTTAATTCTTTAATTAAAGCAACTTTGTCAGGAATGCCTGGACTTTTGATGATCTCTGAAGCTTCGAAAATTTTACTTTCCGTATGTTGTAATTCCTCGTATGGAATCTTTGCTTTTTCTAATTCTGATTTAAACTCCTCTTTAATCTCTCCTCGATCTGAAACAAAAACTTCGTAGCCTTTTTTTTGAGCTAACAATGCTGCTCCTACTCCACTTTCTCCAGCTCCTAAAATCACTATTTTCATTTCAAAAATCATGTTTGATTTTTAGCCAAATTTTCTTTCTTGATTCAGCTAAAAGTTTAAATCAACATTTCCCTTTGGTCATTTTTGCTTTCAACTTTAAGCTGAAAAGAAAATCAATCTAAAAAGGGTTTTACAATTGGCGAAAAACAGCATAGAGACAGAATACTCAAACTTTTTTTTAATTGAGACCGAGTACAGAATAGCCATTTTGCATCCCGATCTCTATGGTTTTTCGTCTATATATAATCCTTAATTATCTCACGAAAATCAGATTATTTCTTTGAAAGATAATGGATACTAGAAGGTATCCGATACCTATTGTTTTTATCTTAGTTTAAAAGAAATGAGTGTCACAACTGCTAGTAAAACTCCGATGATTAAAAATCGGGAAACAATTTTTGACTCATGCATTCCTAGTTTTTGGTAGTGGTGATGCAAAGGAGACATTTTAAAAATTCGTCTTCCTTCTCCGTATTTCTTTCGAGTGTATTTGAAGTAGGAAACTTGAATCATTACTGATAAATTTTCTGCGACAAATATTCCGCAAAGAATCGGAATCAACCATTCCATTCGAATTAAGATGGCAACTGCTGCAATGACTCCTCCGATAGTTAAACTCCCCGTATCGCCCATAAAAATCTGAGCTGGAAATGAGTTGTACCAAAAGAATCCAATACATGCTCCTAAAAAACAAGCAGAAAAAACTACCAATTCTTCTGCTCCAGGTAGATGCATTATATCGAGATAATTAGCTGTAATTGCATTACTGGAAACGTAGGCTAAAATTCCTAACGTAGCTCCAATGATGGAGGAAACTCCAGTTGCTAATCCATCTATTCCGTCTGTCAAATTTGCAGCATTCGAAACTGCAGTAACTATGAATATGACTATTGGGATAAAAATTATCCAAGCCCATTTTTGTCTTTTTACCGGATCTTTTATTATCGGTGCCAAAAAAATGGAATAGTCTAACTCATGGTCTTTAAAAAAAGGCATATTCGTTAATGTTGCCTTTACATCTGTTTTATCTGAATCTGGATTTTCAGGTTGTTTGATCGTTTCTACATATTCAAATTCTTCTGCAACTTGATAATCCATTCTTATTCTAATATCATCACTATTGAACATTACAATTCCTACAATCAAACCTAAAACCACTTGTCCAATAATTTTAAATTTCCCCGCAAGTCCATCTTTATCTTTTCTAAAAACTTTGATATAATCATCAGTAAACCCAATAATTCCCAGCCAAGTCGTGACGAGAATCATCACCAAGGAATACATGTTCAGCAAGTCAGCCATCAACAAAAAAGGAATCAGGATTGCCATAATTATTATGACACCGCCCATCGTGGGGGTTCCTTCTTTTTCTTTTTGCCCTGCTAGACCTAAGTCCCGAACGGTTTCACCAATTTGTAATGCTTTTAGGAATTTGATTATGCGTCCTCCAAACAATAGCGATATTGTTAGAGAAATAATCATGGCTACACCTGCACGAAAGGAAATAAATTTGTGCAAGTTACTACCAGGTAATTCTGGGAAGTTTTCTCCTAGCCATTCTAGTAAGTGATAAAGCATTGGTCAAAAAAATTGTTGGCTTCGTTCGTTTTAAAATTTGTTTGAGTTTTATAATTAAACTTTAGGTTTTTGGTCTACTATTTTTTTGACTTTTTGAAACCGATATTATGTCAAAATTTTATTTTCAACTCGAAATTCATTTTGGATTTTTTTTGAAAAAATTAATAGCTGCAGCAGTAAAATTATTTACCGCCGCAACTATCAACCAAAGTGAATCTGAGAATGATAATCTTTTATTATACTTCCAAACAATCTCTCAAAACTTGTTTGTCGTCGAAATCATGTTTGACTCCATTAATGTCTTGGTATTTTTCGTGGCCTTTACCAGCTACCAAAATGATGTCTCCATTATTTGCAATTCGACTTGCTGTTTTGATTGCTTGCAAGCGATTGGTAATGGTCAAAACTTTTTGCTGCGCATAAATCGGAACTCCTTTCATCATGTCTTCGATGATTTCGTCGGGATCTTCCGTTCTAGGATTGTCGGAAGTGATGATAACATGATTGCTGTAAGCACATGCCGTTTTTGCCATCACGGGACGTTTCGCTTTATCGCGATCTCCTCCGCATCCAACAACAGTTATGATTTGTTCATTACCTGTTTTTAATTTGTCAATTGTGCTAAGGACTTTTTCCAAAGCGTCGGGCGTATGTGCATAATCAACGATTCCGATGATGCCCGTTTTTTCGTTTTTGATATAATCGAATCTTCCTTCTGCAGATTTGAGTTGACTCAAAATTGTGAGCGTTTCCAAACTGTCTTTTCCTAACAATACTCCTACGGCGTATGCTGAGAGTAAATTATAAGCATTGAATTCACCGATTAATCGTCCGAAAAATTCATTGTCATTTATTTCAAGGTGGAGTCCCGAAAGACTGTTGTCCACTATTTTTACTTTAAAATCTGCTTTCTTACGCAGACTATATTTTTGGATTTTAGCTTTGGTGTTTTGCACCATCACCATTCCATTTTTATCATCTATATTGGTCAAAGCGAAAGCATCTTTTGGTAAATCATCGAAGAACTTTTTCTTCGCATTCAAATATTCTTTGAATGTTTTATGATAGTCCAAATGGTCGTGAGTGATGTTGGTAAAAACGCCACCTGCGAAAGTCAACCCTGCAATTCTTCGCTGATGAATCGCATGTGAACTCACTTCCATAAATGCGTAATCACAACCTGCATCGACCATGTCGGAAATCAATTCATTCATCACAACTGCATCTGGTGTGGTGTGCGTGGAAGGAATTACTTTGTTTCCGATTTTGTTTTCGACCGTGGAAAGTAAGCCAACTTTGTAACCCATTTTTGAAAATAAATCATGCAAGAGAGTTACTGTCGTTGTCTTTCCATTGGTACCTGTGATACCGATTAATTTCAATTGCTCAGAAGGATTTCCGTAAAAATTGGAAGCCATAATTCCTAAAGCTTCACTTGAAGCTGAGACTTGAATGTAAGTCACACCTTTGTGTAACTCTTGAGGCAGAACCTCACAAACGATTGCTATCGCTTTACTTTGAATTGCTTTTTCAATAAAATCATGTCCGTCAACTTGCGTTCCTGACACAGCTACAAAAATGCTTTCATCATTTACTTTTCGAGAATCAAAAGTTATATTTTTAGCCTTCAACTTTTGCTCTCCGATCAGTTCTTTTACTGATACATTTTGTAATATTTTATTTAACTCTTGCAATGTCTTTTCTATTTATTCTTTTAAAAAGATTTTTTTGGTCAAGTAAAAATTAAAATCAATTCTCTCGTTGGTCGTTTTGCTTTCAATTTTAACTTGACAAGATCTTTTTTCAAGAATGGTTTCTTAGTTTTGTTTGGAGTCAGAAAAAAAGTAAAATCAATCGCCTCCAATCGCATTTTGATCTCGGCTTTTTTTCTGACAGAAGTTTAAAACTCCAAACTTTGTGTAGTTTCTTTTTTTCAAAAAAAACTATGTGTAGTGTCTCAAATGTGCGAGAAGTTTCTCGTACTGTTTGTTGTGTAAAAAGTATGTTTAAGATTGGGGTTGTAAAAAATTGCTGTAATTTAGTTTAGCCTTCTAAAAGCAATTTTCACCAATCAGAATTTAACGGTTAATTGTTAACGGTTAATGATTAACTCCACATTTTAAACAGCGTGGCGTTAATAGTTAACCATTCACAGTTAACCGTTGTGTACTTATCTTAATTTCAAATTTATTCTTTGTCCTCTGATCTTTGTCCCTCCTTTGAGTGACTGTTGGACAACTTTTCCAGAACCTTCGAAAGTTACTTTTAGTCCTAGATTTTCTAAAATATAAAGTGCATCTCTTAATCCCATCCCTACAACATTTGGTACTAAATCTCGACTGATGTATCGAGGTGCGATGTGAAGCGTATCTGTATCGGCGGTTAAAACTGCCCAGTTTTTCACACCACTATCCGTGTGTTTTAATTCTAATTTTTTCAAAATCTTATCTACATCTTTTCTGTAGCCCACATCTAGTTGTGGTAATTGTTTTTTTGTTAGTTTTTCTATTAGCTCATTTTCTTTTGGGAACAAATCTTTTTGTTGGATAAAACATTTATCCGCAATTTGTCTAAAAATAGGCCCTGCTACTTCTGACCCATATCGTCCATTTTGTCTAGGCTCTGTGATTACTACAATACAAGAATAAACTGGATCTTCAGCTGGAAAATATCCTGCGAATGAAGCGCGGTATTTGATATTATCCCTTTGGTCAAATTTGTAATAATTAATTTGAGCGGTTCCTGTTTTCCCTGCGAATTGGTAGCGATTTGATTTTAATTTCTTTGCGGTTCCTGTTTCGACCACGCCTTCTAAAAGTTCTTTTACTTTTTGGATCGTTTCAGGTTTTGCGATTTCTTTTTTTATTACAGTCGGTTTGAATGTTTTTAAAGCTTCGCCAAAATGTTGAACTTGAGTTACTAAATATGGCTTCATCATTCTTCCATCATTTGCAACTGCATTATAAAAAGTTAACAATTGTAAAGGGGTTAATTCTACTTCGTAACCTATTGACATCCATGGTAAAGAAATTCCACTCCAGTTATCATCTGAATTGTAAGCTTCTTTTACATATGGTTTATCTTCTCCGTTTATTTCGATTCCAACTAATTGATCTAATCTGAAATCTTTTAAATGTTGAATAAACTTTGGTGCGTCATCTGTGTCACCATAGTATTTCTGAACTAGTTTTGCAATTCCGACATTTGATGAAATCTCAAAAGCTTTTCGAATCGTCGTAGAATCTAATTGATGAAAAGAAGCATCTCGCATTTCTTCTTCATAAAAAGTATGTAAACCTTGTTCGAGGTCGATTGAATCATCTAAGTCAATATATCCATCTTCCAAAAGCGCCATCATTGAAGCTAATTTGAAAGTTGAACCAGGTTCTACTTTTGTTCCAACTGCATAATTGTAATCCTCATACCATCCCGTTGAAGTTTTTCCAACATTAGAAATAGCTTTTATTTTTCCTGTTTTCACTTCCATTACGATAGCTGTTCCTGTTTGAGCATCATGGTGTTCCATTCCTCGAAGCAATGCTTTTTGCACTACATCTTGAATATTCACATCTATCGTAGTTACAATGTCGTCTCCACTTTTTGGTTTAATGGAATTTAGATCATTAACTGGAACTGTGATTCTATTTGCAGCTCTGTATACTTTCAGTTCTTCCCCATCAGAACCTCCTAATTCTTTATGAAAGAAACCTTCCAAACCTACAAATCGCTTTTTAATAGGTTGTGCATAACCTAAAGTTCTTCGAGCTAACATTCCATAAGGTCTATCTCTTTTAAACTTTTCCTCGGCAATAAATCCTCCTCTCATTTGACCTTTTCTAAAAATTGGAAGTTGCTTCATTTTTTCATAATCAGCATAAGAAACACCTTTCTTAATCCTCATATATTGTTGACCTGCATTTCTTGCTCTGATTAATGAATCTCTATAAAAGGTTCTGAAGGCATAATCAGTCATCATGAAATCATCAATAAGAAATGGCATTAACCCTTCCACTAGCGAATCCAAATTAGAGTTGGTCCATAACTCTTTTGAGGGTATTGTCGAATCAAAATGTATGTCAAAGAACGGAAGCGAAGAGGCCATCAAAGCACCATCTTCTGTCATTATATTTCCTCTGCTGGCTTTTACTACGTGAGTTCTAATATGATCTTTCTCACCTTCCTTTCTCCACTTTTTCCCTTCCAGCACATTTATTTTTACAGCATTATAAAAGATGAATCCCGCGAAAATCACTAACAATCCTAACACGATATATACGCGGTATAAAACTTCATTTTTATTCTGACTCATTTCTCTTTTTGAGTATTGTGATTTTTGGTATTGGGTATTGGGAGATTTATTTCTCAGTACCTTTTATCTCAATTCCCTTTTTCACGATTATTCTTTTTGGTGTAGAAGTTGAATTTTTAAGTCCGATACTTTCTACTGCCTTTGCCACTTCAGATTGTTTTGTTTGATACATCAATTCTGCTTTAATCGATGCATATTCCCATTTCAACTCCTCTATTTCATTTTCATATTTTTGAATTTGCCATAATTTCTTTTCGGAGAAATGGGCATTCATGATATACATCATTCCAATAAATCCTAGAAATAAAATGAAAGGCAAATTTTTTAAAACCGCTTCTGCACTAAAATCAAGTGTCAGATAATCTTTAAATTCTTTAGGTTTTTTCTTTGCCATTTTTTCTTTTATCTACTGCTTTCTCAGCTACTCTTAAACTTGCGCTTCTAGCTCTTGGATTTCTTTTAATTTCCTCCTTTGAGGGAAGTATTGGTTTTTTTGTAATGACTTTAAAAGGGCGATAAATATTACCATAAAAGTCTTTTTCAGGTTCTCCTTCGAAGTTGCCCGCTTTTAAAAACTTTTTCACAAATCTGTCTTCAATCGAGTGATAGGTAATAATTACCAAGCGTCCTCCAGGTTTCAAAACTTCCAACGCTTCTTGAAGGAATGTTTTTAAAACGCCCATCTCATCGTTCACCTCAATTCGAATTGCTTGGAATACCTGCGATAAATAACGTAATCTTTGACCTCTAATATATGGTTCAGCTACTCTTATAAAATCGCTGGTTGTAAGAATGGGTTTCAATTGTCTTTCTCTGACTATAGCTTCAGCAAGGGTTTTCGAATTTCGCACTTCGCCGTATTGACTAAAAACTCTTTGCAACTCACTTGCAGAATATGAATTCACTAATTCTTTTGCTGAAAGTGCATCTTGTTGATTCATCCGCATGTCGAGGTCAGCATCAAATCGGTATGAAAAACCTCGCTCTGCCTCATTTAATTGATGAGACGAAACACCTAAATCCGCTAAAATTCCATCCACCTCTGTTACGCCATGCAGTTTTAAAAATCTTTTTAAGTACTTGAAATTGTGATGAACGAAGGTAAATCGCTCATCGTTAGGTAAGTTCGGCAGCACATCTTCATCTTGGTCGAAGCCGAAAAGCCGACTGTTTTCATCCAGTCTTTCAAGTATTGCTCTAGTGTGTCCTCCTCCGCCAAAGGTTGCATCCACATGGATGCTACCTGGCGTTATCATCAAAGCATTTATGCTTTCATCCTTCAGAACTGGGTCATGGTAGGTCATAAAGTTTAAAGTTGGTTGTTGGTTTCGTAAAAACTACGCCTCTCCAGGCGAAGTCCCTTTATTGACCTTTCCCATTACCTCTTCTGCTAGGTCGGAGAAATCTTCAGGTTCTTCTTCTAGAACCCCATCATATTTGTCTTTTGCCCAAATTTCAATCTTATTAGTATGCGCGAAAAGAACTAGTTCTTTTTCAATACCAGCATATTCTAATAATTTTTTTGGCAAATTAATTCGATCAGAACTATCTGTATTCAATTCTGTTGCACCTCTAAAAAAGTATCGAACAAATGCTCTATTCTTTTTCACGTAAGTATTCAACTGATTCACTTCTTCACTTACTACATCCCAAACTTCTTTAGGATATAAAGTCAAACAATCCTCGATCCCTCTATTCACCACAAAAACATAAGCCTCGCCATCTTCGTGTTCACCCAATTGCTTTAGGAGAGGGGAAGGCATCCTTACCCTACCCTTTGCATCGAGTTTACAGTCATATTCTCCTAATAATTGAGGCATTTTTGCTTTTTGCTATACTTAATTTATGTGAAAAAGAGGTTCTTTTTGTAAGAACTTAATTCAAAAGTATAAATAATGCCCACAAATTACCACTTTCTGCCACTTTTTTTTTGCAAAAAGTTATCCACATTTTTTGGCTTCACTTTTTTATAAACAAATGATTGTCAAATCATCATTAAAATGATTTTTTTGTAATTAAATAATGGACACATTGACGTTTTATTTGATTTAAAAAGTATAAATCAGGTGTGGGAGGAAGTGGCAGAAAAATGCTCTTTTTGAAAAAAAGTGAACTTTAGAAGAAAAGAGAGTTCTTATTTGATTAAAATCGTATCAAAAAAGGACTGGTTTTCAATGAATTATGTATTGAAAAAAAAATAGTGGGATTTTTTGACCTAAAATAGGAAGCAAGTGGGAAATTGTGGACACAGATTTATCAAATTGAATTAGAAAATCCGGTTAATTAGATTTCTAAAGAAAAAGGAAGGCCATAAATACAAAAATGAGAAGATAATTAAAAAGAAGTTAACTTGATTTTCCATAATTATTAAAAAAGCTTTTCCACTTCATATTTAACACTCCTAAAATTGCTTCTTTGATAATTCCACCATGCATTTTGGAATCACCTTCTACCCTATCGGTAAAAGTAATTGGAACTTCAGCTATTTTGAATCCGAGAGATCGAGTGGCAAATTTCATTTCAATTTGGAAAGCATAACCAATGAATTTGATTTTATCAAAATCCATTTTTTCTAATACTTGACGGGAATAACAAACAAATCCTGCAGTTGGATCTTTGACAGGCATCAAAGTAATCATTCTTACATACCAGGAAGCACCATAGGATAACAATATTCTATCCCAAGGCCAATTTTCTAATTTCCCTCCAGACACATATCTAGAGCCGACAGACATTCCTCCACAATTTTTAGCAGCTTCATATAATCGAATCAAGTCTTTTGGACTGTGAGAAAAATCAGCATCCATCTCAAAAATAAAATCATAATCTCTTTCTAAACTCCACTTGAAACCATGAATATAGGCTGTACCTAATCCTAATTTTCCAGTTCTTTCTTCTATAAAAAGTGAATGAGGATATTTTCTTTGAAGTTCTTTGACTATTGCAGCCGTACCGTCAGGTGAGCCATCGTCCACGATCAGAATGTGAAAAGACTTATTGAGCGAAAATACTGCCTCTATGATTTTGGCTACATTTTCTTTCTCATTGTAGGTAGGTATAATAACAATGCTATCCGACAAGGCAGTAATATTAATGGTTTCTTTATTTTTTTGTAATTGGTACAACGGCAAATATAATTTTTTTTTAGTGATACAAAAGACTAAAAAATAATATATGTTTCGATAGGAAAAATAATATGTGAAGCTTTTGTCAGATTATAATCAGTTTTGACCTAACTTTTCTATTTTTTTTTAAGAGATGAATGATAGTTTTTCTATCATTCATCTCTTAAAATATTATCGTATTTTTGAAAATCGACTCGGCTCTCCTTCCCGCATCATATTATATATAACTTCAAAAATATCTTCAGGGTTGGGTTTCGAAAAATAATCTCCATCAGACCCATAAGGTGATCGATTGGATTGAGCAGTTATAGTTAATGGTTGAGCATCCAAAAACTCATACCCTCCTTGTTTTTCCAAAACTTCTTGCATCATGTATGCACTTGCACCACCAGGGAAATCTTCATCTAAGAAAACTACACGGTTTGTTTTTTTAACGGACTCTACGATTTGATGTTCCAAATCAAATGGTAATAATGTTTGAACGTCAATCAACTCAACCGAAATATTGTGTTTTTCTAACTGAGCAATTCCAGCTTGTGCAATTCTTACACATGAACCATAAGTTACCAAAGTAACATCTGTCCCTTCTTGTAAAACTTCAGGAACACCTAATGGAACTGTAAACTTGTCAATGTTATCTGGCAAAGTTTCTTTCAATCGATACCCATTCAAACATTCAATCACAATTGCTGGATCATCAGATTGTAAAAGCGTATTGTAAAAACCTGCAGCTTGAGTCATGTTTCGAGGAGTCAAAACATACATTCCTCGCAATGAATTGATAATCATTCCTAGCGGAGAACCAGCATGCCATATTCCTTCCAATCGATGTCCTCTAGTACGAATAATTGCTGGAGCTTGCTGAAGATTATTACTTCTCCATCGCATAGTAGCCAAGTCATCAGTCAAAGGTTCCAAACCATAAATTAAGTAATCCAAATATTGAATTTCTGCAATTGGTCGCATGCCTCTCATCGACATCCCTATCGCCTGCCCCATGATTGTCCACTCTCTAATTCCTGCATCAAAAATTCGTTCAATTCCATACTTTTCTTGCAACCCAGCAAACCCTTGATTTACATCTCCAATTTGTCCTACATCTTCTCCAAAAGCGAACAATTCAGGCATTTTTTTCATGGCCTTATCAAAGAATTTATTTAAGACCTCAAAACCATTTAATTTTGGTGATTTCTCAGTAAAAACTGCAGGTACAACGGGAACTCTTAATGCTGACTTTGGAGAGTCACTATAGAGGTTAGTATGATATCTTTTATCTCCAAGTTGTTCAACTCTTTCAATCCATGTAACAATACTTTCACGGGCTTTAATTTCTGCTCCAATTGTTGCAAACAACATCTTCCGAGCATTAGATAAAACCTCCGAAATCATTGGGCTAAAGAGGTTATTCATCTTTTTGTGAATCGAATGAACTTCCTCTGGATTATTAACTTCGCTTTGCAATTGAGTATAAATTTCAGAAAGTGTCTGGATCTCTTTTTTAATAGGATCAGTAAACATTTTCCAAGCATTCGTCTTAGCTTCTTTTACATATTGTTTTGCATTTTCACGAAGTGTTTGAGCATCTTCTTGAGAAATGAATTTTTGCTCAATCATCCACTCCTCCATTCGCTTGATACAATCATTTTCTTGCTCCCAACTTAATCGATCTTTTGACTTATATCTTTCGTGCGACCCAGAGGTAGAATGACCCTGTGGTTGCGTCAATTCATCCACATGAAAAAGTGCTGGATTGTGTGTTTTTCTCATCTCTTCCGTCCCATCTTTGAACATCCCTCGGAGGCCTACATAATCCCATCCTTTTACATTATACATATGGTAACCTACTCCAGTTTCATCAACTCTAAAACCTTCCAAAAGAGTAGAAATATCTCCTTTTGTGGTTTGGAATTTTTTAGGAACTGAAATTCCATATCCATCATCCCAAACGCAAACAGCTAATGGCACATTTTGCACTCCAGCAGCATTTATAGTTTCCCAAAAAACTCCTTCTGAAGTACTCGCATCTCCGATGGTTACCCAACTAATCTCATTTCCTTTATTCGAAAATTGAGTATCCTTTAATACTTTCGATTCACGATATTTTTTTGAGGCTAAGGCTAAACCTAACCCACGAGCCATTTGTCCTGCAGTAGAAGAAATATCAGAAGAAACATTATATAAATCTTTATGATCCAACCAATCTCCATTTTCATCAAAAAGGTTGGTAGCATAATGGCTATTCATTTGTCTTCCGCCCGAAAACGGATCATTGTCAGGATCAGCATACAACTGTGCAAAAAATTCTTCTACGGTACTCAAGCCTAAAGCGAACATAAAAGTTTGATCTCGATAATACCCAGATCTCCAATCACCTTTTTTAAAGGCACGAGCCATAGCAACTTGAGGAACCTCTTTTCCATCCCCTGTAATTCCAAACTTAGCTTTTCCTGTTAAAACTTCTTTTCGAGCCATCAAAGATGCTTCTCGGCTCACAAGGCAGGTCCAAAAATCTTCAAGGGCTTCTGAACGAAATGTATTTTTCTTTTTCCCTTTATTTGTAATTGATTGTAATATAGGATTGTCGATCATGAAGTTAAACGATTTTATTTTTTAACGAAGTTTTCCAAATTCCATTTTTGATAATAAAGTAACAATGAAATAACACCCAACTTTATTGCAATAATTAGTTTCTGAAAAGTATATAATTCGTTATTTATTGTTTGTCGAAAAATAAAAAATGAAGTAGTTAGTCAGATCTGTATATCGAGTTCAAAAATACAAAATATCAAGGTAAAATCAGCATTTTATCACCTGAAATCCATGGGCACAAAGTTTGCATCCTAAATGTTACTTACTTCATATTTTATACGTCTGAAAGGTGTACTTAGTTCATAGACTTTATTATTAACAAGTCATTAACCTTATAAAAAACAAAGAAACTTTCATTTTGGAAAATATATCTTTATTTTTGTTTCGTTAAATAATTTCAGGACATCAATTAAATAAATAAAAAATACAATGAAAAAATTATTCTCTTTATTCACACTATTGTCTTTCGCGGCAACAATCTCTTTTGCTCAAGTTCAAAAAGCTCCAGCAGCTACAGAAGCTACTGATGGGCCAAATAT
The DNA here is from genome assembly GCA_964564545.1 of uncultured Saprospiraceae bacterium. Taxonomy (GTDB): domain Bacteria; phylum Bacteroidota; class Bacteroidia; order Chitinophagales; family Saprospiraceae; genus CAJQQY01. The sequence goes on from CAZMBP010000020.1 coordinate 33,040, forward strand.
GGAATTAACTTCAACGACTGTTGATTTTGGTACTATCGAACAAGATTCTGATCCATTCAGAACTATTTCATTTACTAATACTGGAAATGAGCCATTGATTATTAAAAATGCTAAAGGAAGTTGTGGATGTACAGTTCCTACATATGAAAAAGCACCTATCCTTCCTGGAGAGTCTTCAGAAATTAAAATTCGATATGCAACAAATCGTTTAGGAAAAATCAACAAAACTGTAACGCTCTACACTAACGAAGGTGCTGATGTGAAAAGAGTACTTAAAGTTGTTGGAATGGTAAACAAAAAAGCAAAGCAACCAGAAGCAGTTCCTTCTGCTGCTCCAACTATTTTGAGTAATCCAAACGGGAAAAGCAATTAATTAAGAAAAATTGTTCTTTCATTCTCAAAAAAAACCTACTCTGAGTTTCAGAGTAGGTTTTTTCATTTTGTAAAAAGAAGATTAGGAATTTTTCTTTGTGTAAACTCAAAAAAGAAAACCCTTGCTTTGAAAGCAAGGGTCTCTAACCCAAACAAATAAACACAAAAACTACTTTTAAATATTTTCGATTGAGCAAAAATAAGATGAATTTACTAGTACAGCAACTATTTTCCTTATTTTTTGTGACATTAAAAAACCGAATTATAATAAACGAACCCTTGTAAAACATACCACTTTTACAAAAAACTGGGAATCGATTTTCCTAATTATATTTTATATTTTTGTCACTTATTAAACAACTATTTATATTACGAAAAAAATATTTTTTTTTTTGTTTTATGTGACTGACAAACTTTTTGCTTAAATTTCTACTTTGTAAAGATGCTTTATTCTACGCTAAGAAAAAATAAACTGATTGTACACACTCTGATTTAAAAGAAACTTACCATATCATAATTATAATATGATATTTTGCACTCTAAATACTAATTAAGAAACATCTAAAATGGACAAATTAAAATTTATCATTGTTTTATTAGCAACCATCTCTTTAACTTATCTACTCAATAATCCTATTCCTCTCGAATCAAATCCTGTTCCTCCTCTTGGCAAATTATTAAATCCCTTTACAGGATTTTGGCAAAATGCAGAAAAGCTTAATGCTTTTCCCAAAATGGAATCTTTAGATAAATTAGATTTAGATGATCGAGTAAAAGTAATTTATGATGACAAATTGGTTCCTCATATTTTTGCAAAAAATTTGAAGGACGCTATGACTGTTCAAGGCTATGTCGAATCAAAACATAGATTATGGCAAATGGATTTTACTACTCGAGCTACCAGCGGACGACTTTCGGAAGTACTCGGGGAAAGAACAATCGATTTTGATAAAGGAAAACGTCGAAAAGGACTAGTCCATGCTGCTCAAAATACTATTAAATCTTGGAAAGAAACTCCAGAAGAATATGCTTTAGTTGAAGCTTATGTAAAAGGTGTAAATGCCTATATTAATTCACTTTCACCAAAAGACTACCCTATTGAATTCAAATTTCTAAATTATAAGCCAGAAGAATGGACTGTTTTAAAAAGTGCCATTTTTATGAAAGCAATGGCAGAATCTCTTTCTTCCCGAGAATCAGACTTAGAAGCTACTAATGCTTTATCTACTTTTGGCCGCGAGCAATTTGACTTCTTATACCCTGAAAGAAGTGAGAAAGAATCGCCAATTATCCCAACTGATGTAGAGTGGGATTTCTCGCCTAAAAAAGAAATGGATTCTGAATCAAGTACTCCTAGTTTAGAAAAAGCACCGAGTATTGGAGCTTTTTATCATGAACCATATGAGAAACCACATGAATCCAATGGAAGTAATAACTGGGTTGTGGCAGGAAGTAAAACTGAATCTGGAAACCCGATCTTATGTAATGATCCTCATTTGGGTTTGACTTTGCCAGCTATTTGGTATGAAATTCAAATTCACACTCCTGAGGTTAATGTTTATGGCGTTTCTCTTCCTGGAGTTCCTGGTGTAACTATTGGATTTAATGAAAATGTAGCTTGGGGATTTACCAATGTAGGGCACGATGTTTCCGATTTATATAAAATAAAATGGGCTGATGAGAGCAAACAAGCCTACATAGTTGATGGAGAAGAAAAACCTACTCAATTTGTTATAGAAACGATTAAAGTTAATGGCCAAGCAGACATTTTGGATACTGTAAAATACACACATTGGGGGCCGGTGAGTTATGAAAATAAAGATCACCCTCGCCAAGATTTAGCACTTCATTGGTTAACTCATGAAAGTAAAGGAAATGAACTAAAATCATTTATGGGAGTAAATTCGGCGACGGATTTTGAAGAGTTTTATGAAGGATTGAGACGATTTGACAATCCAGCTCAAAATGTAGCTTTTGCTATCAAAGATGGAACTATCGGCCTTAAAGTACAGGGGAAATTTCCTATTAAAGAAAAAGAACAAGGTCGATTTGTTCGAGATGGAAGTCTGTCTTCGAGTGGTTGGAAAGGTTACATTCCTTTTGAACAAACTCCTTTCGTCAAAAATCCTACTCAAGGTTTTGTTGGTTCTGCCAATCAATTTTCTGCCGACACTACTTATCCATATTATTACAATGGTGGTTTTGAGGATTTTAGAGGGCGTGTTTTAAATCGAACTTTAGCTGCCATGTCGAATATTACCATTCAAGATATGAAAGACTTACAGGGGAATAACTTTAGTATAAAAGCGGCTGAATCTTTACCTATTTTATTGCCGTTTTTAGAAAATGAAAACCTCAACGCTCAAGAAAAAGAACTCTTTGATATTTTAACAGAATGGGATTATAATTTTGATAAAGACAAAGTTGCTCCCGTGATTTTTGATAATTGGTATAATAATTTTTATAAAAAAACATGGGATGAGATTTATTCATTAAGGAAAAAGGAATTTCCGATACTTTTCCCTGAACATTGGAGAACGATAGAACTTCTCGAAAAAGCTCCCGATAATATCTTTTTTGACTTAAAAGAAACAACAGAAAAGGAAACTGCTAAAGACATAGCTTTAATGACTTTTAAAGAAGTTGTTAAAGATGCACAAGAGTGGAAAAAAGATGGCAATTTTGCATCTTGGGAAGATCATCGAAATATTAAAATCCCCCACATGATTAATAGTTTGAAAGGTTTCCAATCTAAGTTCGTTTCAGCAGGAGGGCATGGTAATACACTCAATGCTTTTGGAATTAGAGGAAGTAGAGTTCACGGACCATCTTGGAGAATGATTGTGGAAGTAGGCGACGAACCAAAGGCATATGGAGTATATCCGGCAGGACAATCCGGAAACCCAGGAAGCCCTTTTTATGAAAGTATGGTGGAAACTTGGGCAAATGGAGAGTATTATGAATTGCTATTTTTCAAAGATGAAAATGTGGAAAATGAGCGAATACTTTTCAGTCAAGAGTTCAAATAAAAAAAACATATTAATCTGATAATCAAATCATTAAAATAAAAACAAATAAATTTAAAAATCCTATTTATGAAAAATTTACTTTTAATACTTTTAACTTTTAGCCTCGTTGCATGTTCATCTTCTTCTTCAAAAGAAGCTACAAATGCAGAAGTTAAGGAACCTGAAAATTATACTGAAATTCCTTGGGCAACAATGGATAACATCGAATCTTTAGTGGCTAAAAAACCAAGAAAAACTATCGTAGATGTTTATACTCCTTGGTGTGGGCCTTGCAAAATGATGGATAGAAATACTTTCTCCAATCAAGAAATTATAGATCAAATTGGTAAGAATTTTTACGCAGTTAAATTCAATGCAGAAGGACCTGATCCAATTAAATTTATGGGAAAAGAATATGCAAATCCACGTTTCCAACCTAACAAAAGAGGTCGAAATGCTCCTCATCAATTGTCTGGTTTTTTCTCCGTTAGAGGTTATCCTACTTTGGTAGTTTTGGATGAAAAAATGAATATTATTGATAAAATAGTGGGTTACAAAACGCCTGAGCAATTGAAGATTGATTTAGCTAAACATATGTAAGAACGAACCACGAACGCTTTGCTTGACGAACTACAAACCACATTTCTAAATTAATTAAAATAGTGGTTTGTAGTTCGTTTTAAATTTTCAGGAACTAAATAATCCAATCAGCTGTTTATTGTTTTTAGAAAAAAGTAAAACATGAAAGAGCAAAATTTTGCCGAAAGGCAAGCAGAATTGGAAAAGGAAATTAGTTTTAGAATGTCTCGAGCTTCAGGCAAAGGAGGGCAACATGTTAATAAAGTTTCGACACGGGTGGAGTTACTTTTTGATGTTTTGAACTCTGAAAGTTTAACTGAAGAAGAAAAGGTCTTGGTGATAAAAAATTTGGCAGCTATCATTTCTCAAAATGGTATTCTACAAATTGCCAGTCAGAGTTCAAGGTCTCAACTTCGAAATAAAGAAGATGCGAAAGAAAAGTTTTTTGAAAAACTTGAAAAAGCATTGACTATCGAGAAACCTCGTAAAAAAACTAAAAAACCGAAATCGTTGAACGAAAAGCGATTGAAGGAAAAGAAAATTCAAGGTGAAAAAAAAGCCTTGCGTCAAAAGGTTAGTCATAAGAATGATTAACCTTTTTTAGTTGCCCTGCTCTCTCTGTTCGTTTCAGGTTTACAATAATATAAAATCGGACTCGGATAGTCCGACCACGTATAAGTTTATATCTAATCTAAATTAAAGCTCACCTTTTTGTTTTTGGAAAATCACTAATTACTTTTGTGGTCAATTTTTTAAAAAACCACTTTTTAAATACATTTTAATTATGATTAAAAAAATTAGTGCTTTACTAATCTTAAGTTCATTTTTTTTGTTGAGTTGTGAAAATACATTGCAAAAAGAAAGAGAACAAGTTTTCAAGGAAGTCATGGAAATTCACGATGAAATGATGATGATGGGAAAAATCCGTGGAGCACAAAGTAAATTGAAAAAGATGATGGAATCTGATTCAATTAATATGGAAAAATATCAAACTGCATTTGATCAACTTCAAGTAGCTGATGATGCAATGATGGATTGGATGAGACAATTCAAAAACCCAGCTCAAAATACTGATGCTAAAGAAGCCATTGAATATTTGAAAGACCAAAAAGTAAAGGTGCAAAAGATGAAAGAAGTAATGGTTGAGAATATGGATAAAGCTAAAGAGGTTATTGATTTTTAATAAATTTTATTAGGTATTGGATACCAATTTCAAAAAGAACAAACATGAGAAGTATCTTATTTTTTAGTCTTATTTTAATATTTCTAACGAGTTGTGAAGAACGAAAACCACTTCCTATTCTTAACAGAGGAGAAGAGGTAAATGGAAAAATGGTTCATGAAAAAATTCGTGATTTTTCATTTATCAATCAAGATAGTGTGGAGGTGACTAATAAGACTTTTGAAGGAAAAATATATGTGAGTAATAATTTTTTCACGTCTTGTCCTTCCATTTGCCCAACTACAAGTTTGCACATGGGTCGGATCTATGAGAAGTTTCTGAACGATGACCGGGTAAGAATGCTTTCACATTCTATTGATGTTAGAAATGATAGTGTACCTGTCTTAAAAAGATATGCTGAAGGCCTTGAAATAGAAGCCCCAAAATGGAATTTAGTTACTGGAAATGAAGAAGAAATTTTAGCGATTGCCTATGACTATTTTTCTAATGCACTAAAAGATGAAACTGCTCCAGGTGGATTTGACCATGATGATTTGTTTGTTTTAATAGATAAAAATCGACACATACGATCCATTGCCCATGGAACAGATCCAAAAGATGTGGATAGGTTTATGAAAGACATGGAATTCCTTTTGAAATCTGAATATACACCTAAATAATTTTTTTAAATAAATTCTGTTTTTAGTCAATCCAAAATGAAAACCAACTCTTCTTTTAGTCGATTTTGTTTTCCATTTTGAATTGACCAGAATTTATTCAAAAACAGAAAAAGTAATGCGACGATACCTCATTTTTCTTAGTTTTATTTTCCTTGCAATCTTTTCTTTCACAGATTGCAGCAACTCTTATAGTGATGGTAAATATCTCTATGAAATCCATTGTCAATCTTGTCATATGCCAGATGGAATTGGTTTAAAAGGAGTTATCCCTCCACTTGCTGGATCTGATTATTTGAAAAAAAATTATGACAAATTACCTTGCGTGATTCTTTTAGGAATTGAAGGTGAAATTGTGGTGAATGGGAAAACTTATAATCAACCCATGGCAGGAATCCCCGAATTAGAAACTATGGATATCGCATTA
>CAZMBP010000021.1:0-106860 GCA_964564545.1 uncultured Saprospiraceae bacterium
AAAGCTCACATGTTTTTTATCCAAAAGAAATTAAAATGAAAATATTACAATATATTTTTTCTCTTTTGCTCTTTTTTTTTGTTCCATAAAGTTGTCTTGTAAATCAAACCTTTGAATTAAAAATTGTTAAGAATAACCAACAATCATATATTTTCAGTTAGTTAAATAATTAAATATGAACTTAAAAGAATGCAGCTACCGATATCGAATTTAAGTTTGTTCTAAATTCTAGACTCTTAGTAGATGAATTTGATATCTTTTTGCTTTTTTCGAAGTATGATTCATCAGTAAATGGGGCAATAAAACTCGCTCCCAAATCAAAAAAAATATTACTATCATTCGAGTATGGTCTATGCTTACCAAATAAGTGCCATCGAAAATATAAAGGTATTTGTATTAGGGTATATTTCTGACTAACAGTTTCATCGGTAGTTGTAGTTACGGAAGAGCTGAATAATCCAAAATCTGTTTCATTCGTATCTCTGTTTCCTGTGCCTTCGGCATGAGTAATTCCAATGCCTCCTATAATATGTACTTGACCGTTGATGTTGTATTTTGCAGTAGCCATTGCACGGAATCCACGCCTATTAGATCGTTTGACAGTTTGTTTACGCGAGTCACCCAAAAAGCCATTTTTTGAGCTCATATTTTTCTTTAACTTCATAGAAGCAAATCCTACTTCTGCTCCAAATTCCCATGTAGCATCATCATAGGCAGGTTGTTTCATCTTTTTATTTGGCTTGATATTTTTCTTTACGCTTACACTTTCCAGTTTCTGCTCAGATACAAGAGATAATTTTTCCAACTTTTTTTGGTTCGTCAAAGAAGCATTGTCATAAACATTTGTGTTTCCTTTGATGGAGGTCACATTGTCCAGCCCACTCAAACTTGTTAGAGAAGGATTTTCCCATATTTTCATGGATCCTCCAATGGTAGTTAAGTTATTCAGACCATCGACATTCACCAGGGATTTGTTAAGTGAGATCAATAAATTCGCCTTGATGGTTGTCACATTTTCTAGACCGGTCAAGTCTTTCAAATTGTTGTTATTTCCCACCCAAAGGTCTTTCTCAATGGAAGTCAAATTATTCAGCCCATCCAAGTTTGTGAGAGAATCATTTTCTTTTATTCTTAATAACCCTCCTATGAAAGTTAGATTATTCAAACCGCTTAGGTTTATTAATGAGGTGTTTTTAGAAATAGTTAAGTGTCCATTAATAGTATTTAAGTTTTCGAGGTCACTTAAATTTTCCAATGAAGTGTTTCCCCAAATCCCAAGTTGCCCTCCGATAGAAGTTAAATTATTAAGACCTTTTAAGGAAGTTAGATCCGTATTGACGGACACTTTTAAGTTTCCTTCAATAGAGGTAATTTGAAATAAACCATTAAGATTATTAATGCTTTTCGGATTACGTTCTTCGATACGAACATCTCCTTTAATCTTGGTACAATCAGGATAATTAGTAGAAAAATTATCAATCTGTTTTTGAGTAGAAAAGGTGATTCCTTTTGGCAAGCAATCTTGCGCTGAAACGGTAAAAGAGAAAGAAAGGATTAAGAATATGTGAATTGGTATATTGATTTTCATTTTTTTTGGATTTTAGAAGTGATAAAAATTAGGTTTGTTGTCATTGATACTTCAAACTTACACCACACCAGACTGTAAGGATTACAGAAATGTTCTCTCCCCTTACATGAATGTTTTTTCATTGTAAAAAAACTTCCTTTTTTGTTCACTTTAAGCACACAATAAATTTATAACATACTGATAACCAATCCATTACATGTTCAAATCTAAAGGCAAGATATTTTCTAATTAAAAGAAATTAAAAAGTTCTCACAGCTCGAAAACGGCGATTATTATCTTTTGCTACTACAGCAGTTTCTCCATAATAAATGGTTCCAAACCAACTCTCCCTTTCTGAAACAGCAAATTTTCGTACCCAAGCTTGGTTTTGATCATCTTGATCTTCTGTCGAACTCCAATAGAAAGTACCAGTAAAATTTCCATATTCATTTAGGTATAAATTATCATATATTTGCTCCAGTTCTTCTATTGATGGTAAATACCAATCTGTATATCCATCTTTTGAATATTCTTCACATTTCGACATAGCAGTATCCCAATTTAGTCTCCCCAGATTATTAGTTATCTCCATGTTTTTAGTACTACATAGTTTGCCATGTTTACCAGTTATATCCAAGTAAAAAATAATACCACCTTCATGGATATCTCCTATTTTTAGTATAGTGTCTGGTGTAAGATCAAGCTCTTCAATACTCTCCTTTTTACAGCCCATAAAAAATCCAATTAAACAAGAGAGTAAAAAGCATTGGAGGAATAAGTTGGTTTTCATTATTAATTTTTTAGTTAAAAATTTCTATTGAGTTTAATGAAAATATAAAAGCCACCATTCTCCAAAATCAAAGTAAGTTTGGTTTTTTAGAGTCCTTTCGATTTGAAAAATGGTGACTTTTAAATATTCAATTATTCCTTCACTCCACAATCCAATTCGATTGACTCATTGAATACCGTACTTATTCTCGCCACATCGCCATTTGGTAATTGTACTGAATAATCACTCCAGTCAGCTCGACCATCTGCCTTGTAATAGTCGGTGGATACAATTTGAGCACCACTACTCAAGGCAGCATCACGTCTTTGTGTATCACCACTTCTTGCTTCTAAAGTATTGGCATCAGCTCTAGTTCTAACAATATACCCTTCGCCTACAGCAGTTTTGATTGCTGCTTCATCTGTTAAAGGATCGTCTAATTTCACAAAGGCCGTTTCTGGATTCCCAGCTTCAGAAAAAACGAACATCGCTCGGTTTTCCAAAGAAGCATGACCATCTAAATATTCTGCTTTCATATCGTTATTAGTTGACAATATGAACATAACTTTTCCACGTGCGTCTCCTAATTTAGGCCAATTGTTAGCTACAACAGCTTCATTAAGTGAAGAATAAGTTCCTCGTAGATCATCAGGTGTCATAACTCCTGCAAGGTCATTTCCATAAACATCTTTGATTTCTTGATCAATGGATTCTACTGCTGCTCTATCAAAAGGAATAGTTACAGTAAATGGATCACCTAACAATGCATTTGGACTATCTTCTTTTGTCTCCACCATAATGGAAATAGGCACATGAGTAGGATTACTTGCTGACCAATTTTTTACTGCAGTTATGGCATCCTTGAATGTTAAATAATTAGTGTTGTAATCCAAATCTGGAAAGTGCATTACTTTAAGTCCTGGTTCAAGGAGTTTTGGTTCATTAGAATTTGGATCTTCCATTACTGAACCATTTCCAATTCTGTAATAAAATAAACCACCATTGGGGTCATTATAGACATCTATTTCAATGCTTCTAATTCCATAATCTGAAAACTGTTCTTCCAAACTGACATGATCATAATCCCAAACAAGTGGAGTAAATCCAGGAGGTAATTGACCTAGGTTGTCAAAAAGATATTGCAAGATTGGAGCATAAGTTCGTTTTCGATAACTATTATGACTACCGATTACTTGGAGTTGGTTAATCTTTAACTCTTCAATTTTTTCATCACAAGTCAATTCTGGAGATGGAGTTTCATCTTCCTTACAACTAGGAAGTAATAAAATAGCAAAGAATAAAGGCGATAAAAATTTCAAATAATTTTTCATTTTGATTAAATTTTAATGTGATTAAAAAAAGAGTCTTCATAGCTTAATTAACCTTTTGTCTAGTTTGGTTTTTTAGAGTCCTTTCATTTGTTAGTTATTAGTTTTTTATAGCTTGATAAAAATTAACTTAAGCCTTAAGCGAAAAAAGAATATTTAATTTGTACTTTGTCACTATTGTTTTTGAGATTAAATATCTATTTGTTTTCATTGATAATTCAAATCTAAACCACATCCCACATTTAGAATTAATGAAATGTTTTCTTCACCTACATCTATGTTAATTTTTGGCAAAAACAATTACACTTTTGTTCATTTAAGTACAGAAAATAGCCTATAAGCAACTGATAACCAGAACTTTACATGTTCAATTACATTAAATCGGTATTTCTTATTTAAATAAGGATCAAATGAAAACATTTACACACTTTTTCTTTTTTATGCTCCTTTTTGGCGTTCCATTATCTTGTTTTGGAAATCAACTCCCAGCTTTACAAGTCGATTCTGTTAAAACTTATAAAGGTATCTCTGCTAGGCATGCAGAATATTGGATGACTCAGGAGGATAATTTGGATATTAATTTCATATTGGAAAATGAATCTGATATCGATTTCATTCCAGTTGGAGAAGGGTTACCAAATACCAAAGATATTTTTTGGTGTAAGTGGCAAGTTCAAAATAAAATGAAGGATCCTTCTGTAGTAAAAGATTGGATTCTAAAAATTGGAAAAGGAGATGAGGTTGAAGTATTTTTCGTGGACACTTTAGGCAAAATTGTTAATCGTGAAATTGTTGGAGAGTTGATGCCAATGTCACTTAAAAGCTTAAGCAAAAAACATGTCGTAGAACGAATACCATTTTCCTTACCAACAAATGAAGTGATAACGATCTATATTAAACTTCAACGAATATGTGGTTTCCCTCCTCAATTGAAATTAGAAATCCATCAACTAGATTTTTATAAAAGAGATGATTACTTGGATAAATCTGCTTTTCAATGGATGTTTTTTGGATTATTATTTACTTTATCATTTTTAGGAATAGGAGTATATAGTATCACTAAGGATAAAGCATTTTTATATTATGGACTTTTTCTTTTTGGATTAAGTGGATATATGATTGATGCTTTTTTTAATGTGTATGGAAATATGCCCCCAATGAGGGAACATCCATATCTTATCATGTATGTAGTTTATTTTTTGGTAACAATAATGAATGTATTCCACATAAATTTTATTCGAACGTATATAGAATCAAATGTCAATTTTCCTAAGTGGGATAAAGCAGCTAATATTGTTATGTGGATCAATGTTGCTTTAGGGGTGTTAGCTTGGGTGGTTTATTTTTTTACCACAGATGAGTTTTTGACAGACAAGATTATTATTCCCGTAATAATTGCTACTTACCTTTTTATTTTCACCATCATCATCCCAATTTTTTGGTATAAAAAATGGACCATAGAAAATTTGTTGATCTTCGCTTCAGTCATTCTTTTTATCATAGCAATTTTGATTAATACTGTTTCAATTTTTAATGGTACAAATTTAAAAATACCAGAAACCCAAATTATTCTTTCTTTGGTTATCATCATTTTTTCGGTTGGTTCAATGATGGGTTTAGCATATCGATTCCACCAGCTTCAAAAGGAAAAACTGAATATCCAACGAGTTAAAGATTTGAATAAACTTAAAACGAAATTTTATCAAAACATCACTCATGAATTCCGTACTCCTTTAACTATCATAAAAGGGGTTACTAGCCAAGTAGCATCAGCAACCGTTGTAAATCGATTTCCTGATATCGGTAAAAAACTGGGAATGGTGCAAAGAAATGCAGACAGCTTGTTATTATTGGTCAATAGACTATTGAAGTTGTCAGAGATCGAATCAGGAAAAATGAAACTGGATTTAAAGAATGGAGACATTATTATTTATCTCAAATATTTAGTGGAATCGATTGAAACATTTGCGGAGAGTAAAAATATTCAACTTCAATTTTTAACAAAAATGGAATCGTTGAATATCGATTATGATGAAGAAAAAATTAGACAAATTTTATACAACTTAATCTCTAATGCAATTAAGTTTTCCCTTAAAAATTCGAAAGTAAAAGTTATCGTTGAACGTGTGACTTTTAAAGATAGTCCACACTTATTAATTCAGGTAAAAGATGAAGGTATCGGCATTTCCAAAAGAGATATGACTATGATTTTTGATCGTTTTTTCCATGGAGAACAACCTGAAAATCAACATCAAGGTTCTGGAATTGGATTAGCGCTAACCAAAGATTTGATTACTCTGATGAAAGGGGAAGTTGAGATGGAAAGTGAAAAAGGTGTAGGTACGACAGTAAAATTACATCTCCCTATTACATTTGATGCCAAAACAAAACATGACTCGCAACCTACTATATCCTTGGAGGAATTTAAACTTGAAAATGAAATAAGTACAGCCAATATTAAAACAGAATCTTTTAGGAAAAATGATGAGGCTCCTCTCCTACTATTAATTGAAGACAATTGGGATGTGTTAGAATATTTAAAAAGTATTTTAGAAAAAAATTATAAAATTGAAGTGGCTCGAAATGGAGAAGAAGGTGTCAATGTCGCTATCGAGAAAATACCGGATTTAATTATCAGCGATGTCGTAATGCCAAAAAAGAATGGATATGAAGTGTTGGAATTAATTAAAGAAAATGAAAAGACAAGCCATATTCCTTTTATTCTTTTGACTGCTAAAATTGCCCAACAGGATAAGCTAGATGGATTGGCTCTTGGTGCTGATGCCTATTTGTCGAAGCCATTTGATAAAGAAGAATTGGAAATTCGGATTAAGAACTTACTTGATCTTCGAAAGGTGCTTCAAGAAAAACTAGCTCAAACAAACAAAAAGGAATCTAACGAACTTTTAGAATTAAATGAAAAAGATAGGAAGTTCTTAACCACTCTGACAGATTTTATTGAGGAGCATATTTCTGATGATGACCTTGATGTTGCTAGATTACAGCGGGCAGTAAAGATGAGTCGAACACAACTCCACAATAAACTAAAAGCCTTAACAGGTTTATCCGCAGCTAAATTTCGAAAGAAAATCCGAATGGAAATAGCCTACAAAATGGTGGAAGAAAAAACTAAGAACATTTCGGAAATAGCTTACGATGTAGGGTATAAATACCCTAGTCATTTCTCGAATGATTTTAAAGATACATTTGGAATGGCTCCTAGTGAAGTGTAATTATCATCAATGGGTAGCTTTTTATCAAAAAAACATCAGGCCTCTAGCTTTTTGAAACTGTTGTATCTTCATTTTTTATTTTGAGCATACAATTCAAAGAGTATTTATAGTTTCCTTTTTTTTTAAATAGAAACATGTAAATACATTGTTATAAACCAAGGAATGAAGATTTCAATAAGTTAGTTTTTCATATGATCATTAACAAACGTCATCAATTCCTCCCCATGCAAATTCTTAGCAATCACCTTCCCTTCTTCATCTATCAAGAAATTAGCAGGAATTGTTTTAATATTTAGCTTACTAAAAAAAGGAGATTCATCCCCTTGCAAATGGGAAGCATGCAACCATCGATCTGCTCCGTCTTTTTTAATAGCGGATCTCCATGCTCTCTCACCAGCATCTATTGCATACCCTATAATTTGAAAACCTTCTTCATGATATTTATCCCAAAGAGGAACTAAATAATTTCGATTTTCTTTTCGGCAAGGAGCACACCAAGATGCCCAAAGATCTATTATGGTTAATTTCTTACCTAATATTTTGTTAAGCTGAATGGTATCTCCCGAAAGCATCGGCAAAGGAAAATCAGGTATAATATCACCTTTCATAACTGGTAATATGTCGCGACTACTTTTCTCACATAGTTGAATTACAAATGGATGATCTGGGTTTAATTTTTTCCATTTCTCACATTGATTAAAAAGAAATTCTGGAACGCGTTCATAATCACCCTCAACACTTACCCAACGAATGGCAACTATTGCTGGCAATAATCCAACAGTTTGATTAGCAAAGCTTATTAATGGTTTTTGAAAATTCAACAAAGCATCTGCTCGTTCTATGATTTTATTTTCATCATGGGCATCCATATCTTTTTTAGAAAAATGTTTTTGAAACGAATCATATCTAACATCTCTTAGTTGAATTAATTCTTCGTTTTGAGGAGAAGGGTTTTCTATGGAAAAACTTTTTTGAAAATGCTCAACATCTGCAGTTATTGAAATGGTACTCCCATTTTCCCAAATCATTGGGAAATAATTAGCAGCTTCGAAACTATCATTCTCCAGTTGATTAAGAAATTTTTCTCCTTTTTTTTGAACAGCTACTTGAAGTAATATTGGCTCTTTCCCTTCAGGCATTTTATTAAAAGAAAAATTACCGGCCTTATCTATTTTGGCAGAATCTAAAACGACACCTTCATAGCTACTTGCAATCTCATCAAAATTCCTTGGTTGAATTAAATATATGGTTGAAGCATAATCGCTATCTGGAGTTATTTTTATTTTACCAGAAAACGGAGGCTGTTCACCACAACTTGAAAAACAAAAAAAGTAAATAATAATGAAGAAGTAAAAATAGAATTTCATATTACATTAGTTTTAAAAAAAACGTAAATGTAAATTTTATTGTAAAATTATTTAATGACTTTTATCTATTAAAAAATAAAAAATTGATATTTATCCAAAAAAAAACAAGCCAATTACAATATTTGTAATTGGCTTGTTATAAAAATAAAAATGCTTTCGAAAAAGAATTTACATTTTTAATTCATTCGTTACTTCTTCCAAAAAGTCAAACCAAGTTTGATAAAAAGTAACTGTATTTTCTAGACCTTTAATTCCATGACCCTGTCCTTCGAACTTAACTAGTTTTACATTTTTATCATACTTTTTCAAACTATCCGCCATCATGGTACTTCCTTCAATTGGCACTCTACTATCATTGGTACCATGAGTTAAAAGAAGATGTCCTTTCATTTTATCCGCATGATATAATGGTGATCGATCATTCAATTTGGCAGCCTCTGTTTTTGGATCACCTGCTTCAAGAGTTACCCAATCAGGAATATTACAGTTTTCATAAAAATGAATAATGTCTGAAAATCCTGCATGACTAATTCCAAATCCCCAATCAAATTCTGCCTTATTTCCATTGATCTCTCCAGGGAAAGTTAAGGTTCTCATGGTAGCATATCCACCATGACTTCCTCCAAAAACTCCAATATTTTTAGGAGGGATATTTAGTTTTTCAGAAATATACTTAGCCGCATAAAATACATCAATGATTTCGTTACCACCTAAATCTTTATCGTTCAAGGCAGAGAAATCTTTTCCAAATCCACTACTTCCTCGAGGTGAAGGACTCAAAACATAAATACCTGCATCTGCTAAAATTTGGTATCGAGTGCTAAAATTATTTCCTCCTCCATAAAAAGATTGAATCATCACAATTTGATCTTTTGCTGGAAGCGGATTTTTAGGTTTATATAAATATGCATGTAGTTCTCTATTTTTTTCGGTCTTTGGATCTATATCAAAAGTAGGGTAAGTGATTCGCTCAGGTGTAGCTTTATAGATTTTTTCTTTTAATTCTTTAGGAACATCAACAACAGTTTTTGATACCAATTTATCTTTTGAAACTGTTACCTCATCAATTCGAAACATCGAAGCATTTGAACCTGCCGATACCATCATCTTATCTCCATCAGAATCATAAACACCTAAGGATACGTCACTCTTCTTTTGCATTACAATATCACCAGAAGGCAAGTCCAATAAATAAATTTGAGTTTCAATTGGAGAAGAAGTAGTTGCAAACATATATTTTTCTCCCTCAATAGTAACCACTTCCGATGTTCCCAAATCAGTTGTAAATTTTGTCAACTGACTGGATTTATTAGTAGCAATATTATAACTATAAATGTTTCTAAATCCATCTTCATTAGATACATACATAAAAGTATTATTATCCAACCACTCTTTGAAAACACCAGGAAAACTTCTTTTTTTCGAAGCATCAGTTAATAAGGTTTGTGTTTTTTTATCAAAATCAACATAAACAATATTTCCATAAGTTCGATCAGCATCTTTAAGCGCGGTAACAACAACTCCCTTTCCTTCAGGTTGCCAACTTGGTGTTCCCCAAGTAAATCGCATATCTGCTTTGTCTTGAAGAATTTTAGTTTCTTCATTGGTTTTCAAATCTAAGATTCGGAGTTCGCTTAATCGATTTGCTTTATCACCTAGACGAGCGATGTAGGCAACTTTAGTTCCAGCATCATTCCATCTGTATCCAAATATATATGGTACGTCAGTCAATTTTTCTACTTTTCCAGTTTTAGGATCCAAGCGAGTAAGGTTGATAATTTCATCATTGATTTCGTCACCTGTCCAATAGAGATGGTTATCATTTTTATTATATCGAATACCCCAAACATTTCGAGTGGAGTAATCAATATCTGAGATTTTTTTCCCTTTGGTCAAATCAGGATTTCCACTAAGATCAAGTTCTAGAAGATCAGTTGTAGCACCTCTTTTCATGTAGTATAATTTTCCAGCTGCATAATAGGGATTGAATCCACTATATGGAAAACCTTCAATGTATGGGGTTAAATCAATTGTTCTTCCTTTGAAAGAAACCATCCTAGAATTATCAGGTTCCGCAATTGTTGTATTGGTTTCTGCAGGGGCTACTTCTCCCCCACAACTTAATAATCCAATAAAATAAAAACTTACTAATAAGTATTTAAGTAATTTCATGATGAGCTATTTTTTTTGAAAAATGATTTAGAATTAAAGAGTATTTTAATGAAAAAAAGTTGCTTAAAGATAGGAAGTATCTACTGGAATTAGATAAAGAAAGATGGTTCAAAACCAACACACATTAATCAAATGAATAGCATAATACAAGAAATGATAGACTAGATAAGATATAGTTATGAAAATATGAAGTAGCCAGATTTAAATAAAAGCATAAATTCGATAAACCAAAAACCACCCACATAACAATAATCCTACATAAGGAATAAAAATAGGAAACGTCCGAACTCCTTCAGGTTTTGGAATTTCTTTTTTCAAAATAATCAAAGACAAATTAACCATCATAAAAATTAAAATTATCACAAAACTAGTTGCCTCTGCTAAAGGAACTATAGGAAAAAAAAGGGACAATATCGCAATTAGAATACTTGTTAAAATGGTTGTTCTTACAGGCGTTTGATACTTTGGATGAAGTTTATAAAAATAAGTTGGTGCCAACTTTTCTTCCGACATTCCATACAATACTCTCGATCCCATAATGATTTGTGCAATCCCTCCATTGAGGACAGATATCATACTTATGCCACTTATAATCAATGGATATTGTGAACCATGTTGAACTAAAATATCTGCGAGAGGGGCATCGCTAGCTGCCAATTTATCAATTGGAAATGCAAGAACCGTTACCACAGAAACACCAATATAAATGATGGTAGTAATAATCAAAGAAAGAATAATAGCTATTGGTAAATTCCGTTGTGGATTCTTAACTTCCTCAGCAATATTCGCAAAATCCTCAAATCCTATGTAGGCATAGAAAGCAAGAAAAGCACCTAAAACAATTGGATTGATATTTTTCAATTCCATAGATGGAATGAGCTGAGAAAATGTTTCTTCGGTTCCTGTGATGGTTCCTCCTGCTAAATAAACCACTAATAATAATCCAGCTATTTCCACCAAAGTAATCACTACTACTAGGTTGATACTTTCAGCAATTCCTTTAATGCAAAAAAAAGATAACAATGCAATTACAAGTGGAATAATAACCCAATCAGGTATACTAAAAAAGATATGAAAATAGCCTACAAACCCTCGCATCATAGCTGCAGTCGAAACTACTCCAGTTACCAAAATAAGATAGCCGATTAGTATCGAAAATTTTCTGTTATGAAAAGCTTGTTGGACATATACCACCACGCCCCCGCTTTTGGGATACCTTGCGGATAATTCAGCAAAGGAAAAAGCCGTAAATCCAGCTAACAATGCAGCAAATAAGAAAGCACCTGGAGCTAAAAAACCTGAAGCTCCGGCTACTTTTCCTACCAAAACATAAATACCTGCTCCAAGCATTGTTCCTATTCCAAAGAAAATAAGTTGCCAAAGTTGGAGAGTTTTTTTGAGTTCTTGTTTTGCCATAATATAAAATGTAATCTATAAATCATTCTTTATGAAGAATGATATCATAGAGCAATATTTTGAACCAAAAACATGATTCAATCCAATAATTGTTTTTAAAGTTAGGTTTTCAAATATTAAAAAAAAGTGATTTTCATCAATTATATATATGACATTTTCTAAAAAGAAAGAGAACCAAAAAAAAGAGAACCAAAAAAATATTGCCCTATAAAATCTACCCTAAATAATATTCTCTTACTTACCTTTGGGTTTTTTATAAAATACAGGATTAAACAAATAATAAATGTCCTTTCGTAAAAAATTCACCCCAAATAGAATAGTGATTCTATTATTTATAGGACTCTTTGTTAGTTATTTTTCTCATGTTTTTCAATCTCTTTTTGGATTGAACAAACAAGAAGAAATTGCTGCCATTATTTTAATTGCAACTGCAATTCTCTGGATTTCTGAAGCGCTTCCATTATACATCACAAGTCTAGCTGTCCTATTCTTTCAAATATTATGGCTCTTACCTGCTCTCGTAGAAACAGGAGTCAACGTCACCAAAGAGGATTTTCTGATTGCTTTTTTTGGTGATATTACATTGCTCTTCATGGGTGGATTTGTGTTAGCTGCTCTGCTTAACAAATATGGTATTTCGAGAATGATAGCCAGAAGTATTATTGAGAAAACTGGAAATAGTCCTTCTCGTGTTTTACTATCCCTAATTTTAGTTTCCTCGATTTTGTCTATGTGGATCAGTAATACTGCCACAGCAGCAATGATGTTTGCAATTGTCGCACCAGTTGTAATTGATTTACCAGAGACTTCTCCTTTTTCCAAAGCAATAGCTTTAGCCATTCCATTTGCCTGTAATTTAGGAGGTATCGGAACACCGATTGGAACTCCTCCTAATGCGATTGCCATGGAATATTTGCTTCAAATGGATATCAATGTAACCTTTGCTCGATGGATGGCTATGGCAGTTCCATTGATGTTTTTATTACTATTTTTATTGTGGAAAGTCTTGTTAAAATTATATCCTCCAGGTGATGTAAAAATTCAAATTGAAATAGATGCCATTCATTCATTTGGAAAAAAACAATACTTAGTGCTAGGGATTTTTGTAGTAACAGTACTTGGTTGGTTAACCTCAGGAACTACAGGACTTTCTACTGGAATGGTTGGACTTTTTGTAGTGTTGGCAGCGTTTGGAAGTAAATTATTAGAAAACCGAGATTTTAAAAATCTCTCTTGGGATATTTTATTTATGTTGGGTGGAGGTTTGTGTTTAGGAGTTGGACTAAAGAAAAGTGGAATCACAAATACGATCGCAGGATTACTCCCATTAGAAAGTGGTTTCTTTATCATTTTAGTTTTGTTGGTAATTCTTGCTGCTGTTATGACAACCTTTATGAGTAATACGGCAACTGCTAACTTATTAATTCCTGTAGCTGTGGCGCTCCCACAAGGTGAATTAATTTTGACCATTGCTATTGCACTAATGTGTTCTTCATCAATGGCATTGCCAATTAGTACTCCTCCAAACGCCATTGCTTTTGGTTCTGGATTTCTGTCCTCCAAGGATATGTTATTCTCTGGAACCTTTGTTACTTTTTTAGCTTTGGTAGGAATACTCTTGACTTGTGTTTTTTATTTACCATGGATTGTTTAAATTAGTAAAAGTTTACCTTATAAAAATCAACTTATGGATGTTTTACTTCAAAAATGTCAAAACTGCCAATCAGAAAAATTAAAGAATATTTTATATCGAGAAGCAGGTGAACCTGATCGGGTATTTGTAGAATGCCATGATTGCAAAACATTTGTGGCAAGTTATGTGATAGCTCCACTTGGATATTTTCACAATGGAAAAGGATTTGAATCTTTCCTTCGAGGAGTTAATCGTAGTGGCGGATTTATGAGTGGAAGACGAGTTAAAAGACTTTTTGCAGAAAGAAAGGATATGGAAATAAAAGCATTCAAAGAAGTAAAAGAAAAACTGAAAGAAAAACTAGAGTCTCAAAAGAACAAAGAAGAATAAAAGCTACGACTTAGGTTAAAATAAGAATCCCGAATCTTTAATTAAAAAGATTCGGGATTCTTGTTTGTAAGAAGTATTATCTAATTAATAGATAATTTCTTAACAGATATTTTATTGCCAAATCGGCATTCTAAAATGTACATTCCACTTGAAAGACTAGAAACATTAACTGTTTCATTAGATGATGGGTTTGTCTTCATCATCATAACTCTTCCAGTAAAGTCACGGATAATTAATTCATCCATTACCTCATCAGACTTGATTTGAATTTCAGTATTAGCAGGATTCGGGAAGAAAGAGAACAAGTTTTCTTTTACAACTTCAACACTTGAAGTTCCTTCTTTCACTAAAACAAAGTGCCAATATCCAATTCCACCAAAATCAATATCAATAGTCATTCTATCTCCTTCAATAACTGCAGGGTAAGTAATAGACTGTACAGCATCTCCAGGAGAAGCAAGCTCTCCACCATTGTGAACTTTTGCGAGTCCTAGGTGCGCTCCAACTCCATCAAGAGTAATTGTTCCTGCTGCTTCATCATATGTCCAGGTAGCTGCATTAGACCCATCATGTGGTGCAACTGGTGTTGCACATCCTTCTGGATCATTTCCTTGCCATGCTTCTACCCAAGTTTCAGTTCCTTGTACATTACTAAATGTTCCATCTGCATTGAAAACAAATTGGTCATCATAAAAACAAGCTCTTGAAGTAACACCTGCATCGTCAATTGCAAACCATGAGAAATCTCCCAATGCTGGTCCTACAGCAATTGAGTTAGCTTCTGGAGCCATTACCCAAGTAGTTCCATTTAAATCAACAGGAGGAAGTTCTTTCTCCAAAACGAAATGCCAATATCCAATTCCACCAAAATCAATATCAATGGTCATATAATTACCATCGAAAATTACAGGATATGTAATAGAAGCAGGCGCAGCTGAAGGAGAAGCAAGCTCTCCACCATTGTGAACCTTTGCAAGACCTAGATGTGCTCCAACTCCTGTTAAAGTAACAGTACTTGCCATTGCATCATAAGACCAAGTTGCAGCATTAGAACCATCATGAGGAGCAATTGGTGCACCACATGCCTCAGGATCTGAACCTTGCCAAGGCTCTAACCATGTTTCACCATCTTGAACATTTTGGAAAGTTCCGTCTGCATTAAAAACGAATTTATCGTCAAAAAAACAAGCTCTAGTTGTTACATCTCCAGCACTACTTGCCCACCATGAGAAATCTCCAAGAGTTGGACCTACAGCTAATGCATCTGGAATTGGTGCAATTTTCCATGTTCCTTCTACTTGAGAAAAAACACTAGTAAATGAGAATAATAACAATAATGAAAAGTAAATTTTTTTCATAATAATAAAATGATTTTAAAAGTTAAAAGATTAATTTCTATATCTTATCTAATGCTAATATGAGCATTTTTCGGTAATATAAAGAACGTTATTTGTCGCCAGGTTTCAATATACTGTACGTTTTCCCAATTGATGTAGTGGTGATGTAGTACATGTAGTAGGTTTGACGCACGTATTTCATATGAAAATAATAATTAATTGGATAAAACTTCAAAATAATTGAGGAAAGTTTTTTAATAAAATTAACTCTCCTGAGAATATTTCAAACCATACCCATATGGAAATAATGGTTCGTAAACTTCATCTCCTCTCAAGTAATTCTCTCCTCTTTTTTTCTGCCAAGTAAATGAAAGTTTTCCTTCAAAATCATAATCTCCAAATATAACATCAGCAACTCCTTGTCCTTCAGATCCAGGCAACCAAGCTGCTACGAAAGCCGAAGACTCTTCCAATTCTTTTTTAATTATTAAGGTTCTACCACTTACTAAAACAACTACTGCTGGAATCCCTTTATCTGTAATATTATGAATAGCCCGAAGATCTTCCGGATGAATTTCATTCAATACTGTTGAGTGAGCATATGGATGAAGTACCTTCATAAATCCTTGGATTTTACCTGCCGTCTCACCTATCACATGATCACTATCTCTAATATCCCCCATACCTTCAGCATATGGTGTTTCTCCAATCACTACTATTCCTACATCATGCTTTTCAGGATCTGCGGCACTTCCATTGATATTTAAAATAGCATTTGAAGCGACTGCTTTGATTCCATCCCAAATGGAGGTTCCTCCTTCAATTGTCCCTTTCTGAACACCAGCTCCAGGTGATTGATAATCCATAATAATCGAACCATCTTCTTTATCCCGACCAATTGCTTGACTATCAGATACACCTTGCCAAGCAATAGTGAATCCTCCACATTGATGCCCACAATCATCTGCATTTTTTCCAGCAACAATAATTCGTGCATTTTTACTTAAGGGTAAAATATCATTTTGGTTTTTTAATAAAACTAATGATTTACGTACGGCTTCTCTAGCAACTTCTCGGTTTTCTTTCGTTCCAAAACTTGGATTCTTTGACCAATATCTTTCCGCTGGTCTTGGTTTTTCAAATAAACCATATTTTATTTTTACATATAAAATTCTTCTAACAGCATCATCAATTCTTTCCATTGGAATTCTTCCTGATTCAACATGAGTTCTCACATGAGCGATAAAATCTCTCCATTTTTCTGAAACCATAAACATGTCAATTCCAGCATTTACACTCATTGCTACTGTTTCGAAATAGCTGTCATTGAGGTAATCAATTCCATCCCAATCAGAAATAATAAACCCTTCGAATCCTAATTCATTTTTCAATACATCAGTCAATAAATAACGATGTCCATGACACTTATCCCCTTTCCAACTATTAAAAGAAGCCATCACAGTTAGTACTCCTTCTGCAATCGCAGGGTAATAAGGAGCAATGTGAATTCGACTCATTTCCTCATCTGATATATCAGTATCTCCTTGATCTATTCCGTAAGATGTTCCACCATCACCTACCCAATGCTTTACGCATCCAGCCACGCTATCTCTTCCTAAATCTCCTTGCAAACCTTTCACAAATCTTCCAGCATAAGATTGAACTATTTCTGGATCTTCAGAAAAACTCTCATAAGTTCTTCCCCAATGATAATTACGTGCAACAGCAAGCGTTGGTGCAAAAGTCCACTCTACTCCTGTTGATAAAATTTCACGAGCTGTCACCTTTGCAATTCGTTCTATTAAATCAGGATCACGCATAGCACCTAGTCCAATATTGTGAGGAAAAATGGTAGCACCAATTACATTATTATGACCGTGAATTGCATCCACTCCATAAATAATTGGAATAGCTAAATGATGTTCATCCTGCTCCATAGAGGCTGCCCAATAAGCATCATTCATGTCTATCCAATCAGAAGGTTTATTCTTCCCTGGCACAGAACCTCCACCACTTAGTACAGAACCAATATGATAACTTTTGACCTCTTCAGGTGAAATAACCATTCTTTCAGTTTGAGTCATTTGACCAATTTTTTGATCAAGTGTCATTTTTTGTAACAATGCTTCTACACGTTGTGAGATTTCTTGATTTGTTTCTACTTTTCTCATTTTAATAATTATGTTCGTTTATCAGTTTTGTAAATAAAAATTCACCTTAAAAGTATCTATTGTGATTTGAAACTCACCTGATTCTGTTACCCACTCATTTTCCATATTAACAAATCCTAAATCCTTTTCAGTTAAAGTAAAATCAACTTTTTTAGTTTCTCCTTGAGCTAATTCAATTTTTTGAAATTTTCGCAATTGCTTTACAGCAGGTACTACACTTGCTACCAAGTCAGAGGTGTACAATTGTACCACCTCTTTTCCAATTTGGTCGCCTGTGTTAGTTATATCTACAGAAACTTTTATGGTTTCATTTTTTGAAAAAGTATCTTTTTGGATATTCACATTCGAATACTCAAAATCCGTAAAGCTCAAACCATGACCAAATTCATATTGCGGGTTAAAAGCATCAAAACCAAAACCTCCATCTCGTTTATCTGCCTTTGTATGATCATAGACCCAGATAGAACCAGTATGACGAGGATAAGTGTAAGGCAATTTTCCACAAGGATTAAAATCACCAAATAAAACCTCAGTAATAGCCCGACCACCTTCACTCCCTGGTAAATATGCCATTAAAATACTCTCAGTAAGAGGCTCAATTGCACTAATAACTCTGGGGCGTGCTTCCAACAAAACGAGAGCAATTGGCTTTCCTGTTTTTGCAATTCTCTCCACTAATTCTAATTGAGCTTTAGGCATATTCAAGTCTTCAATATCGCTTGGCTTTTCGGTTGCTGGTTTTTCTCCTAACACTATAATTACATAGTCCACATTACGAGCAGTCTGCACGGCTTTTGAAGTATTAATATCTTCATCGTAGGAAGTTCCTTCTACATATTTGACATTTGATTTTCCTATTTTATCTTCAACAGCTTCAAGAACTGTTTTCTTTTCCTCGTCGTTAAAATCAGTTTCGTGTCCACCCCAAGTTCGACTCCAGGCTCCATTGAGATAATTAAATGAATTGGCTCCCACACCTGTTACAAGGACTTTTTTATTTTTGGAAAAAGGTAAAAAGTCATTTTCGTTTTTTAAAAGTGTTAGGCATTCTTTAGCTGCTTCAAAACTTTTTTCGGCAAATTCTTCGGAACCAAACTTTGGATACAAGGAAGGATCAGTAAGCGGTTTTTCAAATAATCCTAATTTCTTTTTAACTGTTAAAATTCTTCGTACTGCATCATCTACCCGCGACATTGGAACCTCTCCTTCATTCACTAATTCTACTAAATAATCCGCAAAACTTGCATCATAAGGTTCCATGCACATATCCATTCCAGCATTGACAGAAATTTTCACCGCCTCTTTTTCATCCTTAGCCACTTGATGGGTTTTCACCAGATTAACTACATCTTCCCAATCAGAAATGGTAAAGCCTTCAAAACCTAATTCTCCTTTTAGAATTTCAGTAATAAAATGATAATCTGCATGTGAGGGAATTCCATTGACAGAACCGGAATTGAGCATTACGGATAATGCTCCATTTTTGATGGCAGATTCGAAAGGAGGCAAATAATATTGTCGAAGAATTCTTTCCGGTAAAATAGTTGGAGAGCGATCTTTTCCATTCATAGGAGTTCCATATCCTAAAAAGTGCTTAAGGCAAACTGCAGATTTATCAAATTGAGATATATCATCGCCTTGCGCTCCTTTTATCATGGCGTCTCCCATGATTGTGGTCAGATAGGTATCTTCACCAAATGACTCAAAGACTCTCCCCCAAAGTGGTTGCTTGGAGACATCCAAAACAGGTGAATAATTCCATGGTATTCCTGATGCTTTTATTTCATAGGAAGTGATTGCTCCGGTAACTTCTGCTAGGGCAGGATTCCAAGTAGCCGCTAGGGCTAATTGATGTGGAAACAAAGTTGAACCAGCAGTATAATTGGCTCCATGAACTGCATCAATTCCATAAATGACTGGAATCTTTAGGCTTGACTTTTCTAAGACATAATCTTGGATTTGAGAAATATTTTTTCTCCATTCTGTTGGATCAAAAGGATAAGTACCCAAATTTTGAACTGAACCAACATGCTTTCTAAGCAATAATTCATTCATCTTTGCGGTGTCCAATTCCACAGTATCTCTTCGCATCCAAAAATCTCCCTTAGCTAATGCCATCAAACTGATATTGGTCATTTGCCCTGCCTTTTCTTCTATTGTCATCTTTTGCAACAATGCTTCTACATCATTATCTTTTATAGATAAATCACTCTTATTACTTGCATTTTTACAACTAACAAATGCAAGTATTGCAAGGATAAAAAATCCTATATATTTTATTTTCTCAGTTAAATTCAAAATTGATTTTTTATGTAGTTTGTTTCTCTAGTTTTTTATAACAATACATTAACGCTTCTCGTAAACTCGAACATAATCCAAAATAAACTTTTGTGAGGTAGCGGATTCATGCATCCCTTTTTGACCACCCCAGCCACCTCCCATGGCAAGATTTAAAATGATATTTTGTGATTGATCAAATGGCCAAGCAAGTTCAGTAGTTGTATCATCATAAGTGAAATACTCTCTTCCGTCAACTGTCGCAGTCATTCCTTCAGGTGACCAATCGATAGCATAAGTATGAAATTCATCTTTCATATTTTTCACCTCAGTAATTCCTGTTGGTTGATTTCCCAACTTAAAATAATAAGCACCACTATGTGCAGATGCATGAGCCTTACCATCGCCAGTTTCATCATTCAACTCATAACCTACTGTTTCGAGAATATCAATTTCTCCACAATATGGCCAGTCAATTTCATCAACATATTTATCACCAAGCGTCCAACCTGCAGCCCAGTTTCCTTTTTCTACTGGAACTTTTGCACGAAACTCAATTCGACCATAAAGAAATGCTACTTTTCCTCGAGTAGTCAGACGGGCAGAAGTCCATTCTTCCCCCATATCATTTTTCCGAGCCTCAATGATTAAGTTTCCATTTTCTTGGCGAGCATTTTCTACTCGTTTGTCAGTATAATATTGTAACTCATGATTTCCCCAGCCCCAATTACCAATATCAAAAGTCCACTTGGTAGTATCAGGAATTCCTTCTCCATTAAACTCATCAGCCCAGACAACTTTCCATTCCTTACCATCAGTTTTTTGAGTTAAAGTTTGAGGAGTGACTTGGTGTTTTTTCATCAAAGTAAACTTGAACCAATCTACTTTCACATTATCACCTTTTAGGTGTAATTTCATTTTATGTAGTCCTTTATCTAATGGGCTCCCGTCTTTACTTGAAATTGTAAATGTCTTGTTATTTTCAATAGGAACTGCTCCTGTCACATTATAGGTACGTCCATCTTTATTATCAATATAGTCTTCCATCCAAACAGTAGCTTCATCAGCTGTAGATGATGCGTTTACTTCAAATTTATATCTTCCAGCTACTGGGACATTCACATCAAATGAAACCCAAGATTCTCCTTTCGCAGAAGTTATTGCTTTACCTTCTTCCTTTGTAATTTCCCCTTTCGATTCAATGAAATTTTCTACTTCGGTGGCAACACTTACTTCCGTTTTTGGAGTTTCTTTAGTGGTTGTTTCTTCGCCTTTTTCGGCATTTCGAACACAAGAAACTAAAGCAATTATGATAAATATTTTGAGCGTAACAAGTATGAAATACGATGAATTTTTCATGATATTAATTCTGCGTTTTGTCGTTAATATTAATTTAAAAAATCTTTTAAAACCTTATAACTAATTTAAAATTAGAAAATTAGGTCGAATGAATTCATATGGATTCACTCGACCTAAAAATATTATTTAACTAATAGTGCTTCCAATTCTTCTAATGATTTTCCTTTCGTTTCAGGAACTTTCATTATAATGAAAATCAAACCTATCACAGCAAACACTCCATAAATAAGGAAAGTCATAGAACTTCCTAAATTGTCTAACTCCCAAGGGAAAACAAATTGAACTAAAGTACTCACACCTGAGTTAACCAACCCAACAAAGGATATGGCAATACCACGAATCCAATTGGGGAATAATTCTGAGAAAAGTACCCACATAACAGGTCCTACCGAAACCGCAAAGGAAGCCACGAATCCTAAAATACATATTAGTATTAGCCAAGAATTCATTGTAACTGCTGCTGTAATTAATTCAGATTCTACCCCTTGAGCTGCTTCTTTTCCTAATGCGTCTCTGGTTGCTCGTTTGAAACTTACATCATCGGTAAAAGTTTTTCCGACAAGAGAAGCAAGTTGTTCCTGATTTACAGATTCAGGTAAAGTTTGAACAGATTCAGCAGTTAAAGTATAAGTCGCTTGCTTGAAACCATATGATAATAAAAACATAGTAACCACAATTCCCCCTACTCCAAAAATGAGTAATGGTTTTCTTCCCAACTTATCAATTAATGCAATTGCAATAAGAGTGAAAACTAAATTTACAAGACCTACTAAAATGGCTTGAACAAAGGAAGCATCGGTTCCAATTCCTGATTGTTCAAAAATCATAGGAGCATAAAAGAATACTGAGTTAATCCCAGTAATTTGTTGAAGGATTCCTATCACTAATCCAATAGTTAGAACTAAACGCAATGAAGGTTTCAAAAGATCTTTGAAAGATGAGCTCTCCTCTGATGTACCAGCCCCCATACTATCTTTCACAGAATTAATAATTCTTTTAGCCTCTTCTTCATCAGCAGCTTTTTTCATTATCGCTAGTGCTTCTTCATATCTTCCTTTCATTGCCAACCAACGAGGGCTCTTTGGTACTATAAATAATGCAAAGAAATATAGGATAGCAGGAAGAGCTTCTAAGCCTAACATCCATCTCCAATTATACTCATCAAATTTTAAAGATTGTGCCCAAGCTGCATCTGATTCTCCTAATTGCAAAATCATATAGTTAGTAAAAAAGGCTACAGATATCCCTAAAACAATATTTAATTGATTGAAGGAAACCATTCTTCCTCTCATTGAAGGAGGGGCAATTTCAGCAATATACATTGGAGCAATAATTAAAGATGCACCAACTCCTAATCCACCAATCATTCGAGCAATTACTAAAATTAAAAATGAAGGAGCGAAAGCTGAACCAATTGCAGATACAAAATAAAGTAAAGCTGCATATGTCAAAACTTGTTTCCTTCCATACTTATCACTAATAGGTCCTGCGACCATCATAGCAAGTGTAGCTGTAACTGTAAGAGATGCTACTGCCCATCCTAATTCTAATTTTGTGAGATCAAATTCTAATTCGATAAATTTGTTGACGCCAGAGATTACTGAAGCATCAAACCCCATTAAGAAGCCACCCAAAGCAACTATTAAGGCTATGAGGATAATGAAATTGGTTTTTCCCATGTTGAAGTATTTAAGTTGATTAATCGTTTCTAAAAAAAAATTAAATAAGAACTCAATTTAAAAAAAAATTGAATTCTTATTTAATCTATCATTTAATATAAAATGAAGTTCTTAAGGTAGCATCAGAATTACCCCCAACCCAAACTTCAAATTGTCCAGGTTCTGTTACTAATTTCATATGTCTATTATAAAATGCTAAATCATCTGTATGAAGATGAAAGCATATTGTTTTTGTTTCTCCTACATGCAAATGAACCCGTTGAAAACCTTTTAATTCTTTGATTGGCCTGGTAACATTTCCGACTAAATCACGGATATATAATTGAGCAATTTCAATAGAATCAAACCTTCCATTATTAGTTAATTGAGCATATATTTCAATACTTCCCCCCATTTCTATTACTCCTTCAGACAACCAAATATTATGGTAAACAAAATGACCATATGATAAACCAAAACCAAAAGGATATTGAGGTTCAAATCCAGCATCTAAATGGAAAGAAGTATTCCCAACCGAGGTTTGCCCCGCTCGTGGTTCTATGTCATCAATATGAATGAATGAATCGTAAGTGGCTGGTTTCCCAGAGTTTCTTTGATTATAATAAATTGGAATTTGACCAACCATTTTTGGAAATGTTACAGGTAGCTTACCTGATGGATATTCTTTTCCGAATAAAATATCTGCAATTGCTGGCCCTCCCATAGTTCCTGGATGCCAAGCAAATAACATTGCATTTACAAAATGCTCCGTTTGACTTAAAGTGAGAGGACGTCCTGCCATTATAACAAGAACAGTCGATTTTCCAAGTTTAGAAATCTCTTCTAGTAGTTCATTTTGATAACCTGGTAAATCAATATCAGCTCGGCAATGTGCCTCTCCAGATAGAATCGCTTCTTCACCTAGGAAGAAAATAACTGTATCTGATTTTTTTGCAGCTTCAACTGCTTCTTCAAAGTATTTATCTTTTACTTTACTACGAGTAGTTTCCATTCCTCGAGCAACATGAATATTTACATCTTCTCCTACCATTTCTTTGATGGCTTGCAAAGGAGTTTGACACCATTCTTCTTTTCCATCAAAAGTCCAAGTACCCATTTGCTCAAAACCGTCATCTGCCAATGGACCAATAATCGCTAAATCTTTAATATTGTTTTTTTCAAGTGGAAGTTTATTGTAGTCATTTTTTAACAAAACAATACTTTCCAGAGCTGCTTGTTTGGCAGTTTGTAAAAAGTCATTATTTCCTTTTTCTGGAAATTCTATTTTATCAAAATCAGGTTTGTCAAACAAACCTAAATCAAATTTGACTTTTAAAATATTACTTACACATTGATCTATTTTCTCCATTGGAATTCTGCCGCTTTCTACTAGATTTTCAAGATTGTGCAAATAAGTATGACTAGCCATTTCCATGTCTACTCCCGCATTTACAGCTTCAAAAGCAGCTTCTTTTTCATTTTCAGAAAAACCATGAGTAATTAATTGAATAACTGAATCCCAATCACTCACTACAAATCCATCATAATTCCATTCATCTCGAAGGATGTTTTTCATGAGAAATTCATTACCTGATGCAGGTACTCCATTTATATCTGAAAATGCAGCCATGAAAGTGGCAACGTTAGCATCTACAGCTGCTTTGAAAGGAGGAAGCACAACATTTCGTAATTCATTTTCCGAAATATTTACATAAGCATAATCCTTCCCTGCCTCTGAATATCCATAACCAGCGAAGTGTTTTGCGCAAGCGGCAATACTATCTGATTTGGATAAATCATCTCCTTGAAATCCTTTAATCATAGCATTTCCAAGAACACTAGTTAGGTAAGAATCCTCTCCTAATGTTTCAGCAATTCGCCCCCATCTTGGATCTCTTGAAATATCTATCATTGGTGCAAAAGTCCAATGAATTCCAGAAGAGGCAGCTTCGATTGCAGCTACTCTTGCTCCTTTTTCGATTAATTCAGGATTCCAACTTGCTGCTTGACCAAGAGGAATCGGCATCATCGTTTGGAAACCATGAATGACATCTCTACCAATAATAATTGGAATTCCTAATCTACTTTCTTTTCTGGCTATTCTTTGTAATTCCTTTAATTTCTCCTCATCAACTTCATTCAAAATAGACCCAACTTTTCCTTGTCGAATTGCTTCTCGGAAATCATCTGTTATTTCAGTTCGATTAGCAAACTGAGACATTTGTCCGATCTTTTCCTGCAAAGTCATTTTTGCTAACAATTCATTTATTCGAGTTGCTGTACTTTGCTTTGCAGTAGTTTCAGTATTTGATTCGTTATAATTCATCTAAAATTTGAAGTTAAATCATGGAAGAATAAATTGAACTGAAGTAGATTTTTTATCCACTTCAGTTCTTTTCTAAAAAGAAGAAAATTTTATTTGTTTGAGTAGATCTTTTATTTCTCTTGGTAAACGCGGACATAATCCACTTCCAATTTTTGTGGAAAAACTGTTGATCCATCTGGGTTACCAGGAAGGTTTCCTCCAACAGCAACATTGAGAATCATATGAAATGGTTGATCGAATGGATAAGGGGCTGGCAAAATTGTAGAACGAGTAACTGGTTCTCCATAATTTTCGCCATCTACTTGGAATTGCATACAGTCTTCACTCCATAATACAGTAAATACATGGAACTCATCAACAAATGATGGTCCTGAGTTTTTAATAGTATCCTGGGAAAAAAATCTCCAATTTTCAAAGCCTAACCCATAATGAACTGTCCCAAAAACTTTATTTGGCTCACTTCCAATATTTTCCATTATATCAATCTCACCACTTCTAGGCCATAAACCATATACAGTATCTGTAGGAAGCATCCAAATGGCTGGCCAAAGACCTTGCCCTGTTGGTAATTTCGCTCGTACATCCATCCGCCCGTATTTCCAATCTCCTTTACCTTTTGTCACCATTCGTGCGGAAGTATATTGATGTTCACCTAAGTAAAGTGGTGACTCTTTCTTAGCCTCAATCACTAAATTTCCATTACTGATGTATGAATTTTCTGGGCGGTCAGTATAATATTCTAATTCATTATTCCCCCATCCACATAAATCTGGACATCCATCTCCTGATTCGTATGACCATTTTGAATCATCAATTTCACTTCCATCGAATTCATCATTCCAAACCATCTGATAGTTTTCGATTGATTTGGTAAAATCACAACCTCCAATATCAGCTGGTTCTTGGCAACTTGGAAGTAAAAAGAGTGAAAGTAATAAAGTAGAAAGTATTATTTGGTAAATGATTTTCATTTCAATTATTTATGTTTTTAAAAAAGAAATCTGTCAAATTTAGTATTGAATGAATCTATAAAAGATTTTCCCCATACATCTTACTTACATCGAGGGTTTTGGGCTATACATCACTACTACATCAATGAATCTCTTTTCCCTCAAAACATTTACAAAATCTCTTTGTTATCAAGGTATCTGAGATTTTTTTTGGCAAAAATAACTACATCATCTACAAAATATTGAATACATTTACGGCAAATCATAACTATGACGAAAACAAACATATTTACCTTAGCTTTTCTTCTTTTTTCCTTTTGTAGCATTTTTGCGCAAAAGCAAAAGCTAGGTTCCCCTTCTATTACTAATTTTTCCAGAGCAGATTATCATGCTGGCACCCAAAATTGGGATATCCAACAGGATGAAAGAGGTATTATATATTTTGCTAACAATAAAGGATTGTTAGAATTTGATGGCACAAATTGGCGAACTTTTCCTCTTCCGAATGGTACGATTGTCCGTTCAGTTAATTATGATAAAAATGGACGGATTTATTTTGGAGGTCAAAATGAGGTAGGTTATCTAGAAACAAATGAAGTAGGAAAACCTACATATACATCCTTAATCCCTTTAATTCCAGAAGAATGTCGAAGTTTTGAAGATATTTGGGAAATCTTCATCCAACCCAACGGTATTTATTTTTGTTCAAGAAAAGGGATTTTTCACTTCCGAAATAATCAAATTGAAGTCATCAAACCTAAAAATCAATTATTTGAGAGTTTCTTTCAATTTGGAGAAAAAATTATTATTCAAGACCTAGAAGAAGGTTTATTTGAATTAAAGGATAATTCTATCATTCCTATTCCTAATTCCAATTCTTTCCAAAAAGAAAAAATAATCGCAATCCTTCCACTTGACAACATACAGAAATTAATTTTCACTTTTTCCAATGGTTTGTTTTTAATGGATGATTCAGGGATAAATCCTTGGAATGTATCAGTAAATGAGTTTTTTAAAACTCATCAAGCTTACTGTGCTACTCAGCTGAAAAATGGGAATTATGCAGTTGGAACTCCACAAAATGGTTTACTAATTATTGATAAAAATGGCGAAAAAGAATTACACCTCAATAAAAATAAAGGACTTCAAAATAATACCGTTTTAAGCGTAATTCAAGACAGTCAACAAAATCTTTGGCTTGGATTAGATAATGGAATCGATTATGCCGAAATTAACTCTCCATTTACAAAAATAAGAACGCAAGAAGGAATCGCCGGGACAGGATATGCTTCTATTTCTCATGATGGAAAGCTTTTCTTTGGAACCAATCAAGGTTTATTTTTTAAAGAATGGAATAATGAAAATTCAGATAGAAATAATACAAAATTTAAACTCGTTGAAAACGGATTAGGACAGGTTTGGAGTATTAGCAAAGTCAATAATGAAGTTATTGTAGGGCAACATAAAGGTACTTCCATCCTAAAAGATGGAAAACTAATTCCTATTTCCAATATCGAAGGTACATGGAAGTTTATGGCATTAAAGTCAAACCCTGACTATGCTATAGGAGGGCATTATACTGGTCTTTATTTGTACAAAAATCATAAAGGAGAAACTTCCGGTGATAAGGCGTCAGATTGGAAATTAGAAGGAAAAATTCAAGGATTCGATGAATCTGCTCGAATTTTTGAAGAAGATTCCAATGGTAATATTTGGGTTTCTCACTCGTACAAAGGGCTATATAAAATTGTTTTATCTGAGGATTTAAAAACAGTAACAAGTGTAAAATCATATGCTGGGGTAAATGGCTTACCTGATGAATTAGTCATAAATGTAGTGAAAATTAGGAATGAATTAATTTTTACTACCCCTAAGGGAGTTTTTAAATATGATGTCTTTAAAGATCTATTTGTGCCACATCAAGACTTCATTAAAATTTTTGGAGAAAATAGAAATTATCACCGATTGATTGAGGATGGTTTAGGTAATATTTGGTTTTCTATTGATGGTGAATTTGGAGTAATTAGAGTGGAGGAAAAAGGAGTTTTCAATAAGTTTGAAGTTAGATACTTCAATCAAATTCAGGAAGATTTAGTAGATGGATTTGAGCATGTTTATTCATTTGATGAATGGAATGTTTTTATTGGAAACGAAAAAGGCTTTGCTCATTATAGTCCATTAAATCAAAAGAATAGAGACTTTTCCTTTAAAATTTTGATTAGAAATGTTACTAATATTACACATGAAGATTCAACTTTTTATTGGGGCAATCCAACTGAAGAAGATTTCAATTTCAATTACAAAATGAACGATTTTCGATTTGCTTTTTCAGCTCCTTATTATGAAAAAATAGGTTATTTAAAATATCGATTTAGTTTAGAAGGATTTGAAAATGAATGGTCTGACTGGATGGCTAAAACTGAAAAAGAATACACTAACCTTGCTCCTGGTAAATATAATTTTAAAGTGCAAGCAAGAAATGCTTATGGTCAATTAAGTGATGAAGCTAACTTTGAATTTAAGATTTCGCCACCATGGTTTTGGTCGTGGTATAGCAAATTGGCCTATTTATTATTTACATTATTTGGACTTTATAGCTTCTCCAAGATTATCTCAAAACGTGAAGAAAAAAAGACGGTGGCATTTAAAAAAGAACAAACAGAAAAGTTGGAAATAAAAGAGGCTAAATTCAAAGAAGAGGTTAAAAAATCTGAAAGCGAAATAATTAAACTTAAAAACGATAAATTAAGCACAGATATTAAACATAAAAATAGTCAACTCGCTTCCGCCACCATGCATTTGGTTCAAAAAAGTGAGATCCTAACAAAAATAAAAAATGATCTAACTAACATACAATCTGATGCGGCTCCTGATGTGAAAAAAAGGATCCAACAAATTACACGAGTTATCGAATCTGATATTCAGTTAGATGAAAGTTGGGAACAATTTGAAACTTATTTCGATCAAGTTCACGAGAATTTCTTTAAAAGGTTACGGAGTAAGTTTCCTGAATTAACTCCTAAGGATCAAAAATTATGTGCTTATTTACGAATGAATTTGACCACTAAAGAAATAGCTCCACTTCTCAATATTTCTGTTAGAGGAGTAGAAATTAGTCGTTATAGACTAAGAAAAAAATTAGGACTAAATTCTGAAGTAAACTTGGTTGGTTTTATCCTAGAAGTATAAACCTCTAATAAAGTTACTCAAAAAAAGTACCTCAGACTTATTCTTAAGTCTGAGGTATCTCTTTTTTAAGCTTGTTCTTTAATAGGATTAATTACATTGTATCAGTTTCATCCCAATCAATTTTTAAATCATTTTTGGTGATCGTAATTGGAAGTATTTTAGTTGCTGTATCTGTTTTTAATTTCAAAATATACGAACCATTCGCTAATTCACTTAGATTGTATTTTCTTTCAAAATTTGCTGAATGAATTGCATACTCTGAAAATATTGGATTCCCATTTTCATCTTCAAAGATTACTTCTACAAAAGAAGAAATCATGTCTTTTGTCTCAAAGTAAAATGATTTTTCTCCTGCCTTTTTGATTATAAAAGAAGGTTTGCCAGTTTCTGCAAAAACTAAGTTTGACATAAATAGAACGGCTAAGATTGTTGCAATTTTAATTTGTGTTTTCATAATAAAGTTATTTTTTTAGTTTACGAATTAAATAAGAAAAACACTTCTTTATTTTTAATTACACCACAAATCTAAAGGCATTTTAATCTCTGTACTACCTAAAAATTGGTAACTATTCATACTATTTTAACATCATAACAATCTTTTTAAAACCAAGAGGGTAATTTAACATTACATCGGGTGAATTTAATATAATAGTGAAGTTTTGCTCTAGCTTTTCTATTCAAATTTTAACAAAAAGTACTTTTAAATTTTGTCAAAAAAAAAGTGAGAAGATTACTCTTCTCACTTTTAATTATAAATTTTCGTTTATTAGGTATGTTCTTATTGCGTTTTACTCACATAAAAAGGAAAGTTAGCAGTAGCTGCATTTCCATTTCCATCATAAACATATGCGAACAATCGGTATGCACCTTCTTTTCTAGGAGCTTTAAAATTCAAAAGACCATTTGCGCTACCTGCTCTAACTATAACTTCTATTGGTTCAGGTCTTGATTCCTTATCACCACCAGACTTAATATCTGTACTCTCTGGTAATATTTCCCACCGATATTTCAATTCATCACCATCTGGATCTTTTGTATCAATCTTAAATTGAACCTTTGCCTTTGGCTTGACATATACACTTTCTTTAACTTTCTTTCCATCCATAGTCATTGAGGCAATATTAGGAGATCTATTATCCGGATATTTTCCACTCCAAGATTTCTCTAATACATCCATAACCTCTGTTTCCGAACCGTCTTCCAAAAACAATCCATACCACGTTGGAGTTGTTTCTTGTTTTTGTCCCCAAAGAAATACATAAGAACCTACGCACATTTCCTCATCTTTTGCAATCCCCAACTCATACCTTCTTTTGTAATCAGCTGCTTTTTCAGAACTAGTTTGCTCAATAGGTACTCCCCATTCCGTTTTTGCAACTTCCCAATGTCCATTTGGACCCCATTCAGTAATTACATAAGGTTTATCCCAACCATAAGCTCTCATTTCTTTATCAATTCCAATTAATCCTCCGTATGTATTGATCCCGTAAATATCAATATGTGGAGCTCGTTCCATCACTAATTGAACCTCGGCAACATCTAGACCTGCCGTAACTGTCATAGTTGGATGATTCGGATCTTCCTCTTTGATCATTTTTGCAATATCATCAACAGCATTCCATACTTTAAAATCTGAATAAAATAAGTCCATCTCATTTCCGATTCCCCACATTAGAATTGCTGGGTGATCTTTATAAGTTTTAACTACTTCTGTAAATCTTTCTAACTGAGCCTGAACCCCTTTCGCATCATCGTAATCAAATCCTTGTCGTTCACATCCTACCCACAAACCAAATAGAACAGTTAAACCTTTTGCATGAGCATCGTCCAAAATTGCAATGGCTTCTCCTACTCCCCAAGTTCGAACTGAATTAGCACCATAAGCAACAGCTCTGTCTAATTCTGTTTGTCCACCTACTCCCTTAATATAGTAAGGTTCACCACCTCTATATAATTGCCAATTTCCATTTTCTTGACGCATCTCTACCTTAATTGGCCCTTCTGGTGCTTGACTATGAAGGGAAATGCTTACACATATAAATAATAGTGTATAAATAAGTGAGTTGATTTTTTTCATGTTTTACCAAACTTTATTTCTATAAATAATTAATTTTCCGAAAAATTAAGGAATAATTACAAGTTCAACAAAATAATAACGCAATGATGTATTAATGATGTATAAGGTAAAAAAAAGATGTAAGTGTGATGTATGTCATTTTTCTACCTCCATAACTATTCCGTCTAAATTTGTCAACAACAAAACTATATTACTTTATGGTTCAACTTCACAAATCGAAAAACCCAGGAATTCCCCTGGAACCTACTCTTTTATTTTATTTAAAAAATAGAATAAAATGGAGTTTAAGCATTTCATTCATCTTTATTACTGTAATAACTTTTGCTCAAAAAAGTTCAGTTACAGCAACGACAAATGATGATTATCCAAATGTTGCTATTTCTGATTCAACCAAAGCGTTGAGTGTTCTTCCCAATTTTGAACTTCCAAAATTCGATCTTCCCTCTTTTGAGACGAAGACTATCGCTGGAATACATTATGATACCAGCTTTGTAGGTAAAAAATTACGGAAGAGAGGCCAAAAAATGACCATCTTTGGTTATTACCGTGGTTTCATGTATGGGAGAAATATGACAGAACCTTACCCGAACCTCAATCCATACGAAAGAGCTTATGGATTTGGTGATGGGTATAGAGAACCTACCCTTTCCCTTAATGTTTACGGTCGTCCAAATGGGAAATCAACATTTGGAACTGAATTATTTCTATTGGCACCTTATCTAGGTGGTGGACAAGAGGAAAACGTTTTCACCATGAACCTTGGGATTAATTTCTATGGAAATTTCAGAACGAAAAATGGAAACTTTGGAGTTCGAGCAGGTGGTATTCATTGGTATAACCTAAGTTCATTCACTATAGGTGTCTTCCAAATCTTAGATCGATTCAGTATTTTTGATCGAACGCCATGGGAAGGAGTTAATCATGATAAAAAATATGATGCCTACTATGATAGCGGTTCCACGAATGCTGGTGATTTACGATGGAATAACCAAGCATTCCAAGGTTTAATTATCAATGGAGGGAGACTTCCTGGAGACTTCAACTTTGATCTATTCTGGGGGAAAACTCAACCAAATGCAGGTCTACCCGGTGGTATTCTTGATCCATTCGAATCAATTCCTCCAACCTTCAATGCAGGAAGCGTTCCTACTTATGTAGGATTTGCTGGCGATGCTAGATTTATTCCTAACTTCATTACAGGTGGAAAAATAGGGAAGACATTTGGTAAAAAACGCCAGTCTGTTTCTTATAACCTAATCCATAGCCAAACTGCTCTAGATAGTGC
Source organism: uncultured Saprospiraceae bacterium (assembly GCA_964564545.1). Lineage (GTDB taxonomy): Bacteria > Bacteroidota > Bacteroidia > Chitinophagales > Saprospiraceae > CAJQQY01. The sequence goes on from CAZMBP010000021.1 coordinate 32,505, forward strand.
TCGACAATTTATTCAAGGAGAAGATGGAACTGAAACTTTTGCTGTTCCGCAGCGAAGTTATCAAGTTCATTCCCTTGCTTATGATTTGAACGTTAACAAAATAAGATTGGCTGGAGAACTTGCTATGGGAAGTTACGAAAGTCCAACATATGATAGAAAATGGGGAGAAGCATTAATGCTTAGAGCCTATTTCCCAAAAGAAATTACTTTCCTTCCTATTGATGTTCAAGTATATCAAATCAGCAAAAACTTCTTCAATCAAAATGGAGAAATTGCCACCAATTCAAATCCTGAAATATTAAAAGATTTTGGTGTGGCTGCGGGAGCAAATGGTGTCGGCGGTCAATTAGCATTGGTCAATCAATTGGTACATAACCGAAGAGGAGTCAATGTTAATACTGAAGTTGACTTAGGAAAACTGAAATTAAATTTTGCTTGGGGATTAGCTCAGGAAATTGATCCTGCTTCTGCTCAACTTTCTTTTGTCCACAGAATTAATGGTTTAGCATTGTCTCGGGTTTATAATCCTTTCCCTGCAAATGCAACAATGCCTACGGTATTTGGCCCATATGCTAGAAAGATATCATTCTTCCGTGGGGTTTCAGAGGTAGTTCAAACAACAGACCTAAGTCCATTTGATGGACAAGCCTTGAATAGAAAATATTTTAACGCTGTTGATATTCAGGCTAAGTACAAGACTGCCATTGCGGATAAATCATTATACCTTTTCTATTTGGGTTCTTTCGGTTCAGCAAAATCAAAAGTTTCCATGTTACCTACTATGACAGACAATAGTTATTTGTTTGTTCAGTATCACGAGTTAGATGCTTACTACGAATTGTTTCCAAAATTCTTATTGACAGGATACTTAGGATTAGAAGATGCCCGAGGTGGTCAATTTACACAATGGGATCAAGAAAGCCAATTACCTTTAGACCAATTAAATACTGCTGTTGGAATTGGTTTCGATTGGACTGTTTCAAAAAGTACTGGAATTTATGTCCGACATCGCTGGATGAATTTCGAAGATAAAAGTTTTGAACTTGATACTTTCAAAGGTCGAGAAGTAACCATTGAGTTAAAAACATTTTTCTAAAAACTTCCAATTCTATCAAAAAAAAATAAATAACGATTAATCAATTTATTATGAAATATACATTTTTAAAATATTTTTTACTAACGAGCATTTTGATTTTAACATCAAATATTTCCAATGCTCAGGATGGCTCTGCCAAAGCTTCTGTAAAGCAAGAAGACAAACCTAAACTTGAATTCAATGGATTAGGAAGAACAATAATCTCACAAACTGGTATTGATGGGGATATCCTCGAAGCTGATTCTTCTACGATAGAGAATATTACAGATGGAGAATTTTTACTTGACTTACAAGTGAATGCTACCCCAAATAAAAATTCTGAAGTCTCAACTATTATTCGTTTAAGAAACGAATTCGGTGGATTCTTTGGAGCCGGGATGGCTGTAGAAGTTCGAGAACTTTGGGCTCGTGGAGTTATAGCGGAGGTATTAAAATATAGAATTGGTGATATGGATGTAGTTATGTCTCCGTACACATTATTCAATCCAGATGAAGAAGGATTTGTCAATGAGCCAGCTGTATTTGCTCCACAAAGAGAGGTCGTTCATTATGAGCAATTTTATACAGATGAAAATACTCGACGTTTGCAAGGAGCTAGTTTGGATTTCGGACTTGATTTCGCTCAAGGACTTAAAGACATGCGAGCAAAAGGATTTATTGCAAGAATTCGAGGAACGGACTTTTTTACGGTTCCTAACCGATTAGTAACTGGAGGAGAATTGGATTTTTCAACTGTAACATTTAATGATTCCTTAGGATTAAAGGCAGATTTCGGTGTAAATGTGGTACATACATTTGATGATCTCCAATCAGGAGATGCCACAAGTGGAATTCGAAACACCGTATCTACCTTCGATTTCGATGTGACGATATTAGATAATAAGGATATGGGACTTCACTTAGTTGGTGAAACTGGAATGTCAAATTTAGAGTTGGTAGATAGAATAAATGATGCCGATTCATTACTTTTAGAAGAAGATGATACTTTCCTTGATATTGGCGCTCAATTAAAATTAAAAAAACAAAACCTGACTTTATCTGTTTCCTTTGTTGATATTGGTCCTGACTTTTTTAGTATAGGAGCTCAAAGCAGAAGAGTAGATTATAACGCCAATAAAACTTTTTATAACCGAATTGGAGAAGGTCAAGAGCTTAGACAACCAGGACTTTTCGATTTAACTAGAGATCGAGGTTTGTATTCATTCGCTTCTTCTGACAGATTAATGGCTTATGACCCACGATATAGTAATACCATGCCTTATGGAAATGCCACAGCAAACCGACAAGGTTTAAGATTTGGTATCGAGTATGGTGAAATGGATGATAAAATTAATGCAAAAATTGATGGTGCATTTTTAAAAGAGTTGAGAGGACAAGGAACCTCTGAATTGAAAAGCTTCACCTTATTAAGAGCTGCAGCAAATTTCAATATTCACAAAATGACCTCTGCGAAAAATAAATTGAAAGCAACCATTGGATTGCAATTAGAGTCTGCTTCAAGAGGAGGTGTAGAAATTGAAAAAGTTGATTTGAGTTCTAACTTAATTGAATTAGGTTTGGAAGCTGAATTATTTTCAAAATTCGAATTACTTCTTGGTGCAAAAATATTTACTTCAGAAGGAACAGATTATGTTCCTTTAATTGGACAATTTAACGATGTACAAGATTTCCCTGCACCTTATATCGCGGACGACCAAGAAATCTTATATGGTTTAGGTGTTAAATATGAATTTAAAAAAGATGTTTACATGACACTTCAGTATAATTCATATAGTTCTCAATTAGGTACAGATAATCCTAATGATTATGACTTGAACCAAATCTTTGTTTTATACAACATGAAATTTTAATTCTCAAAAAATTGAAACAGGTAAAAATTATGAAAAATTCATATTTATATAACATTATATTCACGGCTCTCTTAGCATTAGTAGTTTCAGGATGTAGCCACGAAACAGATACATTTGATGGCCCTAATTTAATAGATCGTTTTGGCCCTTTTAGCGTAGATACTGACTTAGGAGTAAGTCAACCACAAGTAGATTTTGCTGTTGGAGAAACGGTTTTCTTCACCGCTGAATTTAATAAAAATGTAAACTGGGTAGTTGAAATTACTGGAACAGTTAGCGGAGCCGTTAAACGGATTGAAGGATTTGACAAAAGCGTAAATGCTTCCAATGCTCTTTGGGATGGAGGTCCAACCAATTTGCCTCTTTTTGCAAACGAGGTATGCAACGTAGTTTTGACAGTACCTGAAGAACCTAGTTATATGGGAACCGGAACAGTTGAAACACTTTCTAAAAAAGATTATTCAGGCTCAGGTGCTTTGTATACAGATTTCGAATCTGACCTTGGAGTTAATGCTGTAATAGGAAATTTCGAATTTGAATTAACTGCTGAGTCAGGGCGTCAAACTGATAATCCTGCAGAGGGCGATCATTATTTCCTTGTGGAAGGGACTGATGATGTTGTACCTAATTTCTTTGTAGGTCTTGTTGAATTAAAAGCCTCATTAACTGGACAAACTTATGCACCTGTTCCAACTACAGTTCCAGAAGAATTATACTTCAATTGCTTCATGTATAGTGAAGGCACACCACATGGATTAGGAATTCTCGACTTTTATATTGACGAAAATAACAACGGAACTTATGAAGAAGCTGGTGATGTTGCGTTTAGAGTTCCAGTTGATTACAATTTAGCAACTTGGGATGGATGGATTCAAGTAAGTCATCCAATGAGTGAAATTCAAAGTAATGGTGTTCCCATCACACAAGAACAATTGAGTAAAATAGTTAATATTCGATTGCTCTTAATTTCAGATATGAACTCTCAACCTAATCCTCCAATAAAAGTAGGTTTTGGAATCGACTATATGATATTTACTAATGGAGGACCATTGGAATTATAATTAAAAATAACCAAAAGTATTGAACATGATTTCATTTAATAAAAAAATTGGTATTCTGTTATTTGCTTGTCTTTTTGTTTTGGCAGGATGTGTCCAATTCAAAAAAGTGGCATTGTATGATGGCATTGAACCTCTAGAAAATACTCCTTTACCTACTGATCTATCCTTGATTGTTGAGTCTTTAATTTACGATGAAGATGCTACCGATGTTTGGGGACTTGAAAAAGATGTTTGCCAAGAAGCTAGCGTTTCGGATGTGGCATACAACGGAAATGAATCGCTAAAAATCACTTGGAATCGAGATGCCAAAGGTTGCGAATTTTCTGGTATTGGAATTGGCTGGGATGGATGGGCAGGAAAAGACCTTTCTCAAATCATGGAAAATGTTGCCATTCAGATGCATGTTAGAACACAAAAAGGAAAAGCATTTGGATTACCTTTTGTTTTAACTTTAATTGATTATAGCGGAGGAATGGGATTTTGTTACACCACCAATAAATTTTTCGAAAGAACTGCGATCGATGAGGAGTGGCAAAAAGTAATTGTACCACTTAAGTATTTTGAAACAGAAAAAGAAAATTTAGATCCTTCTAATATTGCTCAACTTCAAATCGAATTACAACAAAGTGGAAGTGTATATCTTGACGATATCAGTTTGGTTTTTTATGAAGAAAAAGAAGAGAAACCGTGGATGGTTGAAGAGGAATTACCAAGTCCAATTGCTGCACCTATTCAAATATTTGATGATGGATTTATCAATAATAATGGATGGGGATTAATTTCTGATAAATGTCAATTAATTGAAATGTCTTCTAATGAAAAAAGTGAGGGTAGTAAATCTATTCATGCGAAATGGGACAATACAAAAAATGAATGCAAATTGACTTCATTTGGTGTTAGTTGGAATAAATGGAGACCGGTAGATATGACTTCTGTTGCTGATAAAGTTGCTTTTCAATTTGATCTCAAAATGGCAAGTGGTAGTGCTTCTACTCTACCTGTTTTTATTGGATTTGAAGATTACGAGCGAGCAAAAACTTTCGTGAATTTAAAACCTGAATTCGTAGAAGGTGGCCAATATTCAAATTCATGGAAAAAAGTAACTGTTCCAGTTTCTGCAATTCCAGCCACCGTTGATATGAAAAGAATTAAACAACTCTACTTTAATTTAGAGGGCAAAGGTGAGGTATATATTGACAATTTGAAAATGGTAAAGCTTTAGTTTTTAAAGTTTTTCTTAATCAATTCAAAAGAAAAAAATGCACTTGATAGTTATTATCAAGTGCATTTTAATTTTCACCTATCAATTATTTCTTCTTCTTGGCAGCTCTTTTTTTAGCCGCCACTTTTTTAGCTGCCTTTTTAGCTGCTGCTTTCTTTGCAGCCTTTTTTGCTGCTGCTTTTTTAAGCGCTTTTTTAGCTGCTGCTTTTTTAGCTGCTTTTTTTAATTTGGCCTTTTTCAATGCCTTTTTCATTTTAGCTTTTTTCAAAGCTTTTTTAGCTTTTGCTTTCTCAAGCGCCTTTTTAGCTTTCGCTTTCTTGGCTGCCTTTTTAGCTGCTGCTCTCTTTGCAGCCCTTTTTTCCGCTGCTTTTTTTGCTTCAGCTATTTTAGCCGCTAACTTTGCTTTTGCTGATTTTGCGTTTTTTTTAATTGCCATTGTATGCAAGTTTTTAAATTATAAAATAAGGTTTCAATTATTAGTAAATGAAACTTAAATATAAGTAAGGTATTGAAATATCAAATTGTGAAAAGTGACAAATGTCAATCAATATGATGATTTTTGTTTCCACTAAAAAAAAACATTTACTTTCTATCATTTTTTCACATAGTGTTATGTAGAAAGGTTTAAATACCTTGATTAATCTTTTTCTTATTAATTTTGAACTCAAATTTCTTTAAAAAATAATTAAAACTATGAAGACTACTCTAACTCTCATCTTATCTATTTTTATTTCATTTTTTATAAATGCTCAAGATTTGAATTGGGCAATTCAATTGGCTAGTGATGATAGTAACTCCTCCCTTTCCGGAGATGACATAGCTGTAAATTCTGAGAATGAAATTTTGGTGGCAGGAAATTATTATGGAACAGCTGACTTTGATCCAAGTTCTGCAGTTCAAAATCTTAATGCAGGAGGACAAAGAAGCAATTTCATTTTGAAACTAGATGAAAATGGTTCTCTCATTTGGGTTAACCAATTATTTACAGTTTCAGCAAATGATGATCTAGAGTTTACAATTGACACCGAGGATAATTTTTATGTAGCTGGAAAATTTAGAGAAGAAACGGATTTTGATTTTGGAAGTGGTACGACTAGTTTCAATACCGATCAAGGTGAGTATTATGTTGCAAAATATAATACTGATGCAGAACTGATTTGGGTAGCACGTTTAGGAAAAGAAAATGAACAAATGTCAATTAGAGATTTAGATATTGACACCAATGGTGATGTGATTGTTGTAGGTAGTTTTGACAATAACATTAAATTTACAGATACAAATGATAGTTATTCCCTTTTTTCAAACGGTGAAAATGATGGCTTCATTACAAAAATAAATGGTGACTCTGGCCTATTCCAATGGCAAACACATTTTGGAGGTTCAGATAATGAAGTATTAAATGCTGTAGTTTCAGATGCAGATGGAAATATATTTTTGACTGGAGTATTTTATGAAACTACAGACTTAAATCCAGGAAACGATGTTTTTTCATTAGAGGCAAATGGAGTTGGTGATGCATTCATTACGAAACTTACGGGTGAAGGAAATTTTGTTTGGGCAGGAGCTATTTCTGGACCAGCTACTGAAGTGGGGAAAGATATTATAATGGATAATAATGGCGATTTAATTATTTCAGGAGGATGGGCGCAATTGGCAGATTTTGATATGGGACCAGATGAATTTTTATACAACGGTGGAGGTTCGCGAACGTTTATTAATAAAATTGATACTGCTGGAAATTTCATTTGGGTTAATAGATATTCTACGTTTATTTCTACCTCCGCTAGAGAAATGGTCGTCGATAGCGATAATAATATTTATCAAACAGGAAGTTTTGGAGGCGTGTTTGATGATATTACCGTTTCTACAAGTATTGGCAATATTACCTTAACGACTACTGGAAGTTCAGATGCTATTTTATCAAAAATCAATAGCGATGGAGATTTTGTTTGGGCAAAACAAATAACTGGATCGGAACAACAATTTGGAGTGGATGTCGCTTTAAATAATAACGGAGAAATTTTAGCTACTGGTGGTTTCAAAGGTTCTGCAGATTTCAATCCGGGAGATGGCGTTTTTAATTTAGATGCTGGTGAAACTTATGATGCTTTTATAATAAATGTCACACAAAATTGTCCTGATTTTACAGCTGCAATTAAAGATGTAAATAATGTGTTATGTTCAGAGGATGGACTTGCTGTAGCAAATGCAATTAATGGACTCCCACCTTATTCTTATGAATGGAATACTAATCCTATCTCGACTGATTCATTTGCTAACATTACTCTTACGGGAAATTATCAAGTAACAGTTTCTGATCAAAATGATTGTCAACATATCCTTGGAGTGGCTGTTGGTGGACATGATGATGACTCATTTAGTCAATATAATTTAACTGGAAACTTGCATGCAACTAATTTTCGTCCAGGGATGAATACAAATGTTTGGTTGGATGTTTTTAATAGAAATTGTTTTTCAACTGATGGTCAAGTAAAATTACTCCCTTCAAATGCACTTTCATTTAATTCAGCTAATCCTGCTCCCGACATGGTTTTAGGAGACACTTTAATTTGGGATTTTTCAGATATGAATTACGATACAACTCATTTCACTCCTCATATTTCATTGAATGTTTCGACTGCTGCAATGATTGGAGATACAGTTAGTTTACAAATGATTATTACTCCAACTGCTGATGACGAAGTACCAACTGACAACTTAAAAACTTATTACTTCCCTATTGTAAATGGTTATGACCCAAATGACAAAAATGTTTACCCTGCTCGTTGTGAAGAAAATTATGTCCTAAATGATGAATTGCTCACTTATACTATTCGATTTCAAAATACCGGAAATGCGGAAGCGATCAATATAAAAATTTTAGACACTTTAGATTCTAATCTAGATGTCCAAACGATGAGAGTCTTGGGTAATAGTCATCCATTAATTACTGAAATTCATCAGGATAAAATTCTGAATTTTAAGTTTGATAATATCCTTCTTCCTGATAGTTCTTCTAATGAATTAGAAAGTCAAGGTTATGTAGTTTTTGAAATCAAGCCGAAACCTAATCTGCCCTTAGATACAAAAATTGAAAATACAGCAAATATCTATTTCGATTTGAATGAAGCCATTGTAACTAATACCATTTCAAATACGATAACTGATAATTTACTTAATTGCACACCTTTAGTAAATGTTGAGAATATAAGTTTCAAAAATTTGGAATTCCACCTTTCGCCGAATCCTGCTAAAGATTGGATTCAATTAACTTTCCCTGAAAACTTAAATGAAGTGAATTTCCAAATTATAAATAGTCAAGGTCAGGAAGTCTATTTTGGAAAGGAAAATAATAATGGGAATGAATTTAAAATCCAAACTGATTTTCTGTCAGAAGGAGTTTACTTTTTTAAAATTCAAAGCGAGGGGAACATGGGAATAAAAAGGTTTGTAAAAATAAAATAATACACTATTTCATAAAGATGAAAAATCCCGAATTTTGAAGAATCAAGAATTCGGGATTTTTTTATGTTTTTCTTTTCTGAAATAAAACACTTAATGAGAAGTCAAATAACTTTTGGCCAATCGCATTTCTTCTAATTCATATTCTATTAAAATCTTATCTAATGTTCGACCTACTTTCGTACATATTCTAATCGCTTCTATTTTTGGCCAAGTTGCTTTTTCTCCTTTTTGAATTAATTCAGCTAATTCCTCTCGAGTTAAAGCTGATAGTAATTTATTTGGTTTAACAACACTAAAGTCAGCCATAATGTTAATGTCTCCTTTATAATCTTGCTGTACAACTGAATTAACAGTATTAGCAAATAAAGCTAAGGAAGGAATGTATTTGAAAAATCGCTTAGCGAGGGTATAATTGAACTGCGCAGTTTCTTTGACAACGGCTGTTCCAAATCTTACTATAGGAGCTAAAAACTCGCTTCGCTGAAACGGAGTATTGACAAAAGGTAAAACCAATGGATTGGTCAAACTTATAATAAAATGGTTGACGCCAAATAGTCTCGCCAAACGTTTAGAAGGCAAATCATTTGACATAGAACCATCTATCCATTTTCTAGATGGCAAATAGGCTTGAACTTTTCCTTCTTTATTTTTGGCAAATAATGTTACTGGAGGAAAAACTCCAGGTACTGCACATGATGCCATTAATGCAGAACGAATCAATACATTCGGAGAAGCAATTGCATTTAGCAACCGTGATTTTTGTTGTCCTCCATGTGGAGAAACTGAAATATTTATCTTCCTTCCTGTTTTTTCAAAAGCTTCTTGGAAAGTTAAGTTAGGAATAATAACCTTTATGACCGATTCTAAATCCTTGATACTTAAGGAGCTTCTTTTCTCAGCAATATTTTTAAAAATCGTTGCCTCCTTTTCAAGTATTTCAAGCAACAAATCATTCTCTAAAAATTTAATTAAATCTTTATCTGAATGTGTTCCTGCTAAGGCTGCAAATATAGAACCTGCACTTGACCCTGAAATTACACTTGGAATCAAATGATGCCTAGCTAACATCTTTAAAACACCAGCATGAAAATTACCCAATTGTCCACCTCCACTTAACATTAATGCTGAGCGTCCAAAACAATGACTAGCACGTCGGAAGAAATCCAACTTATCTTCAAAACTAATGTTTGTATTTTTTTTATCTGCTATGTGATTTATGGCATCCACTAACTCATCCACATAATCCTCAATTAATTGCTTGGTTCCCAATAATGCTTTTTCATACAATCTAGGATTTCCCATTCCTCCCATATTACCATGCACACCTTCATTTAAGGCAAATAACAAACCTTGATCATCTCCTTGTTCTCGATAAGCACGGATAGTTTCTAATCGCAAATAAATTTCATCATTATCATACAAATCACTATGATTCACTTGTTTCCAAGCCTCCATTCCCGATGCTCTATCATGAGTTGCTGCGAGGTCTTTCCACTCCTCATAACATTCAGCTTGACTCAATTCCTTTTTTATTTTTTTTAAATCTTTTGAATACATCTGTCTAGGTTTTTGATTAAAAATCAAGTTAGAGAATAATTGAATTTTTTCTGCTCTGAAAACCATTTTTAAAAAAAAATTGCTCTCAAGCTAACTTTCGATTAATTCGCTAAGATTCAAATAAACTATTACAAATTACCATAACTAGCTTATTATCAGCTATTTGAAAATATTTATTAAATTATAATATCACTTGCTAATATTCAAAACATGTGTATATAATATATCAATTAGAAATATAATTTATTAAAGTTACAAATGAGTTACAATAATCAATTTCATTTACCAACCGTGGTATCATTTATTATTATTGTTTTTTAAAACCCAAAACAAAACCAGATCAATCTTGTTTTACGACCATGAAAATGATTATAAAAGAAGACCACATTATAACTATTACCTACGAATTAAGGGAAAATAATGAGCAAGGAGAATTGCTTGAAAGAATGGATGCAAACTATCCCTTCATTTTCTATTTTGGAAATGGAAAACTACTCCCTGAATTTGAGAATCAACTTTTTGGACTTAGTGAAGATGCTTCATTTGAATTTGTTCTTACGCCAGATCAGGCTTACGGAAAAAGCAATGCTTTAAATATCCTAAAAATTCCAACGGAAGATTTTGTCAAAGCAAGTGATATTCCCTCACATTATATTCAAGTGGATAATATGGTCAATCTGACTGATGATGAAGGAATAATGCATACTGGAAAAATAAAGGAAATTGAAAAAGATCATATCAAAGTAAATTTCAATCATATTATGGTTGATAAAACTTTGCATTTTAAGGGGGCTATTCTTTCTATCCGAAAAGCAACTGTTGACGAAATGGTGAAGGGATTTTATTTAGAAAGTGAAGATTTACATCATCGATAGTCTTCCTTCTTTAGAAACTTAATTTGGGTTAATTGAGATTATTAGACTTTATTCGATGGACGTTGAACGTTAGACGTTTTACGGCCCATCATACAATTCTATTTCGAATAAACTATATTCATTTTAGCTAACATTAATTACTCATCACAACTTTAAAATTATCACCTTCCTTTAGAGACTATTTTGAAATTAATTGCAGAATTTTTTATGCATCTTTTTTTTACCACTTTTCGTTTTTCACCTCTCTAACTAGCACTTCAAAATAATCAGCTACAACATTTCTTTCAATACCAACTTGACTTCCTACCGCAAACAAATCCAAAAGTTCCATTTGGAGTCTTACAAATAAGAAATTTGATCATCCAAAGTATCCAATTGACTGAAAAGTAGATTGACAAAAAATATTAATATCGCTAGTATTAAAGGTTTCATAAATTTTATATTTTAAAAATATTAAAAAGGGAAAAAAATTCCATTGCGTTAATTTAGTTTAAAAATTAAGTACTATCTTTTCGAATTATAATCGATTAATATTTTTCAAAAGATAACACATATGAGCCGAGGATTAAAATTTATAATTATTCTTACCATACTAATAAGTACTGGTCTTAATGCACAAGATGAGAAGATGGAATTCGACAAAAAAATTGAAAAAATACTTTCACAATTAACCTTAAAAGAAAAAGTATCTCTTTGCCATGCACAATCAAAATTTAGTACTCCAGGTGTTCCTCGACTTGGAATCCCTGAAGTTTGGATGTCTGATGGTCCACATGGAGTTCGAGGAGAAATTAATTGGGATGATTGGGGATATGCCAATTGGACTAATGACTCCATAACAGCTTTCCCTGCCCTGACTTGCTTGGCTGCGACTTTCAATCCTAATCTTTCTTATGATTACGGTGTGGCAATTGGAGAAGAAGCTAGGTATAGGAAAAAAGATGTTTTGTTAGGACCAGGAGTTAATATTTATCGAACTCCACTTAACGGTAGGAACTTTGAATACATGGGAGAAGATCCACATCTTGCTTCGATTATGGTAGTTCCTTACATCAAGGGAGTTCAGCAAAATGGAGTGGCTGCTTGCGTGAAACATTATGTCTTGAATAACCAAGAGTTGTGGCGTAGTCATATCAATGTTGAAGTAAGTGATCGAGCTTTATATGAAATATATTTACCTGCTTTTAAAGCTGCCATTATGGAGGGCGAAGCATGGTCAATTATGGGAGCTTACAATCAATTCAGAGGACAATATTGCTGCCACAATGAAATCTTACTAAATCAAATTTTAAAAGAAGATTGGGAGTTTGATGGTGTAGTAATTACTGATTGGGGAGCTACTCATGATACTCGAGAAGCAGCGTTATATGGTCTAGATATGGAAATGGGAACAGGAACCGATGGGCTGACCAAGTCTACCAAAAATGCTTATGATTATTATTACCTCGCTAATCCATTTTTGGAGATGCTCAAAAGTGGTGAAATACCTGAATCAGTTGTTGACGATAAAGCTAGAAGGATTTTACGTTTGATGTTTCGAACTAATATGAATCGTGATCGCCCAATGGGTAGAATGAATAATGTTGAACACCAACAAGTTGCAAGATCAATTGCACAGGAAGGAATCGTTTTGCTAAAAAATGAAAATTCTTTTTTCCCAATGGATCCAAATAAAAAAATGACCATTGCTGTAATTGGTGAAAATGCAACTCGTTCCATGACTGTCGGCGGTGGTTCCTCTGAATTAAAAGCCAAATATGAAATTTCTCCTCTTGAAGGAATTCAGAAACGATTTAAAAATGCCAATATCATTCATTCCATGGGATATGCTTCAGGGCCACCTGCCTACGCTCGAGTAATTCCTTCTCCTTATGATGCGGACTCATTAAAAAAAGAAGCAATAGAGGTTGCGTCAAAAGCTGATATAGTATTGTTTGTTGGAGGACTTAATAAGAATCATCATCAAGATTGTGAAGGAGGTGATCGCCTGCAGTTCGGACTTCCTTTCGGACAAGATGAATTACTTGATGAATTATTAAAAGTGAATAGTAATCTTGGAGTGGTTCTAATTAGTGGAAATGCAGTTTCCATGCCTTGGTTATCCAAAGTGGATGCTGTGATGCAAGCATGGTTTTTAGGAAACGAAACTGGTCATGCTATAGCAGATGTCATCAGCGGAGATATCAATCCTTCAGGAAAATTACCTTTCACTTTTCCTGTAAACCTTAAAGATAATTCGGCTCATCATTTTGGTGAAATTTCATATCCTGGTGATAGCATAAAACAAATTTACAAAGAGGATATTTTTGTGGGTTATCGATGGCATGATACCAAAAAGATTAAACCTCTTTTCCCTTTTGGACATGGATTGTCTTATTCGACTTTTGATATTTCTGAATCAAAAACATCTAAAAAAACATATTCTTCTGGGGAAAAAATTAATGTGACTTGTAGGGTCTCTAATACTGGAAATGTTGATGGAGCAGAAGTCGTTCAAGTTTATGTCGGAAAGTCTAATTCCAAAGTTGACAGAGCACTAAAAGAATTAAAAGGTTTCAAAAAGGTCGTGATTCAAAAGGGAGAGAAATCATCTGTCGAAATTTCATTTGATGTTGACACACTTGCCTTTTATGACGAAACTATTTCTGATTGGAATTTGGAAAAAGGAGAATATATTATTTATGTTGGGAATGCATCGGATAATATTGTTCAAGAAATGAAAATAACTATCAAATAAGAAACTGATTCCTTGGATCTATTGCTTTTGTAGTGTAATTAATAAATGTTTTTTTAAAACACATATAATATAGTTTTTAATTTTATTTTATGTATTTTAAAAAAACATTATATTTATATTGCAAAAGTAACCAAAATGAGAATATTCATAATACTAACACTACTCAATGCAATACATTACACTTCTTTCACTCAGTACTATCCTACTGGTACAATTGAAGTCAGAGGACGATTTGTTGAACAAGTAGGCGATCAAAAAAGAGGAATCGCTAATCTCGAGTTCCTAGTTGCTCCTAACGGAAGATTCAAAACCAAACAAAATGGAGATTTCATATTCAAAGTAGGATTTAGTAATAGTCATCTAGACATTAATATCCTAAATCAGGATTATAAAATTATGAATCCTCGTGGAGGAGTGGTAGAATTGATGGGTGAGCAAATGGTAGACTCAAAATCTATTATCCAAATTGAAATTTTGTTAATGGGAAATCATACCCATCCTGAACTAGAAGAACAACTCCATCAATTGGAACGCAAAGTCAAATCACTTGAAAGAAAGCGACAATTATCAAAAAAACAAATCAATGTTTTAAGTGAACAAATCATCAAGAATACACTAGAGTATGAAGATGAAAAATATCAACTCCAAATACAGATCAGTCAAATTCAGAGCGACTTAAAAAATCAAACCAATCGATCTTCAATACTACAAGATTCTCTTAATTTACTCCAAATCCGAAATAAGAAATTAAATAAAAGGGTGGAAGAATTGACAGCAGATCTTTTTGATGCATTAGCTGAAAAATATCTACGACAGCAAGAACATTATCACCACCTTGCTGCAAAACTTGAAGATTATTTAATAAAAACTAAAGATTTACGAGATTGGCTGGAGCACTTGGATGACTACTTTTTGAATCAACAAGCTCAACAAGATTTTATTCATGTAATAGAAGAATATGAAAAAGCATGGAGATTTTTAAATAACAATCATAAAAGTTATCTATTAAAAGTCCAAAAAGAATGGGACAATAATTTTGTAGAAGAAAATCTCGAAAAAACGTTTAGTTTTTTACTAAATGAAATTCACAAAAAAACTTATTTAGGTACATTTCAATCTAATGCCTATCGACCACTTCAAGATTGGGCAACTGGAAAAATCGGAAAATCAAAAGCTAAGAAACGTGTAAAAACTGGAAGTCCAATTGCCCAACAAGAATTCACTTCCAAAATCAATCAATTAGAAAACATGATTGAATCCACCTTATTCCATCTAAAACATAATCTTTAATTTTTGTCTAAAAAAAACCAAAATGAAAAATACTATCATCTTCCATTTGATTTTTTTATTTGCACTTATATTAGCCTCTTGTAATCCTGAATGTGAACCTGTATTTGGTTTAGATGTGAATCCCAAATTTGCTTCACCAGGAAGTCAAGTTGTAATTTCTGCTCAACCGGTTAGTGCCTTGAGTAGAGGATTTGATGTTTCATTCAATAACCAAAAAGTGAGCTCCACTTATATTGACAATATTGGATTGATGGTAACAGTACCTCCCAACACACCTGAAAGAGCTTCATTGCAAATAACAGATTCAGATTGTGAGCAGACACTAGATTTCAATGTTCGGGAAAGTGAATGGTTTACCGATAACCCTGATTATATTTTTCCTTCACCACCTGAATTAATTTTACCATCGATTCCTCCTGCATTTCCTCCAGCACTTTCTAATGCTTGGTTTAGTCCCCAAAACTTGGATTATTGTATTTGGTTTAAAATGGATTGCTACACTTTAAATGGTGAATGCATCGAATCTAAAACTATCAACCCAATAGCTAGTGCAGAATTGGCTGCATGCGATACCTCTAGATTGTATCATAACAATCCAGTTTTTGGAATTTTAGACAAAGAAAATAACATAGTTCATTATTGGGTAGATCGATCCAATGTAAAGGGAATGGATCTTGGAATTGAAGAATTTGTCGGACAATTTATTGATATTGAATTATCAGGGTATGATGACCTTAGTGTTCCTCCTTGTAATTCGGGATGGATTGCAGATAAATCTTCTATGATGTTAGTGACTTCTCAAAAAACAGGAAAGCAACTATTAATGTACAGAGTAGATAACATTGGTTTTCCAGTTAATTGCGAATTTGATCCGGCTACTAATTCTTGCAAAGATTAATTTAAATCAAGATTGAAATAATTTATCTATAAAATATAAATCATCAGAATTTAAAACATCATCTTAGTCAAAAATTCGAGATGATTTATATTTTTTATGTTCCCATCAAATCATTATCCTAACACCTAAAGAAAAAGCCGTATAACTATCTTTTATCCATTCAGAAGTTTCGCTTCCACTTTCTAAAATAAACGGCGCTTGAAATTGTGTGAATATGCTGATCTGAGTACTCGGCTGATATTGAATACCTCCTCCCCACAGTAATTGGTAATTAGTTTGATTCAATCTCCCTCCCTTATTAAATTGTTCCATTGAATTAAAATAAGTTAGGCTAGGAAAAATATAAATTTTGTGATTGAAAAATCCTTTGACAAGAAAAATACTACCTAGAGCATGATGCGTAGCATAGTTACGCAGTTCATTTTTAAATCGAGTAGTCCAACCAGTTTGCAAAAACAAAAAAGTCTGCGGTAAAACTTCATTATACCAGGTTGCATTCAAATCAAAACTTATTCTTTGAGCGCCTAATTCTGCTTTCAATTTCTCATTTTTTGCAATAGGAAATCTCAATGAACTTTGAATGGTTAGTTCTGGTATTTTCGATAAAGGCATCCAACGAACTTGTAATCCTAACCTAGTAAACCCTCGTTCACTATTTCCAGAAAAACTATCTTTTTCAAAAACCCGAAAAGGAGAACTCCGTGCTTCGTTGTCTAATCGTACTTGGCGATATTGGATAGTTGCTCCTAGGTCCCAACGCTTACTTTTCGAAAAACCATAAGAAACTCTCAACACATTATCCATACTTGAGAATCGTCTTCGATCTGCAATATAATTTCCATTCAAAACAGAACTGTATTGATACAAACCATCCCAAAAAGAAACAAGAGAATTGAACATATAAATTTCAATATCATCTTTTTCTAAAATAACAGGGGAAACACCAGAGTAAAATTCGATTTGACTTGTAGGAATACTATCTAGAGAAATATTGTCATACTGTGCATAGAAAGTTTGTCCAATATCAAAAAATAGAAAAACAATTAGAAAGGTTTTAAAAAGATGATTTGATGTTTTCATGATAGGTGGTTTTTTGATTATAAAAATAAGAATGGGGTCATTCCTTTTTTATTCCATTCCAAACAAAATCTTTTTCATTCTTAGTAGGATTTTGTTCCCTCAAAGAATATTTACCCTTAAAAGATTTTTTATCCTCTGTGTTTAACTCAAATGTAAAAGTCCCTTTTAATTCAGTAGAAGTGACGAGATCATTATTTATATTTATCCAATTACCTTTTATTATTTTTCCGTCTTCTGAGAATCGAAAATTAAAAAGACTATCGTTAAGGTAATCTCCAGTATTTAGTTTTGAGTTGGATCGTCCTTTCCATTCTTTTCCTTCTTGATAAAAATTAGTGACCCCAGATAAAATAATATTTTCACCCGCCTCTCTTGAATGCTGCCATTGACCTTTCCAAAATTCTTGGTAGTCGATAGCCTGACTACTAAAAAGTTGATTTCTAAAATAAAAAAGGGAACTCAATATGATCAATGTAAGTACAGCGAATGAAATGAATTTATAAAAAGAAGTTGTTTTACTCTTCGGCTCAAAAACATCATTACGAATCTGTTTTAATTGTACTGGATTTTCTTTTTTAGTGATAAAAGTAATTTTATCAATTAAGTTAAGTAAATCAAAATTGATATCTGCAGAGCGGACGGCTGCGTTTTCGGAAGAGACATTTCCAATCAATAATTCTTTTTGAAGTTTCTTATATCGATTAGAAAGAATAAAAATATATTGTTGAATTTCTTTACTTTGAATTTCAGCAAGCTCCATAATTTTACCCAAAGCTTCTTTCTCTTGCCCTGCGGCAATAAGTCCTTTTAGTTCAGCTTTGGTTATTTCGGAGGCTTGTGTTTTCATGTAGATAGATTCCGAATTAGTTTTTTTTAAAATGAGTGCTTTACAAATATAATTTAATAAATTGGAAATTCCATATCGTATATTTTGCAAAACTTAGATTTCATGGTGTATCAATACCTAATAAATTATTAGCATTGAATCCTATTTTTTGTAACTCACTTTAATAAGAATTTAAAACCACCAATTACAATTCATAGTCGTTTGGAGACAAAAACTATAAATTCTTTTTTCTTAACAATGCTTCTACATAATAATAATCTGCATAAACAATAGGAACTTCTACCTCAGATTTCTCAGGTAAATTACCCGTACTTTGGGATAGGATAAATGGTGGAATATCTGCTTGATAATGAAGTTGTGATAATGAGGTAAGAATTTCATCTACCCATCCTAAATACTTCTCACTATTGATCGTATCATATTTCATTAATTCTAACAATCCAGATGCCGCAATTGCAGCTGCTGAGACATCGCGTGGTTCGTTAGGAATTTTAGTTGCATCAAAATCCCAATAAGGAATTTTATCTTTTGGCAAATTTGGATGAGTAAAAAAAAACTGAGCAATTGCTTTCGCTTTTTCTAAAAACAAAACGTCTTTAGTCCTACCATAAGCCATGGTGAAACCATATAGTCCCCAAGCTTGTCCCCTTGCCCAGGCTGATTCATCATTGAATCCTTGATGGGTTATTTTTTGTAAAACACTTCCAGCTAAAGTATCATAAACCACCACATGAACTGAACTATGATCTTTTCGAAAATGATTTTCCAAGGTAGTTTTGGAATGTTGATAAGCAATGTTGTGATAAATAGAATCACCTGTCAATCGAGTTGCTTCGAATAACATTTCCAAGTTCATCATATTATCTATAATAACTGGAAACTCCCACTTATCTGCGTTAAAATCCCAAGACCGAATAGCTCCTACATTTTTATTGTATCGTTGTATCAAAGTCTTGGAGGCTTGCACTACAATATCTTTGTACTCCTGATTATCGGTAATGTGATAACCTTTTCCAAAACTACAATACAGCTTGAATCCTAGGTCATGTGAATGGTTATCCCATTTTTCTTTTTCAATAAAAGCTGTCCATTTTTCAGCTGCATCTTTAATCGTTGAATTCCTACTATGATCATAAAGTTGCCATAATATACCTGGGAAAAAACCACTTGTCCACTTATGAGAAGGTGTTGCCCTTAACCTTCCGAAAGATTTGATAGACCGAGGAATTCTTGTTGAATCCAAAGGTATATCAGAAAGATAATTCAACATCTTAGAAGATAATTCATCAAGCCTCTCTGCAGCAGGAAGTGCCTTTTGTATAGGTTGGTTTGCTGCTTGTTTTCCTTTGGTACAAGAAATAAAAAACAATACAATTACAAAATATAAATTGATACTTTTCTTCATAAATAATAATCTAAATCAAAATACAAAGACATCCGCTTTTGAAAGGTTTTCACGCAAAGTGCGCTAAGGTCGCCAAGTGTTTTTGATATTTCTTTGTGACCTTAGCGCACTTTGCGTAAAAACAAAAATCAACAAATCCTTGGCAATTGCTCTCCCACCAACATATTCACTACTCGCTTACCACCAATCGCACTTGTCATGACCACTTGACGAGGATGAGTCTCAACCACTTCTCCTAGAATTGCAGCATGGTGACAATCGTCGAATAATTTTATTTTTTCTAAAAAAGCATCAGCAATACTTGCGTCAACAACCGATATAAATATACCTTCATTAGCCACGTAGAGAGGGTCAAGTCCAAGAATTTCACAAGCACCTTGAACTTGTTCATCGATAGGAATATTTTTTTGAGCAATATCAATTCCGAGTTTAGTATCTCTAGCAATCTCGGTTAAAACAGTTGCCACTCCTCCCCTAGTTGGATCACGAAATAAATGAATATCATTTCCAAAATCATCCAACAATGCTTTTACAATATGATTCAAATTCCGAGAATCACTCTCGATAGTAGATTCAAATTCAAGCCCTTCTCGAACAGACATAATTGCCATGCCATGAGTAGCAAGATTATCGCTAACAATAATTTTATCTCCCAATTTCACATTTGTAATATCAATGTTAGCTTGTGGATGAATTTGGCCTACTCCAGTAGTATTAACAAAGATTTTATCACCTTTGCCTCGCTCCACGACTTTGGTATCTCCTGTTACCACTTGTACTCCTGCTTCTTCACATGCGAATTTTATGGCTACCAATATTTCCCAAAATTCCTTCATCGCCAATCCTTCCTCTATGATAAAACTTAAGGATAAATATTTTGGAATTGCTCCACACATCGCTAAATCATTAACCGTTCCATTGACGGCTAATTCTCCAATATTTCCTCCAGGAAAAAAAATTGGTGAGATGACAAAACTGTCAGTTGTGAAGGCTGTTTTTCCAGTCAATTCTAGCGTTACTCCATCGTGCCTTTTATCCAATAAGTCATTTTTCAAAACATCAAAAACCCCAGAATCTAATAATCGATTGGTCAATAATCCACCACTTCCATGTCCAAGGGTAATAATGTCAATGTCTAATTTTGGCATTGGACAAGACAATTGCATTTTTATTTTTTTCTCTTTTTTAGTTGAAATTTTCATAAATTATGTTCGTTGTTCTTCTTGCTGATTGATCATATCTGAAAAATGGTAGTAAGCAGCACATGCACCTTCTGAGCTAACCATAGGTGCTCCAAGTGGATTTTCAGGCTTACATTTTGTTCCAAAATTTGGACACTCAAATGGTTTTTTATTTCCTTTCATAATATCACCAGCGATACATGCTTCATTCTCTGGCGCTTCAGGAATATTAACAGAGAACTTATTCCTTGCATCGTAATCAATATACTTTTCCTTCACCTCATATCCACTTTTAGGAATTACAGACATCCCTCTCCACATTCTATCAGTCACTTCAAATACTTCGAAAATGGTTTCCATTGCTTTTGGATTTCCGTTTTCTTTAACCATTCGAGAATATTGATTTTCAAGTTTAGTTTCTCCTCTTTCTAATTGTTGAACTGTCATTAAAATTCCTTGCAAAATATCAACTGGCTCAAAACCAGTTACAACGATAGGCACTTTAAATTTTTCAACTAAAGGATAGTACTCTTGCATTCCCATAATTGTACAGACGTGACCTGCAGCTAAAAATGCCTGCACACTACATTCATCATCACTAACTAAAGCTTCAATGGCTGGTGGAACTAAAACGTGCGAAGCTAGAATTGAATAATTTTTCAACCCCATTCGCGAAGCATGAACTACGGAAAGTGCATTAGCTGGAGCGGTTGTTTCAAATCCTACGGCAAAGAAAACGATTTCCTTTTCGGGATTTTCTTTTGCTATTTTTACGGCTTCCAATGGAGAATATAAAATCCGAATATCTGCACCATTTGCTTTCGCTTCTAACAAACTCTTTTCAGAGCCAGGTACTCGAAGCATATCTCCATAGGAACAAAGTATCACTCCTTTTTCTTCTGCTAAATAAACTGCTTTGTCAATCAAATTAACTGGTGTAACACAAACTGGACAACCTGGCCCATGTACCATATTAATTTCTTTGGGCAACATATTTAAAATCCCATTTTTGACTAAGCTATGAGTTTGACCTCCACAAACTTCCATGATAGTCCAAGGCTGAGTAACTGTCTTTTTTATTTCAGCCAAATATCGTTGTGCTAATTCAGGGTCTCTATATTCTGTTAGGAATTTCATGTTGGTTTGTTTTGTTTCACGCAAAGTGCGCTAAAATCGCAAAGAGAAATCTTAAAAAAACCTTAGCGTCCTTTGCGCGAAAAATTATCAAGAATAATCTTTATCATCAAGCAAAGACTCAGAATTATTTAACTCATCTTCAACCTCTCCCATCTCCTCTAAATATTGGAAAGTCTTTTTCGCCTCTTCTTCATCGACAATGCTGATAGCTACACCGACATGTACCAAAACATAATCGTCCTCTTTAGCTTCAGGAACCATTTCCAAACTTGCTTCCTTGATAATGCCTCCGAAAGATACTTTTGCCATTCGAACCATACCATTAAATTTGGTTTCGATGGACTTTATTTTACCTGGAATCGCTAAGCACATTTTCCTTTTTTTTATTTTTTTAAATTGAATTTCTATGTTGTTGAATTTGATAGCAAACTAATTGTCCAAAAGAAATATTTTCATCGTTTGGTGATAATTGTTGATGAAAAAAAAGTTCAAAGTCATTTTGAAAATGATGTTGAATTAAATCAACTAATAAACCATTTTGAAATACTCCTCCGCTGAATGCTATCTTTTTTATTTTCAAATTATTCGCCACTATTTCTATAATTTTCATCAATGAAAAATGAAATTTTGCAGCAATGAAATCTTTCTGTTTTCCTTTTTGTAAATCTAATACTATATTTCTCATTAAGGTCTTAGTTGGGATACTTTTATTATTTGCCCCTTCCAAAAAATAACTAGAGGAAAATTCTAGTCCGTTGTTTTTAAAATATCTTAAAGCCATATTTTCTAATTGCATGGCTGCTTCACCTTCATAAGTTTGGACATCCAAAATCCCAAGCAATGAAGCAACTGCATCAAACAATCTTCCGACACTTGAAGTTTGCAATGGGTTTTCTTTATCCAAAATTTTAGAGTAAACTTCCCATTCTATCTCGGTGAATTTTCCTTTCAAAAACTGCTCTATTCCTTTTACTCCCCAACAAGCTGAAAGTGCGGAAACACGAGGTTCCTTTGGCATTTTATCTCCTAAAATAAAATCAAAGTAATCGAAATAATAACTTCGTTGGAAATCATACTTTTCATATTTAAAAAATTCACCTCCCCATATTTGTCCATCATCTCCTAAGCCAGTTCCATCCCAAACAATACCTAAAATTGGTTCTTCTGAATGTACTAGATTATGCTCTCCAATGACTGCTCCAAAATGTGCCATGTGATGTTGAAATGATTCAACTGGAACATTTAATTCTCCAGCTAATTCTTTTCCAAAATGAGTAGAAGGATATTCTGGATGTTTATCTAATAAGATAACTTTAGGTTGAGCAGTAAATAACTTTAGAAAATGTTCGACCGTATGCTTGTAATTTTCTTGAGTATCAAAATTTTCCAAGTCTCCTAAATATTGACTTATGTAGGTATTCTGTTGATGTAAAAAACTAAACGTACTTTTCATCATTGCACCTGTTGCCAAAATGCTTTGGTTTGATAATGCCAATTCTGCATTTATGTAAGTCGGTGCTAAACCTCTCGAACGGCGAAGTATAATTTTTTGGTTTTTAAAAAAAGAAAATTTGACAACACTATCATCTTGGGGAATAACAATATCCCGATTATTTTTCAAAATAAAATCAGCAATTTGAGTTAGTTCTTGAAGTGCTTTTTCATCATCAAATACAATTGGGTTATTACTGATATTACCACTTGTGGCAACGATTGGTTGTCCAAATTTTTGAAGTAATAAATCGTAAAGAGGTGTATAAGGTAACATCACTCCAAGCTGATTAAGATTTGGTGCGAGTGATGCTTTTGTAAATGAGGTCGCTGAAAAATTATCATAATCTAGTAAAACAATTGGCGCGATTTCATTTTGTAATTCTTTTGTTATAAAACTGGCAAAATGAGTTTCATCATTATCAGAAATAGATTTCAAATCCGGAAACATAACTGCAAAAGGTTTGCTTGGTCGATGTTTTCTTTTTCTTAACTCTAATATTGTCTCAGAATTATTAGCGTCACAAGTCAAAAAATATCCACCAATTCCTTTAATGGCAACTATTTTCCCTTCTTGCCAAAACGAGACTATTTTATCTAATATTTCTATTTGATGATTGGATATTCCATTTCCATTTCTATCATAAAGCGTCAATTCGACATTACACTTTGGGCAAGAATTCGTTTGTGAAAAATACCGACGATCATGCGGATTTTGATATTCTTCAAAGCAAGTAGAACACATTTGAAAGATATCCATTTTTGTGTTCACTCGGTCGTATGGTAATTTTTTTACAATAGAAAAACGAGGCCCACAATTAGTACAAGTAATAAAAGAATAATTATTCCTTCGATTTGGGGAATCATATAATTCTGATTTACAATCCGAACACATCGCAAAATCAGGAGTCACCAATAAATTAGGCTGTCCTATATTTTCGCTATGAATAATTTGAAAATTGTCAAAGAACTTTTGTTCTGTTTTAAAAAAAGAATGTCCTGTAATTCGAGATAAGACAGGAGCATTATTTATTATTTCTTGATAAAAACTTCGAGCTAATTCTTCAACTGCTTCTATTTCAATATGAACACCATCAGTCGAATTATTAACCCAACCTTTTAATTCGTATTTTTTTGCTAACAAAAAAATAAAAGGACGAAAACCAACGCCTTGAACTTGCCCTTTTATGTGAATATGCCATGTCATTAATTAATGAGTAATGTATTTTGAGTAGCTATCTGTTTAGGAATTTTTCGATAATCAAATCTTTCCTGTAAGGTAGGATTTTTTGAAAAACAATTGGAAAAATTATTTAAACAAAATTTACGAATAAGTATGATAAAAGTATAACTCATTCTCAGGACTGAGATAAGTATTAGATTTGGTGAGACTCCTATTTATTTTCGAAAATAATAATATATAGGAAGGAAATAATAAAGATATGTTGAAGGATAAAAAAGTGAATCGAAAATACCTCTAATCAATTTAATATTAGCCAAAATATAATTTAGAAGTTAAAACATAGAGATAGAGTTATAACAACATATTTAGATTGATATAAATCCAGTCCATTTACTCTATTTCTACTTCTAACATTTCTCCCACTTCTTCATCTGTTACTTGATCAAAATTTTCATAAAACCTACCTACTGCTAAAAACCTTAATGGTGAGTCGATACAAATTATTTCGTCAACCGAAGTATCTTCACTTAATCTGATCAGACTACTTGGAGCAGCAACAGGAATGGCAACTACTATTTTTTTAGGATGATGTAGTCGAACTAAATTTATGGTATTTTCCATCGTATAGCCAGTAGCTATGCCATCATCCACTATAACCACAATTTTATCGACCAGACTTTCTGGTGTTCTACCCTGATAATATTTATTGTATTTTTGACGAAGTTTTTCCCTAATATTTTTAATTTCTTCTTCAAGGTATTTTCCTGACGCTTCGATAGATTCATTAATAATTTCGGTTTCTAAACTTACCGCCCCTATGGCATATTCTCTTCTTATCGGATGCCTTATTTTTTTTGATAATGCAACGTCTAACGGGAGATTCAATTCATCGGCTATAGCTTTCCCTACAGGTACACCACCTCTAGGAATGGCTAAAATAACTGCATCTTGATTTTTATATTTTCGTAATTTTTCAGCTAAAATATATCCAGCTGCAAACCTATTTTTAAACATAACTTCTTCTTTTATTTAATATATTTTTCGAACCAATCTCCAGCTAACTTTGCCACTTCCTCCAGTTTTCCTTCCTCTGGAAAGAGATGGGTAGCATTAAGTACCAGCTCCATTTTTTTTATTCCTTTCAATTTTTCGTAAGCAATCGTATTAAGTTTGATAACAGATTTATCTCTCTCTCCTACAATTAATAATGTAGGTGTTTTGACTTCCTCTAAAGCTTCAATTGCCATATCTGAACGACCTCCTCTTGAGACTAAAGCTTTGATAGTAGAACCCAATTTTGCAGCTGCCATTAATGCGGATGCTGCTCCTGTACTTGCTCCAAAATATCCAATTGGCAAATCTCTAGTTTGTGGGAATTTCTGAATCCACTTAGTCACATTCACTAAACGCTCAGTCAATAGATCTATGTCAAACCGATTCTCATAAACTTCATCTTCTTCCCTAGTCAATAAATCAAATAATAAAGTTGCAAATCCTCTTTTCTGTAAATATTGTGCTACAAGATTATTTCTAGGACTGAATCGACTGCTTCCACTTCCATGCGAAAACAAAATAATTCCTTTTGCATTTTCAACAATTACTAGATGGCCTTTCAACTTTGTTGAGTCCGTAAAAATTTCAATCTCCTTGTAATTTGATATGGTTTTCATAATATAAAAGTTTTAATACTTTTCAAAAGTACTTATATAAACAGATGATAATCAATGATTTATATCATTATGAAAATTGATTATTATCAGTTTTCAGAATAAACTAAGCTTTTAATTTTGATGATGAAATTTAACATAACGTAGTAGGACAAAATAATTTCGTCCAATTACTTATTATTTTTTAACCAAATTAAAACCTTAAATTATGGCACTATTAAAAGTAATTGAAGTCATGGGTTCCTCTGACCAAAGTTGGGAAAATGCTGCACAAACGATGATTGATGAGGCTAGTAAAACCGTCAATAATATTCGTTCCATTTATGTGGAAAACCTATCAGCAAAAGTTGTTAACAATAAAATTACGGAGTATCGAGTAGATGGGAAAATATCTTTTGAAATTGAAAATCAATAGGTAATAAAAATCATTTCTTTTTTGACGAATGTCATTTGAAAGAAAAAAATTCTGTTGTAATTTTAAATCATCAAGTGAAAGATAAAAGACTGGCTGAAACTCAGTCATATTAAATTAACATCATATTCTGAAATTTTTTACTCCTACGGGAATAAAATTGGGATGGGTAAAAATGATAATTTGGTCAGATCCTGAGGGATAAATGTTTTGCGTTTTTTTTGTAAGGTGAAGTTTGAATAACTATAACTTGGCATTTCATGATGTTTTTGAGTGTTATGAAATGAACTGGGAATCTTTAATTAAAAGGTTCCCAGTTATGTTTTTATAAAACTTGAAATTAGAAGTTCCTTCCTTTTTTATTTGTTGATAAATTAAAAAACTTCATCTAAAAACAGCAGTTTGAATATTGACAAATATTAGCTTTAGAATTGATAAATGTCATTTTAATTTAAATTGGATTCAAAGAAATTGATTTTCAAAAAACCATGAAGCGTTTTATTTTATACTTCCAATTTAGTTTATTGTTTTTATTAATTCAAAGTTGCCAAGGGCAAAAAGTTGAAACTGACATCCCTGCCAATCCAACTATTTCTATTGAAGCACTTCAACAGGCCAACTCCTCACCAAGCGTTGAAAAAAATTATAACAACGCAATTACAAATTCTATTGACTTTCGTATTCCGGCCAAAAAAGTTATGGGAAGCGTCGTGCATATAATTTCAACCTATGAAGGGAAAAGTATTCCTCGAGGAGAAATAGAAATTCCAGAATTTTTCAAAGATTTCTTTGGGGAAAATTTTGACTTTTTTTTCGATAGTCCTAGAGGAATAACTCCCATGCCTAGGATGGGAAGTGGCTCAGGAGTCATCGTTACTAATGATGGTTACATTCTCACCAACAATCATGTAATTAGAAATGCAGACAAGATTGAAATCGTTACCCATGACAATCGATTTTTTGATGCAACAATAGTAGGTGTAGATCCTTCTACCGATCTGGCGTTATTAAAAATTGACGAGAAGAATTTGCCTTTTGTGAAAATTGGAAATTCAGACAAAATCGAAGTTGGTGAATGGGTGTTAGCAGTTGGTAATCCTTTTAATTTATCAACCACAGTAACTGCGGGAATTGTAAGCGCCAAAGCTAGAAATATTAACATTATTCGAGATCAAGCTTCTATCGAATCTTTTATCCAAACTGATGCGGCAGTTAATCCTGGAAATAGTGGTGGAGCCCTTGTTAATCTTAAAGGAGAATTAATTGGAGTCAATACTGCGATTGCTTCACCTACTGGCGTTTATGCAGGTTACTCTTTTGCCATACCTAGTAATATTGCAAAAAAAATCATTGATGATTTGTTGAACTATGGAGAAGTCCAACGAGCCTATTTAGGTGTTACTATCCGAGATCTAAATAGTAACCTAACTGAAGAATTGGGTTTGACTTCAACAGCTGGCGTTTACATCGATAGCATAGTTGAGAAAAGTGCTGCAGAGGAAGCTGGTATTAGAAAAAAAGATGTAATCATAAAAATAGATAATGAAAAAGTAGAATCATCACCAAGGCTTCAAGAAGTCATAAGTCGTCATCGACCCGGTGATAAAATTTCAGTCACTTTACTCCGTAATGGAAAAGAGAAAAAGATGGAGGTAACACTAAAGGGGAAAACAGGTGAAGAGAAAATTTCCAGAAAAGAGAGAAAAGAAATTTTGAAGGATTTAGGAATTGAGGTGTCAAATCTTACCAAATCAGAAATTGAAAAAGCAGGTATAAAAGGCGGAGTAAAAATAACAAATGTTTACCCTGGAAAAATTAGAAGGAATACAGGCATCCGTAAAGGTTTTGTCATCACAAAAGTAAATAATGAATTAGTTTCAAGTGTCGACGAGTTTCTAAAAAATTTAGAGGAAACGTCAGGAGGAGTTATGCTGGAAGGTATTTATTTAAATAACCCTAATGCGACATATTATTATGCTTTTGGTTTATAAGGCTTTTGAATTCATAAAAAAATAAAAATCATGACTACCACAAAAGAAAAAACACTTGGTGTATGTTGTCCTATTTTCAATGCTGAAAAATGGGATAACAAAACATATTTTTGGAATGAGAAAAAATTTTTAATGGCAACTATTCCTACTTTATTTCATATTCCTTTGCCTCCCATGATTGGAAAAAAAGTTACAAAAATGATGGAGAAGGCTGAAGTTGCTGAAAAACTCGAAGATGATAGAGAAGAAATTTTATTACTCTTCACCGATCCTACTGCCTTCAAATCTGAAATATATTTGTCGGTGACCGGCGAAGTCCCTGAAGCTGATAACACTACTCTTACGGGAACTTTCATGAGTAAAGTTTTTGAAGGTAAATACAAAGACATTCCAAAATTCATAAAAGAAATGGAAGCTTATTTACAGGAACATCATAAGAAAGCAGAAAATTATTATGTCCACTATGCCTATTGTCCAAAATGTGCTAAAGAGGCTGGAAAAAATTACATTGTATTGTTTGCTAAAATTTCCGCTTAATTAATTTTTTAAATCACACCCACAACGAGGTTAACAATACATTTACATGGCATACTATATCGACTTAAAAGAAATAAGTATTGAACAATATAAAAAGAAATTAAAATCTACCAATTTTCTTCCAAGCTGGAAAATATTAGCAGAAAATATCGATGAGAATATGGATACTATAAAAAAGCTAAAGATCAAAAATGTGGAAGAATTAAAGCATGCTTTAAAGACCAAAATCAATGTATCAGAGTTTTCAAAACTGAGTGGATTATCGGAGGAATATTTGACTGTCCTACGAAGGGTAATTAATGGATATCATCCAAAGCCCAATAAAATAAAGGACTTCCCTAGTATTTCGAAAAAAACCATATTGGCATTAGAAAATGTTGGGATAAAAAACACCTTTCATTTATTTGATAAAATAAAAAATCCACAAAGCAGAAAAACGCTCGCTAAAAAAACTAAAATCAGCGAAAACATCATCTTACACCTAGCTAAATTAACAGATTTATCTAGAGTTAAATGGGTGAATCATACTTTTGCAAATGTATTGTTATTGGCTGGTTTCGAATCAGCTAAAAAAGTAGCAGAAGCAGATCCTTTAGATCTTTATGAAAGAGTAAAAAAATTAAACGAGGAGAAAAAATTATTTCCAGCACATATCGGAATGAACGATATGAAGCGATGTATAGATGCTGCCAATGATCTTACATTCGAAGTTGAATATTAATATCAATTGATGACTTCTTAATTATAAATAATTTAATCATTCACACAATTTCTATCAACCATGAAAGAAAAATTAAACTTCAAATCTTCAAATAAATACTATAACGATCTTAAAGAATATTTTTTTTCAGTAGATGAAGCTGTTGAAAAAAACACAGCACTTCCCTCTAAAAAAACACCCGTAAATAAATTGTTACAAGAAATTAATTCCAATGGTAGTCACTCACCAGATGAATTACCTAAACCATTTCAGGAACCTCCAATAAAACCTATACAACCTGAAATTTCTCCGATGCAACAACCTCTTGAAAAACCAAATCCTATAGAAATATCCCCTTTTAAAGAACCTGGCGAAAAACCTATCCCGGAAGAAATGCCACCATCAGAGCCTCTGAAAAAACCTCTGCCAATTGAAGTTCCTCCTCCTAAAGAACCAACTCCGGAGAAGGTACCACCAGTTGAAGCTCCACCTAAAAAAGATCCTACTCCAGAGAAAGAACCTCCTGAAGAGTTTCCGCCAATTGAGGAGCCACCAACTAAAGAACCAGTTGATATAAAAATTATTTAAACAGGTGATTTTTAATATTTTTCACTTTGAAACCGAACCAATTCATAAATTCGACCTCCAGGTGAAACTGAATCATTCACTTTATTAGAAAAAATAAATAATCCTTCATCTCTATTTAAATGCCATTCTGCCCAAGTGCTGAATCCGGTTCCACCTCCCTTATGTCCAATACAATCCCCTAAGCAATTTTGCCATAGGTTGGATATTCCAGAAGCAGGATTCTGAATTTCAAACATTTTTTCAACTGTACTTTTTTCAAGAATACGTGTTTCGTTAAATTCTCCTTGGTTTAAAAAGGTTATCATAAAGTGTGAAAAATCTTCGAGACTACTACTCAAAAAACCAACTGGATAATGTCGACAAGTATAATAATTCATAGGATTACCATTATTATCAAAAGGAGTTGTCAATAGTTCTTCATCTAATTCATCAATCCAAAATGATGAATTATTCATCATCAATGGTTCTAAAATATTGGTCTTACAATATTCCCGATAATCTTCTCCACTTATTTGTTCAACGATGAGTGCAAGCAACGAAGTCCCAATATTAGAGTATAACCATTTCTCTCCAGGTGCAAAATCTTTCCAAACACTAGTTCGATATTGCATTCCATCGGGAAGTATATATTCAGGAATCCACTCAGAAAGCAAAGGTGGCTCTTCCATGAAATAGAAGTGGTGAAAGTCAGGTATTCCATCTTCCTCCACAGGCCAAGCCAATCCAGAAGAATGATTTAGCAACATACTGGTGGTGATTTTTCGATTTGGAAAATTTGGATTACGAACTTCAAATGGTAAATATTGGTTTATGTCTGACTCAAGATCAATTTTTTCTTGTTCCCATAATTGCATAACTGCAGTACTGAGAATTAATTTGGAAATTGACATCAAAGTATATAATGATTGCGAAGATGTTGGTTTAAGATCTGCTACATCAGTATATCCAAAATTGCCTTCCCAAACGATCTCATCTTTCTTTACTATGCCAGCTGATAAAGAATGAATTCCTTCCTTTGCCATTTCCTTTTCGATCTCCGCCCGAATATCTTTAATGTCTTCAGTTGATTTTTCACAGGTAAATATCAAAAGTAAACTCAACCCTATTATCAAAAATGAAATTATTTTTTTCATGGCGTTTTTCTATTTTTTAAGTTGAAGAAATTGATAGCCCACCGTCAATGAGATACTAATGTTTCTTACATATTCTTTCGAAGAACCATAATACCATGGAATAAAACCATCTAACCTTTCCATCATATTTACTAAGCTATAACTTGTTCTGAAGTCAATTATCAATAGTTTACCTGCTACATCAAAATCCAAGGACAATCCTGCAATCACTCCAAAATCTAATCTTTTGACTTTTGACATTTTAAGTTTTTCTTTTTCTCCTTCAAATTCAGTTACTCTAGTAGCCTTTAATTTTAGTGAAGAATAAGGCCCTAGAAGCAATCCAAAGTGTCGTTTTTTTTCAGGAGAGAATTGGTACTTAAATAGTAATGGTACATGTAAATAATTGAGTTTCACTTTGTAACCGATGTCATCATAAAGATACTTCGTGCTATAATCCAGCCCTTGAGTTATAAACAAAAGCTCAGGTTGAAAATGTATTTTTTCCCAAATTTCAAATATGCCAAATGCACCTATTTGAAAAGTAGGGAGCGGCTTACGATGTTCCAAATCATTAATTTCATAACCCAAATAAGGAGTTTGTCCATCTTTCCGAAATGCAATATCAGAAATACTTGGCCCTGCTTTGATACCAAACTGAGCCATACTTTTGGTTGGGTGAAAAAGGATAATAATGGTAATGAGACTAAGAAATATTATATTTTTCATTTCTTAAAGTTTTGATAGTTGCGCTATGCTGATAATTATTAACTCTGTGTGTTTTTCATTTTTTCAAATCTCCCTACCCTTTTGGTTAATAAAATTAATATAATACTCAGCAACACCTGTTTCGAGATGGTCTCTAAAAATATTACACAAAAAGTTTTTTTGCCATGATAAAAGTCAATTTTACAAATGACTAATATCATTTTTTCTTTGGTTAATCATCCTTCATATTTGTAAAAAAAAGATGAAACACATAGCAAGAGATGAACACCAAATAACCTTTTTTTATAACCCTGATTCTTCCATTGGAAAAAAGACATTAGCCTATGTTACAGAGTCAGATGTACCAGTAAGGGCTGTCAACATCTTGAAGGAAACTCCCACAGCAAGTCAATGGTTAGAAATTTCAAATGATTTGGAAATTGATGTTTCAGAATTAATTTTGAAAGATCATCCTGTTTTTAAAAAGCAATATCAGTCTGTAGGTTTAGATACAAATGGATGGCTAAAAGTTATGCGCAAGCATCCCGAAGTCATTGACCAACCAATTGCCATTAGGGGAAAAAAAGTTTTACTGGTAAAAGTACCTACTGATATTTTACAATTAATAAATTATTAATGAAAAAGATAGCTATTTCACTTGGAGTTATTGAATGCTTTGTGGCATTCATGGCTTTGCCTGCAGGGTTGTCATTAATCTCTCAACCTGATGGATCTGGCATTGGAATATCACATGAAATATTGGATGGTTCTCCCTTTGTTGATTTTTTTATCCCAGGCATTTTCTTATTTGTAATCAATGGAATCCTTCAATTGCTGGGAGCAATTTTCTCTTTTAGAAAAAAATCTTATGCAGGAGTAATGGGAATAATACTAGGAATACTTCTAATGGTCTGGATCATCATTCAGGTTTATATTACGAATGGTATTGTTCATTTTTTGCAGCCATTGTTTTTTGTAATTGGAGCACTTGAAATAATACTTGGCTTCCAATTTTTTTCCAAAAACAAAATTCTAATTTAGAAAAAAATTAACGTCATAGATGATTCCCATTATTAATTTAAAATGATAATGTTATAATTTTATGTAAAATTTATTTACAAATACTTAGAAAGAAATCTCAAAAAATCTTTTTTCAGTTCTCTAAATAATTTTCGTTGGACAATCATGCTTTCGTCCAAATCGTCATGATTTTTAAAATATTTTTCCTCTACATCTTCGGGAAAGGTTTTGACTTCATAAGCCATTAGTTTTTCATGTTGTCGAATATTATGTTCGAGTGTATGAATACCTTCTCGATGCACCGTAAAAAGATTTTGAAATTGTTCCGCTTTTGCCAAGACTGATTTATCCGTCCAATTCTGAACGATTCTTTCCAATTCCTTTTCAAATACTTGGATTTCATCTTTCCAAAACAAAAGTTCACTATTCCATTGATTATGGTCAAAATGAAGGTCAGAAAGATAGCTTACTTTTTGAATAATCATAATTAAAGATTTTTTAAATTTGGTTTTGGAATAGTCCATTATTCAATGTTTTACGCTGGACGTTGAACATTTCCCCTTATAACTTCATTTAGAATTGAATATTTAAGGGAACTCCAAAAACTATAAAAATTTACTTCGCAACTAGACGAATATTTTTTCTCAACTCTTAAAAGCGTTTCTTAAATGCACCCAAGCTTCTGTCATTTCCTGTGAAAAATCTTCCCATCGTTCGATAGCTTCTTCTTTACTTTCTTCTAGGATATTGCTCAATTTTTGAAGTCGAAGAGAAATGTCATCTTTACGATCTTGCCAAGTTTCAATGACTCCTTCTTTGGTATCCACTAATTGCAAGCGGTGCATTTCAAACTTATTTTGAAAACGTTCTAATTTTTGACTTGACTTATCTAACAATGCTTTTGCATTTTCTGTTGCACCTACTTCCATTTTAGAAAAAGTACGTTTTAATTCTTGCATGCTACTTCTGATTTTCTTTTGTTGGTCATGCAACGCATCTGCAGAATCCATCTTACCCAAAGCAGCTTGTACCCGAATATTTTCCAAATTACCTTTTATCGCTTTAGTTTTTTCTTCACCTATTTCTTCAGCTCTTTCGAATTTTTCTTTCATTTCTTCCGTCCATTCTACCAATTTTTCTTTTTGATTTTCAAAAGATTGTTTCGCTTCTTCTGTATTGTGTTGCAATTGATTTTTTAATTGTTCCACTTCTTTTTTCCATGCTTCAATTTTTTCTGAAGCCCGTGTTTTTAATGTTACATTATCCATGTTTGTATTTTTTTCTAAAAATTATTAAAATTTTGATTCTAAATTTTCCTCAATTTCTAAAAAAAACACCTAGAGAAAAATGACTTAAATCAATTACTAACCATGATAATTATCACTACAGTTCCTTGAAAATGAGATTAATTTTAGGTAATCAAAAAAAATACAAATGATAACCGTAACACATAATCGCACTTTTGATAATCTTTTGGATGCTATCAATCAAGTCAAAAAGGAAGGATTTACTACTGAATTTGTTTCTAATGAAACAGGATTTCTAAATCCCGAAAACAATGAAACCTATTTGCCAAAAGACATTTGTGCATTAGAAATTATCAGAATGGATGCACCTCTCTCTTCACCTGACGAAGAAAGTATTTTGTATCTGTTAAAAACTAATGATGGTAAAAAAGGATGGATAAGTGATTCTTATTCCATTTATGCTGATACTAATTTGGCAGAGCATATCAATTGCATTAAGGAAAATTTTAGCTAAAAGAAAATGAAATACAAAGATTACTATAAAATTCTAGGTGTAAAAAAAGAGGCAACCCAAAAGGAAATTAAAAAAGCCTTTCGAAAATTGGCGGCTAAATATCATCCAGATAAAAATCCAAACAACAAAGCTGCAGAAGAAAAATTTAAAGAAATAAATGAAGCAAATGAAGTTTTAGGGAATGCTGAAAAACGAAAAAAGTATGATACCCTTGGAGCTAATTGGGAGGCGTACCAACAAGGTGGAGGTGACTGGGAACAATATGCACAACAAGGTCGACAAAGAGGAAGAGGTGGTGGTCGTACTTATACTTTTGAGGGAGATCCTTCTGATTTTTTTGGAGATAGTGGTCACTCTAGCTTCTTCGATATGTTTTTTGGTGAAGGTGGGGGTGATCCATTTTCAAGAGGTGGTCGAAGTAGACAAAGAGGACGTCAAGGGCAAAGTATTGAAGCCACACTCCCAATCACATTGCTTGAATGTTATCAAGGTAGTAAACGAACATTTGAATTGAATGGCAAAAAAATGCGCATCACCATCAAAAAAGGAGCTTATGATGGACAAAAACTTCGACTCAAAGGAAAAGGACAACCTGGAGTAGGCGGAGGTGCTGCAGGAGATTTATTTATCATCCTCAAAGTACAGCCAGATCATAGATTTCAAAGAGATGGAGACAACCTAATTTACCAAGCGAATGTCGATTTGTATACTGCTATTTTAGGAGGCAAAATAAAAATACCAACTATGACAAGTTCGGTAATGATGCCAATTCCTAAAGGAAGTGAAACTGGAAAAACCCTTCGATTGAAAAATAAAGGAATGCCTAAATATGGAAAATCAAATCAATTTGGTCACCTGCTGGTCAAGTTGAATGTGACCTTTCCAAAAAATTTATCGAAGGAGGAAGAAGAACTATTTAAAAGATTAAAAGAAATTCGACAGGGTGAAACAGTAAAAAATTAAAAGTTAAAAAAAAAAATATCATTATGGAAAAATTAATTGCAAATCCTAAGCAAACTTTTTTGTTGGGTGCTGGCTTAGACATCCTACATCATGAAAG
Organism: uncultured Saprospiraceae bacterium; assembly: GCA_964564545.1. Lineage (GTDB taxonomy): Bacteria > Bacteroidota > Bacteroidia > Chitinophagales > Saprospiraceae > CAJQQY01. Next base: position 68,436 of record CAZMBP010000021.1, read on the forward strand.
CATAGAATGGTTAGAAGAAATAGCTTTTTGGAAAGATGAGCTTTCCTTTTTTGATAAGTTACTTCATAGAAGTGAACCTATTGAAGAAGACTTAAAAACTTATCGAGGAATGCTAGAACAGCTCGAAAAAATTCATGGAGATTTTATCAATCAACTTGAAGATGATGTCATTGAGCATGAAAAGTTATTGGCAAAATTAGAACACAATGAAGAAGGTCATTCCGATTGGGAATATCGAGAAAAGCATCGTCGAATTAAAAATAGAATAAACATGATGATGAAAGATTTTCGATCATTTAAGAGTGTTATTTTCAATTATGTAAAAAGTCTTTAAGGTATAAGACATTTTCAAAACTTAACTTTTGGAAACAAAAAAATCATTAAACAATGAAAGGTAATTTCAACCAACTCATCAATGGTGACAAGCCCGTATTAATTGATTTTCATGCTGAATGGTGTGGACCTTGCAAAGCACAAGCACCAATCATCAAAGAAGTTTCCAAAGAGTTAAAAGGAAAGATTCGAATCATCAAAATAGATGTAGATAAAAATCAAGTTATCGCACAACGGTATCAAATTCGAGGAGTACCAACTCTTGCATTATTTAAAAATGGAGAAGTTGTGTGGAAAGAATCTGGCGTCAGAACAAAACAACAAATCCTAAATATCATTAACCAAAATACTTAAAAAATGAAAATAGTAATTTTTCAAGAAGAAGAACGTCTAGAAGAATCCTTGAGTAGTTTTCAAGATTTATTCTATAGTAGACAAATGAGATATCTCGCAAGTGATTTACTTCAAGAAGGATTGTCACCTAAAGAAATTAAGGATGCCGTCCAAAGAGCAATGACAAGTTGCCAAACTGCCGAGATAGAACTTCGAAAACATTTCAGTCCTGTATATACTCAAATCAAAGGGACATTAGTCAATGACTGTAAACTATCTCGATTGGGTTATGGATTGGTTTTATTAAATGCAGATGTAAGTATCCCTGTCGCAGCTCAATGGCAAGTAAAAATATTGAGTGAATTTTTAAAATAAAAAACTCTTTCGAAAACTAACAGACAGGATCTTAACTTAGATATATTTTAAATGCCCAATTTCTTCAATCGAGCATTTAAGGAAGGAATGTTTTCAGATCTAATCTTTGATACCAGTAAGTTCAATTCATTTTCAAATTCTTTGTTTATTTTCGCCAATTCAAAAAGTGATTGAAAGGAATTTACTCGTACAATTTTACTCTCTTTTTTATCTACAGCCCACTCAAATAATTTGTTCCAAACTTCAACAAATTCCGTTTGGCTCAAATCCAATCGAGTCATCAACAAAGCTAAATGCCATTTAAATTCTTTGTTCTTTTCAGTCTTCAAAAATTGAATAATTTCACTTTTATGTTTTGCTAGTAGTTCAGGTTTGTTGACCGTAACCTTTTCAATCGCATCTGCCGCTCTCATGACCAGCAACCTATCTTTCGAAAAAAGATATTGGAACAATTCGTCAAAATCATACTGAGTTTTTATTAAGGATAGCAATTGATCAACCTTTGAAATTGACCGTAGATCTCCACCCGATAAATATTGGTCAAAGTTGTTCATCAAACTTTCTTTTAAAACTACAAAAGGTTGGTACTAAAAGCCCTTTAGACTTATCTCTCTTCTTATGATTATTGATAGTTTAGTAAGAAAAAAACCTATCAGACTTTATAGTACCAATACTAAAAAACGCTTTACTTATTTTTTATATATTTTCGAAGTGCAAAAAATGCGGAGACAAAAATTTGCACAACTATTCAAAAGTATTATGGACACGTTATCACTTAGAACTTTTATTCTTAAAACGGTACATAAAACTTTGAAACAAAATTTTCAAATCTTGATTTTAATTCTCCTCCATAATTCTCCTCAGTTATTTTTATCTTTTCAGATCGCCGAGGACTCCAGGATTTATCGCTATTTTTCACTAAAGTAGTAGAAAAGGCATTCGTTGATTGAATGAATTCTCCGCCAATACTTTCTGCTTCCTTTAATACCTTTGTGTAGCCATATTTAAGATTTTTTTCTTCGTCACTAGTTTCACAAGTCAATACGAAGTGAATATTTTTAGATACTCTGTAGCATTTATTAAGCACATTTCTTAGAGGAGCAATTAAAAGCCCACCCCATATAGGTCCAAAAATAATTACTTCATCATATTCCTTTAAATCTTCCATTTTAATATTGGTTGCTATCCCAGTTTTTAATGATGAGATCAAAATTAATAACATTATATTATTTGTCCATGGTGTTATTCTTATCAAATCACATCCTAATTCTGTTGATAATTTTTCTGCTAAAAACTTACTATTACCAGTTTTAGAATAATAAAGTACTAAGTATTTTTTCATAGGAAGAGGGTTTTATCTTAATTTGTTTTTTATAAAAAGGAATAGCCATTTTATTGATTTCCAAAATCTAAAGTCTTAATATTTCATTCAACTGATTTTTTATTTCTTCCACTTTTGCAGGTACTTCTTCCATTACGGATGCTCCAGTAATTGCATCCACGTTTTCCATTTTATAATCCCCATCACCTGAAGTGGTTAGCACTACTATTTTATCTTTATTTTTTAGGTTGTTCAAAAAAGTTGAAACTTCAACTGGTGGTTCCCACATTTCACAAGTATGTATAACTAATATGGCACTCCAAACAGATTCATCCACTTTTTCTAAATTAGAAACATCCGTGACTTTAATATAAATGGTTTCGGTTTTAAGATGCTCGACAATTTTTTCCACGATAGCATTTTTGTATTTACTGCCTTGGGTGGCGATCAAAACACTTCGTTCTTGAATTTGGGGATTCACTTCATAGGTTTCAGCAATTCCCATTGAATACTTAAATTTATACCAAATAGAAAAAGCTACCAATAAAGTTATCAGCACACTTATCCCAATAATTATTTTTTTCTTTTTACTCATATCTTCATCAATTTAAATATTAACAATCGAATACAATTTCCTAAAAGTGATCTTTCAAAATATTGACTTGTATCAATTTCTAAAATGATTTTTATCAATGAAGTTGTTTTAAAATAGATAAGTACCGAACCAAAATTATCTTCAATCGAATTGAGTTTATTTTTCTCTCTGACTTCGTTAAAAATACTCGTCGTAACTAAGGCTAAGACTGCGTTTTTTGCCTAGTCAGAGAAAACTATAATTCTAAATTTCACTTAAACATAATTATGGTTCGGTACTTAGATGAAATTATTGCAAGTCATTGATTTTCAACCTCCATTTTTTTTCAACTTCAATCAAAAAGCCCCGAAGAAAAAATTCCTTCGGGGCACAAAACAAAACGAAAAACCATTTTTTTTGGGAGTATAATTTTTATTAAAAAAAAACTGCTCTCCATTTAGGTTTGAATTGGATTTGGTTTTTTGAAGTTTAAAATCGTCAGGAAGAAATTTAAACATGTCATAATATAATGAGCAAATCTAAATTCTCCTGACAATTTATTAAAGGGCGTAGTAAATTACTTTATAGCAATTTTCTTTGCTGTCTTTTTCTTCGCGACTTTCACTTTTGGTACGTCAATGCTAAGAATACCATCTTTGTAAGTTGCTTTAATATTATCTTCTTTAACTTCTTCTGGCAACCAAAAAGAACGAGAGAAAGAACTATAACTAAACTCTTGACGAGTATAGTTTTCGGTTTCTTCTTTGTCTTCTTTTTTAGTTTCAGAACTAACGGTTAATACTCCTTTGTCTACCTCGATATTAAAATCTTTTTTGGTTAACCCTGGTGCAGCTACTTCTAAAGAATAGCTATCATCTTCATCTTTCACATTGACAGAAGGAAAGGAGGCACCTCCACGCCATCTGAAAAGGTTAAAATCATCATCTTCAAAAAAATTATCGAAGATGGAATTGATCGTAGGAAACATTCCGTTTCTTTTTTTCCATTTGATTAATGACATAATAATTATTTTTTTTAGTTTAATAATTTAATTAAAATTTCTAGTACAAATTTAAAGTTTCATGGTGGCTAAAACATTGATAATCATCAATTTGAGAAATGATATTTATCAATCTAGAAAAAGTCAAAATTTAATTTTCATGGTGTTTTTCACCTTCCAATTCTTCTTTTTTCATTTTGCAAGTATGTTGTTATTTTTTCATGAACTATTATTCTGTAATAAAAGAATCGTCTTTCCAATACAATATATTTGTATCGGGTTCTTTTTTCAAAAACTTCACTCCTTGTACTCCAGGCAATTTTATTTTAGGAGAAATTTTTTCATCTTCTATTTTTCCAGTAATCATTCGAGCCATCAAATAACAAGCGGTACTCTCTGCTCCTTGATTGAGATTAACTCCATCTCTTTCCAATCCATCATAACAACCTCCTGAGATAGGATTGTAAATAATTTGTTGTAAATGATTTTTACCTAAAAACCAATCAAATGCAATTTTGACTTTTTGCTTATAATCTTCCTTTTTAAATACTTTGTAAAAAATATTTAAAGCTTGGATAGTGTACGAAACATCAATGGGCTGTTCTCCAAATTGCCCTGGTTGATGTTCTTTATGAAACCAACCATTGTTAGAAATCACTTTTATTTGACCATTTTCAAATAGATGCGGTAGTAAAAAATCGAAAGTAGTTCGAGCTATAATTTTATACGTTGCTTTTTTGGTGGCGAGGTATGCGTAAAGCATCGCTTCCGGAAGTGTACTGTTAGCATAGGTCAGATAATTTTCAAACCATTCCCATTTCTCTTCCGAAACTTCATCATAATATTCAGTCAATTTATCTGCGAATGATTCAATGAGGTACACTATTTTTGGATCATTTGCAATGGTGTTGTAGTAATACAATCCCTTGATAGCAAAAGCTATTGCTCTCGGGGATCGTAATTTACTTAGGGACGAAATGGCATGATTAAAAGTAGCTTCTGCTTTTATCACTAAGTAATTAGGCAACTGATTACTTTGCGAAAACAAGTAACCTAATCCCCAAATAGCACGACCATTAGCATCCTCTAAATTGACGTAATCATTTTTAATATGATATTTACCTTCCCCATCCAAATAATTCAAAAACACTCCATCCTCTTGCTGGCAATGTTGGATAAAATTTAAATAGGTTCTAATCAATTTTAAATTATTCGGATCTTTTGATTCTATATAATGCATCGTTGCTGCAATCATTGCACGAGCGTTATCATCCAATGTGTAACCTGAACTTATATCAGGAGTACTAAATTTTGAAAACTGAATAATACCTCGCTTATCAGTCATGCGTTGCAAGTGAGCAAAAGAAATTTCAGGCAAGGCTAATTCCAACCTTTCTCCTTCTAAGAATGGTTCAAAAATGTTTGTTGTCTTAATCGCTACATTTTCCCAAACAGTATATCTGGTTTTATGAAAAGCATTTTTTGACATATTTTCCAATCTGTCTCTATCACTCAATAAATTGATCACACTTTCAGCCATTTGAGTTGGATTCTCAAAATCAATGAGGATTCCAGTATCCTCATCCAATAATTCTTTGGCATGAGGAATCGCTGTTGCCACTACAGGGCAAGCACTACTCATAGCGTAAGCGAATGTGCCACTTACTGCTTGGTTTTTATCTTTAGATGTAAATAGATAAATGTCTGTAAGTTTCAGATACTCAAGAAGTTCATCTAGATTTAGATAATGATTTAAAAACAAAACATTCTTAGTCAATCCTAATCGCTCCACTTCCTTTTTTAAAAATTTCCGATACTTTTCGCCTTCCTTTTTCTTCACTTCAGGATGCGTTTGTCCGAGTATCAAGTACAATACGCTAGGAAATTTTTCTTTGATTTTTGGTAACGAATAAATAGCTGTTTCAATATTTTTATTTTCACTTAACAACCCAAAAGTGGAGAGCACGGGTAGTTGTGGATCGATGTGGTATTTATCTCTTAGTTGTTTTTTATCATCCCATTTTACAATGTGAGTTCCATGAGGAATAACATTAATATTATCAATATTACAATTGTATTCTTTTTGCAAAACAGAAGAAGCATGTTTTGTCATCACAACTATTTGCTCAGAATAATTGACAATAGCTTCAACAATATTTTTTCTTTCTATATCAGGTTTTGGCAAAACAGTATGAAAAGTAGTCACAACTGGTTTGTTTAATTTTTCCAAAAGAAAAAGAAGGTCTCCACCATATTTTCCTCCAAATAATCCAAACTCATGTTGAATAAAAATAGCCGCAATATCTTCCTGTTGGTTGATGGTTTTTGCAAGGCGATTATAGCTCCTCAAATCATCCACATTCAATATATATTTTACCATATTTGAGTAGGATCTTTTGGTATGCCTATTTTCCAAAACACAAACTTCAAAGGCTATATTTTTATCAGATTTACTAGCCATAGCCTTCAGCAAATCCTGGCTGTAAGTAGCAATTCCACATTCCCTTGGAGGATAGGAACTGATGAATAATATTCTTTTTCTTTCATTCATAGTATTACATAATTTTAGATGAGTAATTTATTTAAAAGGTCTTTTAGTGGTACTTTGGCTACTCCTATCACATGGTCTGCTGCTCCATAATAGATGTATAAAATTTCATCAAACACGGCTGTTCCTGTTGGAAAAATCACATTATTGACTATTCCTTTTTGTTCCCAAGGAAGTTCAGGTGAAATAAGAGGATACTCTAATCGACCTAGTACTTTTAAAGGATTATTTTTATCTAATAAAGCTGCGGAAGCATGATAAACTAAGCCTTCTGGTTTGTCTTCTACCGCATGATAAATAAACAGCCAACCTTGTTCGGTTTCTATTGGTGGGCACCCTCCACCTATGTGATGACTTTCATAATCCATTACTGGATCCATGATGATATGATCGGTAAAATTGATAAAATAGTCTTTCCAGAATTTATCAGTCAGATCAGAAAAATCATCAAACAAAACCAGCTGAATACCTGGATGGATGCGATGGATAAGAGCAAATTTTCCATTTATTTTTTTGGGAAAGAACATGAGATTTTTGTCCCACACTAAAAGTTTTTCTGCTAGTTCCGAACCCAATCCATGCTCTTTAAAAATCTTGTAGTGGTAGTAATATTTTTCGTTAACATCCTTATTGCATTCCATAAATTGTTTGTATTCCCGGTAGGTTAACTGGGGAGTAATGATTCCTTTTTTTTCAAAATTTTCAAGGTCAGTCGAAGTGGCTAATGCTCCGAGAACATTTCTTCGATCATAAGCCGAATAGGTCAAATAATAAGTATCATCAATTTTGGTAATTCGAGGATCTTCCATTCCTTGGCTCTCATACATATCTTCTGGAAACAAAATAGGTTTTAGACTTCGATGTTCCACTTCTAAAGGACCATTCAACCTACAATATCCAATCGAAGAAAAATTCCCTTTTCTAACTGCTCGATAAAACATATGCACCTTATCTCCTACCCGAATTACAGCGGGATTAAAAACACCTTCATTTTCAAAACCATGTTCTGTAGGCTTTAATAACAATTTTGGTTTTTTTGCTCTTAACCTCATTTAGTTTTTCCTACAAAATTATGTGGTTCTCTTATAATTAATCAATGAGAAATGTCAAATTGAGAATTGATAATAATCATCTTAGAATTTTTTCTTTAAAAGTAGATTTGAAGTGATGAAGGATTTTATATTTTTAATATTTGGAATAATCGGTTTATGGATAGGAACTAACCTAACTGTGAAGCAGGCAAGTCATTTAGCCAAGCAATGGAATTGGTCAGAGTTATTTATTGGGTTAACCATTATTGCCTTTGGAACAGATTTACCAGAGTTGGCAGTTGCTATAAAAGGATCCTTGAATAATTTAAAAGGAGAAGAAAGTTCAGGTATCATCGTAGGCAATGCAATTGGAAGTTCCATTTGTCAAATTAGTATAGTAATTGGAGCCACCGCAATTTTTCATTACCTAAGTATTGGTAAAATCCGAATTCGATTAATTGGTTTAGAATTAATTGGTTCAATCCTTTTATTTATGTTAGTTGCATATGATGGTGTAGTGACTTGGGATGATGGGATAATTCTAATCATCACATTTTTCATATATATTATTACTAATTTTCAACGAGAAGTTTCGAAACCAAAACGAAGCAAAGAAAAAGTAGATACTTCTTTCAAGAACATGTTGCCTAATGTATTATTACTCATTCTTGGATTAGTTGTCGTGGCGGTCAGTTCAGAAGTAACCCTCCATAACGCCTTACTCTTAGCAGAGAGTTGGGGAGTTAAACAATCATTTATTGGAGCAATATTATTGGGACTTGGAACAAGTTTACCAGAGTTAGCTATTTCAATTACCGCAGTACTAAATAAAAAACCGAGCATTTCGGTTGGGAATGTAATTGGTAGTAATATTTTTGATTTACTGATTCCTATAGGTATTGGAGCTATGATTTCTGATATTCATCTGGAAAGGTCAATTTTATTTTTTGATGTTCCAGTCCTCTTTTTCATTTCAATAATTGTCCTTTGGTTTTTAGCAAGGGAAAAAGGCTTACAAAAATGGGAAGGAATGGTTTTAATAATCTTATATGTGATTTATGCTTTTTTCAAATATTTGATTTAGGTATAGACTTAGAAAGGATTAAATTAAAAAGAGTTATTTTAATAAAACACGAATGGAAGCCATCCAAAGGAAGGCTTCCATTCCATACCGCTACACTCAAAAATGCAACAGAATGTCAAGTTATAGTTATTAAGACTTCATCCTACAAATAAAATACGAAACATTTATTCTTCAGATTGTGATTAAATTATCATCGCCTACTTCCCAATATCATTTCCTTAGAAGTGATAAATTTCCGAATTTAATGAAAAGTTAATCTGGCTGATATCTCACCCAGTCGTTTATCTTTCACTTGATAATTCAAAGTTATAGTAGTTGCATTTGAATTAAAATGATAATTATCATTTTAAAGGATGAATTTTATCACCACTTCTTACCATCATTCTCTTCAATTTTATCCTCATGTTAAAAAAGTTTTCCTTATGATTTCTTCTCCTTCCAAAATATATCAACTCCCCATTAACATCATTGAAAATTCTTGCGATACGAATTTTTCAGATGGCCTTTCATCTATTCAAGTCGAGCAACGCCAAAGAGAATTTGGGAAGAACATTTTAGATACCCAAATAAAAAGGAATTGGATAAAAATTTTGTTGCAACAATTTATTAATCCATTAGTCTGGGTATTGGGATTAGCAGTAGTAATGGCATTTTTTTTTGAAGAACGATTAGAAGGGTTTGCTATTCTAATTGTTATTTTTCTAAATGCTGGAATCGGTTTTTTTATGGAGATGCAAGCCAATCGATCTATGACAGCATTGAAAAAACTATCCTCCCAAATGGCAACTGTTCTTCGAAATAAAACGGTTCAAAATATTGAATCAATTGATATCGTACCAGGTGATATCATTATATTAAATGCAGGAGACATCGTACCTGCTGATGCTCGAATTTTTCAGCAGCACAACCTTGGTGTTCAAGAAGCAGCTCTAACTGGCGAGTCTTTGCCTATCAGTAAAACCGCAGAGCCAATCAAAAATAACAATACAATTACGGATAGAAAAAATGGGCTTTTTAAAGGAACTATTATTAGTCGAGGGAATGCCAAAGCGGTGGTTACTCATATTGGAAAAAATACAGAAATCGGTAGAATTGCGTTGCTTACCAAAGAAGCTATTCAAGCTGCAACACCAATTGAAAAGAAACTAAATGATTTAGCAAAGAAATTATTATGGTTAACTTTTGTACTGACCATAATAATCATAATCGTAGGATTTTTACAAGGGCAAGATCTTTATCTAATGTCAAAAACTGCCATTGCTTTAGCCATAGCAGCTATCCCCGAAGGACTTCCTGTAGTCGCAACGATAGGTCTTGCCAAGGGAATGTTGCGACTTGCCTCTTACCAAGTTATTGTCAAGAAATTAAGTGCCGTGGAAACATTGGGAGAAGTCCAAATAATCTTCACAGATAAAACTGGTACACTCACAGAAAACCAATTATCTGTTCAGTCTTTGTTATTCTCTTTTGGAAAATTCAAGGTTCAGTCTGACCAATCTATTCATCCATTAACCACCTTACATCATCTGGAAGATTATTCTGCTTTTGAAAAATTGATGTTAGTTAGTGTGCTTTGCAATGACGCTACTTTGGGACAAGGAAAAGATGAAATGGAAGGTGCAGTCGGCGATCCGCTAGAAACAGCCTTATTACATTTTGCAAAATCTAAAGGATTTGCTAAAGAAGAATTCAATGAAAAATATCCTCGTATAAAAGAAATTCCTTTTGATGCTAAATCAAAAATGATGGGTACAATGCATCGATGGGAAAATGGAAAATTTTTGGTTTGTATCAAAGGTGCCTTAGAAGTAATTCTGGAGGAATCTGATTATGAAGAAACGGATAATCATCTAAGGGAATCAGTAAGTTTGGATTTTTGGAAAAATCAAAACAATCGACTTGCAGCAAAGGGAGAACGCACGCTTGCTTTTGCCTATAGTATTCTAGAAAATCCGGAAGAAAACTTTTTTAAACATCTAAATTTTATTGGTTGCATTGGTTTTTTTGATCCTCCAAGACCTGATATTAAATCTGCAATTAAAACTTGTGTTGAGGCTGGAATAAATGTAATTATGGTTACCGGAGATCATCCTGAAACTGCAAAAAACATTGCTCAACAAGTTGGTTTAGCCAAGGAAAAAGATGCTATTGTACTCCATGGAAATATGTTCACAGAAATAGATAAATTAAATAAATATGAGATAGCTAACTTACTGGATGCCAAGGTTTTTGCTAGAGTTTCGCCTAGTCAAAAACTTGAGTTAGTAAATCTTTTTCAACAACAAAATCATATTGTTGCCATGACTGGCGATGGTGTTAATGATGCTCCTGCACTAAAAAAATCCGACATTGGAATCGCTATGGGAAAACGAGGAACTGAGGCAGCCAAAGAAGCTGCAGATTTGGTTTTAGAAGACGATTCTTTTAGCTCAATTGTAGAAGCAGTAAAACAAGGAAGAGGTATTTTTTCCAATATCAGACATTTTGTAGTTTATTTGCTATCCTGTAATCTAGGAGAAATTTTTGTCATCATTTTGGCTACCCTGTTGCCATGGGGATCACCTTTATTTCCACTCCAAATTTTATTTCTTAATATGATTACTGACGTTTTTCCAGCACTCGCTTTGGGTATGGGTAAAACTTCTCCAAATGTTATGCATCATCCTCCTAGAAAAACTAACGAGCCAATTATAACACGTAATCATTGGAAAGCTATTTTCATTTATGCGCTGGCAATGTCAGCGCCCGTTCTTGGTATAAATTATATGGCTAGCCAGGAATGGCAATTGGATAATTTGGTGGTTAATAATTTAGTTTTTTACACTTTGATTTTAGTGCAACTTTGGCATGTATTTAATCTTCCAGAGAGAGCTGCTTCTTTTTATAACAATGAAGTTACAAACAATCGTTTTGTATGGGGAGCTATTTTACTGTGCATTCTTATACCAGTAGTTTTATACCATTTTGAGTCAACCAAAATGGTGTTAAATCTTCGTAGCCTCAACTTAGAATATTTCTTATGGATGCTCGGGTTTAGTTTAATCCCTACACTTTTAATCCAGTTTTTGAAAAAAACAAAATTGGTTCTTTGACTTCAATTGTAATGATTAAGCAACCAATTCCAAAATTTTTCCTTCTATCCTTTTCAAAGTAAACTTTTCAGCTGTTTGAATAGAATTGTTTGATAACCTTTGATAAAGTTCTTCATTAGTTGCTAAAAGTTCTATTTGATTCGAAAGTTCAATCTCATCTCGTTGATCAATTAGATAACCATTAAAATCAGAGGAAACTATTTCTGTTGGTCCACCTACTGGAGGAGCAATAACAGGCAATCCATATTGCATTGCTTCTAACAATGTCATTCCGAAGGTCTCAATCCATTCTTCTGGATGGGAAAGATTCAAGACTAAATCTGCTTTTTGAAAAAATGGATGAACGTTACTTTGCTTTGGGAATAGAGTTAAATTTTTAGGCAAAGTTTCCGATGGGAAAAAATCATTGATTTCATTTTCTGTAGCATTAAGAACAAGCTCAAACATCAGATTAGGTAATCTCTTGGCTAAGTTCACAAATTCATTCACACCTTTGTAACTTTTTAAAGAACATAACATTAAAATTACAAAATGATTATCTGTAGTTTTTATTTTGTGGAAATCCTTTGCAGTTTTCACAAAATCAACCGACAAGGAATTATAAATAACCTTTGCTGGCACATTTTCTAAACCTTCTTTTTCTTTTAAAAATTTTGAAACATAAATAATTTCACTCGCAGTTACAGAAGCAATCCATTTCAAAAACTTTTTAAGTAAAAGTGGATTTAATGACGTTTCATGAAAATGATAAATTACTTTTTTCCCCATAAGTTTTCCCGCTAGAGCTACTCCAAATGGTAATAAAGTATTCACGTAAATTAAAACATCTTCATTTCTATATCTCAAAGTCTGAAAAAACATTCTCACCTGACAGAATAAAAACATTAATAACCGTAAATACTTGTTATCTAAAAATCTATATCCATTATCAATTACTTCAGCTTCTACATTTGATAGGAAACCAGAGGATTCAGTTGAAGTAATAATATCGATCTTCATCCCATTAGATTGAAAAGAATCAATGACTGTTGATAATACTAATGGACTCCCACTAAAATCATTATATAAATGAGCACAGACTACTTTTTTCATAACAATTAAAATTTAATTTTTAGGATACTGCTAATTTTTCCACTTCTTTTTTGGGAGACAATAATTCATTTTTTTGATTCGGAAATAAAACATCTTTGTATGCTTTACTTATGACTTTTCCTTTTCTCTCCCAAGTAAAATTATCTTCAAAATATTGTTGTGCTCCTTGAGAAAGCTCCTCTAACATATCCGGTGAGTGAAAAAGAGTATTCAATTTTTTAGAAAACGTAACAATGCTTTCACGTGGATTAGAATATTTAACTTTTACCCCACAATTTGAACTTATTAATTCACCCGGACCGATGTTATCATAACACAAAACTGGTAAATTAAAAGACAGCGCTTCAGGAACAACCATTCCTGCTCCTTCGTGTGATGGAAATAGAAATACCGATGAGGATCGAAAATAATTATCCAATTCTGATTTAGGCATCCATTCAATAAATTGAACAGTTCCTGTTAATCCTAGATCCTCAACTAGCTTTTGTAGTTCTTTTTTTTGAGGTCCTTTCCCGATCAAAGTCAATTGCAATTGTTCTTTTACTGAATCTTCTTGTCCATTATAAAAATGTCCAAATGATTCTATCGCAATGTCAAAACCTTTTAATGGAACAAACCTTCCTATTGATAAAACATTAAATTTCTTTTTGGTAATTTTTCTTTTGTAGTCATCCTCTCTTTCAATTTTTGCAGCTACTGCTGGAAGGCGAACTTCTTTACTCTCGTTGAAATTCAAAACATTTTTCACACTACTATTTATGGTTATTATTTTTTGTGCTTTCCATTTAGTTATTTTTAAAAATGGGTCGAAGTTCCAAAATAGTCTTTTAACATTCCACTTAAGTCGATCCAGATAGTAAGCTGATTTCCCAGCACTCCTAATCAAATAATCTTTCGGAATAGCAGGATGATGTCCTATTGGCCCCCAAACTAAAGGTTTTCCTAATAGCCATAAAAAAGAAGGTGTCCAGTCGTTATGAAAATTAAGATGGTGAGCCAAATCAAATTTGATTCTCTTTCCAAGAATAAAAAAAATAATTCCAATTTGCCATAGATAAAAATAAAGCAAAGCCCCTCTTCCACCCTTTTTCCAAAACCTCATCCAGTAAGGCAGATCAAAATATTCAAAGGTCAATTGGTTAGAATGTTCTAATTTATTTTCTTCTAAATATTTCTCAATTGCAGGCTGATTATTTTTTCGAGTAATTGCAATTACATTATTATGTTTCGATATCTGCGCAATCATATTCCATCCAGTTCCATCTTCTGAACCTTTATAAGGATTTACAGCATATGCTGTAATTAAAATATTTGGTAACTTATTTCTCATAGATCTTTTATCCTGGTTAATTAAAATTGATTTTCTCAACCTCCATTTTATTCTTTGGTTGAATTATTTTCTTTATAACTTTAGCAGGGACACCACCAATTATTGAATTAGCAGGCATATTTTTAGTCACAACAGCTCCTGCGGCAATGACACAATTTTCACCAACCTCAACGCCATCTAGTATAGTCACCTTTGCACCAATCCAACAATTTTTTCCAACCCGAATACCCTGCCGATTTACACCTTGCATGCGAATCAATTCAGTTGGATTATTGTAATTATGATTTTCAGGATGACAACTAAAGTATTGTCCAATAATACAATCATCGCCTATTTCCAATCCGCCACCACCACCTAAATAGGCAAACTCTCCAATTCCAACATTATTACCTATTTTGATAAACTCTCCAATATGATTAAAGGAGGTTGAAGCTATTACTCTGCTGAAGGCTCCAATTCTTACATTATTTCCAAAAACTACTGGTTGCTTACTCAAGCCACTTACATATACATGGTCTTCTAATTGCACCCATTTTCCAAACTTTATATTTGATAGATTAAAAAACTTAACATTACTACCTAGAAATAAATGTGTAGCAAAATTACCTCGTAACAATACTTTTACATTTCTCGTAATCTGCATAGTTTTTTGCCAAACCAAAGAAAAAAAAGTACTAATTGGTACAGCTGGATCTAATTGAAAAGAAGGATTCTTTTTCCTTATAACCTTGATTATCAGATTTTTTAGCATCTTATAATTCTTTAACTAATTGTTCAGAAATAAAATTCAATGTCTTCTCCTTCTTGATATTTTCTATTGAGTGATATGCTTGACCATACTCTTTTCCAAATTCAGAGAATATAGATTTATATCCTTTAGTAAGTGATTCAATTGCTTCAGGAACTAACTCTTGCTTCCGTTGTAAGATAATTTCAGATGGTGCATGAAGGAAAAAATTTAACCGAGGCTTTTGGACAAAACGGTATAACCATTTAGAAAGATTTTGATTTAATTCGAGGTTAGTTCGCTTACCATCAATGATGAAATCAAAATAGTATCGGTCATATAAAACAATATAATTACGTAACTGATATTTGAAGAATATATATCCTCGTCCAAATATATAATCAGTATAGTAATAGCTAAATCGAAGTAATGAATTAAACTGACTAGTATTTTTTCCTTGGCGTGGCAGACGTGTTGCAGCACGATTTTCTGCTTGTTTTTTACCATGGATAAAACTACTAAGGATTGGTAGAAGGGAAGGTCTATGTCTGATCACAATAGTTTTCTTTCGAAATTTTTCAGACAGTATATTTCGGGTAGCTTCTATAATCGTACTCTTACCAGCTCCATCTACCCCACTAAAGGATATTAGGAAACCTCTTTGTCGCATTAAATTACCCACGCTGTCTAAACAATAATTAACTCTTGAAGTTAATTTTTTAAATAAAGAATTAACTTCTAGATGACTGACAAATTCTATTATTTTTTCCCGTAAATCTTTTTGAAATGATGTCAGGTGAGATAATTCATAAATTTCAGTTTTATACTTTGTATTAAATTGATTTAGAATTTCTACAGATTCTTCATTCGAAATATTTCTAAAATACTCAATGTATTTCTGCGGAATTCCAGAAAAATTTAATTGGTTGAATAATACGATATGTTCAAAGAGACAAAAATTAGAATAAGTACAAATTCCATTTCTTTCAACTTTTTGAGAAAGCAAATAATCATTTGACAAATAAACTAAGTCTTTTCTTATCAACTTATAAAGACTATCAACTTGTAAGAATCCTCCATCTTTGAAAAAGATAAAAACTTGATTCATAAAACTTTGCTTATGCGTTGAAACTTTTATAACATTACTTTCACGTGAAGCAAATTCTTCTATATAGTCTTCTTTTTGATCAAACCAAAATATATCTAAATCAGATGATTCATCAATTTCAGAAATATTTTTCTCAATGAATTTTAACAGCATGTAATTCCTACCCTTTAGGTCGAGGAATAAGTTTTGGATAAATGATTCTCTATTGTTAGACATGTAACTATTGTTTGATTATTTTTATACTAAATTGATGCCCATCCCAAATTTTACATAACAACTTGACTATCAATTACTTACATACATAATTTAAACACCTGTTTTCTAATAATGAAAATCAATTCTCATTATTAGAAAATTCTAAACGCTATTTAGTTCTACTTTTTTGTTAAAGTATTGAAAGGCGTCAAACCAAGTGGAAACAAGCCAATGAACTTGTTGATGCAGTTTAGGTTGTTTGATATATTTAGGGAGGTAGTAACAAACTATATATAAAAGATAGAGTTTCAAGTGCTCCTCTTTATCAATGTTAAATGACTTTAAAATTTGTTGAGCCTTCTTATTCTCTAATTGAGTATCGATTATTTGATTTATTTTTTGAAAATCATTTTGATCGATTAAGATTCCTTTTTGAAAAAAATAATGATAAAAATCAAATAAAAGAGGAAAATCATATTGACTCATTTCCCAATCATAAATATGTAATTTATTTTTTCCAACATACATATTCCAAGGAGTAAAATCCCCATGAGCTATTCCAAGAGAAGTTAATTTGGTTGAGTTAATAGAATAAAATAATTGCGAAACTGATTCTATTAATTTTTCAATTTCTTTAACCTTTAACCCATTTTTTATAACAACAGGATGCTCTAAAAAAGCAATTCCATCCTTAATCGTTTTCCAAATAGGAGTTCCTTCAAGTGATTTTTTTCGATAAGAAAATCTGTACATTTCATCTAAGGAATCCCAATATAAAGTTGACCAAGCTTGGTTAGCATTTTTTTGTTTAGGCAAAACATTACTAACCAGAATTTGTGATTCTTGAATATTCACCTTTGGAAAAAAAGTAAATGAATAATTGAATTTTTCTAAATTAGATAATTGTTGATACTCATTTTTTACTAGACCTAATGAAGCATTAGTTAGAGGTATTTTTATAAAATGTGTACACCACTTATTTTTTGAAAGGGAAATTATAGCCTTTCGGTTCTCGCCAACAGTTCCTGTAAAAATGGCAAAGTCATCGAAAGGAATTTCCTCAAAAGATGTTTTAAATTTTCCATTGTTTTTAAAAAATACAGAAAACTGACCGTGGGTTATTGGCTTTAAATAATTTATCTTATTGAGTACTTTTGATGCTAAAACAAATAACTCAGATTTCCAACCTGAACCATTGTATAAATTTAAAAAACAGGGTGTTGAATTATTTTGTGGAAAAACCCAACGAATCGAACCATCTGGATTATTAATAAAAAAGAACTTTGTAAAGCTATTTGCGTAAGCGTTATTAACTTTTGAAAAATCAATAATTCCTTCCGAAAAAATATGACTTTCTGTTTCAGTCAAAGATTCTTCAGAGAAATTTACAAACGTAAATTTCTGATTTGTCCTTTTCAAAAAACTAATTAATTCATCTTTTTTATTGAAATATTGAATGGTTTCAGAATTTGAAAAAACATTTTTCATCATCGAGTCAAAAACTATTAACCGCTTGGAATTGGGAAATAGTATTTTATTTAAAATTTCAATGTCTGTTTCTAATATTGTTTTCTCATTATGCATATCTATATATTTTTCAATTAATCAGAGCTCTTCTGAACTATAAACATTAATATCACTAAGTGATAAAAGTAAATTCCATAATTAGCTTCACCAAAGATTCCGAACTCAGTAGCTGAGTTTATTATTAAAGGAATAAGCATCGCGATGGCCGTTAATCTTAGTTTTAAATCTTTACTTTTTCCAATCGCACAAAAGGTAAGAGTCATTTGAATGATACAAATAAAAGCACCCACTAAACCCAAATTAATCAGAACTTGAACGAAGGTATTGTGAGTCATGGAAGCGGCATAAGCATGGATACTGTCAAACTTATTTGTAAAAGGTGAATCGCTAATACTCATAAATCCATAGCCCAACAATGGCCTTTGCGGAAATCCATATGCAATTAAATCAGACCAAAAAGGAAGTCGTCCAGTCATACTCATCACCTCTCCTACATCACCATCTTTGATAACAATGGTTTGAATCAAAACTGGTAAAACAAGAACTGCAACACTTACTGAACCTATTTTTAGCCAGGCACTTTTTGACATCAAAATAAACATCCCTGTTACTAATAAAAAAGCCCCTAACGAAGATCTTGATTGAGTTAATAACAATACTGCTACACATAACCCCCAAAAAATAATATTCCAAAAAAGACCAGCTCCTTCTCTCATTCTGATATAAGTCATAGAGGCACCAATTACAGCCAACATGCCTAGCTCATTTGGATTTATGATAAAACCTCCTAACCTCGAAACAGCTCCACCATGAGTGTCCCGATAAAAAGTGGATGGATCAAAATACAATCCGATTAAAAAACATACCGATATTATGGAGATACTAACTGCAAGAAGTTTTGCGAAAGATGCACGACCTTCTGTGAGGTGTTCACCAATGACAATAAAATGATAGAAAGTAATTACAAAACAAATACTCTCCAATAACATCATCAACTGCAAAACAGTAAACATCACATCGGTTGACCAAATGATAGAAGCAATTCCCAATAAAGCATAAGCCAAATAGAAAAGTCCACTTAAATGATTTTCATACGCAAAAGAAAAATCTTTCAATTTTTTCCTCATTGACATGACCATAACAAAACAAAAACCAGTTAATAGAAACCTCATCCCTACTTTTACTACTCTTGTTAATCCAATTGAATTAGGAAAAAGAGTAAAGTAACTTGAGATCCGTAATGCCATAATTACTATGAGCAAAACCAATAACCATTTATATGTCTTTTTAGTAGCTTCCATTTTTAGGCAGCATAAACTTCTACTAATTGGGAAGCGATTTTCCCCCAATCAAATTCTTGTTCAACCATCTTTCTTCCGTTTTCTCCCATTTCATTTAATTCATTTTGAGTAAAAAGTTGGGAAGCTTTTTGCATAACTTCAGCTATTTCTTCAATAGAATTTTTGTGGAGAATTAATCCAGAATTATATTTAGTTACATAAGAATTGATATTGGTAGCTTCACTAGTTATCGTAGGAATTTTGAGTGCTGCAGCTTCCAATACAGCAGTTGGGAAACCTTCCATTCTAGAAGTGTGTAAAAAAACATCCATCTGATTCAGCAAATCAAATTTCTCCTTCCCAAACTTTTTACCATGAAAAATAACACGGTCAGAAATTCCCAAATCAATTGCTAATTGTTCTAACTCCTTTCTTTCTCCTCCATCTCCAATCAACTCTAAAGTTCCAATCCCACCTCCGTGAATGTATTGTTGGAAACCTTTCAACATCAAGTCCAACCCTTTATGAAACTTGGCTAATCTTCCACAAAATCCAAATACCAGATTATCTGATTTAGTTTCACTTACTGGATACATTGGAATAACATTTAAGTCTTGACCATTAGCGATCAAACATTTTTTTGCCTGCAAAGTCAAGTTATCTAAAAAAGTAAATTCGTTGACTCCAAGTAATTGAACTCGTTTTGCATCCTTGATTAACTTAGATTCGATCAAATGGAAATATAATTTCTTCACCCATTTGTTTTTAGTCATTGCCATCTCAGTCAATGAACCATGTGGAGTATAGATATAGGAAATATTTCGTTTTTTGAGCATCTGAGTTATATGATAAAACTCAGGAATAAATGCTCCATGCAAATGAACTACTGTGTTTTTAGAAAGAGATTGAATCTCATTTTTCAACTTTGCATCAATCCTTAATTTATTTTTAACTTGAAAGAAAAGTTGAGTTTTGAAATTTCTATCTGGATAATTTTTCTCTAAAGAATTAGCGATCCCCCATAAGGTTACATCATGTCCCAAATCTGTTTGAGAAGTTGCTAATTGGTAAGCAACTTTATTCACCCCATTCATTCTTTCTGGGTTCGCTTTACCTAGTACGATATGTATAATTTTCATATTGATTTAATTTACTTTTTGAATTGAAAATTTATTGGAACGGATTGAAAAAAAGGAATAGGTTAACACACTAATTAGCTGAGTTAAAATTAATCCTGAGAGTAATCCGTATATTTCAAAATGATTTAAAAAGAGGTGTGCAAAGCTGAAACTAAAAATAGCTCCAAAAACATAGGCGAAAAAAATAGGACTTGTTTTTTCAATTGTTCTAAGGTAGAATCGAAGTGGATGTCCTAAAAATACTAAAACATAAAGTATTACGTATCCAAATAAAATAAAGGAATATTGACTTGCCTCCTTCCCATATATCAATGTCAAAATTGGGGAAGAGAATACGACAATCAATACTAGAATAACACAAAAACCTAGCCCTAATTGCTTTGTTGTTTTTGATAAATATTGAGTCAGAGCACTTTCACCTTCCAAATGAAATCGTTTTGCAGCTTCAATTGGGATAATGCTTTCCATCGCCAAAAAGAGTATGTGACATAAGCCCATAATATTCTGAACCATTCGGATAGCACCTACTGCTGAGGTTCCTAAAATACTTGCGCCAACAATAATAAAATAGTTGCCTGATAGCCATTGTAATACTGAAGTGCCCAATAACCATTTGGAAAAATGAAAATGTCTGACTAATATATTTTTATAATTAAATAATGAAAATCCTTGTGAATACATTCCAAGCATAACACTCATTAGATTTACTCCTAAAATTATGCTTAAGGTGTTTTTTAAATTTATCTCCCCTAGAAATACTAGGAATAAAACTCCCAGTAATTGACCTCCATAAAGCAACACATCAAGAAATAAAACTTTTGGAATTTGAGATTTAACCAGATATATCTTTCGATAAAAATCATGCATTGTTTGTCCTA
Source organism: uncultured Saprospiraceae bacterium (assembly GCA_964564545.1). Lineage (GTDB taxonomy): Bacteria > Bacteroidota > Bacteroidia > Chitinophagales > Saprospiraceae > CAJQQY01. The sequence goes on from CAZMBP010000021.1 coordinate 89,403, forward strand.
AAACAATTACACTTAAAAGAGGTATTAAAGAATAAATATGTTTTTCGAAAAATAAATTTGAAAACATGAATATTATCAATCCTAATATTAAAAACAATATACTTACCAATAACTGAATCGAGTGCAAACTAGCTAAATACCTACCCTGCTCTTCATCACTCATTTTAGGTGCAAATGATAAAAGTGGTTTTATTACAAAAGCCTGATTTATTCCTAAGGCAAATAATACAACCATCCATAACAAGGCAAAAACTCCATAATCATCTAACCCAATCGAACGTACCAAAAGCACACCTAATAAGAAGTTACTACCACTTACTAAAGCTTGATCTGCAAAAACAAGTCCCTTAGAATACAAAGGCGAAGTTGATATTTTAGATAAAAATTTCATTTGTAATTATATTGTTATAATTAATTAAAATATTGACACAACTGTATTCCAAACTCTCTGTTTTATTGAAATGGAGTTATAATACTTTTGATGTGAATTCGCTTTGGCACCATTAAAAACACCATAAACATTAGGTATTTCATTTTCTTCTATTATCTCTTTGGCATAATTGACTGTTTTAATTTTAGTTTTCTTCGCTCTAAAAAGTAGCAGATTAAAGTCAACTTGCTTCATCATCAAAATCACATCTTCCACCATTCCTATCGCAGGAGCATCAATTAAAATCACATCATAATCTTCTTTTAAAGTATCTATAAAATTGGTGGTTTGGGGAGCAAATAAAATTCCTGAATATATATTTCGCAAATCACCTGTAGGTATCACATCTATATTTTTTATAGCTGTTTTTAGAATAGCTTGATGAGGTGTTATGCTTTTTTGTAAGACTTCAGCTAACCCTATTTCATTACTTACTCCAAATGGATTTTCTTCATTTAGTGTAGTTAAATCCATATCAATTACTAAGGCTCTTTTCCCCATAGAGTCATAAAATTTTGCAAGGTTGGATGCTGTAAAAGTTTTCCCTTCGTTAGAAAGTGTAGAGGAAACCAATACGATTTTTGATTTTGATCCATCTGAATTTTCATTATTTATCAATTCCAAATTGGTATAAAGGTTCCCAAGTGAACTCATTGGGTTTTCATTTTTTCTAACTTTAGAAATACTACCAATCAATGGAATAGGTAACATATTCATCAACTCATTTTTGTTTTTAATTTTTGCTGTTAAGAAATGTTTCAAAAATGAAATTCCAATTCCGATTAACAAAGCAAAGAATACTGCAACACCATAAAAAAGAGTGACATTTGGTGAAACAGGACTTTTGCTTACCTCTGCCCTATCTATAATTTGGTGAAAAACGGTGTTCGCAGATTTTGCAACTGCGATTTCCATTCTTTTTTCAAGCAGAGAAGTATAAAGCTGCTCATTCAGCTTCACCTCTCTCTGGAGGACAATGGTTTTTTGTTCTTTATCAGGAAATTCTTGAACGTTCTTATCAATTTTTGTTATTGCTTTTTCTATTTCCTTTTGACGCAAAGAAATGTTATCCAAGGTGTTTTTTACACTCTCATGAATAAACGTGCGCATATTGTTAATTTTCAATTTGATGTTTTGTACTTCATCACTTTGGGGAGTATATTTCATCAATAAATCTTCCTTCGCTAATTCAAAATTTTGCGCTTTCAAAAATGCTTCCTTAAAAAGAGGATCTTTTAACGCTTCAAAATTTGGTGCAAAATCTCGTAAATCATTACCGCTTGCTAAGTATTCAAATGTCCTCTTTAACTCCCCTTCTTGCATATCATAATTGACTTTTTGAAATTCTAACTGCATCATTTCTTTAAGCGTCGCATCAGTTTCTTGCTTAATATTCATGATGCTTTTTTGCGTCTTAAATCTCACTAGTTGTCCTTCAGATTTTTTCAGTTTCCTTTTGACTTCATTTAGCTGCTCGTCAATAAATAATAGGGCTTTATCCGCTTCTTTTTGATGTTCATTTTTGCAATTCCCAATATATGCCTCCATCAATGCATTGATAAACATTTGAGCTTTTTCTGGAACTTGATGCTGGTAATAAAGGTTGATAATTTGGATCTTTTTATCAACAGATCGAACAAAGTAACTACCAGAGTTGACAGCTGAGACTAAAGCTTTTTTGGAGTTAATTTTAAAAGCCAAAATATCATTAGTTCGAAGACTAGAAGGGTTATCCGACAAAACAGCCTCATTTTCTTTTACTAATAAATTAAAACCATCCATTGCTAATGTATCATCAAGAACAACACGATTTTCTTCCATGAAGATTTCCTCGTTCCTACTCCATAGGAATTGGTTTTCACCTAAATATTTTAAATAATAAAGTCTATCATATGCTTTTTCATTTATTATTTCGTATTCAATTTCAATGGGATTATTTTTATATAATTCAATAGTTTTAAGTTTTCCAACTCGAAAATATTCTAACTCAAAATCCAAACTATCAAAAGTCAATTCTTTTAATCTTTTAGATTTGAACATTTCCACCTCAGTCAAAAAATCAACCGAAGTTGCTCCCTTCGTTCTTCCTTTTTCCTCAAAAATGGCAAGGTCTCCAAGATTAATATTCCTATTGTCAATTTTTATAGATCCTGTAGATTGATATTCAGGTACGGTATAAACCACCAATCTCCTCGCTAACGTTACTGCTCCAATGATTAAAACTATAATAATTGGCAAGCCTTTTAGGACTGGTACTATTAAAGTTTGATATTCTTTTTTCATAATATTTTTTTTAGGATTAAACTTGAAATAATTACTTGGCGAAAACTGATGCGATGACTGCTATACCAGTAACAATGCTTGTAATCAAACTTATCTTTCCTAAATTTCTATCGTTAGACTTTGCTTTAGTTGCTCCTACATGAATAATATCATCAGGTTGAAGAATTATATTTTTTTCTGGGAGGGTGACTAGATCTGTGAGGTCGACTGTTAATTTTATCGATTGTCCATTTACTATTCTTACTAATTCAATTTCCTCATTCCGAGAGTAAGCAGTTAAGCCTTTTGCTTCACCAAGAATTTCTACTAAAGAAATCGTTTCATTATCCAAACTATATCTACCTGGATTTGTCACTTCTCCCAGAATAGTTACATAGTGATTTAACACTCGAATATTAACAACTGGCTCTTTTAAAATATCAGAATATTGCTGCTCTAAAAAATAGTTAGCTTCTTTTACGGTCAATCCTTTTAATTGAATTCTACCAGCTTTTGGCAAGTTTACTTTTCCTTCATCATCAAGTTGAAGCCATTTTCCAGTCGCTTCATTTGAAGTGTAAACACTATTAACCGACCCAATACTTAGGTCATTATGGTTCCAAATACTTATTGTGATTTTATCTCCTGCCTTAAGAGTAGGTTCTACGGAAGTTAATAGTTGAATTGCTAATGAATCATTCAATTGTTGATTCTCTACCTTACTGAAAAGTGGCTTTGAAGTAAAGCACGAGGATAAAAACGAAGTAAAAAAAATGAAAAGAAGTATTTTATACATGACTTTCTTTTTGAAATTCCTCGAAAGGAATTCTAGGTGATTATTAAATTATTGTTGGCAGTAAATAATAATCATTAAAAGTGCCATCTAAATAAAAAACATAAACCTTTGAATATCAAAAGGTTATACATGGTAAATTTTAAAAGCCTTTTTCGTTTTTAGAATTTTTTCTCATAACGAGAATTTTTTCTCATAAAAAATATCATCACCCTATATACATATTAAATATTTTAACAATACATAATCGCCTGTCTAGAGGCATGAAATTCAAAAAAAAAGAAAAATTAAAATTTCAAAATGAGAACTATTTTTCAAAATGAGAATCTTGGCATACAATTAGTTATTTCATAATATATAGGAAACTAATTATTAGAAATATTAATTTTATTTACCCAAATCAGATACTTACTAAAATATGAAACCCAAACTTAAACCCACCTGCATATTTGTTGTCGAAGATGATCCGATGTACCAAAGAATGGTTAAATATGTAATGGAATTAAATCCTGACCATCAAGTTCATGTTTTTTCTACTGGTCAAGAATGTATTGACAATCTACACTTAAAACCGTCCATTATTTCTTTGGATTATTCTTTACCCGACATGACTGGAGAAGAAGTATTAAAAAAAATAAAGGAATTTGATAAAGATATTTCAGTCATTAATTTATCGAGTCAACAAGATGTATCAACTGCTGTAAGATTACTTCAAGGAGGTGCAGATGATTACATAACAAAAGATAGTGAAACCAATGACCGATTACTTCAAACTATTAATAGGCTTAAGAAACAAAATGAACTAAAACTAAAGGAAGAGGAAGAAGAAGCTAGTGCAAATAAAGAAAAAGTACAGGACAACTACGACATAGATAAAAGTATTATTGGAGATAGCAAAGCAATGCAAAATGTATTTTCATTGTTAGAAAAAGCGGTAAAAACTAATATCACAATCTCCATAACTGGGGAAACAGGAACAGGAAAAGAAGTGATTGCAAAAAGTATTCATTATAATTCAGCTCAGAAAAAAGGTCCATTCGTTGCTGTAAATATGAGTGCTATTCCAAAAGAACTTCTAGAGAGCGAATTATTTGGACATGAAAAGGGAGCTTTTACAGGTGCTAATAATCGGAAGCGAGGAATGTTTGAAATGTCGAATAATGGAACTTTATTTTTAGATGAGATAGGAGAAATGGATATCAACCTGCAAGCAAAAGTATTGAGAGCATTGCAAGAAAGAGAAATTCTTCGTGTAGGTGCTGAAAAACCAATTCCTTTTGACGCTAGAGTAATTGTGGCTACTCATCGGAATTTGCAAGATGAAGTAAGCGAAGGAAATTTTAGAGAGGATTTATTTTATCGATTACTTGGATTACCAATTCATCTTCCCCCTCTTAGAGATAGAGACAATGACATCATACTTTTGTCAGACTTTTTTCTAAAATCCTTTGCAAAGAAAAATGGACTTGGAGGCTTGAAGGTTTCAAAAGAAGCAAAAAACAAATTAATGAAATATGATTTCCCTGGAAATGTAAGAGAGTTAAAAGCTATTATTGAATTGGCTGCTGTCTTGGCAAATGATGACCAAATCTTTGAAAGTGACATTCGATTCAATAGCCCTAAAAAAGGTACAAACTTTCTCTCAGATGAAATGACTTTTGAGCAGTATAAGAAAGTTATTGTCTCACATTTTTTAGAAAAATACAATAACGATATTGACAAAGTTGCCCTAAAACTAGATATCGGAAAATCTACTATTTATCGCATGCTTAAAAATGAAAAAGAAAGCATCACAAACTAAGTAAGAGGTTGTATTTAATTATGCGTTAATTTTTTTAGCTGCATTTTTCTACCATACCTAAGCTTATTATTAGACAAATACACAGGCTTTGCTCCTTAAATAGGGCTTGGTCTTTCATAAAAAATAACTAAAAGCTTAAATACTTATTTCAAAACATTCTCAAAAAACCTGTTGAAATTTTTCAAAATAATGTAATATAATATATACAGAATGTATATTTCAAAAGACCAACTTGGACAAGTCAAAAACATCGCTACCAATCTGAGCATTAAAAAAAATGAGACTCTTTTAATCTTGATTGGAGAAGAAAGTGAATTAGATTATGATGCATTTCTAGATGATTTAAATTCTCTCAACATTTCATTTATGGGAGGAATTTTCCCTGGGATTATTTTTGGAAAAAATGATCACAAAGATGGAGCAATCCTTAAAGTTCTACCTACATCCACAAAACCAGTTTTGATCAAAGGATTAGAAAATAATGATTTTGATATTTCTGATTTGGAAAAAAAAATCCAAATGAAAAATCCTAATTCAACCTTATTTACTCTTATCGATGGTCTGACTTCTAATGTGGCAACCTACCTTCAGAAACTATATCATTTATATGGAACTTCAGTCAACTATTTAGGAGCTGGTGCTGGTTCTCTTTCGTTGGTTCAGCAACCTTGCATTTTTACAAATGAAGGAATATTTCAAGATACAGCTGTGATCTGTGCAATCGATTTGAATGTTAGTTTAGGAGTTGAACATGGCTGGGAAAAATTGGCAGGACCAATAGTAGCTACTCGGACTGATAAGAATATTATTCATGAATTGAATTGGAAGAATGCCTTTCAAGTTTACAAAGATTATGTTGAGAAAGATGCTCAAATAACATTTAATGATGAAAATTTCTTTGACATTGCAAAAGCTTATCCTTTTGGAATTTTTCGACATTCACATGAAGATCTGGTTAGAGATCCTATTGCAGTAGATCAAAATGGTTCATTAATCTGTGTAGGTGAAGTTCCCGAAAATACGGTGTTATATATTTTGAAGGGAAAAAATGAAGCATTAATTCAATCTGCAAAAAAAGCCGTAAAAAGTTCAATAAATCATTTAAATAAAAAAATTGAACACACTTTAATTATCGACTGTATTTCAAGAACCTTATTCTTAGAAGACGAATTTTCAAAAGAGCTAGAAGCAATTTCGGAAACAATGCCAAGTTATGAGAATGAAGAATCAATTCCTCAAGGAGTTCTTAGCTTGGGGGAAATCTCATCTAATAAAAATGGTAATTTAGACTTTTACAATAAGACTTTAGTAATCGGAGCTTTAACTAATTTAGAAGAATAATTATTTAGTATAAATGTTAGGTTATGGAAAATACAAAAATAATTCAAGATATTTCTCTCCTTTATGAACTATCCTTATCTGTTGGTAATTCACTTGACCTGAAACAGAATTGTGAACAATTTCTGAATATTCTTATCGCTAGAAAAAATTTAACTTTTGCAAGTGTTTGGCTAAAAGACAAAGATCAAATCAATTTAACTTATTGCACTCCAGTCAACGTCCAAAAGGAAACGTCGATTGATCCAGCACATTATATATGGGAAAAACTTCAAACCAATAATAAGTTTCTTATCGCATCCGATCATAATAATTTTGAAAAATGTATTCAAGAAAAAGATATCGAAGGTGGTGCATATGCTATCTATAAATTAGCAGATATAGGATTTTTAAAATTATACAAGTCTAATATTGAAGGTCTGGAAATTGAGGAAGTTAATAAATTGGTTAATGTGATTAACAAATTTAGTCTGCTCCTTAAAGGTTGTATTGCTCACGAAAATTTAATAGTTGAACAAGAGCAAAGAATGTTTATGAAGCAAGCCTTACAAGTAAGTCAGCAAAGACATCAATTTGTGGTTCAGAACCTCTCGGAAGGAATTATCCTTACTGACTTAGACGGTAGAATCACTTTTGTCAATAAACGGATGGAAGTCTTGACTGGTTATACCAGTAAAGAAATGATTGGTCAAATTGCTTATGAATTATTTGTTAGTCCTGAGCAAAGAAACATTCTTAAAAAAAATATTACCGATAGAAAAGAAGGTAAATCTAATGATTATATCATCGAGCATATTCACAAATCTGGTGTAAAGTGGATGGGAAGAATCATCGCTTCTCCTTATAAAAATTCTAACGGAAAAATCATCGGAACTATGGGGGCAGTAACTGATATTACTGCTCAACAGCTAGCAGAAATAAGAGTTCGTGAAAGTGAAATCATGCTTCGTAAAATAATTGATGCCTCTCTTGATGCTATCATTAATATTGACGAAGAAGGAAATATCATCGCTTGGAGTGATCAAGCTTCTAAAATCTTTGGCTATACTCGTGAAGAAACGATAGGTAAAAAAATGGGAGAATTCATTGTCCCTCCCCAACACCGAGAGGCACATGACCGAGGAATGAAACATTTTCTCAAAACAGGGGAAGGCCCCGTTTTGAATAAAAGAATTGAAATTACTGGCTATGATAAAAGCGGTCGTGAATTCCCAATCGAACTTAGTATCTCTCCTATCAAAATGGATGGAAAATATTTTTTTAGTGGTTTCATCCGAGATATTACTGATAGAAAAGAAGCAGAGCAAGAATTAATTTCAGCAAAACAAGCTGCTGAACAAGCTCAGCTCGCGGAACAACAATTTTTAGCAAATATGAGTCATGAAATTCGTACACCAATGAATGCAGTAATTGGAATGACTCACTTACTTTATGAAACTGATCCAACTGAAGCACAAAAAGAATATTTGGATTCCTTGCGATTTTCAGCGGATAGTTTGATGGGGATCATTTCTAACATTTTAGACTTATCAAAAATTGAAGCTAATGAATTAGAATTCGAGAAACGGACCTTTAATTTACTGGAATTACTAAAATCAATTCAACAAACTTTCCAATTTAAAGTAAGAGAAAAACCAATAAGCGTGGTTCTTGATGTTGATTCAAAAATTAAAAATCATTTGATTGGAGACTCTGTTCGATTGAATCAAATTTTAACAAATCTACTCGGCAACGCAAGTAAGTTTACTAATAGAGGAACCATTGGTGTTAAAGCTAAATTAGTGGCTGCAACTGGGGGACAATATATTATTCAGTTTCAAGTTCACGATACCGGAATTGGAATTGAAAAAGATAACATTGATAAAATATTTGAGAACTTTAAACAAGCTGATGTAAAAATTACTAGAAAATTTGGAGGTACAGGGCTTGGCTTAACCATCGTCAAACAACTAGTAGAATTACAAGGTGGTTCCATTGAAGTCGAAAGTTCCAAGGGAAAAGGATCCACGTTTAACATCATTCTTCCTTTCAAAGACTCGGGTGTTCTACAAACTGAAGTTTCCATAAAAGAAGATTCTGAACTCCAAATTTCAGAAACCTTGAAAGCAACTAACTTGTTAGTAGTAGAGGATAATCCAATGAATCAAAAATTAATCATTAGGATTTTAGAGTTGTGGGGTTGTCAATTTGAAATCGCTTCAAGCGGATTTATTGCTCTCGAAAAAACTAAGGAGAAAAAATATGATATTATTTTAATGGATATTCATATGCCCGAGATGGATGGCTGCGAAACAACTGAAAAAATTAGAAGTAATTCTGATAATAGAAATCAAAACACCACTATAATTGCATTAACCGCTGCAGCACTTCTTGACGAAAAGAATAGGGCACTTGAATCAGGAATGAATGATTTTTTAACCAAACCATTTTCACCTAAGCAATTAAAAATGCATTTAGGCAAATGGTTAAATATGGAAATGGAAGACACTCCAAACAATTCGAATACTCAATTTCCTCAGAATGAAATACTTAAAGTTGATTTTACTTACTTATTAGGATCTTGTCAAGGTGATCATGGATTTGTCAAAGAAATGATTGAAATTTTCCTAAAAGAAATTCCTTTAGCTATGACACAATTAGAGGAGGAATTAGAAAAAAAGAATTGGACAAAAATTTCTGAAGTTGCCCATCGAATTAAAACAAGTTATATGATGGTCGGATTAAATATTCAAAAAGAAATTGCACTTGAAATTGAAAAATCAATTAAGACTAATGACTTTGAGGAGAAGGAAATTCACGCTAAAATTAGAAAGCTACAGAGTGGTTCTAAATCTGCCTATCCTATCTTAGAAAAAGAACTAAAATTTTACTCATTACCAAAGTAAGATCTTGTTCTTAATTATTCAAATTAAAAAGAAGTCATCCTTAATTTTCAAATTGAAAATTAAGGATGACTTCTTTTTTTGTTACTGCTTTTAATTCAAATAAACTTGAACTTCCACTCTCCTATTTTTTGACTTTTCATATTCACTTCTATTCAATTGTATTGGTTTAGTTTCTCCGTAGGATATTATTGATATTTGAGAAAAATTCACTCCTCGTCTCAATAAATAATCCATAACATTCGTGGCTCTTCTTTCTCCAAGTGAATAATTATACACTTGATCTCCTTCATTATCAGTATGTCCTGAAATAAATGCTTTAGCCTCTTTGTTTTGCATAAGGAATGTAACTACTTCATCCAATTGTGGGTGAAAATACATTTTGATATCCGACTTATCTGTGTCAAATTCTACTAAAGCATTGATAGATTTTTTCTCAAGAAATTGTTTATGCTCCTCTTTATTCATTTTGGGACAGCCATTATTTTCAGCGGTACCTTTTAGAAATGGACAAAAATCTTGGATATCCGAAATACCATCTTTATCAGAATCTGGACACCCTCCCATTTCTGCTGTTCCTTTTAAAAATGGACATTTGTCAACGTTATCCAATAGTCCATCAGAATCTGAATCTTTACTATCTATTGGGCAGCCCTTATTATTTTTTTCACCAAACAAATGAGGGCACTCATCTAAGCTGTCTCCAATTCCATCTCCATCAGAATCTATACAACCATTAAATTTTGCCAATCCAAATACATAAGGACAGTTATCTATTTTATCCAAAATTCCATCTCCATCAGTATCTTTATTATCAGAATGTTTTTTGGTTGGACTTACATTCAAGTATTCAAAACTGGCGTTAGAAGGTCTAGTTTTTTTCTTTTTATTAAATAAATAACTTGTAGTCAATTCCCATGCACCTTTTGAATTTGTTACCCTATTCAAATTTGAATTATTCATATCATAACTAACTGTAAATGTACTGTTAGGAAAAACAATCCCAACTTCCATTATCCATGCATCTTGAAGTCGATTGGCGATTCCTGCTGTAATAATATTATTTTTATTAAGTTGATATTTTAATTTTGCTCCTATGATATTCTCATTTGCAACTGATTGGTTATTCCATAAAAAATGAAAATCTGCATCTAACCCTTTTTTAATAGGAAGTTGAGCTTTTGCAAAAAAGGATTTTCTCATAGGATAATTATCCTCGTTTCCATTATAGAATAAACTTACCGGCTCATTCAAATGAGCGAATGACAATCCAAAGGATCCTTTTATGTTATTAAAATATTTGGTAAGAAAAACTCCTACAGTCGCGCTTGGTAATATTTGATTTGCCTTTGAAAAATTTTCTCTATTTGACAAGCTTTCATCAAAACCTTCTCCCTCCACATATTGATTATCAAATTGAAATAAAGAAGCATTGAATCTTTGTTGAATTACTCCTCCACTTGCTCCAATAGATAAAAAATCACCTTGGCTAGACAACCTTTTTTTATAAGCAAAATTCAACATCATTTGGGTTGTTTTCAAAGATGCCTTTCCTGCATCATTATGAAATATACTCGTCCCCCATGAAAATTTAGATATTTTCTGTTCATAAGCTAAAACGATGTTTCTGTAATTTTCAGGAATATCTGACCATTGAGAACGATAACTTGCGGTAAGTTTTTGATCGAAATTCATGGTTCCTAGGGTGGCTGGATTTCGCATGGAAGAATTCAATTCATTTTGAGAAAAATGTCCATCCTGCGCCTTTATCAAAAAACAAAAACAAGAAAATATAAAAATTAAGAATATGTTTTTCATGGTATTAAAATTTTACAACAATATTATTACAAAAATTATCTAAGAAGTGTTACGTGACCAGAATATGTTTTTCGCAGACCATTGGAATTAGTGTATTCTACTAGAAAAACATAATTTCCAATCTGTGCATTTTGATTTTCGACAGTTCCATCCCACCCAAAATCCTTTGAAAAGGATTGGAAAACCATTTCACCCCATTGATTAAAAATCATCATATTGACATCCTGAATGCTTTCCCCTCTTACAAAAAGAATATCATTTTCTCCATCCGAATTGGGTGTGAAAGCAGTTGGGACAAATATCTCTACCTGGTTATTTAAAGTATTTGGTGTTGTTCCTGTTCCTGTTCCATTTCCTGTTCCGTTTCCATTTCCAGAGTTATCAATGGAATCATTTTTTATTCGAATTAAACTCTCTCGAAACAATGAATCTGAACACCCATTTTCATTAGTTGCAATTAACCCAATTGAATAAATTCCTTCTTGTAAGAATTGATGTTCTGGAGAAAAGTCAGTTGATGTGTTTCCATCTCCAAAATCCCATTGAACTGAAGAAATATTAGAATTAGAAAAACTAAAATTAAAAGTATCATCAGTCGTTCCTTCTGTCTCTGAAACAGAAAAATCAATTTCTAAAGCTGGGAAAACGGTAATTGTAACTGGATCAGAAATAGTAATAATTCCAGAATTATGAGTTACCTGAACTTGATAAGTTCCAGAAGAGTTAACTTGAAAAGAATCAGAAGTTGCATCATTAATTATCCATCCATCCTTGAGCCATTGATTATTTTCAGTAGCGCTTGAAATCAAAATACTATGATCATTTTCACAAAATTCAGCTTCTCCTTGAATACTAATAGTTGCCGCGATTGGATTACTTTGAACCGTTACTTCCACAGGTTCAGATATTCCAACACAACCATTTTGATCTTCCACTTCAACATAATAATTACCTGTTTCAAAAACAGTAATTGTTGGAGTCATTTCTCCATTTGACCAAAAGTAATCAGAACCAAAACTAGCAATAAGTATTACTGAATCCCCCTCAAAAAAAGAGGTGGAACCTACTGTCGAGATAGTAGGAATTTCGGCTTCTAAAACTTGAACGGTAATTTCATTTGAGGTGGAAGAACCAGATGCATCAGTTGCTAAAACTTGAAAGGTATGATTCCCTGGATCTAATTGGCTCGTTTCAAAAATCGGATTAGCTCCACTTTGAACGATCTGATTATTAAGATAGTAATGATAAGCATTATAAATATTTGGAAAAGCATTAATAGAAATATTTTCTCCTTGACAAATGACTGGATTCCCTGATGAAAGACCAATTGAAACTCCTTGATCCAAGTTGGTAATTTTCCTAACTAAATTATTGTAAGCGTCTCCTACATAAAGCTCTAAAGTAACTGGAGAAAACGCAATGGCAGTTGCACCACTAAATGTTGCGTTAGATCCCTCTCCATCAATAGCTCCCGTTACTTCCAAGGTGCCAGCATAATCTGAAACCTGACCAGTTGGAGTAATTTTCCTAATAAGATAATTGTAACCATCTGCCACAAAAATATTTCCTAATGAATCGACTGTCATATCCCATGGATAATTAAAAGAGGAATTTAAGGCTAAACCATTGTCGCTTCCAATAATCCCTGTTCCAGCGATAGTTGAAACTTCACCGCTTGGAGTAATTTTTCTAATCTTATGGTTCCATTCATCGGCTACCAAAATATCCCCATTATTATCTAAGGTTAATCCATATGGTCTTCGAAAGGAAGCTAAATTTCCTTGACCATCAGCATCCCCCATTTGATAAGGTTTACCAGCAAGAGTTGAAACAAAACCAAGTGAATCAATTTTACGAATAATGTGAGTAAGATGATCTGCGACATAAATATTTCCAAATTCGTCACACTCTATTCCAGTTGGGTTTCCAAATGTAGCCGCGGATCCCATTCCATTTGAAGTTCCATAATTTCCAGAACCTGCAATAGTTGATACAACCCCGTCAGGAGTTATTTCCCTGATTTTGTTGTTGCGAGTATCAGCAACCAAAATATTTCCATTTTTTCCTACACATAATCCCCAAGGTTCGTTAAATAAAGCCACAGAATTATCTCCATCAATATCACCACTTATTCCGGGTATTCCAGCTATGGTAGAAACTGTGCCATCTAAGTCAATCTTACGTATAGTATGACTCCATCTATCAGACACATAAACTATCCCATCATTACTAATTGCAACTCCATGAGGATTATTAAATGTAGCAGTAAAAGGTTCTCCGTCTGTAGTTCCCACAATCTCAGGTTGACCTGCAACGGTGGTCACCAATTGAGCTTGTAACTTTATTAGCGGTAGCGTTATAAAAACTAAAAAAATGACAATCTGTATATTCTTCATGATAAGTAATGGTCTTTACAAAATATTATTTAGCTAATTGCTTGTTGCAATTTTTTTGGTAATTCAAAATCAAAAGTTGGGATTTCAAGTTTAGAGTGACCTTTAACGAGGTTAGAATATTTATCAGAAATAACTGACCATAAATATCTTCTTTCAGCTACCTCCAATAGTTCTGATGAAATAGTTTCCAAGTCATAAGATTCAATGTCTTGTAACATTGTTAGAAGTTGAGTTGAATCTTTAAAATAAAGGCCATGATTTTCTTTAGTAACTCTATTGTAAATAATATCAAATGAAATAATTGGTAATCCTAAGTACATGGCTTCCACTAATGAAGGATTAGTTCCGCCTTCGCTATGACCATGAACATAAACTTTCGCATTAGATCTAAATTGATTTAAAAGATTTGATTCGTAAATTGGATCCAACAAATGAAGATGGTCTAGCTTTGAATATACATTCTGGAGTAATTTCCCGTAGTCACTATTTTTCCAATTTCCAATTAAGACTAGCGGTAAATTTTCCTGTTGAGCAAATGCTTCAAGAATCACATGGATGTTATTCTCAGGTTCAATTCGAGCAACTTTGAAAGCATAATCGTTTTTCAAAAAAGGATATTTCTCAGTAGTAGAAGGTTGAATTTCTTCAGCATTATTATGATCGGCTCCGTATTCAATTAAGTTACTTGATTTGCCGTAACGATCTAAAACATATTTTTGGATGGCTGCATTATCCGCAACAATTTCATCTGCACACCATACAGCAATTTTTTCACTCCATGATAAAAATAATTTTGCATGCTTGCTCCACTTTGCTCTTCTCCATTCTAATCCATCAACGTTTACGATGACTTTTCGAAACGGAAAAAAGAATTTGATGAAAGGTAAAAACAAGCAACCTGATACTCCCAAAACCAATAATACATCACAAAAGAATACTGCATGTATCATTGAAAGAATATCATAAAAAATACTTTGGATTCCGTTTGCTGAAAGTGGGATATATTTAATTTTTGCACCGTTCCATTCTGGAACTCTTTCTTTTGCACTATAATGTTTTGTGCTGTTATAAACGGTAATAGAATAATCCTGATTTAGGTTTTCTACTAATTGATGAGCAAGTGTTTCGAAACCTCCATACCTAGCAGGTACACCTACAGTTCCTATAATTCCTAATTTTCTTTTTGACTTCTTCATGGTTAGGTTATATTTATTAAAGAGTTAAATTGTTATGTATACCCATGACTATTCAAATTGAAAACCAAAACATAAAACATTGATAATCAGTACTTTAGATATAAAAAAACCAATTATATATTCTCAAAATTAAAATCATTCTCATTTTGAGAAAAGAATCATTTTGAAAAAGAAACGTTTCAAAATGATTTTCATAAAAAGAATAACAATACATACACGCCTTTTTTAAAAATAAAAAAACTGAGCCCACAAGGGTTCAGTTTCATAATAACAAATACTCATTATTCTATCTCTTTTGTTTTTTAACTCGCTTAAAAACCGGGACAATAAGCTCCAGTTGATAACTAACAAAACTACATTTATCTTAATATAGAGGGGCTGTGATTCATTATTTTTTGATCCTTATTATAATTTATTCAAAAACTATTTTGAACAAAACCAAGGCACTTGGCTGGCTCCAGTTTAGAATAAAGACTCACCTTTATTTTTATATCTTCAACTTGTAGTTTCTTGATAATTGATTTGTATCAAAAAAAAAATTAAGATCATCAATTGTTTATTACTAACTAATTTGGAAATTAAATTTCAAAATAATCTAATGGAGATTTGCAAAAAAAAACTGAGCCCCTGAGGGCTCAGTTTCGAATAACCGTAGAATATACATTAGATTTATTTTATTAATATTTTGCCTGAATAATTAATTCCATTTGCTCCAACAGCTTTCACAATGAAATAACCAGTTGGTAATACTCCTCTTTGTATTTCCATAATATCATCACCTCCTCCAGTCTTCTCCATCATCTTTTCTCCCAATAAATCATAAAGAGATAAGTTGACAATATTTACCTTTCCTCCATCAAGAGGTATTATTTGAATTGAGGATTGCTCATCCATTGGATTAGGGAAAATATGTAATTGTCCAGCCACAACTGTCGTGTTGGGTGCTCTTCCAATTATATTGAAAACTGAATTCGTTTTCAAAGGATCAACATTATCAAAGAATATGTTAGCAAAGTTTTCTAAAACTTCACCGTCTTCCAGACCTTCATTAGGTCGTATTTTGAAGGTAACAAACCCATGACTCTCAACTTCATTTGTCAAACTATCTGGCATATTAATATTTTCAAATGTCCAAACAAGTCGATTTTCATCCTGAATATCAAAACGATAATTATGACTCGCTAAACCTACTTGAAGAGTATTCATATCCAGACCATCAGGTAGCTCATCTTCAATCCTTACAGTCGACACGGTTGCATTACCTACATTTTGAAATCTAATCTTATAAATTAGTTCTTGATCATTATCAATGTATCCCTCTGGAGTTACTAATATATCATTTGGATCTATTGCCCCTACTGCCAATTGAATATCAACGGAAGTGTTATTAGTAAGATTACAATCACTTTCATTACCATTAAAAGTAGCTGTCAATTGAATATTATCTCCTATCGTGGCATTTGCTGAAACTGAATCAACAAGATAAATAGTAACTGAAGTTCCAATTGGAACATCTCTTACATCCCATATTCTATTTCCTCCATCTGCACTTGTCCAAGGTATTGAACTTTCTAATGGAATCACATCATCCCCAAATGCTACAGTTAATAAACCACCGGTTGCAGCCTGAGCACCAGTATTTTTGTATGTCAAAGTAATGAAATTTTCAAACCCTACTCGATGAGCGGAAGCAGAAATTTCAACCTCCAAATCAGGTAATACACAAGTAGCAGTATCAGCAAAATTATTTCCGCAGTATTGTCCTCCAATCCCAACAACATCAACAGTTCGTTGAGTCGTACAGGTAGGATTCCAATTAGTTCCTGAAGCACTTTGTTCAATAGTATATTCATCTGGTGCTACCAAAACTGAATACTCACCATTATTATTTGTTACAGTTGAAATATTTCCAGGTTGTAGAGTAATTCTCATATTAGGAACCCCAACTTCATCGTTGTCTTGAGTACAATTTTGATTTTCATCGTAATAAACGACACCACAAACTTCACTTGCGTTATCTTCTGTTATAGTAAAACAACCACTAGGTGTTTGATTAGTCAAAATTTGACGATATCCAGAATTCCATTCGACAATAATAGAGTCAACTGTAGTAGCATCTCCCAATCCAAAGATAGTTTTCAACTCATTTTGACCACCTACTCCACCTCCAGTCTGACTAGACAATTCTCTCATTTGCCATACATCCTCTCCATAAATATTTGCTTTCACTCTGATTTTTGTACCAATAGCAGATGCATTTGTATTAGTACCTGCTAATATGATACAAGCTTTATTTTGGCATTTCCCTCTAGTATTTTGATAAATAAAATTCTCATTTAACTGGTGATTCGCTACGAATAAATCCACATCACCATCATTATCATAATCTGCCCATGCTGACCCAAATGACTGTCCAGCATCCTGAGTAATATTGTTAGTAATAGAAGTGAATGTTCCATCTCCGTTGTTGGAGTAAAGGAAGTTATTTTGATTTTTATTATTACTCACAAACAAATCTAAATCTCCATCATTATCGTAATCT
>CAZMBP010000022.1:0-30011 GCA_964564545.1 uncultured Saprospiraceae bacterium
TGATTTGGCTTAAAATTACAAATAAACGATAAATTAAAATAAAAAAGCCTCAAACTCGAAAGTTTGAGGCTTTTGAAATATTTTATCGAATAATTCTAATCATCTAATTTCAAAACTGCCATAAATGCCTTTTGTGGCACTTGTACCGAACCTACTTGACGCATTTTCTTCTTACCCTTTTTCTGCTTTTCCAATAATTTACGTTTACGAGTAATATCACCACCATAACATTTTGCCGTAACATCTTTTCGTAATGCTGAGATCGTTTCTCTGGCAACTACCTTCGCCCCAATAGAAGCTTGAATGGCAATTTTAAATTGTTGCCGTGGTAACAATTCTTTTAATCGTTTACATATTTTTCGTCCAAAAGATTGTGCTTTATCTCTATGTACCAAAGCTGAAAGTGCATCTACAGGATCACCATTAAGCAACATATCTAATTTCACTAAATTAGATTGACGGTATTCCAATGGCGCATAATCGAAAGAAGCATAACCCCTGGTAATAGATTTTAATCGATCATAAAAATCAAAAACGATTTCCGCCAAAGGCAAATGGAAAGTCAATTCTACTCGCTCTGTTGAGAGGTAAGTTTGTTTTTCAATCGTTCCCCGTTTTTCCATACACAAAGTCATAATCGAACCAATATATTCAGGTTTGGTAATGATCTGAGCAATGATAAATGGCTCTTCTACATAATCTAAAAGACCTGGATCTGGAAAATCCGTAGGTGTTCTAACCATGAATTTTTCGGATCCTGCTTTTTTGGTTTTAGCATAATAGGTAACGTTAGGGATGGTAGAAATTACCTCTTGATCAAACTCTCGTGATAATCGTTCTTGAATAATCTCCAAGTGTAACATTCCTAAGAATCCACATCGAAAACCAAATCCTAAGGCCTCTGAAGTTTCTGGCTCAAAAACTAAGGAAGCATCATTCAATTGCAATTTTTCTAAACTATCTCGCAGGTCTTCGTAATGCTCATTTTCGATTGGAAACATCCCAGCATAAACCATAGGTTTCACATCCTCAAATCCTTGTATCCCCTCTTCACATTGATTCTCGGTCAGAGTGATTGTATCTCCAACTTTAATTTCTTTAGAAGTTTTTATCCCTGTAATAATATATCCCACATTTCCTGCTTCCAATTTCTTTTGAGGAATATTACTCATTTGCATTACTCCAATTTCATCTGCGATATAATCAGCTTCCGTATTGACAAATCGAACTTGGTCACCTTTTCTTAACACACCATTCATGATTCTAAAGTAGGCAATCACACCACGATACTGATTAAATTCTGAATCAAAAATCAAGGCTTGCAAAGGTGCATTAATATCTCCTTCTGGTGCAGGAATTCGCTCTACGATAGCATTCATTATATCTTGAATACCTAATCCTGTTTTTCCACTTGCCAAAACGATTTCTTCCTTGTTGCAACCGATCAGGTCAATAATTTGATCTGATACTTCATCGATCATGGCACTTTCCATATCCACTTTATTCAAAATCGGAATGATTTCTAAATCATGTTCGATTGCTAAGTATAGATTGGAAATCGTTTGCGCTTGAATTCCTTGAGAAGCATCAACTAATAAAAGTGCTCCTTCACAGGCTGCGATTGATCGCGAAACTTCGTAGGAAAAATCTACGTGTCCAGGAGTGTCGATAAGATTGAACGTATATTGTTCACCATCAGAGTGGTTGTAATATAATTGGATCGCATGGCTTTTAATCGTAATACCACGTTCTCTTTCGATATCCATATCATCCAAAGCTTGGTCTTTCATATTCCGCTCGGATATGGTTTGAGTAAACTCTAAGAGTCTATCTGAAAGGGTACTTTTCCCATGATCGATATGGGCTATCACACAAAAATTTCTAAAATTCTTCATATTGGGCGCAAAGATAAGCTTTTTTGGATTTTATACTTGAAAAAATCACAATTTGAAATACTTTTTTGGAACGTAAAAAAATAGAGGGTTGTTGAGGATTTTGGGAGATTTTTGGTGACTTTGTCCCCATTTCCCTTATTTTTTTATAAAAAATGAAGTTTTTGGTTATGCTTTAGAAAATAAATTCTTTATCCTCTTTTGTCTTTGTTTTAATTTTTGAAGTAGGTGGGTGTATGAAGGGTTTGTTACTTTTTTCATTGAAAAAAAGAACAAGTTAGCAAGCATTCAGAATTTCATAAAAGAAGCAAAAAAAAACCAAGCCCCCATCTCTGGAAACTTGGTTTTCTTTATTAGAAACCCAAAAGGGTAATTTTACATTTTTACAAATCTACCCCTTCCAAACATTTCCCCATCAGAAAGCAACACCTCATAACTTCCCGCCGCCAAACGAGAAACATCCACTTGCTCTTTCAAATAAGAATTATTCTTAGTGAACTGAACTTCCTGAACTAACTTACCCGTCACATCAAAAATTTGGAAAGATAATTTCTGCTCCGTTGGTTGATTTAATTCAATGTTCAATTGATCTTGGGTTGGATTTGGAAACAAATCAAAAGACAAGTCAAAATCAATTTCATTCAAACTAGTAAAATCTACCAAGATATCTCCTGAAACAGAAGTACATCCATTTTCATCAATCACAGTAACTGTATAAGTATCATTCGGCAAGTTGAGGAACTCATTACTTGCTTGGAAATCAATACCGTTAATACTGTATTGCAACGCACCTGTTCCTCCTAATCCAGTTGCTGTAATGTTATTATCATTTGCAACTCCAGTTACAGAAAGTGTAGGAGCATTTCCAACTGAAAAAGATCCAACGGTAAAAGTATTTCCATTCGAATCCATAATCGTAACTGTATAGTTTCCTGGAGTCAATCCTGTAAACTCATTGTTAGAAACAAAATTATTATTATCAATACTGTATAAATATGGCGCATCTCCTCCAACTACATCAGTTACAGTCAAGGTTCCATCATCACCATTTTCACATAAAACAGGTGTTGTAGCAACTGCGGCACTTTGAATTAAATTAACCGTTTCCGTAGTTGTAACGGTACAACCATTTTCATCCATGACAGTAAATGTATAAGTGTCATTTGGTAAATTGGAAAATACATTACTTGCTTGGAAAGTTGTTCCATCATTGCTGTAAGTTAATGGCCCAGTTCCTCCCATGGCATCAACTGTTACAGTATTTCCAACCAAAGTTGAAGATATAGTTAACTCATCTGGATTAGTAATAGTAACTGAATTTGTAGTGATCACATTCCCCATTGCATCTTTTACCTCCACAGTATAAGTGTCTGCAGCAAGGCCTGAGAAAAAATTAGCGGATTGATATGTACCTCCATTTAAACTATATTCTAAAGGTGGATTTGCACCTGTTGCATTTACGGTAATCATACCATCAGCTCCATTATAACAAGAAACTTGCTGGTCGATAATTGTAATCGCAGAGATGGTAACTATTCCAATTTCAATATTAAATGGTTCATTTTGAATCCAACCACCATCTTGAGTTACAATGTCAAAATTAAATTGATCTGCAGTTGCAACTCCATTGGTATTAGTATAAACCAAAATATTATTATCAATATCCGCTTGTGTAAAAGTCGACCCAACCGTTGCAGCCATTCCATTGATCGTCAAGTTTCCTTCGGTTGGCAAACTTATTATGATATAAATTATTTGAGAAGAATTACTCGTTGGAGATGTCGCCACCAAGTTACTATTCGGCACAGCCGCCATTCCATTTGGTGCAACTGTTAAAGTGTTATTGATTAAACTAGGTGCGGCTCCAGCAGATGCGCTAAAGCAAAGTTCTAAACTCCAAGTTTCCAAAGCACCTCCATCTTGAGCAAAAGCATCGGACATTTCCATCTCCCAAGTTCCCATAGAAGACTCTCCACTTATTGCACTTAAAGCATCAATTGGCTGATACGTTCCTGAAATTGTATAACCGGGGTCACCTGTTTCACATCCATCTTCCAAACTAGCTGGATCATTTGCTGCTCCATCATCAAAGGTCAATAGAAGATTATCTCCATCACAGCCATAAAAAGATCCTGGATTTCCAGGTCGATCAAAAAGGTCAAGTTCTGAACTTCCAGGTGATTTCAAAATTGCATTCAAATCTCCCACCCAAGTATGGGAAACGTCCATAGACACCGTTGCACTCGTGATCGTAAAGTTATCACCTATTGTAAGAAAAGAATTAATCGTAACAGCCTCAGAAGTTGAAATAGCTACAGGAGTATCTGTACTTGTATAAGTATTACATCCAGTTCCAGCAGTTTGGAAAGAATACCAACTTGAAGCAACACCTTCTCCACAAGTGTTAACTCCTCGCACTCTCCAATAATAAACTGTCAATGGTTGTAAATTCATTGGCGTGTACGTATTGTTATTGACTGGTGAAGTTTCTACAATATCACTCCCAAAACCCGGAGTTGTAGCAATCTCAATCACATAACTTGAAGCACTTGGCAACTCTGTCCAAACCAAAGTTGTATTTAACATTTGATCATTAGATCCACTTGTAGGTGAATTCAAAACTACAACCGATGGTGAAGTATTATTCACAATTAGAGTAACCATTTGCTCAACTGTAACAGATGCAGCAGTCCCCGTAATTGTAATGTTATAAGTTCCATCCGTTATTCCACCTAAGTTTCCAATAGTTAAGGTTGTTGTAGCTGTTGGCACAAAATTATTTTGAGAAAAAGCTTCTGTCGCTCCTGCAGGAAGGCCAGTTGTAGTCATGGTCACCACCTCATTAAAGCCAGCCAAAGATGTCAGATCAAAAACATAATCTACTGAACCAATATTTCCACATACATCATACATATCAGGTGCAACTCCCATCACAAAAGTAGGCCCACTAGGTGTTTCAATGGTAAAATTCTCATCTGAAATATCAAAGAAAATATTATCAGAACAAACTATCATTACTCTTGCTGTCGTAGTCGCATCATCAGGAACAGTCACATCAAAAGAACCATTATTAGGAACTCCTGTCGCCAAAGTAATTGGATAAGTAAATCCTCCATCAATTGATAAAATAATATCAACATTAGCACAACTAACTGGTGCAGCATCAGTTCCTGCTACATCCCAAGTTACCGTTTCCGTTGTTCCTGACAACCAAGTCAAAGCCATGTTTGGATTCTGAACTAAAAATGGTCCAGCAGTATTCGAGAAAGTCAACTCTACGTCATCCTCAATCGTGCATCCTCCTCCCATATGATTATCTCTAACAGTTACTCTGAAATTCATCTCACGAGATACACTTGGCAACTCTTCCCAAGTATCATCGATTCCATTGACGATATCACTTAATTTTGGAAAATATCTGAACGCATCTTCTGTTGGATCATAAGTTCTAAATGCTGGTCCACCAGTATTAGTTGATACTGGAGGCATCGTTGCAATTTCAACATCCATTTGTTCCCAACAATATGTTATTGGATCATTATCTGCATCCATTCCAACCGCAGTTAATTTAAATGGAGTAGAAATAGGCAATGTATAATCAGCCACATCATCCACAGTTGGAGGAGTATTTCCTGTATCAGTTGTCACAGGACAATTATTTCCTGTTCCATTGTTGATATAATTAGACATTTCTTGAATGCTAATGAAGCTAAAATAATCATCACTATTATTTTGAACATTAGGATTACAAATTCCAGCATATCCCATAATAGTAGATCCACTTCCTGGTTCAACCGCAGTTGAATTATTTCTATTTCCTCCACAGCTATTATTAAAGGTATGGTTTGCTCCAAACTGATGTCCAATTTCATGAGCTACATAATCAATATCAAATGGATCTCCTACTGGGTTATTAGTTCCTGTAACTCCTCTTCCTTTTTGTCCATTATTACAAACGACACCTAAACCAGCCAATCCACCACCACCTGTACTAAATACGTGTCCAATATCAAAATTAGCAGAACCAATGAGATCTATACATTGATCATGACATTCATTAATCATTTGCCCAGGACTATTATTTTGATAAGGATCTGTTCCTGAATTTAAAAAGATTAAAGTGTCATTATTATCAACAATCACCATATTCGAATTAATCTCTCTTTCATATACCCCATTTACACGAGTCATACTGGTATTCATTGCTGCCATTACACTAGCTACTGTTCCACCATGAAATGAAGCATACTCGCCTGTACAGGTCAATGCCAATCGGTAAGTTCGTAACATACAATCACCTTGTAACAATGAACTTGCATTTGCATCCATTGCTCCAAAGTCAGCTCCATTATTATCAAGAGTTGATTCTACATGACATTCAAAATTTGGATTTTCTTTCTCAAAATCACTTTTATAATAAGTAATGTAATGCTCTGTATCGGATTTCGAATATGGATCTATATAAACTGAACTATGCCTCGCAGAAATTACCATTCCATGAAACCCAAACTGAGTGACATCAAATCGCAAACTAGCAGTAGGATCATCTATTCCAACTCCTGCGTAAGAATGAATCATTGGATATTTCGCAGCAATCCCAGGCTCCATAATCGGCGCATCAAAAATCTGGAATCGTTCCATATCACCACTTGGCATTGGCAAAAATAGAACAACAGGTTCTTGAGTCTCTGCCTCTGCGGAATATCGCAAAGGAGCTGTATCTAATAACTCTTGCAATTCCGATAAATTCAAATGAAATGTTTTGAATTTCTTAGGAACAATCTGACGTTCCATACTTTTTTGAGCAAAATCCTTTTCCGCTATTCGGTTCCACGGATTGGAAGTATTTGCAAAAGCCAATTGAAAGGAGAAAGCGAAAAACGCCATCAATAGTCCAATTGATTTGAAAATTGGTTTTATTCGGTACAACATAATTGGTTCTGATAGATTAAATAGTTAAAAAATATTCATCAAAATTAAAAAAAATACAAACATCTAAGTCTTTGATTAACAAGGAATTAATCAATAGTTTAGGTTTTCAATCTTATTTTTAAATGTGAGAATTGAGGGGAGATTTCTTGAATGAAACTGCTTCAATTACTAGAGTATTGGTAAAGATAGATTAAATGAAAAAAGTATTCCAAAAAAACTGATTAAGATGGAAGGAAATTGACATTTAGTGACCTGACATATGGTTCTTTTTTTGGAAAAAAATTAATTCAATAATTACTAATTTTATTTTTAGATTAATTCGCTTTTCATTTTACAATTTTACCCAATGAAAAAACTTCTCCTTTTCACCCTTGCTATTTGTTTTTTAGTTGGAAAAATAAATGCCCAAACTTCATGGACAATTGAGGGAATCATTGTTGATGCTAAAACTAATTCACCTTTAGAAAAGGTAAATATATTTAACCAAACTTCTTCAATTGGGGGTTTCTCAAATTTAGATGGGACATTCAGAATTAAAGTATTAGAGTTTCCCTCAGTCCTTATCTTTTCCTACATCGGCTATGAAAATTTTCTTTTAAAATTAGATCAAAAACCTACTGAACCAATTATCATTAATATTCAACCTACTTCTTTTGGACTTCCAGAAATAGAAATTACTGCCCAACCTAAAATCGAAAAACTGACAAAGAAGTCTTTTACTGTAAAAGACTTTTTACTTCTTGATGATAAAATTTTAATCCTCACTTATGCTAATGTCTTTTCAGGTAATAAATTAATCCTTCAAAATTGGCAAGGTGAACTTTTGGATGAACATCCATTGAAAAAAGTAAAAGCAAATAATTTGCACCAGGGGTGTTTAGGTAATATTCACCTACTTGGAAAAAGACATGGGTATGAAATAAGTGTGATTGAGAACGAAATTTATATAATAGCAAAATATCCAAAAAACAAATTTGAAAAACTCATAGAACCATGTGTCGAGTCTTCTGAGAATTATGTTTATAACCAAAAATATACTGGTAAAGATCAAATCATTAGTTATCAAATCATTTCCAAAAAAGAGAAAAAAATTGTCAATACTCTCCAAATCATTGATAGGCTAAATCTCTTCCGAAGCAAAGACGATTTTAGATTACAACGACAATTAGGGCTTGCTGTTAAATGGGAGCAGGTACAAGCATGGAATAATTTAATGTATAAACCTCTATATTCTCCACTTCTCAATATGGGTGATGAACTTTGCTTATTTAATCACACTTCTGGCTATATAGAGTTTACCACTTTTGATGGAGAAAACAAACGATACACGCCTATCACTTATCACGAAAATAAAAAATGGCACCAACAAATTCTTTTTGATAAAAAAAATAACAAGATGTACACGGCTTTCAATACTAAGAAGGGAAAGACTATTCATCACATCAATCTGGCTAATGGAACTACTGAACCTGTCTTGTTTTTGGAATGTACTTTTGTAGAAAAAATGGAAATTGAAGATGGCTATTTATTCTACCTTGAATCAGGAAGAGTAAGTGCAGATAGGAACCGAATTTTGCAGAAGGTGAAACTTGGAAATATCGAGTAACGAATTACGACCAAGGATTTGAAATATAGTTTTTTTAAAACTTCTCAAATTCTTGTTCGTAACTCGTTATTCAAAAAATTTATCTAACAACCTCTACCGTCTGGCTTCCCCACTCTTTTCCATTTTCATCACGAATCACCGCCACATAAATCCCACTCGATAAGTTTTGTAAATTCATTGTTATAGAAAACTGCTCATTCACCACTTCCATATTTTTTTCTAAAACATTATTCCCTCGAATATCATAAATCTCAACTTGGTAAATTCCATTTTTCGGAAGTGTTCCTTGCAGCTCTACTCGATCAGAAGCAGGATTTGGGAAAAGCGTCCAATCAATTTTTTCCTTCAAAATGTTTTCATTGCTAACCATTGGAATATCAGCATTCGCTAAAGTATACTCTCCCAATTGCATATTTTCAATAAAAACAAATCCATTTCCATCCGTCGAGCTACCTAATGTTTTAATTTCATAATCATCATATTCCGACCAATCATCTTCAGGATTAGCTCGATACAAAACAACTAAACTGTCCTCGGTATATTGAACTAAATCATAATCCAAATCATCTTCATTACCTCCAATATAAGATAGTGATCCTCTAATTTCTGTATCAGGATTCAAGACTCCTGCCACTCTAAAATATCTTCCCGTCGCAATTCTTGCATCATAAATATTAGTTGGAGAAGGGTCAGCCGGTACTCGATATTCTTCAATTCGAATAAAAGAAGAATCAACATTACTTTGAACATTCCCTCCAATTCCACCATAAGCTAATCCAGCTGGGCCATCTTCGGTCAGCATATTTTGATCTCCAATTACTGCCAAGTTTAATTCATGATCTCCATTAAAAAATGCTGTCGAAGGTTCAAAGGGAACTGAAACCGTAACTGTTGAAAATTCTCCATCCACCATAATTTGATCATGATGAACATTAAAATCCTCATCCATAAAAGTTACTGACAATGGAGTTTCTTTATGAAAAACAGTAGCAGCATGTAACTTTTGTTGCACCTCTATTTCAACATCAAAATTATTCCCTGAAGCAGTCGATGTCATTCTATCAATTTCATAGGAAGCATATCCCGGTGCAAAAATCCATGCATCAAAATATGGCCCCATATCTACTCCCGTTGCTGAAGTCAAGTGATCTCGAAATTGTTGTGCATCCATATGTCCATAGGCAAACTCATCCAAAACAGATTGCATCCCAACTCGAAATAATGAGTCTCCTAAATATCCTCTCAAATTATGAATCACCAAAGCACCTTTTTGGTAGGTATGTGTTCCGTAAGTTTGCTCGTAAGGCATCGGCGACAATGCTTGATAACCACTATCATCAATATGTGCTTCCTCCATTACTAACAATAAATTATCTTTAACCACTCTCACAAACTCATCTCTTCCAAAAACATGTTCGTAAAATAGATGAGAACTATATTCTGCTGGTCCTTCCTTAATCCACATATTTTGTGGACCATTTAAAGTCACGACATTCCCCCACCAATGATGTCCTAACTCATGAGCCATCACTTCATTATGAACTGGAACTGGCCCGTCATCCGCTAAAGATATTGGATAGGCAACATTCGTTGGATGCTCCATAGCTCCATTTCCAGTCATCACATATCCAACTCGCTCCCAAGGATATTCTCCCCACCAATACTCCAAATTATCAACTGACTCATCCAAATATTGAAATGAATTAACCACAGTATTTAAATCATTTGGTCTTGCTAAAATTTCCAATGGCACATCTCCAAACGCCCCTGTATGAGTCGACTGCCAACTATCATAATCACCTACTGCAATCCCAGCCAAATAGGTTGGAAGCTCCTGATTCATTTCATAACTTCTAAGCAAATCACCATTCGGCAAAGTATCTTGCCCCATAAAAGTTCCGACACAATAAGCTCGTTTCCCTAAATTAGAAATGATATTAAATTCATAAGTTGATCGCTCTACAAACGTGTCAAAACATGGAAACCATCCTCGACCATAATTATATGGTGTCGCTCCCAAACCAATTCCTAGATTGTAAGCAATTCCATTCTGCCAAACCAATCCTCCAAATCCTGAAGCAGCAGGTGTTGGCTGTCCATTATAAAAAACCTCAAAAGTCAATTCCTCTTCAATACTCAAGGCATTTGAAAATTCTATGGTCAATAAATCTCCATCGTAAGAATAGTTCAACAAGGTATTTTGGGCAACTACTGAATCAATATTTAATTGCAATAAATCAAGCGTGATAGAATTCACATCATCCATTTTTGATTGGATAGAAATAGCACAACTGCCTGAAATCTCTTGTTGATTAAATTGGGTGAAATCTAAACTAATATTGTAATGTAAAATATCGATTGTATCACTTCGCTCGTTGCTAAAAGTGATTTTTGCTAATTGCTCAGGAGTAAGTTCTGGTGCTTTACTAAAGTGATGATGGTGCTTGTTTTTGCAACCATAAAATTGTTTTTCGGGCTGTGCTTGTACATTTGAGAATGTAAAAAACAACAACATAACAATGCTTACACGTAAAATAGGCAAAAGAGTGTAAAGGTTATATTTTTTCATAAAAAATGTTTTTGTAAAAAAGATTTGAAATGTTTTTTCCAAAAATAACAAAAAAGTGGGGAAGGTAAATAGCGAATTAAGGACAGAGAAGATTTTTTGTTTTTTTCGATAAAAAAAGAACAGACTTCGTTTATATCCACTTGCTTCGAGAAGTGAAATAATTGCCAACGAGAAAAATAAACTTTGTAATTGTTAGACGAGGTAATGTTTTATTATTTGGTCTTGCCTGCTAATCTGTTCTTTTTTTCATTTAAAAGAACCAAAAAATTCTAGGCGAAAAAATAGCTATACACAAAGCAGGCACCCGCACCCACATTTTTCGCCGCACCCAACCCACCCTACTTCTCATAGATCGCCTCTCATTGACCACTACTCAGATAAATCCTTTTATTTATCATTTTTTTCATAATCATTATTCAAAATGATTTAACAGTCATATTTTCTAACCTCCACAATCCCACCGCCTGATACAACAAACAAAGTATCTGCGAATAAACCACCACCTTCTGACTCGTTGCTTGCAAAAACAAAGCATCAGGCGAAGTCCACGACCTCGGTCCATAAATCATAATCAAAATCTGCGGAAACAAAATCATTATAAATACCACAAAGGCATACCCATATTTATTAGGATAAATTTCCTCCTGAAAAATTGCAACCGAATAAAAAAGACTCATCATCAAAAATGAAATGAACCCTGCTTGAACAAAATATCGATGCTCCCAAAATGCCACATCATAAGGTAACCAAGACAAACCGATATAACATACCCCTGCAATAATTCCGAAAAATGTAGCTAGCACCGCCAATACTTTAGTGAATCCATTTTCGAAAAATGACTGCAAAGTGATAAAAAATAACATGATGCAAATCCCGGTAATCGTCAAGGCCGTTTTAAATAAAGTATGGCAAGCCCAATTCGATGTTCCATCAAATGTTCGAGTCCGCCCAAGATCACTAAAGTAATTAGTAAAAAAAGAATAGACTTCCAGACTATGATTATGAATCGTTCCGCCTGGGTAAATTGTCATGGCATAGGTAGTGAAAACCAAAAATTGGACTGCACCAAGAATGCCTAGAAGTAAGAAGATTTTTTTTATTTTCACGATACAAAAATAAAGAAAATCTTCTTCGCAAGTTGAGAGTCAAAAGACATTTTTATAATTTTCAAAAAATGAGTTAAATATTTTTTAACTAGGAAAGTCAATCAACTAAATTTCAACATACTAAAAAAATGAGATCCTTTACCTTCGTTTTATCTTTTTTCTTTTCCAACTTAATTTTTGGCCAAATTACTTTCGAGCCAACTTTTATTAATCAATGTTCAAATAAAATTGACAATAATCCATTGTGGGTTATTAAAAGTTTTACTGATTCTAATTGGCATTGGCCTGATAGCAATAACTCAAATCAAGCTACTCTTCCTAAACCTGGCAAATATGGTATTTACATCGATTTTGATGATCCAATAGAATTTACTGTTGATAAAACGGGAATAGTTAAAGATACTTTTTTGATCAAACGACTTGTTCATAAGGTTTATTCAAGTAACACTCCTTCTAATTATTTTGATTGTGATAGTATCGCCAATGGAAAAATTACTGATTATTATTATAATGGAATTACAAGAATGAAAGGAACCTTCGAAAATGGTCAACTCACCGATAGTCTTTTTTCATATGCTAAAAGTGGACAACTAACTGAAGTTTTTATCCCCAAGAAAAAAGGTTGGAAAAAATTAAATTACTTCAAGAATGATAAATTAAAGTCAGAGGAAAATTATTCTAAAAAAAATAAATCAGCACTAAAGGAATATTTTCCCAATGGAAAAATGAAACGAAATCAAAATCATAAAAAATTAGAAATTTACAATCAAAATAAAGTAATCATTGAAAAAATGACCCGAAAAGAAATCCTAGTTTTTGAAAGAGTTTTTAAAAAGAAAAAACATGGTAGTGAAAAATTTTATGAATACAAATGGGAAAGCTTTGACGACCGTGGAATCATAAAGCGAAAAATAATTTTTGATAGCGATCATTTCGATACAAGTCCTTTTCCAGATAGTGTTCAGCAAATTGATGACTTTCTTTTTGAGAAAATTATTTTTTATTTCAATGGGAAAGAATTTAAAAAAGTAGAACTTGAATTAGAAGATAAAAATAGCCTTTCTAGAAAATTAGTTGTTTATCGAAAAGAGGAAGAAAAATGGACAAGGGAAAAAACGACTTCAATTAACAAAGTTCATAAGATGATTGAAAATTACTCAAATTAGCAACAACATAATGGTCTCTAACCTATTCCTCAGATTGGATAAAATTTAGATTTATGAAATCAAAAATCAAGACACTTAATCCAGATGAATTTTTAGAAAACTTCATGGACTCTGGTTCAAAGCGGGATGAGATATTTAAACAAGATTTTGCACGTTTTTATATTGCACGACTTCAAGATTTAAGAGAAATTTCTAAATCTCCTGTTCCTCCTGTAAAAGCAGAAACGCATACTCTCCTCTTTTTGACCAAAGGTACGCTGATCATGAAAATTGGATTTCACTCCATAAAAATTTATAAAAACGAGTGTGTTCTAATTCCAGCTGGACAGGTTTTTAGTCATGAAAGTGATGAAAAAGAATTAGGGGAAGGATTTATCTGCGGCTTTGCTGATGACTTTTTAATTAGTCAAATTGGAAATAGAGAATTATTAAAAAAGTTTGAATTCTTAACTATTTGGGGAAACCCTATCATTAAACTTCAAAAAGAAAACGCATTATTTATTGTCCAATTATTAAAAAGGAATTGGCGAGAATACGTTTCTAATGGATTAAAAAATAAATTGATTCTTGAAGCTCATCTTATTGCTACACTTTGTGATTTAAATATTGATTACCAACCTCTTTCAAATAGTACTAATAAAACTGCCATTGCTTTAACCAATAGATTTAAAGAATTGCTTCATAAGAACATTCACCTTAATCATAAAGTATCGGATTATGCTTCGATGCTTCACGTAAGCACTAATCATTTGAATAAAGTAGTCAAGTTGATTACTCAAAAATCTCCGTCAAAATGGATTGGAGAAACTTTAATTACACAATCAAAAGTTTTACTCTTTCAATCTAACCAACCTATCAACATTATTGCCTCAGAATTAGGAATAGATGACGCCTCTTATTTTAGTAGACTATTCAAAAAACATGAAGGTGTTTCCCCAGCAGCCTACCGTAAAATGATTGATTTGTCCTAATCCTGGATTACTCCATCCTAACTTCACTTCTAATTCTCCTTTACCTTTGTTTTATAATTTTTTAGGTAAAATAAAATTTAAATCAATGGTAAATGTCTTTAAAACCTCAGTCGAAACTAATCTTGATATCGAGGAGCTTAGACCTGATCTTGACAAAGAAGAATCTATCATAAGATGGAACTTTGATCTAGAAGATTGTGATAATATTCTTCGTGTTGAGGGCAGTAAAAACTCCTCCAAAATTATACGTGAGTTATTTAAACATCATAATTTCAAATGTTATGAATTGGAATAAAAAAAAATTTGATCTACTTAAAAATTTGATGATATGAAAAAAATGAAAGCTGTTATTTGTACTAAATATGGCTCTCCCGAGGTTCTTCAATATACTAAAATAGAAAAACCTACTCCTAAAGAAAATGAAGTTTTAATAAAAATACATGCCACAGCAGTAACTGCAAGTGATTGTGTCATCAGAAGTTTTAAAATACCTGGTAATCCTTCTTTTCCAAAAAAACAAATCATGCAATTGTTGATGAAAATCTTTCTCGGTTTCTCAAAACCAAGAAATCCCATTTTAGGATTAGTATTATCAGGAGAGGTTGAAGCAATAGGTGATGCAGTAACATTATTTAAAAAAGGCGACCAAGTTTATGGTTTCACGGCAGAAAAATTTGGAACCTATGCAGAATACAAATGCTTATCTGAAAAAGATGCAAAGCGTGGTTATTTAGAAATAAAACCTAAAAATCTAAATCATCAAGAAGCTGTATCCATAATTTATGGTGGTGTCTTAGCTCTATATTTTATGAGAAAAGCTAATATTCAACATGGACAAAAAGTACTTATTTATGGAGCTTCAGGATCTATTGGAACGACTGCCATTCAACTTGCGAAATCTTTGGGGGCAGAAGTTACTGCCGTTTGTAGTTTATCAAATTTTGAATTAGTTAAATCCCTAGGAGCGGATAAAACAATAGATTATACAAAAGATAATTCCGTTGAAGAATTAGAATCTTATGATTTCATTTTTGATGCTGTCGGGAACTATAAAAGTTCAAAATTAAAAATAGTCTGTAAAAATGCTCTTCGCTCAAATGGCCAATATGTATCAGTCGACGATAACTTACATCAATTAAAACATGACGACCTAAGTCAACTTAAAGAAATCATTGAAGCAGGAAAACTTAAGGCTGTAATTGATTGTTTTTTTCCACTAGAAAATATTGTGGAAGCTCATGAGTATGTCGAAAAAGGACATAAAAAAGGCAACGTGGTTATTACTTTATAAAAAGTTGAGAAGTAAAAAGAAGAACAGAATTCCTCACTAAAATTTTAATATATTTGATCAAAAAAAATCATTGAAATTCAAAATCTCCTTATTTATATTCTTAACTATGTTGTGCGCATGCAACATAGAGTCCAATAAAGAAGACAAAAAAGAAATCTCAGCCAACCAAGAGGAAGAATCAATAATCAGTATTTCCCGTGACAAATATTATAATCAATTGTATGGTTTTTGGTTAGGGCAATGCATTGCCAATTGGACGGGGCTTGTTACAGAGATGGATAAAGTTGGCAATATCGGTGAATTTAAAACAGGTGACTTTTACACTAGAGAAGATTGGGGGAAACCTGATCAACCGAGCATTTGGGGAGAAGGTATTCCAAGTGATTTATCACCAACTATTGATTTTGTATTTAGAGACACCAACGAAATATGGGGAGCCGACGATGATACAGATATAGAATATATGTACCAACACCTTCTCCTCTCAAATAAAACTTCCATTTTATCTCCACAACAAATACGTGACGGTTGGTTAAAGCATATAATATTTGAAGAGGAAAATTACTTATGGGTATCCAATCAAAAAGCCTTTGATTTAATGAACCAAGGAGTCCTTCCTCCTGAAACTGGAAATCCAAAATACAACGAGCACTTTGAAATGATTGATGCTCAACTGACTACTGAAATATTTGGATTGTTTTCACCTTCCAGACCCGATGTAGCATTGAAGATGGCTCATTTACCTATTCAAACTACGGCTCGAGAGGATGCTGAATATATTTCAAAATTCTATGTTTCAATGTATGCTTTGGCTTCAAGTACCGATTCTAACCAAAGCTTGAGTCAGCAATTATCTTGGATGGCAAATCAGGCAAAAAAGGTTCTCCCTGATAGTTCCTATGCTGCTCATATGTTTAACTACACTCAAAAATTATATCAATCGGGTATTCCATGGGAACAGACAAGAGATTCAATTTACTTCAGGTACCAAGTCAATCAAGAAGATGGTTACGATATCACTTCAAAAAAAATATACTGCAATGGATGCTTTGCAGCTGGTATTAACTTCGCGGCAAGTTTGGTAAGCCTTTTTTACGGAAAAGGAAATTTAAAGGAAACCATAAAAATCGGAAGCTTAACTGGATGGGATTCGGATAACCCTACTGCCACTTGGGGAGGATTGATCGGTTTTATGATTGGGAAAGAGGGAGTTGAAGAAATTTTCAATAGAAAATTTTCTAACCAATTTAATATTCACAGAACAAGGCAAAATTTTCCTTTGGGTATTGACTCATTTGAGAGTATGGCTAAAAAAGGATTAATCATAATTGATCGAGTGGTAAAAGAAGAATTAGGAGGTACTATCGATTTAGAAAATAACACTTGGAATATCCCTTCAGTAAAAAGGGATAAATAATTTCAAACAAAGCAATTGTGGCGTTCATAACAAAACCTAAGCGATTTGAAACAAAGAATAAAAAAAATGAAATATTTTAAACTGATATTAATCTTAACGTGTGCTTTTCTAGTAGCGCCTGATAGTTATGCTCAAACTAAAACCATGACTTTCAACATCAGATATAACACGCCAAATGATGGTGAAAATTGGTGGGAGTTGAGGAAGGATGAAGTGGTAGAATCATTAAAATATTATCATCCAGATTTCATTGGAATACAAGAGGCTACACTTAATCAGTTAAAATTCATTGCTAACGAACTAGATGATTACGATCATATCGGTCATGGAAGAGATGGTGCAGGTACTGAAAGTGAAGGCGTTCCTATTTTTTACAACAATAAAAAATATGAGCTATTAGAGGCAAAGGTATTTTGGCTATCAGAGACTCCAGAAAAAGTATCGAAAGGTTGGGATGCTGCTTTTAATAGAATTGCTGTTCATGGAGTTTTTAAAAACAAAACCACAAATCAAATAATTGATATTATCAATACCCACTTTGACCACGAAGGTGAAATTGCTCGTCAAAAGTCTGCAGAATTATTGATTGACTATGTCAAGAAAAATAATTTAACCAATAAGAAAACTGTGTTAATGGGTGACTTTAATTGTATTCCTTCTGAATCACCTATCGTGTTGTTGGAAAGTGAGTTTAAGAGTAGTTACACAATCAAAGATTTACCAGTATATGGTCCTGTAGGTACATTCAATGGATTCGACACGATAGGAACTGTCACCAAAAAAATAGATTATATTTTTACAAAAAATATAGCTGTAAAAAATTATAGATGTATTGATGACAGGAGAAAAAACAATCTATACTTATCAGATCATTTTCCAATAATAATCGAATTCTGAAATACTACTCTCAATAATTGATTAAGAAGTTGTTTAAAAAAAATGAACCTCAAAAATTAATTTTGATGGAAAATTAGTTTTTGGTTAACTTTTTCAAATTTCATATCATCTATATTTTCTTTATTAAGAGTCAAGAGAAAAGTAGTTCCTTCATTCAATTTAGATTCCCGGATGATTAAGTCTCCATTCATTTTTTGAGCAAGTTTTTGGGCAATATTCAATCCCATCCCTGAACCTTTGTACTCATTTCTGTTATTTAATCTTTTGAATAAAACAAAAATCTCTTCAAAGTAATCTTTTTCTATGCCTATTCCATTGTCTTTAAAAAAGATACAAATTTGGCTAGCAGTCTCCTTTCCTTCAATCATGATATGTGGATATTCATTCTTATTATACTTTATCCCATTCTCTATTAGATTTTTTATAATGATAAATAGTGCACTTTTGGAAGACAAAAAGGTGGGTAAGTTTTTAATTGTTATTTCAGCATTTTTATCTTTAATGTAAACGCTAAGTGCTTTTTTTACATCTGAAACAACATCTTCAAAAACTACATATTTTTGATTTTGACTTAACTTTTCTAAATTTTGGAAAACTCTAATATCTTCTACTAGACTATATAATTGTTTCCCTGAATTAATAATAAATTCTAAATATTCATCATTTACAGTATCCCTTTCAGATTTTCTTTTTAATAGGTTTGAGAAACTGACAATTGATCTAATGGGTTCACGCAGATCGTGTGAGACGATATAATTAAATCTTTTTAATTCTTCATTTTTAATATTCAATTCCTCGTTCTTATCATTCAACTTTTGATTGTTTTCAAAAATCATTTTATTATAAGCCCTGTTTTCTTTGATCACTTTTTGAGTTAGGGCAACTAAAAACAATATGCACACAATTAAGTAGGTGGAATGCTTCCTGGAAGAAAAACTATTAATAAAAAAGATTAAATCTTCTTGAATTAAATAATTAGCAAAGAAGTAACTAGATAGAATAAATCCAATTGTCAAGTAAGCTATTTTCGAATCGAAATAGTAAATACTACATACAATTAAAAATAAAAACATTGGCTCAAATTTCGGCAAATCGCCATATAGAAGAGCTAATAAAAAGACATAAACAGTTACATAGAATACTAAATAAAATCTAGCTAGTTGATATTTTTGATAATAATTAAAAACCAGTACTAAGGAATGTAGACCTATCCAAACTGATGCAACTACATTCTCAATAAATATATTATTACCCAATGAATTAATAATCAAATGAAGGATAGCCATAGAGATACCTAAAGTAACAAACTGATTACTCAGTTCAATTCTTAGTTTTTCATCAAATGAATGTTGGGAAGTGACTCCCGTTTTTATTAATCTCGTGTAGATTTTAGAAACCAAATTATACCATTTCATTAATTGGTTGTTAATGATTATAAATTATTTTAGGTATTTGATTGTGTTAGTGGAAAGATGGGTTAGAAAGGCTATTAATTCTTCTAACCTTCGTAAAATATAGAAAGGAAATTATACTAGAATTTAATTATTCAAAAATAATGCTAGTTTGGATTAGCGTTATATGAATGTCTGTTTTTTCTTTTAAAATTTTAATAAAAAAGATAAAAATTTCATTCAAGGTATTATTTCTGGACAATTAATCTACCCAAGATCAGACCTGTTGAACTCAACTATTACATGCCTTTTGAAAATAAAAAACATCACCGATTTTCAGACTAAAAATCCGTGATGTTTTTTTCTAAATGGAAGTAATTCTACCTAATGTTAATTACTCGAATACCATTTTGCCCAATCTTTTAAACTCCCGAACAATACATTTTTCCCAGAAGACCCATTCGTTAGAATTATAATTCCTGATTTGGATTCAAAATCTAACAAAAAACCTGATTGCCAGCCTTCGTTAGAGCCTCCATGCCCTGATAAGGTAAAATCACCAAAACGATTCATAATCATATACCCCATTCCATAATCTCCTCGAGATAATTCTGTCGGTCTAATCAATTGTTCTATACTTTCTTTTGATAAAACAGAATTCTCTGAGAATGAAGCTTGGGCAAATAAAATTAGATCTTCAATTGTCGTATGTAGTCCAGCAGCGGCTTGTGCATTAAAAAGTCGCAAAGGGATTTTTTTACCCTCTTCATCATAAGCTGTTGCAGATCGTTTAATTATTCGTTTATTAATATTGAAACTTGTGCATTTCATTTTAAGTGGTTTAAACACTT
The DNA here is from genome assembly GCA_964564545.1 of uncultured Saprospiraceae bacterium. Taxonomy (GTDB): domain Bacteria; phylum Bacteroidota; class Bacteroidia; order Chitinophagales; family Saprospiraceae; genus CAJQQY01. The sequence goes on from CAZMBP010000022.1 coordinate 20,090, forward strand.
TTTCCTTCATATAATCTTTAAATGTTTTTCCACTTACCTCTTCAATTACTAATTGCAAAATCGTATATCCACCTCCTGAATATTGCCATTTACTTTCTGGCGCCATAATTAGTTCTACTGCTTCCTCCTTATTACCTTTTCCTGAAAGACAATCTGATAAGGATCCTAATTCATTTTTTGATTCATGACCATTGTAACCATGGACTGATAATCCTGCTGTATGTTGCAATAAGTTTCGTATTGTTACTTTGTCTTCGTCAAATTCACTTTTAGGTAATTTCCATCGTGTAAGATAATTGGAAACAGGATCGTCTAGATTTATTTTTCCATCTTCAACTAATATCATAATTCCCCAAGCGGTAAACATTTTTGATATTGAACCAATATTAAATCCGGTTTTTGTATCTACTCTTTTTTTACTTTCTAGATCAGAAAAACCATAACCTCTTTTAATTATAACTTCGCCTTTTTTGATTACCGCAATACCTAGTCCTGGTACTTTATTTTCATTTAATGCTTCAGGAATGTTTTTATCAAAAATCTTAATTAATTCTTTTTCTGAATCAATTTGAGCAATTGAAATGATTGATAATAGTAGTGCGATAGTCATTGAAATAAGTTGTTTCATCTTAAATGTATTTATGTTAATAATATTTGAAAGCAAACTTAAAATCAAAAGAAGCTGATCCATAAAAAGATTGATAAAGCAATACTGATTGATGATATTTGTACTTTTTTCAGATTTAAAAACCCTTGATCACAGAATTCAAGATGTTTACATTAAGCAAAAGATCGTTGGTCAAAAAAACGATTAAAAGGAAAGGACTACCATTATATTTGAAGAAATAATTAATAAATCATGTCTATAAAAAACAAAACATATTCAAGCATAATTATTTCTACCGTACTCATAATTATGCATTTTTTTTATCGAGATACACAAAGTGAACTATCTTTCATTTTTATATTTCTTTTAGGTATTTTATTTATTTATATGCTAACACTTTACTTTTTTAAAACTAAAAAATTAGATACCTCCTGGATACACTCAAAAAAATATATAATCCCATATGTAACTGTGATTATTACGCTGATCATAGGCATGCAAATTATTTACAAAACAGAAGTCGGTCAAGATAATTTCTGGGTAGTTGATGGTGATATCTGGCTTATGGATGTATTCGGAATTCTGGTTACTATCGGAGTTTCCTTCTTCATATTTTCATGGACATTTGAACAATGGAAAAAAATACAAGCCTTAAAAAATGCTAAATCGAAAGCAGAATTAATGCTTTTGAAAAATCAGATCAATCCTCATTTTTTTTTTAATACGCTAAACAAGCTTTATTCTTTAATCAAAAAAGATCCAAATGCCGCTCAAGAATATGTTTTAAAATTATCTGACTTAATGCGTTTTACAATTTATGATAGTGGAAAGGATACTGTAAAAATTGAAGATGAAATTCAATATTTAAAGAACTTTATTGAATTACAAACTGCAAGATATCATCGGGAGATTGAAGTTGAGTTTAATCAAAACATTAAAAATCCAAATACCAAAATCGCCCCATTATTATTTATTATTTTGTTAGAAAATGCTTTTAAGCATGGAGTTGAAAAAGCAATGGCTAATTCTTTTATTCACATAAATTTAATGGAGGACAATTATAAAATTAGTTTTGAGATTACCAATAATATTGAAGATGAACAAGACTCAAAAAAACCAGGAATTGGATTAATCAATTTAAAAGAAAGGTTAAATTTGTTATATCCCAATGAACATCATTTAACTACTAATATTCATAATAATACTTTTACTGCAACCTTAGAATTATATAAAAAATGATAACATATATTATTGTAGATGACGAAACAGCTTCTCATGATATTATAAAGGATTACAGTAATAATTTACCCTATTTATCATTCCAAAAAAGTTGTCACAATGCTTTTGAAGCTATGGAGTTTCTCAACAAAAAAAATGTTGATTTAATCTTTTTAGATATAAACATGCCCAAGCTTTCTGGTTTTGATTTTTTGAAAACAATTTCAAATCCACCTAAAATTATTGTTACTACAGCTTACAAAGAGTTTGCTTTGGAAGGATATGAATTACGGGTAGAAGACTATTTGTTAAAGCCATTTAGTTTTCAGCGATTCCTTTCGGCAGTCAATAAAGTATCTGAAAGTTTAACTAAACCTACGACTAATCAAGGCAGAAACTTAGAGACCTCTGAATCTTCTAATATTTTTATTAAAGACGATAAGAAGCATCATCAAATTAAATTATCTGATATTCTTTTTTTGGAAGCATATGGTAATTATGTAAAAGTTCACCTAGAAAATCAAACAATCATAACTCATCAAACTTTGACATCCTTCGCAGAACTACTTCCCTCCAATTTATTTGTTAGAACTCATAAATCGTTCATTGTCGCAATTGATAAAATTGAAGTAATTGAAGGGAATAGAATAAAAATTAAGAATCATCAAATAGCAATCGGTAAAATGTATAAGATTAATATTAATCGTTTGATCAAATAAAAACAGGTAGCTGTTATATAAAAACGCCTTTGGAGTTTCCAAAGGCGTTTTTTATTTTTTCCAAAAAGAAAATTTCGACTTACTATTTCTGCACCACTACCCTTCCCAAAATCCTTCCTCTCGAACTCAACCAATACATACCATTTTGAAAGTCAGAAACATCTAATTGCGTTTTTTCATTTAATTGAAATCGGCGAACTCTTTGACCTAAAGCATTAAAAATATCTACTTCCAAATCTTCCCCTTCCTTAATTTCCAAAGTCAAAATGTCTTGTGTTGGATTTGGATAAATTATAATTCCTAATTCTTCTGCCAACTCAATAGTCGAGCTTCCCAAACCATTGCTCATATTAAAAGTTGGCCCTTGCTGTACAAATTCGCCCGTTCCATTTGGAACACGAGCATAACTCACATCAGTTGTCTGTGCTCCAAAAACTACTTTGTCTACCACTTGCAAATTCGCATTGACTAAAAGCAATTCCTCTCCATTAGCTGATAATTTAAAATCAGCATGCAATCCTTGTTGCAATGGATCGTTATCCAGCCAAACTATAATATACCCTTCTCCATCAATCGTAACATTCGGAAACTGGTATTTCATCAAATCATTTGGATCATCAGTCAAGTAATAGCCATTCAAATTAATTCCTGTAGATGTATTGTTATAAAGTTCAACCCAATCTTCATATTCACCATCTTGATCAGCAACTGTTGTAGCATTGGAAGCCATTAATTCGTTAATCACTACATCACCATAAGTTGTCAAATTGTAATATTCTTCCTCAGCTCGCTTCGGTGAAAATGCTCCAACATCAGTCCCCGAATTTTCTGCATAAATATAATATTGCGCTCCTTCCAAACCTACAAAAATATCTCCGCCATAAATTCCATCACCGGCTGCACCATCGTTATGATTTCCATCATCAAACATTTCTTCCTTTTGAAAAATCTCTGTCAAGTTGCTTCGATATCCTACATAAACGTAATCTGCATTTGTAATTTCAGCCGTAATTGTATTGTTAGAATTTGGTATTACGTCTATTGGGAAGTGACCAATGTTACTAATACTTGGAGGTGTTTTCACAAATTCAGGATGAGCCAACAAATAGGTTAACCTTTGATTCATCAATTCCGAAACTCCTGGAATATCAATCATGGCTCCATTATAATCTATCGTTGTGGTGCTATTTAAATTCTCATTAAACTGTGCTTCAGAATATAATTTATTTGGATCACTTGTCACTTCAGCCGAAATCATATTAACCAATTCTTGCGCACGAGTCGCATACCAACCACTATTAATTATTTCTTGCAACATTGTTCGATAGTGAGCAACATACTGTCGTTTGTACCTTGCATTTTGCAAAATTAATTTTAGCAAAGGACGAGTATCATCATTTATTCTCAAAAGTGGATCAAGGTTTTGCAATTCACTCAAAGTTAAATCTCCTTGCCCATCTTCCAACTCTGCATCTCCACCAAATGTTTCATTGTAGTCTGTTGACAATGTATTGAATCGATCATTTTCATCTCGAAACAAATAATAATTTTCAGGAGTAGCCCCAATGTAACTTTCTAAGTTTACGATCAAATTTTGCATCGCTAAGTTCCAAATTGCTCGATCAATATTTATCGATGATTCAATATCCGCAGCGTTAGATTCAATATCATTTGTCAAATTTACCAACTCATTCCAACCTCCAATCGGATCTGAATTTTTGTCATAATAATCTTTATAACACTCTACAGAAGCGCCCAAGTATTCCAGAGATGAACCGATTCCTTCCGTACAACCAGCTCCTGGTGGATTAATTGTTCCGTCAGGACTACATTCAAAAAATGTATTTTCTCGATCCGAATTAAAACTTAATGCCATGAAGTCTTTATCGACATTTTCAACATTCGCATACAATCCATGGTAACTTCCATTCACAAAAACTTTAGCATAATTCGCTCGTGGGGAAGGCATATATTGATTAGCAATATCATGTGATAAAACCTCTCTCACAAAAGATGGATCTTTTGCACCGTTATTTAATATCAAAGTTTCCGTTCCTTGATAATCATGATTTTTAATATAATCCAATTTGATGTTCAAAGGGTTCTTTCCTTGATCAGCATCGTAAGTTGCTCCTCCACGATATCGAACTCCGACACTATCAAAACTCTCCCCATTGATTTCAACGGTAGCCAATAACCGTTCATTCATATCAGCTGCGTAAAAATCATCTAGCTGCTGATCCCAATTCGAATTTTCAAAAGTAATTTCGATTAGCGTAAGTCCATCAGGATTGAATAGAGATTGGGCAAACGAGGTTTGTAAAAGTATTGTTGTAAAAACTAAAATACACCAGATTTTTTTCATGTTGAAAATGGTTGTTTTGTTAAATTTCATTTTGAAGCTTTCAAATTTTATGATGTTAGAGATAGAACATCATGAAAAAAACGTAAAAATAACTTTTCCTTTCTTATTTTTTTTAAAATGGTTCGTCAGTAATTTAGCATAAGTAAAAAGATTTAATTCAAAATTATATCACACAAATAAACTTTCATTTTTTTCTGAAAGTTATGAACATTAGGATTTATCCAGCGTTTACAAAGTAAAACGCATGAAATCAAAAATCATCATTCCTGGAGGCGCTGGTTTTATTGGAAAATATCTCGCCAACTTTTTTAGCAAAAAAAATTATACCGTCATCATTCTTACCCGTGGAAAAGCACGATTGGATAGTGAAGTTACTTATCTAAATTGGGACGGAAAAAGTTTTGGAAATTGGACGAAAGAGTTAGAAGGTGCTGAGTTGGTTCTAAATTTAGCAGGTAGATCTGTTGATTGTCGTTACAACGAAAAGAACAAAAAGGAGATTCTAAACTCCCGAATTGATAGTACAAAAATCATTGGCGAAGCAATTGATAATTGCATCATTCCTCCCAAACTTTGGGTAAATATGAGTACCGCTACCATTTATGAACATACTCTTGATGGCAGAGCTAATGATGAAAAAAATGGAATAATAGGCGATGACTTTTCTATGAATGTTGCCAAATCTTGGGAAAAAACATTTGATGATTTCATTCTTTTTGCAACTCGAAAAATTGTGATGAGAACCTCAATAGTCTTGGGAAAAGAAGGAGGTGCTTTAGCTCATCTAGCTCCTCTTGTCAAATTTGGTTTAGGAGGAAAAAATGGCTCTGGCAAACAATTCGTTAGTTGGATTCATGTAGAAGACTTAGCTAGAATAGTTGAGTGGTTTATAGAAAACAAAAATGCTTCAGGTGCTTATAACTGCACTAGTCCCACTCCTATTAGTAATGAATTTTTTATGCAAAAAATTAGAGAAGCATTCGGATTTTCATTTGGACTACCTGCCACAAAATGGATGATCGAAATAGGTACGTTTTTACTTCGCTCAGAATCTGAGTTAGTTCTAAAAAGTAGAAAAGTGATTCCTAAAAAACTAACAGATGAGGGATTTACTTTTTACTTTGAAAAACTAGACAAAGCATTGAAAAATATTAATATTTAAATTTTTGCTATCTTGAAAACATCTATTTTTTTAATATAAAAAATACACGCAATATGGTATTGGCAAGCCAACTGCGTTTTTGTAATTTTAAAGCAACAAAAATAAAATTCCCATTATTGTTAATTTCCTTGGTTTAAAAATCCCATTAATAACCTAAGATGATGATTAACAATAGGTGATTTGAACTAATATTTTTTAGTTCAATGAATTAGATTTAACCTTCTTCTTTTGAAGAAGGTTTTTTTTTGCTTGTTCCCAAAAAATAAATCCTTCTATAGGTTTACCATCAATTATCCTCTGATAAACTAAAATATGCTTGAGTACTTACGCAGGTAAAATTTCTAAGCTAATTAGTTTTAGATTTGCAGAAAAACAAAAAGTAGATACTTTATACTAATAATGTGAATAAGTAATGTTACATTGTGAGAGTAGAACAGTTGTAGTGTTTTCCTATTTCTCAAATGAGAAAAAAATATTACATTTGTTTTGTACATAATTTTATTGCAGCTCAATGCATTCCAATACAGCCCTATTTAAATCATTTGCTTCTTTCAAGATGGAAGCAATCGTCAGAAATTTTTAGAGATACAAAAACAAACTGAATAGCTAAGTTGGCACTTGGCTATTTTTTTTTTGACATTTAGAGACAGTTTTGAAATTAACTTTTCCTCTAACAAATGTTGTATTGAAGTAAAAATTGGAAACAAAAGCAACCGAAGGAAGTCTTGTTTCTATTTTTACCTGACTTGAAACATAGGATTTTTCTTAGAACCAGTTAATTTTGCAAAAAAAAATATGATTCCTTTCTTCAAATATCAAGGTACTGGCAATGATTTCGTGATGATTGATCAACGAGAAAAAAAGTACATCCGCAAAAAAGATACTGCACTTATTAATAAAATCTGCGACCGTCGATTCGGTATTGGGGCGGATGGTTTAATTCTTTTGGAAAATTGTAAAGGTTATGATTTCCGCATGATTTATTTTAATGCTGATGGTCGAGAAAGTAGTATGTGTGGAAATGGAGGAAGGTGTATTGCAGCATTCGCCAATCATCTCGGAGTGGTAAAATCAAAATGCCACTTTTTAGCCATTGATGGACCACATGAAGCCATGATCAAAAAAGATGATTGGGTAGAACTCAAAATGTCTGATGTAAAAGATATTGAAATTGGAGAAGACTACTTTTTAATGGATACAGGTTCTCCTCACTATGTCGTCTTTGTGGAAGATATCGATGATATTAATGTAGTAGAAAATGGTCAAACAATTCGATATTCAAAACGATTTAAAAAGAAAGGAGTAAATGTCAACTTTGTTGAACGCACCAAAGATAATATCATTGTTGCAACTTATGAACGTGGGGTGGAGGACGAAACTCTTTCTTGCGGGACTGGTGTTACAGCAGCAGCAATTGCTAATTTCCTAAGAAAATCCAATCGAAAGAAAAAACAGAATACTCCAATTGTAGCAAAAGGTGGAGATTTAGCTGTAAGATTCGAGCCGAAAGGGAAAAATGCGGCGAACAACATTTGGCTATGCGGAAAAGCAGAACGCGTTTTTAATGGTCAATGGTTAACGATGAACGGTTAATATTCCTAGTACGATTATACTAATGAGGAGTTCATCGTTTACAATTAAAAGTCAAGCATTTCATGCGCTCCTCGCAACTCTCCAAGTGCATGTTTATCACCTACTTCCTTCGCGACTTCCATTCCTTTTTCATAGATTTCAGTCGCCAATTCAAAGTCCTCAGCGCGTTCGTATAATTTTCCAAGATGATAATAAGTACCTACATAATTAGGATGTAAACCTTGTAATTTTAGGTAATACTTTTCTGCTTTTTCTTCATTTTCCAACTTCTCATATTCTTTTGCAACCGCAAAAAGTAAAAACTCATCCTCAGGACGATCTTCTAAAAAACGATATAATTGTTCAAGTCGATTAGAACTCATGATTTAAGACATTAAATTAATAATTAAACTAGTTTATTAAACTTCCAATAAGTTGTTTCAAAATTCATAATTAACTGATAATCAGACAATTAAATATAGTTTCAAAAAAAAATCCAAACTTCTTTTCACACTCGCTTTTTCGTAGGAAATTATCTATATTTGCAGCGTTTTTGAGAAACTATTCTTTGATTCTGAGAACAATTTCAAAGGAAAACCATTTTAATCAAAAAACACATTTTATCACAAAAAATCTTATCTCAATAATGAAGTTATTAGTATGTGTTACTCAAACACCAGAAACTACCGCTAATATTTCTTTCAATGCTGATAATACTGAATTTAATACTGCAGGGGTGAATTTTATTATGAACCCATATGATGAGTGGTATGCTTTAGTACGTGCATTGGAATTAAAAGAAGCTGCAGGTGGATCGGTTACAATTATAAATGTTGGACCAGCGGCGAATGATACAGTTATTCGAAAAGGCTTAGCTATCGGGGCTGACGATGCAGTTAGAATTAATGCAGAACCTAAAAGTGCCATGTTTGTTGCAAAACAAATTGCTGAATATGCCAAAGAAGGGAACTTCGATATGGTTATGTTAGGAAAAGAGTCAATCGATTATAATGGTGCCTCAGTAGGTGCTATGGTTGCTGAATATTTAGATATGCCTTTTATTTCTTTTGGAACTAAAATGGAAGTAGCTGGAAATACTGCTACTATTAATCGAGATATTGAAGGTGGCGAAGAAGTAGTTGAAGTAGCAACTCCGTTTGTAGTAAGTGCGGCAAAAGGAATGGCTGAACAAAGAATTCCAAACATGAGAGGAATCATGATGGCAAAACGTAAACCACTTAACGTAGTTGAACCTGTTGCTTTTGATGATCCAACAGCTGTGGTTAGTTACACTTTACCATCTGCAAAATCTGCCGTAAAAATGGTTGATCCTGAAGATATGGATGAATTGGTAAGATTGCTACACGAGGAAGCTAAAATAATTTAAGTAACGGTTAACAATGAATGGTTAACTGTTAATCCCAATTTTAGTCAATAAAAAATTGGTTTTTATTAAATCATGTTGAGTTTTGTGTTGAGAATTTTTATCAAAAAATAAACCTTGAGAAATATTCATTATTCAAAATTCATCATTCATAATTAAGTATTATCATGGTTCTAGTATATGCAGAAAGCCCAAAAGGGCAATTTAAAAAATCCGCTTTCGAAGCGGTGACCTACGGAAAAATGGTAGCTGACGCAATGGGGAAATCTTGTACTGCGTTAGTTCTTGGAAATGCTGAGAATGCAGGTCAATTAGGAAAATACGGTGCATCCAAGATAGTTCAAGCTAATGGAGCATTCGATAATTTTGATAGCCAAGTTTTTGCAGAAGCAATTGCTAATGCTGCCAAAGAAATGGGAGCAGAAGTAGTTATCGTAAATCACTCTTCTTCTGGAAAATCTTTATTAGGACGATTAGCGGTAAAATTGAACGCAGGTTCAGTTTCAGGTGTAAACTCAGTTCCTACTGTTGACGGAGGATTTAAAGTAAAGAAAAATGTTTTCTCTGGAAAAGCTATTGCTGAATATGAAGTAAAAACTGCAGTAAAAGTGCTCTCATTAATGGGTAACTCTTTCCCTCCTGCAGAATCTGGTGCGGATGTAGCAGTTGACTCAATGGATGCAACAACTCCAGCAGCAAAAGTAACTGTCAAAAGTGTGGAAACAGTTGACGGAACAGTTCCACTTCCTGAAGCAGAATTAGTTGTTTCAGCAGGTCGTGGGATGAAAGGTCCTGAGAATTGGGAAATCATTGAAGAATTAGCTGATGTAGTTGGAGCAACGACTGCATGTTCTCGACCAGTTGCAGATATTGGTTGGAGACCTCACCATGAGCA
>CAZMBP010000023.1:0-93249 GCA_964564545.1 uncultured Saprospiraceae bacterium
CGCCTCTCGCTACAAAAAGAAAGTCAATAACTGTAATGGTTATTGGCTTTTTTTATTTTAGTCAAATTTCTTTCCATCAAAAAAATCATTGGTGCCTAGAAACAAAGACTTTTATAAACCAACTTTATTTCCTCCATCAGTTTGCAGCATGGTAATTCAATCCAAAAATGCGAACACTCCTTTTTTTCAATTTCAATTTGCAGGTACACTATTACTATTCATTTCCATTTCATAAATCCTCTCAAAAAATTAAAGATAAATAAGTGACTCGCCTAAACCATAACAGTCTCATTAATAGACTATTATGGGTTTTAGAGAAAGTTTTTTATCTTTAAAAACAATCTAAATTGTTCAGTCTTTTTTAGACAATTATTTATTAACAAAAAAAACTTACAAACATGGGATTCTTCGATTTTATTAAAGGTTTATTTGGTTCTGCAAAAGATGCAGTTGAGGATGCTGCAGAAGGCGCTGCAGACGTAGCAGGAAATGTTATGGACAAAGCTGGCGACTTAGCTGAAGATGCAATGGACAAAGCAGGTGATGTAGCCGAAGCTGCAAAAGATATGGGTGCTACTGCTATGGACAAAGCGGGTGATGTGGCTGAAACAGTTATGGACAAAGCAGGTGATGCTGCTGAAGTTGCAAAAGGCATGGGAGCTGCCGCTATGGATAAGGCAGGCGACTTAGCTGAGAGTGCTAAAGATGCAGCTGGTGATGCCTTAGAAAAAGCTAAAGATGTGGCTGGTAATGTTGCTGAGGGCGCGAAAGATCTGGGGGCTGCGGCTATGGATAAAGCTGGCGATCTTGCTGAAGGAGCAAAAGATGTCGCTGGTAATGTAGTAGAAAAAGCGAAAGATACGGCAGAAGCGGTCGCTGATAAAGCGGGAGATATCGCTGAAGGAGCAAAAGATGTCGCTGATAATGTAGTGGAAAAAGCAAAAGATACAGCAGGAGCCGTCGCTGATAAAGCGGGAGATATCGCTGAAGGAGCGAAAGATGTCGCTGGTAATGTAGTGGAAAAAGCAAAAGATACAGCAGGAGCCGTCGCTGATAAGGCAGGTGATGTGGCTGAAGGGGCAAAAGATGTGGCTGGTAATGTAGTAGAAAAAGCGAAAGATGCAGCAGGAGCCGTCGCTGATAAAGCGGGAGATATCGCTGAAGGAGCAAAAAATGTTGCTGGTAACGTAGTGGAAAAAGCGAAAGATACAGCAGGAGCTGTAGCTGACAAAGCTGGTGACGTAGCTGAAGGCGCGAAAGATGTGGCTGGTAACGTGGTTGACAAAGCAGGTGAATTAGCGGATGATGCTAAAGATGTAATTGACGATGCAACTGATAATGCATAGTTTTTGATTACAAAAAATATTTAAAAGCCTTGTTGGGATACCAGCAAGGCTTTTGTTTTTTAGAAAAACTATTTTTTATTAAAAAAATTAAGCTCTTATATTTTTCATAAAAAACATTAAAAATTATTCATTTTTACATTTATTCATTCTTTAATTTACTTTTTCATTTAATTTTCCAAATTAAATATTTTCATCATACATTAGTGAAAATTTGAAAATTTTGCTTTTCTCATAAACCTAGTTTACATTTGATTTATCATGTTAAAAACAACGACATATAATTCTTCATTTTCAAGTGCTGCTCCAGCTCTTGCACCTCGTTGTTTCAACTCTCGTCCACGCCGCCCTTTCGGGCGAACTTTCAACATATAATACCTTTGCGGGTAGAATTTTGTTTCTACCATTCTTTCCAAATAAGATCATTTTTTTCTATGGAAGTATTTAGAGTAATCTGAATCTGTTTGTTTTTAGTAACAAAACATTTACATTTTTCTCAATTCGCATTCGCCAGTTCGGGTTCTGTTTTTTAATAAAAACAAATGCCCCTCGGACGGCTGAGTATTCTATTGCCTATTATTAAAATTTATAAAAAATGGAATTCACAATACAAGTTGCAACAAAGACTCATATAAAATACGCTGAAGAAATCAGTCAAACAATTGAGCAATCTGCCAAGGTAAGAGGAACTGGAATTGCCAAAAGAGATATCAAGTATATAGAAGAAAAAATACTGAAAGGTAATGCCGTAATTGCATTGTTAGAAAATACCTTTTCTGGGTTTTGTTATATCGAGACTTGGCAACATGGAAAATATGTTGCCAATTCGGGACTAATTGTCGCTCCTCAATTTAGAGGATATGGCTTGGCAAAAAAAATCAAAAATATGGTTTTTAATCACGCTAGAAATAAATTTCCAAATGCAAAAGTATTCGGAATCACAACAAGCCTTGCCGTAATGAAAATCAATTCCTCACTCGGATATCATCCAGTAACATTTTCAGAATTAACTCAGGATGATTCCTTTTGGAAAGGTTGCCAAAGTTGCCCCAACTTCGATATTCTCTTACGCAACAATCGGAAAATATGTCTTTGTACCGGCATGCTCGCTCCTTCCAAAAAAGAAATGGAACATGATTTAACCTATTTAATTTCAGAAAAAAATCAATCATAAAAATGGAAAACCAAAAAGTAGTTTTAGCATACAGCGGAGGTTTAGACACTTCCTTTTGCGTCAAATATTTGACCATCGAAAAAAATATGGAGGTTCACGCAGTCCTCGTCAATACAGGAGGTTTTGAAAAGGAAGAAATTAAAACTGTCGAAGAAAAAGCATATTTACTAGGAGCAAAGTCTTTCACTTGCATTGATAACACTTCTACCTTTTATGAAAAATGTGTTCGTTACCTCATCTACGGAAATGTTTTAAAAAATAATACTTACCCTCTCTCAGTCAGCGCGGAGAGAATGTTTCAAGCCATAGGAGTTGCGCAACATGCACAACTTATTGGAGCAAAAACAATCGCTCATGGAAGTACCGGTGCTGGCAACGATCAAGTGAGATTCGATTTGGTTTTTAATGTACTTGGTGATGATATTGAAATCATCACGCCAATTAGAGACAACCAATTGAGCAGAGAAGCAGAGATTGAATATTTAAAAAAACATGGAATTAATATCTCTTGGGAAAAAGCAAAGTACTCTATCAATCAAGGTCTTTGGGGTACAAGTGTTGGTGGAAGCGAAACACTAACTTCAAACCAAGCACTCCCCGAATCTGCATTTCCTAGCCAGCTTAAAAATGGACTTTCAGAAAATGTAGAACTATTGTTAGAAAAAGGAGAACTCATCGGCATCAATGGAGAAAAATTCTCACACCCTGTAGAAGCCATCCAAGCATTACAAGAACTCGCTGCTCCATTCGCCATCGGCAGAGATACTCATGTCGGAGATACAATTATTGGAATCAAAGGTCGAGTTGGCTTCGAAGCTGCAGCACCTCTCATCATCATAAAAGCACATCATCTTCTCGAAAAGCACACGCTTACCAAGTGGCAACAATATTGGAAAGAACAACTCGCCAATTGGTACGGGATGCTTCTTCACGAAGGGCAATTGCTTGAGCCTGTAATGAGAAACATCGAAAATTTCCTAACCGATACCCAGCAAAATGTTAGCGGAAAAGTTTTTATAAAACTACTCCCCTATCGTTTTGAATTAATTGGAATCGAATCTGATTTCGATCTGATGAATGCAAAATTTGGAGCGTATGGCGAAATGAATAAAGGTTGGTCTGGCGAAGACGTGAGAGGTTTTACAAAAATATTAGGCAACGCCACCAAGATTCATCGAGCTGTAAACGGAGCAGAAATTTTAAGTCAATTCTAATCTTCCAAAAAAATGAAATATAAAAATACCACCACGAAAGTTAATACTTCCACAAACTCTCTCCCCTTTAGGAACCAGGGGGTTAAAATAGGAATCATCGGAGGTGCAGGTTACACCGCAGGAGAACTCATTCGAATTTTACTGCATCATCCAAAAGCAAAAATTGATTTTATCCATAGCAATAGTCAAGATGGAAAGTTGGTCAGCGATATTCACCAAGATCTTTTGGGAGAGACTTATTTGTCTTTTTCTAAAAATATAAATCCAGATGTAAATGTATTGTTTTTATGCTCTGGTCATGGTAACTCAAAATCATTTTTAGCAAACAATACTTTTTCTAAACAAACCAAAATCATTGATCTCAGTTCTGATTTTAGATTGAAGGAAGAAGGAAATGATTTCGTTTACGGTTTACCTGAGTTGAATAAAAAACAAATCCAGACAAGTTCTCACATTGCCAATTGTGGATGTTTTGCAACTGCAATTCAATTGGCTTTGCTTCCTTTGGCAAAATCTCAAAACTTAAAAGATGATGTTCATATCCATGCCATTACTGGCTCGACAGGCGCTGGACAAAATCCATCCACAACAACTCACTTCAGTTGGAGAAATAATAATGTGTCGGTTTACAAACCATTTTCTCATCAACATCTAGGTGAAATAAATCAAAGCATTCAACAATTGCAAAATGATTTTAAAAGCGAAATCAATTTCATTCCTGTCCGCGGAAATTTCGCTAGAGGAATTTTTGCATCAGTTTACACTAAAACTGATTTGAGTGAAAATGAATTAATTCAGCTTTTCGAAAATTATTACAAAGACGAACCTTTCGTTTTTATCACTCAAAAAAATCCAAGCCTCAAGCAAGTTGTCAACACCAACAAGTGTGTTCTTTTTTTGAAAAAGGAAGGTGACAAAGTTTTCGTCATTAGCTTAATCGATAACCTTATCAAAGGAGCATCAGGTCAGGCGGTGCAAAATATGAACTTGATGTTTGACTTCGAAGAAACAGAAGGTTTGAATTTAAAAGCAATGGCATTTTAATTCTTCCAAAAAAGAAAAATGTTCTTAGAAAAATTTTGTGGTCAAGCTAAAATTGAAATCAAAAACGACCAACTGAAGTGTTGATTTTGATTTTAGCTTGACTTCAAAACACGAGATTTATCTATGAACCAAATTAAAAAATCAATCATGAATTTATTTGACGTCTATCCACTCTTCGACATTCATCCTGTAAAAGGAGAAGGATCTTACATTTTCGATGAGCAAGGAAATAAATATTTAGACTTTTACGGAGGTCATGCAGTTATCTCTGTTGGGCACAGTCATTCTCATTTTGTAAAAAAAATAACAACACAATTACAAAACTTAGGATTCTATTCTAACTCTGTAAAAAATGATTTACAAATTGAATTAGCAAAAAAATTAGGTGAGCTTTCCAACTGCGAAGAATACAATTTATTCCTTTGCAACTCAGGTGCAGAAGCGAACGAAAATGCACTCAAGCTAGCTTCTTTCCAAAATGGAAAAACAAAAGTCATCGCCTTCAAGAAAGGTTTCCATGGAAGAACTTCCGCTGCTGTCAACGTGACCGACAATGCAAAAATTCAAGCTCCAATCAATAAAACTTTCGAAACGGAATTACATAATTTCAATGAAATCGAAACAGTAGAAACTTCACTAAAAAAAGGGGACGTCTGCGCTATCATCATTGAAGGCATTCAAGGAATCGGTGGAATCGAAATTCCAAAACCAGAATTCTTAGAAGCTTTGGAGTCACTTTGCAAAAAATATAATGCAATTCTTATCCTCGATGAAATCCAATCAGGCTATGGTCGAAGTGGGGAATTTTTCGCTTTCCAAAAATCAAAAATCACTCCTGACATTATCACCATCGCCAAAGGAATGGGAAATGGTTTCCCAATCGGAGGCGTTTTGATTCATCCAAAATTCGAAGCTAAATATGGTTTACTCGGAACTACTTTCGGAGGTAACCATTTGGCTTGCGCTGCGGGAATTGCAGTTTTAGATATTTTAAAAAATGAAAACCTGATTACTCATTCAAAGGAATTAGGAAATTATTTTTTGCAAAAATTAAAAACAGTCGAAGGCATTTCCGAAGTGCGAGGAAGTGGTTTAATGATTGGGTTGGAATTCGATTTCCCCATCAAAGAATTCCGAAAGCATTTACTTTTTGAAGAAAAAATATTTACGGGTTCTTCTTCCAATCCAAACGTGATGAGGATTTTACCTCCACTAAATATCACAAAAGAGCAAGTTGATTTTTTTGTAAAAAAATTAGAAACGGCTTTAAAATTAATTCCAATTCCGTCACCCATTTAAATATCAAAAAATGAAAAATTTCACCTCCATCCACGACGCTACCAATGTTGAACAATTGGTTCAACAAGCATTTGATTTCAAAAAAAATCCTTTGTCTCAACCTGATTTTGGAAAAGGAAAAACCTTGGGAATGGTATTCTTCAACCCAAGTTTACGAACTCGAATGAGTACACAAAAAGCCGCTCAGAATTTAGGCATGAACATTATTTCACTCAACGTAAATGATGGATGGCAATTAGAATTTGAAGATAAAGTGATCATGAATGGCAACAAAGCTGAACATATTAAAGAAGCGGCTGCGGTGATGAGTCAGTTTGTTGACATCTTAGCAGTTCGAAGTTTTCCAACTTTAGTTGACCGCGAAAAAGATTATCAAGATTTCATTTTACAAAAATTTATTCAGCACGCAAGTGTTCCGATTTTAAGTTTAGAGTCTGCCATTCTGCATCCATTGCAATCATTGGCAGATTTTTTAACCATCAAAGAAAATCAAAAAACGAAACGACCAAAAGTTGTTTTGACTTGGGCTCCTCATCCAAAAGCATTGCCACAAGTCGTTGCCAATTCTTTTTGTGAATGGATGGATTTTGCTGATGTGGATTTAACGATCACTCATCCAAAAGGATATGAATTATCTCCAGATTTTTCCAAAAATGCAACTATCGAATACGATCAAAATAAAGCATTTGAAAATGCAGATTTTATTTACGCAAAGAATTGGTCATCATTTAATGATTATGGAAAAGTCCTTTCGCAAGATGAAAGTTGGAAAATCTCTTCCGAAAAAATGGCATTGACCAACAATGGAAAATTTATGCATTGTTTGCCTGTGAGAAGAAATGTCGTTGTTGATGATTCCGTTTTAGATAGTTCAAATTCATTGGTCATCGAACAAGCCAATAATCGAACTTTTGCAGCACAGACAGTTTTATTCGATTTATTAAAAAATAAAACCATTCTTAGACAAATTCCGTGGTCAGTTGAAAAGAACAATTAAAAGCGACCAACGGAAGTGTTAATTGTTCTTTTCAATTGACTTTTAAACACGGAATTTCTTTAAGAAAAAAAATAGCATTATGAAAAATCAAAAGCCATCTCTGTCCATAATTAAAATTGGAGGTAAACTTGTCGAAGATGAACAAAAATTAAAATCTACACTTGAGCAATTTGCAAAAATTAAAGGACCAAAAATTCTAGTTCATGGAGGAGGAAAAGCAGCGACTGCTTGGAGCAAAAAACTTGGACTTACTCCAAAAATGATTGACGGACGAAGGGTAACTGATCTCGCAACTTTAGATGTGGTTACCATGGTTTACGCAGGGCTTTACAATAAAAAAATTGTAAGTATGCTTCAAGCGATTCCATGCAACGCTTTAGGGTTGACTGGTGCAGATTTGAATTCGATTCAGTCGCACAAACGAGTTGTCAAAGATATCGACTATGGTTTTGCTGGTGATATTGATTTTGTGGAAACCTCGATTTTGCAACAACTTTTAAACAATGATGTAACGCCTGTTTTTTGTGCTATCACTCATGACAAAAATGGACAATTACTAAATACCAATGCTGACACGATTGCTTCTGAATTAGCTGTTGCACTCGCTCCTTTTTTCAAAACTACGTTGAAATTTTGTTTCGAAAAGAATGGGGTCTTAAAAAATCCAGAAGATGATAATTCTGCTTTTGAAAAAATTAACTTTAAAGATTTTCAAAAATATAAACATGTTGGAATTATCTCAGAAGGCATGATTCCAAAAATGGACAATGCTTTTTTTGCCTTAAAAAACAAAGTCGAAGAAGTTTTCATTTGTGGTTCAAAAGAAATCCATCATCAAAATGGAACGCTAATTCAACTTTAACTTAAAATGTAAAACTAATGTTACAAAAACTAAAAATAGAATCAATTGAACTATTAAAAACACTTATTTCCATTCCTTCTTTTTCAAAAGAGGAAAATAAAACAGCGGATTGCATTCAAGATTTTTTCCAAAAAAAATCAATTCCTACTTTTCGAAAAGGGAATAACGTGTGGGTGAAAAATAAACATTGGAATGACTCACTTCCAACGATTTTATTGAATTCACATCACGATACAGTTCGTCCCGTAAAAGCTTGGACTAAAAACCCACATGAACCTGTAATCGAAAATGAAAAATTATTTGGCCTTGGAAGTAATGATGCAGGAGGTAGTTTAGTAAGTTTGATTGCCACGTTTTTATTTTTTCACGAAAATGAAAATTTAAATTATAACATTATACTTGCAGCAACTGCAGAGGAAGAAATTTCAGGTAAAAATGGAATCGCTTCAGTCGTTGATGATTTTGGGAAAATAGATTTTGGTATCGTTGGAGAACCTACCGAAATGCAAATGGCGATTGCTGAAAAAGGTTTGATGGTCGTCGATGGAATCGCAAAAGGTAAAGCAGGACATGCTGCAAGAGAAGAAGGTGTCAATGCTATTTATGAAGTGTTAGAGGATTTGGAATGGATTCGAAATTATGAATTTGATGATGTGTCGGACTTGTTGGGAAAAACGAAAATGACAGTAACTCAAATCAATTCAGGCACTCAACATAATGTTGTTCCTGATGCTTGTAGCTTTGTGATTGATGTTCGAACGAATGAAAAATATTCGAATCAAGCAGTTTTTGATATTTTACAAAAACATTTAAAATCAGAAGTTAAAGCTCGTTCTTTTAGATTGAATTCTTCGAAAATTCCTTTGAATCATCCTTTGGTACAAAAAGGTATGAGTTTAGGATTGAATTATTTTGGTTCGCCTACGCTATCTGATCAAGCATTACTTTCCTTTCCAACGTTAAAAATTGGTAATGGAGATTCTGCCCGTTCGCACACCGCTGATGAATTTATTTACTTAAAAGAAATTGAACAAGGCATTGATATTTATATTGAACTTTTAGAAAAAACAATTTTATGAAACTCTGGCAAAAAGATTTTACCCTCGACAAAACCATCGAAAATTTCACAGTAGGAAAAGATCGAGAACTCGATTTATTTTTAGCAAAATTTGATGTACAAGGTTCTCTTGCACACATCGAAATGTTGGAATCAATTGGACTTTTAGAAAAAGAAGAACTCCACGCTTTGCAAGTCGAATTAAAAAACATTTATCAAGAAATCGAAAATGGAAACTTCCAAATCGAAGAAGGAATGGAAGATGTTCACTCTCAGATTGAATGGATGTTGACGCAAAAGCTAGGTGATGTTGGGAAAAAAATTCACAGCGGTCGTTCTCGAAATGACCAAGTGTTGGTGGACTTACGTTTATTTTTCCGAGAAGAAATTCAAAGCATTTCTGAATTGGTAAAAGCTTTATTTGAGAAACTCCAAAGTGTGAGCGAACAACATAAAGATATTTTGATGCCGGGTTATACGCATACTCAAATTGCGATGGTTTCTTCTTTTGGCTTATGGTTTGGCGCATTCGCCGAGTCGCTGGCAGATGACTTACAACTATTGCTCTCTGCCCACAAAATCAATAATCAAAACCCCTTGGGATCAGCAGCAGGTTATGGAAGTTCTTTTCCATTGAACCGAACTTTGACCACTCAACTTTTGGGATTTGATGACTTGAATTATAATGTGATTCATGCTCAAATGGGAAGAGGGAAAACGGAATTAATTTTAAGTTTTGCGATGGCTTCCATTGCCAATACTTTAGGAAAATTGGCAACAGACATTTGTTTATTTTCCAATCAAAATTATAACTTCCTAAAACTCCCAAAAGAATTTACGACAGGTTCGAGTATCATGCCTCATAAGAAAAACCCAGATGTTTTTGAACTTGTCCGAGCCAAGGCAAACCAAATTCAGAATCTCCCACAACAAATCATGGGAATTTGTAACAATCTAATTACGGGTTATCATCGAGACTTTCAGCTACTAAAAGAAACTGTTTTTCCAGCTATCGAAAATTTAAAAGATTGCTTAAAAGTCACCACTTTAGCTTTGGAAAAAATAGAAGTTCGAAATGATATTTTAGAAGAAAAAAAATATGAATACTTGTACAGCGTAGAAGAAGTGAATCGATTAGTTCTAGAAGGAACACCTTTTAGAGATGCATATAAAATTGTCGGAATGAATATCGAAAATGGGAATTTTACTTTTGACAAAAATATTAATCATTCACATGAAGGAAGTTTAGGAAACCTTTGCAACGATAAAATTGAGGAGAAGATGAATCGAATCATTGAAGAATTCAATTTTGAAAAAATAGAAACTCAAATCTCAAAATTGCTAACCTAATTTTTCTTTTTTCCATAAAAAAATCCGAGCCATAAACATGACTCGGACTTTTTTTATCCTAAAAATTAAAGCAGGCTGAATTATTCAGCAGCAACTTCAATTGGTAATTCAACAACAACTTCAGGATGTAAGTTTAATGTTGCAGTATAAGATCCAACTTCCTTGATATCTTCAAGAGAAACTTTTTTACGCAACACTTCTACATCGAATTGTTCTTTTAATGCTTGAACGATTTGGATAGTAGTAACACTTCCAAAAATCTTTCCGCTAGTACCAGCTTTTGCTCCGATTTTCAAAGTTTTACCTTCTAACGCTGTAGCAATTTCTCTGTACACATCTACTTTAGCAGCTTCTGCCGCTTCTTCTTTAGCTTTAAGATCGTCCAATTTTTTCATATTGGTAGCATTTGCAATTAATGCTAACCCTTGAGGAATCAAGTAATTTCGACCGTAACCATTTTTTACAGTTACTACTTCGTGCTTGTCCCCAACTTTATCTAAATCTGCTAATAATATAATATCCATGATGAAATATTTTTTAACAAACCTTTATCAGGTTTTTATTTTTTGGAGGGCAATCATAAAAGTTTGCCCCTACTAAATTTATTTTAACAAATCCGTTACATACGGTAAAATAGCCAAGTGACGTGCACGCTTTACAGCTGTAGCAACTTTACGTTGGTATTTTAAAGAGTTACCTGTAATTCGTCGAGGAAGAATTTTTCCTTGCTCGTTGATAAATTGTAACAAGAAGTCTGGGTCTTTGTAGTCAATATGCTTGATTCCAAATTTTCTGAATCGGCAATATTTTTTTCTGTCTTGACCAATATTTGGGTTACTAAGAAATTTTATATCGTCTCTAGAAGCCATGATTTTTTTATTTTAATAATTAGAAAATTAATTAATCGTTAAAAGATTACTCTTCCTCCTCTGCTTTTGCAGCAGGTGCAGGAGCAGCTTTCGCAGGTTCAGCTTTTTTCACAGGAGCAGCTTTCTTTTCAGCAGCAACTTCTTTTTTGATTTCAGCCTTTACTTTGTCCTTTTTCTTTCCGATTAATCCGTTACGTTTGTCGTCGTTATATTTAACTCCGAACTTGTCTAATCTTACTGATAAAAATCTCATGATTCGCTCATCTCGACGAAGAGCTAATTCGAGTTTCGAAATAAAAGCACCACTTGGTACTTGAAATTCTGTACAAAAGTATACACCTGTGGTGCGTCCTTTGATTGGGTAAGCCAACTGGCGTAATCCCATCTCTCCTTTGTCTACGATAGTGCAATCATTCGATGTCAACATATCGAAGTAAGTTTGAGCTGTCGCGTTTATCTCATCGCCCGACAGTACTGAATCTACGATGAAATTTACTTCGTAATTTTTCATTTACGTGAAGTATTTTTTAGTGAAATAATAAATAATTTTAAAAACGGCTGCAAAGATAGGCTTTTTACTAGATTTTACAAATGTTTTAGAGAAGTTTTTAAACCTAAAAAATAGGGTGTTTTTTTATGCAAAATCTACCATTTCTCACACTTATAGAATCTTTTCAACTTGAATTATTTGTTTAACTTTATCGCCTGAATTTTAAAGTTAAAACCCAATTAGAATGTTGAAGCGATTTAGTCCATTTTTTATTATTTTAATCATCTTTTTACTCGGGTGCATTGGTTGTACTCCCGACCCTAAACCTAACCCAAAGGTCACCTCTGTAGATCCACCAGTTAAAAATGTAGATATTCCAAAGTTCCATCGAGACTCTGCTTATCTTTTTATAAAAAAACAAGTTGACTTCGGCCCAAGAGTTCCAAACACAAAAGCTCATACTACTACCAAAAATTGGTATGTCGAAAAGTTCAAATCTTACGGCGCTGAAGTTATCGAGCAGGATTTTCAAGTCAGGTCTTTTCAAAATAAAATGCTCAATGCCACAAATGTCATTGCTCAATTTAATCCTGACAACTCGCATCGAGTTATCCTTGCTGCACATTGGGACACCCGACATATTGGCGATCAAGATCCAGATGCACAAAAACAAAAAGAGGCTATTGCTGGAGCAGATGATGGTGCAAGTGGTGTAGGAATACTAATAGAAATTGCTCGACAAATTAGTCTCAATAAAATTGACATAGGAATTGATATTATTTTATTCGATGCGGAAGACCAAGGATTGACGGGAGGTAAAGAAACAGACTGGTGTCTCGGTTCTCAGCATTGGGCAAAAAATCTACATCGATCTCCTTACAAACCAAAGTTTGGAATTTTACTTGATATGGTTGGATCAAAAAATGCTCGTTTCACAAAAGACGAAACATCTATGACTTATGCACCTAAAGTGATGAATAAGGTTTGGAAAATTGCTCAAGAACGAGGTTATGGAAATTTCTTTGTTAACCAAGCAACTGGACCATTAATTGACGATCATAAATTTGTTAATGAAATTGCCAGTATTCCGATGATCGATATTATCAATCGACCAGCTGGTTCTAGATCTGGTTTTGGAAACTATTGGCATACCCATGATGATAATATGAACATCATCGATAAAAAAACTTTACGAGCAGTCGGACAAACTGTTTTAGCAGTAATTTATAAAGAAGCGGCTGATGTTTTTTAAACTATAAGTAATTTTAAAAAGAAGAGAAGAACGCATTTACATTTTTCAAAAACTAATCAATCCTACACAATGAGTCCAGATAAATACATAAAGAATTACATCAACGGTGCTCTCGTTCCTGCGGTCTCAGGCGAATATTTTGACAATTACAATCCTGCAATTGGTCAAGTATATTCTCATATTCCAGACTCTGATGAGAATGATGTTCAACAAGCTTTGGAGGCAGCTGAACGTGCTTTGCCTGAATGGAAAAAAATGGAACCTGCCAAAAGATTCAGAATTTTAACTCGTATCGCAGACATCATCGAACAAAATTTAGATGAGTTTGCCAAAGCTGAAAGTATTGATTCCGGAAAACCATTTGCGATGGCTCGAAGTGTAGACATTCCACGAGCACATCAAAATATTAGATTTTTTGCGACATCGCTTTTGCATTTTTCATCAGAGTCTCACTCTATGCCTAATGAAGCGATCAATTATACTTTACGACAACCGATTGGAGTTGTTGGATGTATTTCTCCTTGGAATTTACCTCTATATTTATTCACTTGGAAAATCGCTCCAGCACTCGCAACTGGAAATTGCGTCATTGGAAAGCCATCAGAAATGACTCCGATGACTGCGTACATGTTATCGAAGGCATGCATCGAAGCTGGTCTACCTGATGGTGTTTTAAATATCGTTCATGGCTTCGGGGCAAAAACTGGTCAAGCCATGGTCGAGCATCCTAGGATCAAAGCCATCTCTTTCACAGGTGGTACAGAAACTGGAAAGAGAATTATCTCTACCGCAGGGCCAATGTTTAAAAAGCTATCATTAGAACTCGGAGGAAAAAATCCAAATATCATTTTTGCAGATTGTGATTTTGATGAAATGATGATGACAACTTTGCGTTCTTCATTTTCTAATAATGGACAAATTTGTTTGTGTGGATCTCGTATTTATGTCGAGCGAGCAATCTATGAAAAATTCCGAGATGAACTTGTCAAACGAACTCAATTTCTAAAAGTGGGTGATCCATTTTCAACGGTAACAGATTTGGGAGCACTCGTTTCTAAAGCTCATATGGAAAAAGTAATGAGCTACTTAACTCTGGCTGAGGTAGAAGGAGGAACAATTCTTTGTGGTGGGACTCCAGTCAAAATGAAAGGAGAGCATGAAAATGGATATTTTCTTCGCCCTGCCGTTATCGAAGGTTTAGCTCAAGACTGTCGAACCATTCAAGAAGAAATTTTTGGGCCAGTCGTGACAATTACTCCTTTTGATACTGAGGAAGAAGTTTTAGGTTTTGCCAATGGAACAAACTATGGTTTATCTGCAACTGTTTGGACGAAAGATATTTCAAGAGCCAATCGAATGGCTGAAAATTTAGACGCAGGAATTGTTTGGGTGAATTGTTGGATGGTTCGTGATTTACGAACTCCTTTTGGTGGAGTAAAAAATTCAGGTGTTGGTCGAGAAGGCGGTTTAGAAGCAATGAAGTTTTTTACTGAACCTAAAAATGTTTGTATCAAATATTCTTGATTTCCTTAAACAAAAAAATCATGCAAAACGAAAAATCAAACTCTAACAATCGAAGATCTTTTTTGAAAAAAACGACACTTGCCTCTGCAGGAATTTTAGGCCTAGGAAACCTTCAAGCCCAGCCAAATGATTTAAAAAAGGAAGCAACAAAATTAGAACTACCTAAAGATTTAACCATCCTTTTCCAAGGTGATTCAATCACCGATGCGGGAAGAAAAAGAGATCATTATTATGCTAATGACACTTGGGGCGGATTAGGAAGTGGTTATGTTTTGCCAGTTGTAAGTGAATTGTTAGGAAAAAATCCAACTTCCAATATTCGATGTTACAATAGAGGCATTAGTGGACATAAGGTTTTCCAATTAGCAAATCGTTGGGAAGAAGATTGTCTACAAATCCAACCTGATGTATTGAGTATTTTGATTGGTGTAAATGATTTTTGGCATACGCTGAGCCATGGTTATAAAGGTACAGCTAAGAGTTACGAAGATGATTTTCGAAAATTATTAGATCGAACTTTAAAAAAAATACCTGATTTAAAATTGATGATTTGTGAACCGTTTGTAGTGAAAGGTGGAAGTGCTATTATTGAAGAAAAATGGTTCCCTGCATTTATGGCTTATCAAGAAGCTGCAAGAAAAGTCGCTTCAGATTACAAAGCGAGTTGGGTTCCTTTTCAAAAAACTTTTGATGATGCATTAAAAGTTGCTGGTGTAGATTACTGGTGTCCTGATGGAGTTCATCCTTCGTTAGGTGGAGGGCATTTGATGGCGGAAGCTTGGTTGGAAGTGTTTGGGAAAATGATGAAGTAATCTTTGAACCACAAAAGGCACAAAAGATTCACAAAAGTTATTTGATAAATTCTTTGTGTTTCTTTTGCCTTTTGTGGTTCAAAATTATTACAAATCAATCTCCATAAAAACAGGACAATGATCCGAATGATGTGCATCACCTAATTGCCTCGCACTATAAATTTTATCTTTCAAAGAATCTGAAACTGATTGATAATCGATTCTCCAACCTTTATTATTTTTCCTAGCACCAAAACGGTATGTCCACCAACTATACTCCTCCCCTTCTGGATTAATATGCCGATAAGCATCTGTAAATCCACTCGCCAACCACTTCGTCATCCATTCTCTTTCTTCTGGCAAAAATCCAGAACTCTTTTTATTACTCTTTGGATTATGAATATCCATTTCCGTATGAGCAATGTTATAATCTCCAACAACGATTAAATTTGGTCGTTCCTTTTTTAGTTTTTTTATCCACTTAAAAAAGTCATCTAGGAATTCCATTTTAAATGCTTGTCGTTCTTCACCTGAACTTCCTGATGGGAAATAACAATTCAAAATTGACCAATCCCCAAAGTCAGCTCGAATGATTCTGCCTTCATCATCATACTTTTTTATTCCACAGCCTATCACAACATTATCAGGTTGTTCTTTCGAAAAAATTGCCACACTACTGTATCCTTTTTTCTGCGCTGAGAACCATTGATGATAATATCCCATCTCTTCCAATGGAGCAACATCTACTTGGTCTACATGCGCTTTAGTTTCTTGTAAACAAACAATGTCGAAACCTCCTTCTTTCATAAAATCCCAAAGTCCTTTTTTGACTGCTGCTCTAATTCCATTGACGTTGTAAGAGATAATTTTTTTCATAATAATTAATGATGAGTAATTTAGAAAAACACTTTGAATGCGAAAATAGATTTTTCCTTTTTTCAAAACAATGTTTTTTAAAAAAGTTATTCACAAAGACAATTTTTCTTTCTTATGTTTGAAAAGACTTAACTTTAAAATTCTTGTTCACCTTCATAAATAAAAAATGAAATGACAGATATTCAAACCATCCAACAACCATTCACTTTACCATGCGGTGCAAATCTTTCTAATCGTTTTTGTAAATCAGCCATGAGTGAAAATATGGCAGATTCTGGTGGAAAAACATCCAAGAAAATCCATCAGCTTTATGATCGCTGGAGCACAAGTGGCGCAGGGTTAATTATTTCTGGAAATGTGATGATTGACAAAAGAGCACTCGGAGAGAAAGATAATGTTTATGTCGAGGATGAATCAGGAATAAATGAATTGAAAGAATGGGCAAGGCTAGCACAACAAAATGGCGCAGCACTTTGGATGCAAATCAACCATCCTGGAAGACAAGCACCAAAGACTTTTAACAAAGAAATCGTCGGGCCATCAGCAGTTGGATTAAAACAAAAAGCAATGTTCAAAACTCCTCGACCAATGACCGAAGAGGAAATTTTAGATGCCATCGAAAGATTTGGTAATACAGCTTTGATTGCAAAAAAAGCAGGATTCAAAGGTGTACAAATTCATGGGGCACATGGATATTTAGTCAGTCAATTTTTATCCTCAAGAACTAATCAACGAGAAGATCAATGGGGAGGAAGTTTAGAAAACCGAGCAAGGTTTGCCATCGAAGTTTATCGAAATATGAGAAAAAAAGTAGGCGCTGACTTTCCTATAGGAATCAAAATCAATTCTGCTGATTTCCAAAGAGGAGCTTTCTCTGAAGAAGAATCTTTGCAAGTAATCGACATCCTTTCTGCCGAAGGAATTGATATGATCGAAGTGTCTGGTGGCACCTATGAAAAAGCTGCAATGATGGGTATAACAGAAAAAGAAAGTACTCGAAAACGAGAAGCCTACTTTGCAGATTTTATCATTAAAGCTCGAAAGCGAACAAAAACACCATTGATGTTAACAGGTGGATTTCGAAGTATTTCTGTGATGGCTGCTGCTATTAAAAATGATGAATTAGATTTTATTGGTTTGGCTCGGCCATTCGCTCGTAATCCTCAAGTAGCGAAAGATTTTTTAGAAGGAAAAATTACAAAATGTGAAGTTCCTCAAATTACTGTGGGAGTAAAGGCTATTGATAAAATGGGGTTTTTGGATACGCTTTGGCATTCTTTACAATTGGAACGAATGGCGAAAGGAAAAGAACCAGATTTAAAAATGAGTGGTTGGAAACCTTTTCGGAAGGTGATTAAGGAAATGATTTTTGGATAATGATATAATTAAATGAAACACATTGATTCATATAAAATTTTAAGATGAATTACTTACAACCTTTTTTAACTGAGCTTAGAAAAAATAACTGCAAAAAATTGAAGATCTTCTCTTTCTTTTCAGATATTCAAAATCCTCAACCAAAAATCTTAATCTAGATTTACCGATATATTATTTAGCTTTTTTGTGTTTAATCTTATGTAGAAGCAACCTTTTTACTACTTGATGTATATACATGTAAAGTATATTATTATGACAAGTATGGAATTTAATCAACAGTCCCAAAAAAATCGAGGGATATTCAATTCAGGACAAGAGGTTGCAAATAAGAAAAGAGAAAATAATATTATGATAAATGAACTAACTACGATTATTGACAAGTTGGAGGAAGAGTTCCGAATTCCTTTTTTGATGCATTACCAAGGGTATCAATACCATGAGATTGCTGATAAATTTGAAATTCCAACCGGAACAGTCAAGAATAGAATTTTCTTTGCTAAAAAAATATTAAAAAAGGAAATTCAAAAACGATATGTGAATCCAGCATCTTATAACTAAAGATTCCTATCTAATTTTTTTTGTTCTTTAATTTCATTTCATATTCACTTCAATATGAGATAAACGAAGCGTTTCCAATAAGATAATTCCTTTGTCTTACTTTCATCCCTATTCTGTGTTATTCCTTCCGCAAATTGTGTTAGTGTAATTCCATTTTTTTGAAGTATTTTGCCAATACAAAATATTTCAAACTATGCCTCGAAACACAATTATCCAAAAATCTATCAGCCAAGTTTACGAAACAATGGGATTTGGTAAACCTACTCATCCGCTCGTCGCAATTATTGATGTGTCGAAACTTGCCTATGGTGAAGAAATGATTGGTCAAAAATTTTCATCCGATTTATATTGTATCGCTCTCAAAGATGCTAGCTGTGGAATGGACTATGGTCGAAATCATTATGATTTTGATGAGGGCGTTTTGATGTTTACTGGACCTCAGCAGGTTCTCACTTTGAAAAAAGCTCAAGAGTTAAATCAAGTCCAAGGTTGGATGTTATATTTTCATCCTGACCTGATTCGAAATACTTCATTAGGTAGTAAAATTGATGATTATTCATTTTTTTCCTACGAGGTTCATGAGGCTTTACATTTGTCAGAACAAGAAGAAAAAATTATTACGAATTGCATCAACATGATTCAATCTGAAATCAACGAGCGCATCGATAATCATAGCCAACAGGTCATCGTTTCTAATATCGAATTATTATTAAATTATTGCTCTCGATATTATGAACGACAATTTAATACTAGAGTTGCCCATCACAAGGATGTCGTTTCCAAGGTAGAATTCTTATTAAAAGATTATTATAAATCAGGAAAACTTTTAGAATCAGGAACTCCTACAATTCAATATCTCGCAGAAAAATGCCATCTTTCACCTAGCTATTTAAGTGATATTTTGAAAAAAGAAACTGGACGAAGTGGAAAGGATCACATCAATGATTTTTTAGTGGACAAAGCAAAAAATTTATTGCTCAGTTCAACTGATTCGATAAGTGGAATTGCCTACGAACTGGGGTTTAATTACCCACATTATTTCAGTCGCATTTTTAAAAAGAAAACAGGACTAACACCTCATGAATATCGACAACAAAACTAAAGATTAAGAATTACTCACTATAAATCCTCCAAATTATGCATATAAAAAAAACATACTCCACCTTCGAAATGGCGATGTGGACTCGTTACGAAACACTTCTATTTTTTGTAATAGGTTCTGCCTGGGCAGCAGTTTATTATTTTTTTGAACTAGGTTGGCTAAAAATACCTTGGACACCTTTAGCTTTGATTGGTACAGCTGTAGCATTCGTCATTGGTTTTCAAAATAACTCTGCTTATGGACGAATTTGGGAAGCACGAAAAATCTGGGGAGGAATTGTGAATACTTCTCGAACATTCGGAATGTTCATTCAAGATATGGTTAACAATGATCATACTGAATCTGCACTTTCTGAAGCAGAACTTCAAAATGAAATTAAAACATTAACCTATCGACATATCGCTTGGATGACTGCCTTACGACATGCGATGCGTATGCCTAAACCTTGGGAAACTATCATGAATGAAAAATCTAATTCAGAATGGGATATTCACCCGCCTGAAAAGAGTTCTTCAGTCGAAAAAGATTTAACGCCTTACATTTCTCAAAAAGATATGGATTATGTAATGAGCAAAAATAATAAGCAAACAGCTTTGCTGTACCTTCAATCTCACCACCTTAAACAACTCAAAAATAGAGGGCTCATTTGGGAGTTTTCTTTTTTAGAATTGGAAGGAGTTTTGGAAGAGTTATTTACGCTTCAAGGTAAAAGTGAACGAATCAAAAACTTTCCTTACCCTAGACATTTTGCTACACTCAATCATTTTTTTATGTGGATTTTTGTTTTGTTACTTCCTTTAGCGTTGGTTCCTCAGTTTGCTGAAATAGGAGCTCAGTATACTGGACAACATTGGTTTATAAATGATTTATTGATTTGGTTGACGGTTCCATTTTATGTGATCGTTGCTTGGATTTTTCATACCATGGAAAGAATAGGTAGAACTGGTGAAAATCCTTTTGAAGGAACTGCGAACGATGTTCCTATTTCTACAATTGCAAGAGGAATTGAAATTGACCTGCGACAAAACTTAGGAGAGTCGAATGATGAAATTCCTGACCAGTTTCCTGTACAGTATAATACTCAGTTTTAGTTTCATATCGTTATGGACGGTATCTAACTAAAAATCTAAATCATTTACATGAAAAAATTACTGGCGAATTTCCTGATAACTACCTCCATTATTTTATTGTTTGTAAAATGCAATAAAGATGATCTTGAAATAAATAACACAGAAGATTTCAAAACCTATATTCAGGAAGAAATGGAAGATCAAAATATTCCTGCTCTTTCTGTTTTAGTTTTTAATGAAAATAATATCGTGTATGAGGATTACTTTGGGTCTTCACAAATCCAACAAAATATTGCTCTTCAAGATGATCATTTATTTTTGTTAGCATCTGTTTCAAAGGTAGTTACCGCAACAGCTCTTCTTCAGTTACAAGAAGACGGACAGTTTGATTTAGATGATGAAATAAATAATTACCTACCTTTTAATGTATCCGTTCCAAATCAAAATACAGAAATTACTTTTAGAATGCTACTGACTCATACTTCTGCGATTGCAGATGGAAGTGCATTAGATGGACAATACTATTATGGAGAAGATAGTCCAATTGCTTTAGGTGATTTCTTAGAAAATTATCTTTCTCCAAATGGAAACCTTTATAATGCAAACGAAAATTTTTATGATTTTAATCCAGGTTCTCAACATGAATATTCTAACACAGGAAATGCTTTAATTGGATTATTGGTAGAACAGATTTCAGGAATAAATTTTAATGAATACTGCAAACAAAATATTTTCACTCCTTTAGGTATGACAAATACTGCCTGGCGTTTGGATGAAATTTCACAGACGATTGTTCAACCATATAATTATTCCAATGGTCAATATGAATCAATAGATCATTATACTTTTACTGATTATCCAAATGGAGGACTTCGATCTACTGGCAAAGATTTATTTAAATTCATTAGTACATTTGTTCAAGATGGCATTTCGAACAACTATCAACTTTTAGAGGAAAACACGATTGATGCAATGCTTTCCCCTCAAATTCCTTCCATTAATAATGAAGTCGGTTTACATTTATTTGTGATGAATGCTGATAATAATTTATGGGGACATGATGGAGGAGAACAAGGTACGGCGACCATTATGGCATTTAATCCAACGACAAAAGTCGGTGCAATTATTTTAAGCAATCAAGGAGATGCGGATTTGGATGAGATACTTGTCGAGGCATATAAATTAGGTATGAATTTATAATCTCTAAATATAGAATTTCAAAAAAAGGGGAAGCAAATGCTTTCCCTTTTTTTTTGCTTTTTTGTCAAATCCGTAAAAAGTGTTCCTCTTTCCTTGTTCTGTGTTTAAACTTATTTCTTTCCTTCTCGATCTTTGTTTTATCAATTTGATCAATCGTTAAAACATTTTTAAAATGGAAAATAAAATATTAATCACAGGCGCAAGTGGCGCATTCGGATCTTTAACTTGTCAAACACTTTCTGAAAAAGGATATCAAGTAGTTGGAACGATGCGTTCGACAAAAGGTAAAAATGAAAAAATAGCAACAGAACTAAAATCCAAAGGTGTTCATTTAGTAGAGATGGATGTCACCAATGAAGAAAGTGTAAATGCAGGAGTTGCAGAAGCAATTGAAATTTTAGGAGGACTAGATATTATATTTAACAATGCAGGAATTGGCTCAAATGGAATTCAAGAACTTTTTACTGCTGAAGAAATGCAACGTGTTTTTGATGTAAATGTTTTTGGTGTACAAAGAGTGATGAGAGCAGTCTTACCTCATTTTAGAAACCAAGGAAAAGGAACCATTTTACATACTTCAAGTTGCATTGGTCGAGTGACTACCCCATTTTTAGGTATTTACTCCGCTTCAAAATATGCATTGGAGTCTATTGCCGAAGGATATAGAGCGGAGCTTGCTGGATTTGGAATTGAATCTTGTATCATCGAACCAGGAGGAATGCCAACTGCATTTATGGGTGGAATGTTAACTCCTTCTGACACAGAAAGAGCAGCACAATATGGCGAAATGGTACACCTTCCTGAAGCTTCACTTGGAGGATATGTCCAAGCACTTGAGTCAAACCCTATGCAACGTCCTCAACAAATTGCAAACGCGGTGGTTAATCTTTTAGAACTTCCTTTTGGTGAAAAACCTTTTAGAACTGTAGTTGATTTTATGGGATTAAAAGACTTAATCGAACCATACAATGAATCGCTGCAGAATACCACTCAACAGCTTTATACCAATATGGGAACCGAAGGAATGTTAAGTTTGAATAAAAAATAATTAAAAAAAATAAAATCATTATGAATAAGACAGTATTAATCACAGGAGCAAGTAGCGGTATTGGAAAAGCAACCGCTAATTTTTTTCAAGCAAATGGATGGAATGTAATCGCTACGATGCGGACTCCTGAAAAAGAAGAAGAATTAACTCAACTCGAAAATGTTTTGGTTTCTCGTCTCGATGTTTTAGACTTAGAATCTATTGACAATACAATTAAAGCAGGTATTGAGAAATTTGGAAAAATTGATGTGCTAATCAACAATGCAGGCTATGGAGCATATGGTCCATTAGAAGCATTTAAAAGAGACAGTATCGTTCGACAATTCAATACTAACGTAATCGGCTTGATGGATGTAACTCGAGCAATGCTTCCTCACTTCCGTCAAAATAAAGATGGAATTATTATCAATATTTCTTCCATTGGAGGGAAAATGACTTTCCCTTTAGGTGCACTTTACCACGGAACAAAATTCGCAGTTGAAGGAATCTCTGAAGCACTAAGATTTGAGATGGAAGCAATTGGAGTGAAAGTAAAATTAGTTGAACCAGGCATGATTGCAACTGACTTTGGAGGACGTTCTTTTGATTTTCAAAATGATGAAACGATGGCTGAATATCAACCTGTAGTTGGAGCAGTTTTTAAAGGATTTCAAGCAGCAGGAAGTAATGCTTCTCCTGCAAGTCTTGTTGCTGAAGTAATTCATACCGCAGCAACTGATGGTAAATCAACTTTACGATACCGAGCGGGAGCAGACGCTGAATTTCTTTTAGACAATCGAAAGAAAATGGATGACGATGAATTTACAGGAATGATGAAAAAGCAATTTGGAATGTAAAAGGATAAATAAAAAGCTGTCTCATAAATAAATTATGAGACAGCCAAAATCCAAAGCATCAGATTATATTATTTATAAATCAAAAACACCCCATTGCGCATTTGGACTACCACTACCAATTAATGTAAAAATTTTGGCAAACTCTCGAATGTCATTATTGTCGTATATTAGAATAAAACTACCATCACTATCTAATTGAGGAGTTCCATCATTATTCAATTCTTTTCCTTTTTAAAGTACTTGGCAAATGTCCTTTCATCTTTTTTATGTCCTTTCGATTTGGTCGATCAGAGCAACCTTGCCAATCCAAAAGTAAAACGGCAATGATATTTCGATGCTCTCCTTTGGCAAAACCATCTTTGCCGCTCGGAGATAAAACCATTCGTTTCTCCAAATCAACTTTGTTATTGATGTGAGTTCTGATCTGTTGAATCTCAGGATAACTTTCATCTACCAATAGAAGTGAAATTCCTACTTCAATAATCACGTCTTCTTTGATGCGTTGAAGAATCATCACGGTATTTGATCTGAAATAATCAATAATGTCTGAATAATCTTTGTAGTCTAAATTGGTTTGATAATAACCAGATGCAGCAATAATAATATGAGTCAGCGTATAAATTTTATTTTCAAATTGCTGCTTACTCAAGTTCTTGTCCATATGATTTGGGTAGGTTCTTTTGACCGCTTCTCGAAACTCTTTTGTGTAATCTGCAATTCCTATTTGCTTCAACCAATAAACTTGATTCGCTAATTGTGCTCCCCACGCTTTTATCATCATTGGGTCGGTGAAAACTTTTTGGAAGTCATAATCTTCTAGTAGCTGGATAAATTTTTTATGCTTTTTATGTTGCAATCCAAGTTCATCTAATCGAGCCACATGGCGTAATATTTTAGTTGCCATAAAACGGTAGCGAGGATAAGTTTTAAACGTATTTTTTCGTAATCGTTTTTTCTTTGTGTTGGCCTTAAATGATTGGTTGTTTTTCTTTATATATTTTTCAATGGATAAAGAGTCCAAACCATTTTTTACTAATTTATTTAATCCTTTGTCAGTATATAAAATCCCTTGTAACAATAAAAATGCATATTTATCATCTTGATAATTTCGGAATAACCGCAAGCCCATATGTCCAGCTTTGGAAGGTTTTAACTGATAAGCTTTACTTTCGTAATGATCCAAAATGAGTTTTCCATTTTCTGAAAAAATAGCATTTGACTCTGCCTGAAGATCAAGGGGTTTTAGTTGTGCGTTAGAAAACACACTTTGACTACCAATAAAAAAAAGAATAAAAAATATCTTTAAAGGCATTACTTGCCTGTTCAATGAATGACGATTCATAGATTAATTATTTTATGAAAAATTAAAAAAAATGTAGTGTTGAAAAATTAATTACAGGAGGATTAGAAAATTGTCTTTTCCTAAAATCGATACTTAACTCCTGCGCTGATCATACCATTGGTGTAAGGCAAAAAACTGGTTGCTCCATCTGAAAAATTCCTCCATCGTTTTCTTAAGTTACCTCGTACTGTAAAATCAAGATGCTTAGAGACTGCATAGTTAACACTTAATGAAGTTCGCAAATATCTATGTTTCAATAATTCATTTCCTGATTTGGTTGCTTTTAAATTTGAAAAAGAACGAAAGACACCTTCCACTTTCCAATTAAAATTTAATCGCCCTTTTTCTATTTCTAATTTCACAAAAGGTTGCCATTGATTATATCCAAATTTTTTATCGAGGATATCCAAACGTTGCTGAAGCGCGAGTCCAGTTCTAATTTTTACAGCTTTGGAATAACCGTAAGTGTATTCTAATTTTGCAGTATGATATTGCCACACTCGTTGAGAAGTGCTGTCCATTTCAAATTCTTCATCTTCCATTTCATCTTCTTCTGGTTCCTCTCCAAAAATAGTTCTCAAGTAATTCCTTCTTTGAAAATCTAATTCAAGCGCTAAATAGTTGGAAGGTTTTCTTTTCCTTTTGAACCGTTGTTTGGTTTGAAAGTTAATTCCAAAAGCACCATACTTTAATCCACTTTCTTCTCTTTCTGCATATTGTTTTTCTAAAACTGAAAATTGAATTTGTGATTTATTATTTTTAATCGGTTTGAACTTGAACCCCAAATCTGCATTTAATCTTTGGTAACCAACAGGAACAGAAATGACCTCTGTATCATCCGGAATTCGATTCGTTTTATACAATAGATATCTACTTTTGAAAAACAAAGATGACTTCCGATTTAACTTATAAGAGTATCCAAAACTTACTTCAGGTCGAAAAAGATTCGCAGCTGATAATTCAGGAAAATAATCATATCTAGTTCTTGCTTTAAAACTAAGTTGATTCTTTTTGATCTTCTTTTTCCATTTGGCGGATAGATTGAAGTGTTGAAAAAATCCACTCTGTAAAGCCAAGGTGGAGTCTCCTTCTTCGGAAACAAGAATCTTATTTTTGTTGGCATTAAACACATTGTATTCATATCCACTTCTCGTTTCTACATCTATTTGAAATGGACTTTGTGCCTTTGTCAAAAGAGGAATACAAAAAAATATAACAATTAATACACGTTTCATTTTGATTTTATTTTGAAGTCATTAACAAAAGAGATGTTGTCTTTTTCTTACTTGTTTTAGAATTAGCTAACTGGGTGTTTTTAATGTTTGGTCGTTGGAATTTTACTTCCACAACTACCTGTTGTGTTGATTGCATTTGATAATTTGCTAACGGCATTCCTATTAAAACAATGAATAGAATCACTAAGTAAGGAAGAGCTGATTTACTATATTTCATGAGATTATAATTTGATATTTTTTAAAATAGATTTTAATCCTTTTCGATTGGCTAGTTGAATTCCTAAACCAGGGCGAACATTTATTTCCATAATCATTGGGCCGTATTTTTTATCCAAAACAATATCTATCCCTAAGTATTCCAAGGGAAATGCTTTTGAAGTCTGAATAGCTAGATTTAAAAGTGTGTCCCAATAAGGAATTTTCTTTCCCGTAATTATATTGTTATTGTCAGGGTGATGGGTGTGATAATTTACTCCGTCGTAGGCTGAAGTGAGCTCACCGTTTTTCATGTCAATTCCAATTCCCAATCCACCTTGATGTAAATTTGCTTTGCCATCAGATTTTTCTGTAGGTACTCGAAGCATGCTCATGATCGGTTGGTCATGCAATAAAATCACTCTGAAGTCAGGCACACCTGCTGGGAAAATTTCATGGAAAAATGGATGTGGTTCAATGCATTGTTCGATCAAAACTCGATCCGTTGAACCGAAAGAATACATCCCCATGATGATGCGAGCCATATGAGTAAAAATTCTTTCTTCAGAAAAAATAGTCCCGCTAGAAATCCATTCTCCTTTTTCATTTTTTTTCAAAATCAAAATTCCGCCACCGCCAGAACCATTCGCTGGTTTAATCGCCAACTTTTGATAGGTAGAAACTTTTTGCCACACCGAGAGAATATCACCTACTCTTTCAATCACTCCATAGGTTTCTGCACAGGCAATATTTTCTCGATGCAACACATCTTTACATAACACTTTATCGTCGGCGAGTGGAAAAAATTTTCGTGGATTTTTAGCATAGACATAATCAACATTTCGTTCATTGATGCCGAGTACTTCGAAGTTTATTTCTTTTCTTTTAAATAAATTTATCATTGGGTATTAATTTTAAGTCTGTTTTATTTTTTAAAATTTTGTCCTTGTTGAGGAATCTGTTCTTTTGACTTTTTTAATTCATAATCAATTGAAATCTTTTGTACTCCAAGATTCTAAATCCAATCCATCTACCCAACAAAATCATAATCCCAAGTATTGAAAAATATAATTCAGGATACGTTAGAAAAATGCCAATCAATAAATCTGCATTGAAAATTGGGTAGCATAAAAAAGCAATGAAAAATGTTGAACCAAGCATTTTAAAAGCATCTTTTAAATTTTCTTCCATTAAGGTTTTGGCAAATCTTTCAGCTGTTATGGACAGGACAATTACAGGAAGAAACATGGCAGAAGTCAACGTTATCCAATTATTTTTTAATCCTAAAATACTTATTCCGATTAGTGTTAGCACAACACAAGTCATCATGATGACGAGTTTGGGAGTGTATAGTAAACCTAATTTTTCCAAAGGCAAATGCAACAAACTCACGACTAAAATTACTGTAGCAAAAGACATCAATCCTAAACCTAAATGAGTTTTGACTAACGCTAAAGCGATCAAGGCAGGAAGAAATATTCCAAAAGTTTTTAGTCCAACTACATTTTTAAAAATGGCAATAATCAAAGCTGCAAGAGGTAATAATAATATTCCTCTCAACAATCCCATTGGGATGCCAGCAGTCGTCACTAATGTCCAAAGCTGAGTGTGGTTGGAAGCCTGAACAGTTGCTGTCTGATATTTTTTTTGCACCTTAAATTGATAATCAAATCCAATATCTTTTGTGTGAGTAATTAAAAAATGATCCCCTTGATAAATCTCTAAAAAATTAGCTGGGAGTTTGGCAAAATGTTGATTCAATACATCAAAAGGAATCCAATGATTTTGATAAAAGACCTCCGCCCAAAGATGAGAAGTTCTCTTTTCTTCATTTTCTAAAATGATTCCTCCTACCACTCTGGCTGGAATTCCTTGTGCTCGACAAAGGGCAACAAAGAGTCGACTTTTCCCATTGCAAGATCCTCTTCTCCTTCGCAAAGTTGTCTCAGCATCTGTCAATGCACTTGTTCCTGAGTTAGTAATTTGACTCACAAAATCAAAGTTGGCTTTCAATGAATAAAAAACATTATAACTTTTTAATTTCCTTGCCATCGAAACAATTGAATCATGCTCAGACTGAATGATTTCTGTTGCAGATAAATATTTAGCCAATGAATCAGATGAATGATCTTCGAAAGGCATTCTTTCTGATAACGAAAATTCAATTGACTTTGACTCTACTTCAAATTCATAGTTAAAAACTGCATCAGACTCGTTTCTGAATATCCACTTTGCCTGCAGTCCATCTTGATTTTTGGTCGTGATGAATTTAGTTGAATCTTGAAAATTAGAAAATGAACGAATGGTTTGTCGGTCATTAGATTGAGGGAGGTATGCTTTTACAAAGGCTTCTTTTGGCAAATTAAATAAATCAAATTCATACGATACTTGATATACGTTTTTTGGTAAAACGTCATTCAATGATCCTTTTTGTGATTTATATTTTATAGTTGCTGAAACCAAAGGTATGGTCAATAATACCATAGCTATGTAAAAATAAATTCGCTGAGTAGACATACATGTTCTTTTTTAAAAATGAAAAGTTGGAATTAAAATTTGAATGTAAGTCTGCTACCATAAATCTATTTTGATTCTAAAATGTATTATTTTAATATTTGAAAAAACAAGATAAATGAGAAAATATCTTGCGTTTGGTAGTGAAACGAGGAAGTGCCTTTTTACCCTACCCGATTTTATAAAAAAAGAAAAAAAAAATTTGAGGAGATAAATACAAGCCTAAAAATTTGACTTTTAGAGAAGTAAAAGATTAATGAAATTTGATTATTTCCAAGCCCATCGAAAAACAACATTAGGCGTAAAACCCAAAAGTGGTCTATCCAAAACAATCAATTCATTCTCTTGGGTATCTTCATCTTCTTCTACGGAATATTGGCGACTCAACAGGTTTCGACGATTATAAATATTTAAAAAGGAAAGACCAATCATTCCTTCCATGCTTTTATTTTTTGGAAGTATTTTATATAAAATAGAAGCATCCAAACGATGATAGTTGGGCAACCGAGATGCATTAATTTCATCTTCGGAATAAATGGGAAAAGCATCGTCATCTTCAAATCCTATTCCTGTGGCTTTGGTATAAACTTTTCCTGAGGCATATTTCCAACTAGCTGAAAATTGCCAGTTTCTATATTTCAACAAGTGGACAGAAGTAAACGAATGCGGTCGTTCATGAGGTGCTGAAAAATCTTGACCTAAATTGATTTCTTCAAAATTATATTGAACTTGATTATAAGTATAACTCAACCAAGTCTGATAATTTGACCATCGCTTTCTGATCAAAACATCCAAGCCTAATACTTCGCCCTCCCCTACATTAAAAATATCTTGAACTGAATTGGAGTTTATAAACGCAGGAGAAACAGAAGTCAATCCTGCTAGTTTTTTAAAATATCCTTCCACCTCGATTTGAAAATCAGGCCGATGAAAAAGAATACCCGCCGATAAACTTTTATTTTTTACAATTGGAAAATCCTCATCTTCGCTAGCCAAAACCCAAAGTTGCTCATTGAATCCCAAATCATTTAATTCTACCACTTGGCTAACGAATTGTTGATAGATTCCTGATGAAAATTTGAATTGCCATTTTTTATTTGGAATATAAAAAAGTGAAAATCGAGGTTCTAAAAATCTAGTCTGAGTCAGCTGATCATAACTAAATCTAGTTCCCAAGTCGAATTTCCATTTATCTTTAAAATTTGGAGAAAGCGTAAAATACATCGTATGAACTTGCGTTGTATCAACTAGCTCTTCTATCTCATCCTCTTCTGACCATTTTATTTTTCTACCGACAATCAGATCTGAAAATTGATAACCAAAATTCAGTTTTAAATTTTTCGAAAACCGCCAATTATTATTCAATTGAAAAGTCAAATCTGTCACTTCGTTTAATTGCAAACGATCTAACTCAACATCTAAACTATCATCTATCACCCCAAGTCTAAATCGATAATCATTTTGTAAATCTGTATAAGATATTTTTGCTTGGCTTGACAAATTCCTTTTCCATTTTCGATTCCAATGCCCACTCCAACCTATATTATCTAGATTTAAATTATCTTCTTCTGAAAGATCTTCTTCTTGATTTAATGATAAAAATTCAAGCTTATCAAAAATCCCAAATGCACTTATCGCAAAATCATTTTTAGCATTAGGTTGAAAAAGCCATTTAGCATTCAAGTCATTAAAAATAAAATTTAAATTTAAGTCTAAATCCTCATCTTCCTCTTCTACTATATTTAACTGCTCATTTATTTTTCCTTTTTGAAAAACTCTACTTGATAATTTTTGGTAGGTAGGTGTTTCAATCACATCTGTATAAGCTCGGCGAGCAGATAAAATTAAGGCTGATTTGTTTTGAAAAAAAGGAATAGCAATCGATGCATCAGCATGGGTAAAATTAATTCCAACATCTGCTTTGACTTTCTTGGGGATTTTATTTTCACTACTTATGTCAATTACACCTGCCACTCGTCCACCATATTCTGCTCCAAAACTACCTCGATATACTTTGACATTATCGACGATATAAGGATTAAATGCCGACAACATCCCAAAAAAATGTCCACTATTATAAATTGGAATTCCATCCCAAAGAATCAAATTTTGATCTGGTGTTCCTCCTCGAATATGCAAACCAGTAGCTGACTCATCTGGACTTTGAACACCTGGAAGAATTTGAACCATTTGCAAAACATCGGCCTCCGTCAAACCTGGTACAACTTCCATTTCTTTGGGTCGCAAAACTAAGTGATTCAAACTTTCAGATTGTTCAATTCCCGAAATCACATATTCTTTCACTAAAACTTCTGAGAAAAATGACTTTTGTAATTGTAATGTTATAGTGGGACATTTTTCCAAGTCAGCTGCAATAATTTTTTTACTTTGAAAACCGACATAGCTAATTAGAATCGTATCAGTCGCATTAATTTTTCCTTGCCATTCAAAAATTCCATTTTCGTTGGCACTTGTCCCCTGGTTATTTTTTTTGATAAAAATGTTAGCGAATGAAAGAGGAGTTTCGTTGGTATCTATTATTCTTCCACAAATAAAAAGCTCAGAAGTATTCGGTTCTCGACTCCTTAAAACGACATAGGTCTCATTGATGATTTCAAAATCCACAGTCGTGTTTCCCAAAATTCCAGTCAATGCTTTCTCTAAAATCAAGTCATCGACATTAGATGTAATTACCTGATTTTCAATAACTTCTGATGTATAAGAAAAAACAATTTTATAATTTCTTTCTAAAGAGAGTAGAACTTTTTGAAGAGGTTCATTTTCGTAGGTGGCGCTTATTTTTTTTTGAGAAAAAATAATTATAGGAAAAAATAAAAAAATAAGAATGGAAATATATCTATTCATAAAATGGAAAAGTTTTCAAATACAAGTTACGATGTTATTTGAAAACGGTTACCTCCTTACCATTTATTTTATATTGGTAACCTATTGATGGAAAAACAATTCTCAAGGCTGTCTCCAAGTCATCATGAGGAAAGCCTCCATTATAATCATAAATTTTTTCCAACTCATTTGGGTAATCAATCTTAATATCAAATTGTCGCTCCATTTCTTCAATGACTTCTATGAAATCAACTTTTGAAAACTTAGAATTACCTGTTGCCCAATCAGGAGCATTTCCTGTTTCATTATATAAATGCTGAATTATTTTTTTATTCACAACAACCAATGCTTCATTTGGATTTAGCTCTTCCATCTCATTGGATTTTCCAAAAAATACTCCCACCTTACCTGTGTAACAATTCACATTCAATTTATTTTTTCTAGAAAAAACATTAAAACTTGTTCCTAAAACTTGCACCGAGCCAGTAGGAGTTTCTACTAAAAATCTTGATCCTTTTTCTACTTTAAAAAATGCTTCTCCCTCCAAAATTAACGTCCGATTTTCCATGAAGTCTTTTTTATCAAATTCAATTTTTGATAAAGCATTTAATATTACCTCGGAGCCATCAGGCAAAGTGAATGTTTTTTGGCTGGCGATAGGAGTTGAGAAAATTTGAGTTGTATTTTGGAAAAAAGCAAAATACCCTAGGAGTAAAAGTCCGATTGCAGCAGCGACAGTAAGCATCCATCTTCGATTCAGTTTTCTAACCTTGGCAATTGGCTCTTTTTGAATAGTCTCGGTTTTTGTTTTAAATGACTTCCATGCATCTTCTTTATTCTTCCAGGTTGGTGTATTCAATTCAGAAGTCGTTTCTGCAATCTTTTTAAAAGATTCAAAATCATCATATGCTTCGAATTCTTGCAATTCTTCCGCACTCAATTCGCCACTCAGCCATCGAGCTAAAAACGTGTCATCCTTATTGAATTTCTCTTCCATGATTTATTGATTAAAGGGAATTCGTAGTTAAAACGATTTTCATATGAATTTCCCTACCTCTTTTTAAATCTTTTTTGTCAATTTTCGTAATTCCAATAATGCTTTGTGCATTCGTTTTTCTACTGCTTTTTGAGAAATGCCTATAGCCTCGGCAATCTCTCTATATTTCATTTTATCAATTCGGTTCATTAAAAATACTTCTCGTTGAGTCTCTGGGAGCGCATCAATAGCTTGTTCCAATTGCATTCTAAATTCTTGTTCTTCCATTAAAAATTCAGGGGTTTCTGAAGTGTTTTTTGGAGACAAATGTTGTTGAAATTTTAATTTTACTTTTTGATGTTTGGCTTCATCCAAAAATAAATTATTGGCAGTCGTAAATAAAAAACTCTTGGCCTTCTCAACAGGTACTTTTGCACAGTTCTTCCATAACCGAACAAATGCCTCTTGAGCAGTATCTTCTGCAAAACCTGTATTTCCAGATTTGTAGAACAAAAAATTCCTCAAACTATCCAAGTGTTGCATGAATAGTTTTTGAAACGTCTTTTCTTCGCAAGTAGAATCTGTATTTTCCATAAATAAGAAGAACCTATAATTTGATGGTAAAACTATAGGTTCTTTTTTATTTTAAAAATTAATTGAATAAAAATTAATTCTATGAAGTTGTTTAAGGATGTCTGCTGAAATCGAGCGGAAAGGCTTGTAGATTCTGGCAAGGCTCTTTTTTATTTTCGTAGCCTTAGCTACGCAAGTAAAAAAAGCCGAAGTCCAGAAGCTACAATGCTTTTCGTGTAGATCAGCAAGACATTTTTAAACAACTTCTATGTGTACATTTCATTGATTGCCTTCTCATACTTTTCCAAAACAAAACTCCTCTTTAACTTCAAGGTATAAGTCAATTCTCCTGTCGCCACCTCCCAAGGTTCAAATAACAAATGGAACTTTTGGATGCGTTCTTCTTTTTTCAAACTAGCATTCACCTCTTCCACAACCGTTTCCATAAATTGCTCTACCTTAGGATTGATTGCCATAAATTGAGGTGCAGTCCAATGCACATTATTTTCTTCGCACCACTTTTTTAATTGAGTAAAATTAGGAGTGATAAGTGCTGTCACGAATGGTTTTTTGAAACCCAACACCATGCAATTATCAATAAATGGAGACGCATTTAATTTTTGTTCTAAAACTGTAGGCACAATATATTTCCCACTTGAAGTTTTAAAAATATCTTTTTTACGTCCTGTTATTTTTAAAAACCTTTTATGCACAAATTGCCCAACATCGCCTGTCGTCAACCAACCATCTTCATCCAAAATAGCCATCGTTCGCTCTGGTAAATTATGATAGCCCATCATCACATTTGGGCCTTTGACTAAAATTACTCCATCTCCATTTTCGTCAGGATTTTCAATTCTAACTTCCACTCCAGGAAGTGGAATTCCGACTGTTCCAAAATGGACTCCTCCAGGTTCAAAACGATTAAACGAAATCACAGGTGATGTTTCCGTCATACCATAACCTTCTCGAATGTCAATCCCCGCAGCTGAAAATAATTTCCCCAAACGAGGTTGCAAAGCTGCAGCACCAACGATAACTCCTTCTACTCTCCCACCAAGCGCATTCCGCCAAAGTCGATAAACTAAAAGATCTGCTATTTTTAATTTTAAAAAATATATTAAGCCCATTCGGCCATCATATCTTTCTCCCAATCGAATCGCCCAATGCAAAATCTTTTGAAAAATTTTTCCTTTCTCCTCACCTTTTTCCACAATCGTATCATAAGTTCTTTCCAAAAACCGAGGGACACTTGCGAAATAATTTGGGCGAATTTCTTTTATGTTTTCCACCAAAGTATCTCGCCGTTCTGCATAGTAAACTGACGCGCCAACTGCCATGTAGGTATAAGTTACCATTCGTTCAAAAACATGACTCATCGGCAAAAAACTCAACGTTCGTTTATCGCAATTGATTGGAACTAAGGAAATCGTTGCTTTAATATTGGAAACCAAATTTTTATGCGAGAGCATCACTCCTTTCGGATTGCCTGTCGTACCTGAAGTATAAATTATCGTCGCCAAATCATCCTCATGAATCGATGCT
Organism: uncultured Saprospiraceae bacterium; assembly: GCA_964564545.1. Classification (GTDB taxonomy): domain Bacteria; phylum Bacteroidota; class Bacteroidia; order Chitinophagales; family Saprospiraceae; genus CAJQQY01. The sequence continues at coordinate 34,558 of CAZMBP010000023.1, forward strand.
TTCCGACCTTCAAATTCTGCCAAATGCCGATCAGTCGGGTAATCTGTCAAATCATCATAATGAGGAATCTCTGGTAATTTTTCTAATGTAAAAACCTTCTTCAAACTCACCACTTTTTCAGTCAAAGGCAAAACTCTTTCATAAAATTCTCGATTCGCCACCACCAAATACTTCACCGCAGCATCATTCAAAATATATTCAATTTCATGTGTCCTTGCCTGTGCATGTATCGGCACTAAAATTACTCCAATCTGCTGCGCCCCAAAATCTATAAAATTCCATCTTGGACTTCCAAGTTGGGTCATGATCGCAATTTTTTCTCCTCGTTTCAATCCCAAATTCAACAGTCCTGCACTCACTCGATTAATCTGAGTGATGCATTCCTCTGTACTGAATTTTTGCCAACCTAAATCTTGTTTTTGAACGAGTGCAGCCTTACTTGGGAATTTTGCTTGCTGGTAGGGAAATATGTCAAACAATCGACGGAAGTCAATTTGAGAAATTAGATTGTTCTTAATTTTTGTTTTTGATTTCAAGTTTGTTTGCCTTTTTACATTTCTAAGGTAGTAAAAAGCAAACAAATAATAAAAAAAGCTCATCTGAAAAGCACTCACCTCTCATTTGATTTTTTTATCATTTTACAACTCCTGAGATATTAATATATACATATTGTTCTTTCATATTAGCTAAAACAATCTTAATTAATTTTAATAATTGATAAAAAACAATATTGGAATAACTCCTTTCATGTTCTTATTTTAAAGGGTAAACAACCTTGAGAAAATACATGATTAACTGGAAGGAAATACCTTTTGTAAAATTCCTCCTACCCTTCACATTGGGAATTTTGCTCTCTATAATTTTAGAAAATAACCATCCAATTTGGTATGGTATATTTTTATGTGCACTTCTCATTCGAGTCTTTACTCTCTTTTTTAAAATCCCAAATTCTTATCGAAACTTTCATGGAATCTTAGCGCATGTCCTTTTATTTTCGATGGGATATTTATGGTGTTTCCATTTCAACGAATTGCAACACAAAAATCACTTCCAACAACACCTTGAAACTGAAAATATTATCATTGGAAAGATCGAAACTGCTCCTACATCAAGTAATTATCTACAAGCGACGCTTTCAACTCAACTCATCGGAACACATCTTGACTCACTAAAAAATTGTAGCGGCAACATTTTAATTTACTTGAAAAATGATTCTATTCGACATTTAAATTATGGTGATATTATCGCCTTCCAAGGACGAATTCAAAAGGTAGCACCTCCTAAAAATCCTCATGCTTTTGATTATAAAAGTTTTCTAAAATACAAGAACATCCACTATCAAGTTTTTATCAACAAGCCAACCAACTGGCAAAAATCAAACATCAATCAAGGAAGTTTTATTCATAAAAACGCCATCAAGATTCGGCAATATTTTTTAGCTATTTTGAAAAAACATTTAACTACTTCGCGGGAGTTATCTGTGGGCAACGCATTAATTTTAGGTTATAAAAATGACATTGACGAAGAGGTCAGAACAGCTTATGCTCACACAGGAGCATTGCATGTTTTAGCCGTTTCGGGATTGCATGTCGGACTTGTCGCTTGGTTTGTAAATATATTGTTAGGCTTTGTAAAATCTAGAACTTTGACTTGGCGAATAACTCGAGCGATTACTTTAATTGGAGTCGTTTGGTCATTCGCTTTGATTTCAGGAGGATCGCCTTCGGTGCTTCGAGCAGCAACGATGTTTACCTTTTTAATCATCGGACTTTCGATGAATCGGACAACTAATATTTATAATTCACTCGCCATTTCAGCAAGTATTTTGCTCATTTGGAATCCTTACCTTTTGATGAATGTGAGTTTCCAATTATCTTATTTAGCAATCACAAGTATTGTTTATTTTCAACCAAAAATCTTTCGAGGCTTAATTGTCAAAAATGGTTTTCTTCGAAGCATTTGGAATTTGATTTCGCTCTCTCTTGCAGCGCAAATTGGAACATTACCAATCAGCATTTACTACTTTCATTCTATTCCATTTTTTGCTTGGTTGTCCGGCGTGATTGTCATTCCTGCAGCGACGATAATTCTAGGAAGTGGGATGTTATTATTGCTCATCGAAAGTCTGATTCCGAGCCTCGCATTTATTCCAGGATGGATTTTATACTATTCAATTTGGCTAATGAATGAAGCAATTTTTTTAATTCAAAAATTTCCTTCGACTGTTTGGGTTTTCGTTTGGATTGGAATTGGAATCGTCCTTTTAATGTATCTTATGATTGGAAATATTATTCTCGCATTGAGTACTAAAAAATTAAAATGGTTGCTTCCTGCTTCGGCATTCTTATTACTCATTTCGGTTAATTACTCATTCATTTCATTTGGAGAAATTGAACAGAAGAAAATGGTTATTTATCATTCTTACCGTAATTCAATTATTGATTTTTTTGATGGGAAAAGTAGTTTTAGTTTTCACAAAAAAGACATCTCAGAAAAGAACTTATCCTTCGCAACTCTAAACAATCGATGGGCAAATGGTATAAAAAACAATCACCCGATTTATTTCGAAAATATAAAATTCCAATCCGAAAATATATTTTACCAAAAACCATTCATTCAATTTTTTGATAAAAAAATCGTGATTATCGACGATACTTTCCTATTCCGAAAAGAAGTAAAAATCAAGGTTGATTTTATCATTATCCAAAATAATCCAAATTTCAACATCGAAGATATTTCTCAAAATTTCATTTTTGAAAAGATCATTTTCGATACTTCTAACTCTCAATGGAAAGTCGAAAACTGGAAAACTGATTGCCAAAAATTAAACATTCAATACTATGATATTTTTGAAGAAGGTGCTTTTGAAATGACCCTTGAATAGATTTTAAAAACTAAAACCTAACATACTATGAGAAAACAATTTTACGAATATATCTATCTGACTCGCCAAGAAAGGAATGGGCTTTTTGTGGTTATTTTTATGAGTAGCCTTTTTTCTTTTGCTCCATTGATTTATTCTTTTTTTGGAGAAAAAAGAGGGACTGATTTTAGTCAATTTCTAAACGAAATCGAAGCATTTCATCAGGCAGATATTTCGACTCAACCGCTCACTTTTGCAAAAAGTAATTTTTCCAATTCAACTCCGCAAAAACAGTTTGACTTATTTTATTTTGATCCAAATACTGCTTCAAAAGAAGATTTCATCAATCTAGGCATTTCTTCAAAAACGGCTCAAACGATTATTAATTTTCGAAACAAGGGCGCCAAGTTTTTCGAAAAAGAAGATTTCAAAAAAGTCTATGGCTTAAAAGCATCAGACTTCGAGCGGCTCCAATATTTTATCCAAATCAAAAATGACAAAGAGGAATTTAAACCTTTTGCGAAAAATGAAATTCCACAATCGTATGATACTCCGATAGTCAATCACATCGCATTTGATCCCAACACAGCTGATGAAAAAACTTTATTGCAAAATGGCATTCCCCAACATGTTGCCAATACAATTATTAAGTATCGAAGTAGTGGAGCCATTTTTCAAGTCAAAGAAGATTTGAAAAAAATCTACACTTTGAAGGATGATATTTATCAGAGAATAGAACCGTTTATTAAAATCACTCCGCAGGAGAAAAAAGCAACAACGAAAGCTTTTGAACCGAAAAATGATTTTCCAAAAGAAGAAAATATCGCCTCAAATATTTTCATCGATATCAATAATTCTACCGCTGAAGATTGGCAAAAGCTTCAAGGAATCGGCCCTTCTTTTTCCAAACGAATTGTCAAATTTAGAGATCGGCTTGGAGGTTTTTATTACATCGAACAAGTTGGAGAAACTTATGGTCTGCCTGATAGCACCTTTCAAAGTATTAAGAATCAGTTGAAGCCATCAGATATTTTGGAAAGAATAAACTTAAATCAAGCGACGGAAAGTGACTTAAAATCACATCCATATATTTCTTGGAATCAAGCGAAATTGATTATTAGTTATCGCAAAATGCATGGCAACTATAAAAATGTAAATGAATTGTTACAAATTGGTGCTTTGAGAAAAGAATGGTTGGATAAAGTGAAATACTATTTGGAGATTTAAAACAAAAAGCGGTGTTAGCGCTTCGAGCGCTAACACCGCTTTTGTTACCAAAAAATTAAATGGTTTACTTTTTCAAGGAAGCCTTGCTAAAAATATACGGTGGAATCTCAGGATCAAATTCAATTTTCACAACAATAAAATCTGTTCCTTTTCCAGACTTCAACATGTCTTTAAAATTCATTTTTCCAGGGTACCATCGACCATCAGTTTTCGCAAAATCAGTTAACCTAACTCGCTTCAATAACTCTCCACCTTTCGCAAAAAGATCTTCTTTTAATGGTACAAATCTTTCTTGATCTACCCACATTTTCCGTTTTACATAACTAACATCATCGACATTTGCATTTAGCTCTAAAACCCAAGTTTTTCGACCATCAACTGAATCTTCTCCTATGACTTGAGCATCATAGATATCCGTTAACTCACGATCTTCCATCATGTCTTCATAAGATAAATCTGACCCCATCACCGACTGCCGAAGCATGTGTCCTGACAACTGAATAATCCGATCTGTCGATGGAGAATAGATCCATAATTTATCGTCCAACTTCAACATTTTTGTTCCTTTTTCTCTCGCAGGTGCGAGGTACTCAGTAAAGCTTTTTTCATCGCCTTCTGAGTATCCCTTGGAAACTACCGTTCGACTTTTTCGCCGACCTTGGATGACCATTTTTGATTCGACGATACTAGTTTTAGAAACCATGTTTGCATCTACTTTCTCAATGATTTCAAGGGCTTCAGGCGTTGATTGTGCTTCCAAATTGAAAGTCAACCAACTTAAACTAACTAATAATATGATTGATAAATATTTCATGTTTTTTTATTTTTTCACGTAAGACGACTCTCTGAGTCGTTTATTATTAAGACGTTTTTTTTCCAAAAAACATACTTATGGAAAAGTTAAATTTTTACACTTCCAACTCTTTAAAAAGTTGAGCTGTTTCTCTTTTGTAAATTCCGATTCCTGACAACATATTTCCAAAAACCATTGCCAACAATCCTGGAATAAATCCTATGAAAAATAACTCAGGTGTCACTTTCGCTCGCAATACCGAAGGCATCAACATCGTCGAATTATCCATATATCCGCTGATGTCAATTCCGACAATTTGCAAATAATAAGCACCTACCAATCCAATCATAGTTCCAACTATCGAACCGATCACTCCAATCAAAACTGCTTCCATAATTAACCTTCGATAAATCGTTCCTTTTGCTTCGCCAAGTGCCAATCGAATTCCAAATTCTTGATATCTTCGAAGTCCACCTAGCAGCCCTGTATTCCACAAAACTATCGACATCGCAAATACAAAAATAAAGACAAAAATTCCTGACATATAATTAGAGTAATCAATCATTTCTCCCAAATTATTTTGTTCTCGCAAGGGCATCATGATTGGTGCAAATTCATCAGTATCATCTGCATATTTTTTATTAAAACTATCTGCGAGTTCTTTTACTTTTTCATCATCGTATGCCTTAAGTTTGGAAAAACCAAGCAACTCGCCCGTTCCATTTTCCATGTCTAACATTATCTGAGCATCTGAAACATCAACTACAATTGCCCCTCGATCCATCGCCGCTGCACCAAAACGAATCGTTCCACTCACTACGAAATTTTGGAAAGTCATACTCCCATTCATTGTCGTTCCGAAATAAGTAATTTCATCTCCGATATTAAGATTTAATTTTTCAGCAAAGTCATGACCAATGATTGCTTCGCCATTTTTTTTCGGCATTGCACCTTTGACTAATGAACTTTCAATATTCATTCTTTGAGCTTCTCCACTTTTTTCATCAAATAAATTTATCGCCATTCCAGCTGCTGGCCCTTGCCCTTTCGATTCACCTTCTGCATCTGGCACATCGATCAATCCGCCAAAACGAATTCGATTAACCCATTGCATTTCAGGATAATCTTTTTCCAATGATTCCATTAATTCGTCAACTTCTAAGAGTGCCAAATCATTGGGTAATTGAGCTTTATTTTCGGCATAAGCCTTGGTCATTATTTTTACATGGCCAGTTTCGAAACGAGCATTTTGATCAATCATATCTCCAAATGCACCTTTCATGTATGCACTCAACATGACCGTCAATGCTACTCCAATACTCACTACGACGATGGGCAAAATGCTTCGACTTTTGTCTCGTAAAATTCCTTTTAATAAAAATTGTATCATTGTAATTTTCCTTTTAATGCAAGAACTGGATTCATTTTTGAAATTTTTCTCGCAGGTAAAAAACTGACAATTGCTGCTGCAACAACCACCAAAAGAATAGTCGTCGAAACAACTTGAAAATCAAAAACTAAGAAAATTCGTTTGGGAAATACGATTCCCATATCTTGATAAAAATCTGGAAACACAATTCCATTATTCGCTAAATAATAGAATATCGGAAATCCAATTATGCTTCCAACAATCATCGCAAACAGACTATACATCGTTCCTTCCACCGTAAATAATGCGACCACTTCTGCCCTAGTCATTCCGAGTGCGACGTAGGTTCCAATTTCTTTTTGGCGGCGAAAAACAGAAAGTACTTGCGTATCAAAAATCGCTAACAACGCAATCGACAATAAAAGCATGTACATAAAAAATGTACTGATCCTTTCCATTTCCATCAATTCGTAAAAGTCTTTTAATAGATCATCTTGGGTTTTAAATTGCCATCCTGAAATTTCCGTTGGTATATAATTTTCGTTGGCTACGAAAAGTGTGGCGTGATTTTCCAAACCAGTCATTTCCCATAATTTCTTTATCGGAATCCAAATTTGACCTCCATCAACTGTGCCTACATTTGTGGTAAAAACTTTTACGATCTTAATTTTTCCAGCATCAAAAGTTCCTCCTTTGTCTCGCCATCGAAGTAAGACTTGATCGCCTTCTTTTAGCTTTGCAGCGTCAGCCATATTTTTTCCAATCATTGCTGGAATTATCTCAGAGTCCGTTTTGAGATTTTTTGTAGGTAAAACTATATTCGATTGATCTACATCTATTCCTTTTAATAAAACGGAAAGCATCCGACCTTCTGGATAAATGGCTGCTTGGCGAATTAAAATTGGAGTTAAATTTTCAGTTTTACTTTCTTTCAATTCTCCATGTCCATCTTGAATTGAAAAAGGATCATAAGGATCGTAATCTTCATTTACTAAATGTCCTTCGGCATATTCCCAAGCGATACTTTCTTCCAATGCTTGATTGTACCAGCCTTCTAAAAATCCTCTAAAGAAAATGATGATGATAAATGATAATGCCAAAACGCCAACGTTGAGCCAAGTCCGAAGACCTGCTCCCATTAAATTTTTGTAGGCGAGTTGCATGGCTAATTTCATAATTTATTTCTATTAATATTATAAACTATTTTTGAAATTGGTCTTTGTTCTATATCCTGAAATTGGTTTCTATACTGAGCATTGTTCTTTTTTTCATTGAAAAAAAAAGAACCAAAAAATTCTAGGCGAAAAAATAGCTTGACACAAAGCGGGCGCCCGCACCCTCATTTTTATTTTCCAATCGCTCTTTGATTCACCGAATCAAGCAGCGCAGAAGCCTCGCCCGCTACTTATTGCTCATGGTTTTCCTTTCAATTTTAGGTTTGCTTTATTTCCGAACAATACTTTTTTGGAAGTACATTTTGAAATCGAACATCGGGTAATCATTGTAACTTTCCTTTTAACGCTAAAACAGGATTCATCTTAGCAATCTTTCGAGCAGGTAAAAAACTAACAATGGTTGCTGCAATGACCACCAAAATAATCGTCCCAATTATCAATTGAATTCCAAAAACTGGATAGATTCTTTCTGCCAATGGAATCCCCATATCTCTTGAAGCTTGCGGCATTCCAATTCCTAGTTCTGCTAAATAGGCGAAAAGTGGAATCCCAACTATGCTTCCCAATATCATTGCAAAAATACTGTACATGCTTCCTTCGACTGTGAATAATCCAACGACTTGAGCTCGTGTCATTCCCAAAGAAATATAAGTTCCAATTTCTTTTTGTCTTCGAAAAACAGAAAGTACTTGGGTATCAAAAATGGCTAACAATGCAATCGCCAGCAATAGCAAATACATGATAGAACCACTCACTTTTTTCATGGCAATGATTTCATTCAAATCACTTAGCAAAGTTTCTTGACTTTTGTATTTCCAATCTGAAATATTAGTTGGTTGGAAATTTTCATTGGCTACAAATATGGTAGCGTGATTTTCCAAACCTGTCATTTCCCACATCTTTTCGATTGGAATCCAAATTTGTCCTGCATCTACTGTTGGGACATTGGTTTCAAAAATTTCAGCAACTGTAATTTTTGCAGCGTCAAAGGTTCCTCCTTTATCTCGCCATCGAAGCAAAATTTCATCTCCTATTTTTAGGTTAGCAGCGTCAGCCATATTTCTCCCCATCATTGCAGGGATTTTTGTTGGACTATTTTTTAGGGAAGCTGTCGGAAGTTCGAGAGTAGTTTGGTTGACATCGATACCTTTTAGTGCAACGGAAAGCATTCTGCCATCTGGATAGATCGAAGCTTGGCGTAATAAAATTGGCGTTAGATTTTTGCTTTGTTCATTTTCCAAAACGCCATGACCATCTAAAATCGTAAACGGATCGAAGGGATCATAATCAGGGTGAAGTAATTGTCCATTGCCATATTCCCAAGCGATGCTATCATGTTTGGCTTGCTCATTCCAACCATCAATTAATCCATTGTAGAAAATAATGATGATAAATGAAAAGGCCAATACGCCAACGTTAAGCCAAGTTCGCAAACCTGCACCGACTAAATTTTTATAGGCTAATTGAAATGCTAGTTTCATTAGCTTTGAGTTTGGGATTTGATAATTTCATCTTCTTCAACTGCGCCATCTCGTAGGTGAACAATGCGATCTAGGTAGCCCATTACTTTTTCATCATGGGTTGAAAATAAAAATGTGGTTCCTAAATTCTTATTTAATTCTCTCATCGTTTTGAGAATTGCGTGGGTATTTGCAGCATCTAAATTTGCAGAAGGTTCATCAGCAATGACGATCTCTGGTTTTTTCACCATGGCTCTTGCTATGGCTACTCGTTGACCTTCACCGCCCGAAAGTTTGTCTGGCTTTTTGTCGGCCATGCTTGCTAGTCCTACCCATTCTAAAGCTTCCATGACCATTTTTTGTCTTTGTGCTTTTGGGATATTTTGTAGTAAAAGTGCAAACTCTACATTTTCGTAAACTGTATAAACTGGCAATAGATTATAAACTTGAAAAATAAAACCGATGTGTTTATTACGAAGTAAGGCTGATTCTTTGTGAGATAATTTTGAGATATTTTTCCCTAAAACTAAAGCATCTCCTTCTGTCGGAGAATCAAGCGAACCTATGATATTTAGCAATGTCGTTTTCCCTGAACCACTCGGCCCAACTAATCCTGCAAACTCTCCTCTTTGAAATTCAAGGTTGATATTTTTTAATGCGGTGAATTCGCCTTCTCCTACAGGGAAGCGTTTAGTTACATTTTTAATCGAAATAATAGATTCGTTTTTCATTTTGTTGAATTTGTATTTAATAGTAGAAGATGGATCAAAATGGTTTTAAAACTTATGATTTTTGTCAATATGATTTAATGATTTTAATCAAAAAAATAACAAAATCTATAGTAAAAAGAAAACTCCAATTACTAGAAAGAAAACTATCAAATAAGGCTTACTCGAATCTTTATAATATTCTTTATCTAACTCTTCAAAAGGGGTCTTATTAAAGGTAATCACTTTTAAGATCAACACGCCCAACTTTCGGAAAAGACTAAAGAAGACTTTCAATAGTTTTCCAAATACGCCTTCAATGAGGCCTTGAAAAATTACTTCGGCAATAAATTCAAAAAATATCATAGCTACCTTTTTTATTTATCCTTTCTTGATCCTCCTCACCAATTCCACTTTTTTATTATTAGAAACCATTATTTCTTTTCCATTTTCCAAAACGACTGTTCCTCCTTTTCCTTTGACATATCGTTTCACATATTCCAAATTAATGATGTGCGAACGATGTACTCGACAGAACCCAAAGTTATTTAAAGCCTTTTCATAAAACTTTAAATTTCGACAGATCAAGGCTTTTTTTCCATTGGTAAAATAAAAGCAAGTGAAATTATCTTGTGCTTCGCAAAACAATACATCCGACATTCGTACGACTTCAAATCCTTCCATCAATGGCAAAACTAACTTTCGATTTTGTGCGTTAAGCGCTGCCATATTTTCTAATAAAATTTTGGCGTGGCTCAATTGATTTTTTTGAGCAAGTCGTTCGGCGACGCTTTCGACTGCTTTTTCGAGTTCTTCAATGTCTACTGGTTTTAGTAAATAATGTGCTGCGCTCAGGTTAAATGCTTGCACCGCATATTGGCTAAAAGCGGTGATGAAAATTATTTCAAAATCTACTTCGCCAAATTGTTCGAGTAAGTCGAAAGCATTTCCACGAGGCATTTCAATGTCCAGAAAAACGAGTTGAGGTTGATGTTTTAGAATGGCAGCTTTAGCTTCTTGAATGTTGGCACACTCTGCAAGCGGGGAAACTTGGGGACAATATTTTCCAAGATAATTGAGCAAGGTTTCTCTGCTGTCTTGCTCGTCGTCGACGATGATTGAGGTTATTTTTTGCATATCTTTTTTTGAACCACATAAGGAACAAAAGATTCACAAAAGATGGTTAATTTCACTTTTGTGCCTTTTGTGGTTTAATTTTATTTCGGGATTTTAATTTGCACTAATGTTCCTGAATCTTCTTTCGTTTCATCAAAATCACTCACTTCGATCTCATAGTTTTTTTCATAAATTTCATTGATCAAAGCAATTCGTTTTGACACATTTTGAAGTCCAGTACTTTTATATTTTTTTTGATTTGTAGTTTTTAATTCTGCTGATTTTTTTCGGCCGATTCCGTCGTCTTGAATTTTTACTAACAATACATTTCCGTGATCGTTAATTGAAACTTTAAGATGTCCTTTTCCTTCTTTATATCGTAAGCCATGCCACACCGCATTTTCAATAAATGGCTGAATCAACATTGGCGGAACTTCCAAGTCGTAAGTATTCGATTCTGTATTTTTTTCAAATTGATATTCAAATTTATCTCGAAAACGGAAGTGCTCTAGTTTTAAATACAATTCATTCAGCTCTACTTCTTCTTCAAATGAAATAAAATCTCGCTGCGAATAATCCAGAACTTTTCTCATCAATCGAGAAAATTCAGAGAGGAATTTATTCGCAGCTTTCTCATCATTTTTAGCAATAAAATTATTGACAGAATTCAACGCATTAAAAATAAAATGAGGATTCATTTGCGTTCGCAAAGATTTGACGAGCAACATCTGATTTGCTTTTCGTTTTTCTTTTACATTTTTATTTAAAAAATAAAAGAAGACCAACGAAGCCAAAAGCGACAACCCTAAAAATCCAGAAATGATTTTTTGAGTTTTTAATTGTGAGCCAAGTAATTCACTTTCTTTTTCTTCAATATCAAAATCCTTTCTCACTAAATCAATTTGCTGTTGACCTTTGACGATCTCGATTTGAGTTTTCAATTCGTTTTGCAAATCAGCCAAGGCTTTCTCTTTTGCGGAAGTATATTTTTCCAAATCCAATAATGCTTCATCGAGTTTTCCTTTTTTCCGATTGAGTTCTGCTGATTTTTTATAGACATCTGCCACCGAAGCAGCAGCGGTATTTTTGTCGATTACGTCTTTGGATATTTTGATAAATTTCTCTGCTTCAATTAGATTTTTTTCTTCTTCGTAAAGTGACGCTAGTTGAAGATTCTCTCGGATTTGCAAATCGCTGGGGACTGCAATCTTTTCTTTGAATTGCTGATTATTAAAAGGTTTTTGAGAATTATCAATTTCGTTTTTCTCTTTTGTAGCTGAATAATTATAATTCAAATTGGAAGAAGTCTCTATTTTTTGTTGCACACTTATATTCGCATTTCCAATTATTTCATCCTTTGCTTGCTGCACATCTTCAATATCTGCTTTTTCTAATTTCTTATTTTTAGGCAAGGAGTTAACTGACTCTTCTAAATTTTTATATGCATTCGAATAATCATTTTGCTGATTGTAACCTTGCGATCGTTTGGCTGAAACTCGCGACTGGGACAAACTATCTAATTCATATTTTGATTCTATCGCATCCAGTTGAGAAAAACTTTGTGCCACATTCCCTCGAAGCAATTCCACATCGGCAAGACCTTCTTCACAAAGTTGTTGGAGTGATTTATCACTTGTCATTCCCTTTGCTTGCTTAAAATTTTGCTCTGCCTCATCTGTATTTTTTTCCTTCAAATAGACTCTACCTATTTTATAATATAATTCTGACTCAGGTTTATTATTGGTATTTTTTGTTCTTCTCCAAACGGACATTGCTTCTTGGTATCTTTGCAATGCTAACTTATTTTGATTGATACTTTCATAAATTTCTCCAAGCAAAGTATATGCAATCGCTTCTGTTTTGAAATCGGTTCGCCTTTTTCGCTTTCTTTTCTTATTAAAATTCTTTAAAACTTGTTCTACCAAATCAATGGCTTCCGCAGGTTTTTCCTTTTGGATCGCTCTTGCCTCTTCCAATAGTTCTGCATTTGACTGTACTCGTTTTGATTTTGAGTACTTTTCTTTTTGTCCAAAAATACTCGTTGAAAACGCAATCAAAATCACTAATAAAATGTGAATCCTTAATTTCATATTTATAAATATTTTCAAGTTGTAGATAGTTTTCAATCAAACCAAAAGCCTCTAATTTAAATCATGATCAACCTTCGGTAATGATCATGATTTAAATTTTCGTTTTTGATTTGACTATCTACAACTTGAGTAAATATACAACTCTTTTTTTTTATGTTTTTTGGGAAAAAACTCAAAAATGACACGTTTACCAAGTCAAACGACATACTCGCCAAGTGAAGTGTTAAGCCTACCAATTGTAGATTTTATTTACTGTTTTTTTGATGGAGATTTGAAGTATTCTTAGCGTTGGTTTTTACTAGCGTGATTCTTTAAAAACCATATTTTAATAATCTAGGTGCCGACTAAAGTCAGCACTACAATAAAGAAATTATGAAAAATCGGAACCTCTTTGCCATCCTTGCTGCAGGACTCCTAGCTTTTAGTTGTAATTATTTAATTACTGAAAAATGGGAACCTCAGATATCTAACTTTATAGAAACTGCTCATTTTTCTGCGGCGGCGAAAACTCCAGCTCACAAAAAAAATACTATCCAAGTTGCCTTACTTTTAGATACGAGTGGATCGATGAGTGGTTTGATCGAGCAAGCAAAATCTCAACTCTGGCAAATTTTAAATACACTCGCCAATACAGAAAAAGAAAATGAGGAAACGAAATTAGAAATTGCTCTTTATCAATATGGAAGTCCAATGTATGGAAAAAGCTCTAGGCAAATTCGACAGCTGAGTGGATTTACAACTGACATGGATTTGATTTCGAAAAAATTATTTGCCTTAAGTACTTCTGGTGGAGAAGAGTATTGCGGAGAAGTGATTACCACTTCCATCAATGAATTGAAATGGGGAAAAGATGATAGTAATTTTAAAATGATTTACATCGCTGGAAATGAACCATTTACTCAAGGGCCAATCAACTATGCTCAAGCTTGTCAATTAGCAAAACAACAAGACATAACTGTCAACACAATTTTTTGTGGTTCTTACCAGGAAGGTATTCAGACAATGTGGAAACAAGGTGCTCAATTGGCCGATGGAGAGTATATGAATATCGATCATAATCAAACGACTGTTTACATCGAAACTCCTTATGATAAAAGAATCAATGAATTAAATCTAAGACTAAACGAGACTTACATTCCTTATGGAACTGAAGGAAAAATGAAAAAAGAAAATCAAACAAAGCAGGATGCGAATGCTTACTCTTATAGCTCAGCTAATGCTGCTTCACGAGCTTCTTTTAAAAGTTCCAAAAAATATAAAGCTGATAGTTGGGATTTAGTAGATGCTTATGAGAAAGATAAAAAGGTAATTGAAAAGGTTAAAATTGAAACTTTAACTGACTCGCTTCAACATTTAAGTGTGGAAGAATTAGAAGTGAAAATCAAATTAATCCGTGGACAACGAGCAAGTATTCAAAATGAAATTCAAAAGTTAAATACCAAACGATTGATTCACATTGAAAACAATTCGAAGGAAAGTACCGAAGGAAATAATTTGAAAAAATCAATTCAAAATGCGGTGCAGAACCAGGGAAAGAAGAAAGGTTATAAAGTTAAAAATTAATTATTTCCTCATCATTTATCCGTGACATTGCTTTGAGCTTTGTCACGGATACTTTTTATTTTACCAGCCAGACTGGAAGAGTCTCTTCGCTCCTCTCAATCCACATTTTTGATATTGATTATAAGCACTTCCTGCGGCGTGGTGAATTGCTTCTTCATTTTTTAAATTAGCCCAAGCATCCAATACATTTTCCAAAACATAAGCTTCTGGAGCAAGTAAGTTTTTAGTGTTCAACAAAGGATAAGCATTAACTTGTTCATAGTATTCTTTAAAATAATCAAACGAAATACAAGCAATAGCAATAGCGTCTTTTGCTGACGTGTGAGCATTGTTAGGAAATTCAATACTTGTATCCATCAAGCCATTGTGACCATTAAAAACTATCAAATCTGCATAGCCTTCGATTCCTATTTTTTTATCTAAAAAATTAAATTCACTCTGGTTCTCATTGGATAATGCAGCAAAATAATCTGTCAAACATTCCTTCATTCGATCTCCTCGATAAGCATCTGCTACGAAATATACTTGCACTCCATTTTTATATTTTTTGAAAAAAACGACTCGCTCTAAAATATTTTTATTCAAGTCTTTTTGTGAAAAAAGTAACTGCCAATCTTTTTGTTTTTTAAAATGAGTCTTTACTCCATATAGTGCTCCCCAATATAAATTAGTGTGTAAATTCAATCCATCGCCAAGCGATTTGCTAACTGGAACGATACCTTGATTTTGATTATCACAAAGCGGAACGAAGGCATGAATGACTAGAGGTTTTTTGTCTTCTATTTTTTGTTGGAGTCTTTTGATGATTTCGGTTCGGTCTTTTGGATAGACTTTACCCTTGGGTTTTTCTTTTGTGAAAATTGCTTCGGGAGGAGCGATTTGTATTTCTTTTTGCGGAGCAGAATCAGAGGTACAACTGAGGAGTATCAAAATTATAACAATAGAAATACATTTTATAATTAAAAATTTTACTTTCATGTTTTTTATTACTTAACGCAGGTTTTGGAAAAAGTAAAATATATGTATAAAAAAATCCGTGCTCCCAAAAATCGGGAACACGGACACCTTTTTTCTAATCAAAAAAATTATACTAAGCTCTAGCTAAGAGGACAATATTTTTAGTAAATACTTTTCCTCCTTGAGTAATCGTAATGGCAATCACACCTGGAGTTCCATCACTAATATTTAAATCTCTATTATAATTTCCATCAAAATTATTCAATGTTTCTTGGAAAAGAACTCTTCCTTGAATATCTATAATTCTAACATTTGTAGGTAATGCTTCTGCTTGGAAATTCAATTTCAAATCTCCATAAGTTGGATTTGGATAAGCTTCCAATCCTTCTACTTTTAAAGTATTATCAGAAGGTTGAGTAATTTGAGGAGTTTCCACAACTGGTGGAGTTTCTTCAACAACCTCATCAATTGTTAAATCTTCTTTGAATGGTTTAGGACATTCTTTGAAATAAGCTACTTCATCAAACTCCTCTCCATCACGAGTATAAGTAATCAAAAATCGATCACCTGGATTATGTTTGTTTCGTTCTCTCAATAATTCTTTGTGAGAGTGTACTGGAATTCCGTCCAATGCTGTGATATAATCTCCTCTTTCTAAGTTAATTTCACTTGCTGGAGTTTTGTCGATTACACCAGTAACTTTTACACCTTTTTCGCTGTATGAAGTTCCGCTATAAACCCCAATAAAAACTTTACATGGATCTCGTTCTACTTTTTTCCTTTGAGTATTGTAGGAATAAACGTGGTGATTGTTTCTTTGCTTACGACCCAAAACAACTTCCATTTGGGCAGGAGAATTATTTCGATTATAAGCTATGTTGATAGCATCACCTACTTTGTGATTTTTTAATTCGTTGCGCAAATCTGAAACCGAGTTTATCGCATTTCCATTGATGGAGGTAATGATATCGCCTCTTTGCAAACCTGCTTTTTTCGCAGCACTATTTTGAACTGTTCCGTCTAAAACGATTCCGTTTCCATCAGGATTTTTACTAGAGTAAACTCCTAAAAATGGTTTTGAATGTTTTTTTCGAGCATACATGAAATCTTCAATCACGTCTTTCTCATCATCTTGCACATTGAATTCGAGCAAAATGTTGTCGAGGTCATCAAAACTCTTGACTACTTTTTCTTCTCCATTATTTTTTTGAATAATTAAAAATGTGTTAGGAGCTTCACTTTGGGCATTTAGATTGGTACCCATAAATAAAACTAAGGCGAGAGTCGATAACATGAAATGTTGGAATGTCTTCATAATTTAGTGATTTTAATATGTGATAAAATGGTGTCAGCATTTGGGAATGCATGAAAACAAAAGTATTAGACTTGGATTCGTTTTACGTTCGACGTTTTACGGTTCTACATAAATCTATAATTGGAAAGAACTCCATTAATTATTGAACCAGTTCAATACTTTTATCTTTTACAAAAAGACATACTGACGAATGAATTGTTGCTTGTTTCGGTCTTGAAGTACCAATTTTAACACTTTAAATTTGACTAGGGTACTACAAAAATAATGTAGCGTTACAAAAAAGCCACATTTTATTTGATGTGAAATATACGTGGAATTATTGAGAATGGTTTTCCAAGAATAAATTTTGCTTAATTATTAGCAAAATTCATTCTTGGAATCTCACCCTTTTTTAACTGACGAATTGAAAAAAGGATTTGTTACAAATTAGTTTGAGTCATCTGAAATAGAAACTGAAACTCTTCTATTATTATTTTTTCCATTAGTAGAAATGTCGATTTTAAAATCGTTTCCTAAACTTTTTCCAGTTTCACTTTCATAAAGGTTTTTATACTTTTTCCATTCAGCATCTGATTGCTTATCGTCATTAATTCTTAATCGTTTTTCGCTCATAGAAAATTCAAAACTTCCGTCACTATTAACGTGTCCATCTTTTTTCAATTGAGCTTCGAAAGCATGAATCCATTCAGATCGTTCTGCTGCTCTGGCTCTATGTACTTCTCGTTGTTGTTCACGTATTCTTTGCTGCATCTCTCTTTCTTGCTCTCGCATTTCTCGCATTCTTTCTCTTTGTTCTTTTTGAGCTGCTCTCATTTCTTCTTTTGCTTCAGCCATTCTTTCACGAGCCTCTTTCATTTGCTCTTTGTACTCTTCTTTTCTGAGTTTATGCATCTCTTCCATCTCCTTGCGCATTACTTCTCGTTGTGCTCGCATTTCATCCTTTAAGGTTGCCATTTCCTCTTTTAATTTTCTTTTTTCATCATCAGACAATTTGCTCCATTCTTTTCTTTGTCCATCAATCATAATAGAACCAGAAGGAATCGTATCGAAATCAAAATGGAAATTAAAATCATCAAAATCGCCAAACTCAATTTCTGGTAACTCTGGTAATTCTGGAATCTCTGGCAATTCTGCAAATACAAAATCATTTTCTCCAAATCCGTAATGAATAACATCTGGACTTATCGCAATATCAAAATCAGCAATACTTGCTCCATTGCTTATCGAAATAGTTTCTCCATCCCGAATAACTACTGGCCCAGAATCTAGACTCAAAGCTTTTCCATCTACTGTAATTTTCCTTCCTTTTACAACCACAGGAGATTCAGCATCATCTGATTTTATCACATAAACTGTATTTCCATCTTCATCCTCTGACTCAGAAATAACATGAGTACCATCACCAATAATTGTTGTTACTCTTGAACTTGAATGAGGCGCATGTGGCGCATGTGGTCTTGGAGGAAGCGGAACTTCATCTACTAATTCATCAATATAATCTTCATACTCCGAGAAATCTGCTTCTTCGATTTCCTCACCATTGATTTTCAATTTTTCGATTTCATCATTTTTGAATTTAACTTCAACTGATTCTCCATCTTTGGTATAAACGAACTTTCCATTTCCTTTTTTACGATATTTTGGTGGCGGAGGCGGAGGTGGTGGTGCAGGAACAGTATCTGCTTCAGATGTAATTCCTAAATCAAGTGGGGCGGCAGCTTCAACATTTGCTGAATTTTTGTTTGCTTGATTGTCATCAGATTTAGTCGGACTAAATGAGAATAAAAATAATGCTGCTAATAAAAAACAAGTTGCTGTGAATTTCTCCATAATGTTAAATTTGTTTTGTGGTTGATTTAAAATACGTTTAACACGATTGAGCAATTGATTTTTACTGCCAGAAGAAAATGACATCGCCAAGTTTGGAGCTGGTTGAATTTCTTCCAATGTCACCAAAGCTTTGACATAAGTAATTGAGCTACCGCAAATTTTTACGGCTATATCATCACAGCAGTTTTCACGTTCTGTTCGAATGTTGGCAGATATCCACCAAACTGCAGGATGATAATAAAAAACGATTTCAATAAATGATTGTATTATGTTGAGCAAATAATCATTTCGGTAAATGTGTGCAATTTCGTGAGCCAAAACTGCTTCGACTTCTTGCTGAGTCAATTGGTTGATTGCACCTAAAGGAAATAAAATAACTGGTTTAAAATATCCAATTACCATTGGCGTTTTGGCCAAAGCTGATTCGACAATTCGAACCGATTTTTTCATTGGAAATTTAGCGTGTATTTTTTCAAAAACAGTTTGCCATTTTGAAGGAAGTGGTTGTTGCTGTTGGGATTTTAGTTTTTGGATAAAAGCCAAACCTCCGAGCAATCGCAATAAAAAGAAAACCATTCCTATCAACCAAAGTGTTACTATCAATGGTAGATGTTCATTAAAATATTCGATTGATTTTTGGAAAAAGGATTGAACAATAGTGGCATTTTCCAAAACAAAGCCACCTTCCGCAATAACTGTTATTGTAGTTCCTAAAGCCGCTCCTTCCACCGCTGAATCATACAAGTAGATAAATGTCGAAAGTGATAAGATGAATATTAAAAACAATGAAAAGAACGCAAACTCATGTCGAACTTTCGATGATTTTTTTTGCAAACCAATCATCACTATTCCCATCAAAATCGCAACTGCAAATCCTTGCCAAAGTGAATGGATCATTGTCCACCCTATCGCTTGAATTAATTCTTCTGAAAAAATATTTTGTATCATGCTTTTTGATTTTGAGAGGTGGGAATATCGAACAAGGAATTATGATTTGAGAAGTTTGACGATTTTAGTTTTTAATTTTACTATGAGAAATTTCGTTAAACTTCTCAAATCTCAAATCCTTGTTCGATATTCGATATTCCCATCTCCTATTTTATTTTTTATTTTCAATTTTAGAAATCAACGCTTTGATTTCATCTAGTTCTTCTTTTGAAGTTTCGTGATTACCCAAAGCTTGCATCACCATTTTCATTGCAGAACCACGAAATGTTTTATCCACAAATTTTTCTAAGAGCGCTTTTTGCATTTCACCTTCCTTCACTTTTGCAGAATAAATATGAGTTCGACTTTCCTCATTTCGATCCGCCAATCCTTTTTCATGCATGAGTTGCATTAATTTTAAAGTAGTCGTATAACCGATTTCTTTTAGATTTACATTTCGCTTTTCATTCAATAACTCGTTGACATTTCGAACTGTCGACTCGCCATGTTCCCAAAGGATTTGCAAAATTTCTAATTCCGCTTCGGTAGGTTTGATGTTTTTTTTTGACATATTAAAATGTTTTTTTAGTCTGGTGTTTTTTAGAAAGACTTTGAAGTTGATAAAAAGTTGTTTGGAAACAAAACGATTAATCATACTTTCAATTCTTTTCTAAAATTTCAAAATGACTTCCGAAGTCGTCACCTCGGAAGTTTCTCTGACAGTTGTAAAAAATGCGCCTGCTCAAGAGCGCAAGTTTACCCCGAGTATTTCGGGATGATTTTACTTTAAAAAAAATAAAATCATTTGCTCAATAAAATTACGAATAACTTCGTAGAAGCAAATATCTACGAAGTTATTCGTAAAAACAAATTTATCTACGAAAAAAATCGTAGATAAATTAAATTTTAACATTTACTCTTTTAAAAATAACGAAAAATAGGCGTTTTCGCTCTCGGCAAAAACACCTATTTTTTATAGCACATAGTAGTCTGCTTTAGCTGACCTCCACGTATTAATGAAAAACGGGTGACCTTCTTTCGAAGGTCACCCGTTTTATATTTTTCAAAAAGTAAACTTTTATAATTGTTTTCTTAATCTAGCAACTGGAATATTCAATTGCTCTCGATATTTCGCTACAGTTCTTCGTGCAATATTGTATCCTTTTTCTTGGAGTAAATTTTTCAATTTCTCATCAGAATAAGGTTTGCGTTTATGCTCTTCCTCGATAATATCTGTCAAGATCTTTTTCACCTCTAAGGTTGACACCTCTTCTCCTGTACTCGTTTGAAGAGATTCCGAAAAGAAATCTTTCAATCGTTTTGTTCCAAACTCAGTTTGCACAAACTTACTATTGGCAACTCTCGAAACTGTCGAAATATCCAAACCGGTAATATCTGCAATATCCTTCAAAATCATTGGTCGCAATTTCTTCTGATCTCCTGTCAAAAAGAAATCATATTGATATTGCATGATCGAATACATCGTCTTGTACATCGTTTGTTGACGTTGACGAATTGCATCAATAAACCATTTTGCAGAATCAATTTTTTGCTTGATAAACATCACCGCTTCTTTCTGCTTTTTGTCAGCACGTCTTCCATTCCGATTATCCTTATACGAAGTAAGCATCTCTTTGTAATGCTCATTAATTCGAAGGTCAGGAGCATTTCTTGAATTCAATGTCAAATCCAATTCTCCTTCTCGATTCACAATAATAAAATCAGGTACAATATAATGTACACCTCTTGAACTATTGGTTCGGTAACCACTTGCAGGTTTTGGATTCAATCTTAAAATTTCATCCACCGCCAACTTCAACTGTTTTTCAGAAATCGTTAAATACCTCTGTAATTTCTGGTAATGTTTTTTCGAAAATTCATTAAAGTAATCTTCAATAATTCGAGTCGCTAATCGTAAAGGAGCTTTTTCCTCATAAGTCAAATTCGTCTCGTTTTTTTCTCTGTGATATAATTGCAATAATAAGCATTCTTGTAAATCTCTTGACCCAATCCCTGGAGGATCAAATTTTTGGATTTTTTTCAAAATGCAAACTATCTCATCTTCGTCTGTACTTATATTTTGAGAAAAAATCATATCATCAATGATTGCCTCTGGTTCTCTTCGCAAATATCCATCATCATCAATACTTCCAATAATCTGCTTTGCAATCAAAAACTCTCGATCATCTTTCCACTCAAGCATTCCTAATTGTTGTTCTAAATATTCGTGAAAAGTATTTTCTACAGGAATCGGAATTGTTTTGTCTTCTTCATCTGCAGAAAAATTATTTGCTTTCAATTTGTAGCTCGAAGGATCATCTTCAAAATATTCAGTCAAATAATCATCCAATTCAAATTCTTCATCTCTTTCAATTTCTTCATCGCCTTCTTTTACCTCTTTATCTTTATCATCATCATCATTCTTCTTAGCCATTTCTAGCTGTTCATCCCTGTCCTCGCCTTCTTCAAGTACAGGGTTTGCTTCTAATTCTTCTTTAATTCGTTGCTCCAAAGTTGCCGTCGGAATCTGCAACAATTTCATTAGTTGAATTTGTTGCGGAGATAACTTCTGGAGTAAACGTTGACTTAAATTTTGTCTTAACATAGGGATTATAATGTTTTCTCTCGTGAGTAAATATAGTGTTCGATAATAAAAATTTTAATGATAGAATTATTAATTACGGGGTTTGTTTTTTCAAAATTGGTTAGTTTCAGCTTACAAAAGTGACAGAGAAAGATTCGCTTTATTTAGATAAATATTTGAACCTGAACTAAATATAACGGAAATCTATTTAATAAGTTCCAAATTGGCACGACTTTTACCAAAAATCTTGCCAAATTTAAATATTATTTTTTATTTTATTAATAAAATTTATATTTGTTTTCAAAAATCTAGTATTTCCCTATCCTTTTTTTCACCAATCTTCTTTGCCGTTTTCTCAAATAGTTTTACCAAATTTGCAATGATCACTTTACCGAAATTCAAATTCTGTGACAATAATCCTTTTTTAAATTATAAAAATTAACCATGTCTATAAACAATAATATTTCTGCGCTCCGTCAACAAATGAATAAATATCAATTCGATGCTTACATTATTCCTGGTAGCGATCCTCACCAAAGTGAATATGCTGCTGATCATTGGAAAGCTCGAAAATGGATTTCTGGATTTACTGGTTCAGCTGGAAATGTAGTGATCACCAACGATCACGCAGGACTGTGGACAGACTCTCGTTATTTTATTCAAGCTGCAAAAGAATTGAAGGGAACGAAAATGAAACTGCATAAACTTAAAGTGGCGCACACTTCTGAGTACATTGCTTGGATTTTGGAAAATGTCAAAAGTGGTGGCAAAGTTGGTTGCGACGGAATGCTTTTTTCCGTAGGTCAAATCCAACGAATGGAAAAAGTATTTAAAGAAAATAATATCAAGCTTGACTATTCGAAGGATTTATTGACAGAAGCTTGGGAAAATCGCCCTGCTCTTCCAACCAATGAAATATTTGAACATAAAGTAAAATACGCTGGAAAAAGTCGTTCGAAAAAACTCGAAACGATTCGAGCTGAAATGAAATCTCAAGGTGCTGATTATCATTTCGTTTCGACGTTGGATGACATTGCTTGGATTTTTAATATTCGTTCATCAGATGTGGAATGTAATCCTGTAAGTATCGCTTACGCAGTTATTGGTTTGAGAAATGCCTACCTTTTTATTGACAAAAAGAAAGTGCCGATGCGTTTACGAAAACAATTTCAACGTGATGGTATCATTCTAAAAAAGTATGATGGTGTTTTTGATTATTTAAAAAACCTGAATAAATCAAAAAGTATTCTAGTTGATCCTTCGACTACTAATATGAAATTGTACAATGCTATTCCTGAAAAACAAGTGATTCACGGCAAGACCATTTCCACACATTTAAAAGCATTAAAAAATAAGACAGAGGTCAAGCACATTAAAAATGCAATGATTAAAGATGGTGTTGCATTGACTCGTTTGTTTATGTGGCTGGAAGATATTTTGAAAAAAGGAACAGTTACTGAAGTTGAAGTCGCTAAAAAACTAAGTGGTTTTCGAGCGGAGCAAGGTGAGTATCATGGCGAAAGTTTTGATGCGATTGTCGGTTACAAAAGCAATGGTGCGATTGTTCATTATCGACCAGAGGAAGGCAGTTGTGCAACGATCAAAAATGAAGGAATTCTGTTGTTAGATTCTGGTGGACAATATGAAGATGGAACGACAGACATCACTCGAACAGTTGCTTTGGGGAAACCAACCGCAGAGCAAAAAAGAAATTTCACTTCTGTTCTAAAAGGTCATATTGGTTTGGCGGAATTAAAATTTCCAAAAGGAACTCGTGGTAATCAAGTTGAAATTTTAGCAAGACAACACTTATGGCAAGATGGTTTGAATTATGGCCATGGAACTGGTCATGGTGTTGGATTCTTTCTAAATGTACATGAAGGGCCACAGTCGATAGGTTCTGGATTAACTGCCAAAGCGGCAACGGTTCTCGAAGCAGGAATGTTAACGTCAAATGAACCTGGTTTTTATAAAACTGGAGAATATGGAATTCGAATCGAGAATTTGATTCTAGCGGTAGAAGCAGAGAAGACTGCATATGGTCAATTTTTGAAATTTGAGTCGGTTACACTATTTCCGATTGATAAAAATTTGATTGATTATCCGATGTTGACGAAACGGGAGGTGAAGTGGTTGGAGAATTATCACAAGGAAGTTTATGAAACGTTGAGTCCGTTTTTGAATCGGAAGGAGAAGGCTTGGATGAAGGGGAAGTGTTAAGTTGATATTTTATATCAAAAGAATATTTTTTAAAATGTAAATAAACATAATTTTCTATCAATTCATTTTTGAAAGAAAATAAATCCCCATCGAGCGTTCATTCTGTTTTCATTGGCAAAAGAAGGTACAGTATAAAAATCAAATTTTTTATACTGTACCTTTTTTTTTCAATGAAAAAAAAACACCACCTCACAAAGAATCTCTCACCTACCCCTCTAAAACTGACAAAAATCACAACCAACATTAACCTTTGTCATAATAATTAGGTCTTGAAGTATTTAAATTATAAACAACAAAAGAAAAACTTCAAACCTTTATCATGAAACATCTAAAGATCCTTATAATAACCAGTTTAATTTTCTCCCCATTCACTTTACTTTTCAGTCAAGAATACATCAATCTTGCTCGCCTGAGTTATAATATCAGTAACGACAATGCTTTCGACTTAGAAGAAGGAGAAACAAGTTTAAAAGAATTATCTTTTGATCTAAATATTCCCATCCCTCTCTCAGAAAAAAAAGCACTTCTGACAGGATTATTATATGAAAACATTCAGCTTAAATTATATAATAATGATAAATACACCACACTCCATACTGTCAATCTAAAAGCTGGAGTTAATCAAAAATTCAATAAAAATTGGGATGTTACCTATATGCTTCTCCCCAAATTTTCATCAGATTTAATCAAGTGGAAAAAAGACGATTTCCAGATAGGTGCCCTTGCCTTATTTAAAAAACACCTAAGAAAAAACTTCAATTATAAATTTGGTGTATTTTATAATTCTGATAGATTTGGCCCATTTTTAACTCCACTTATTGGCTTGTATTATCACAAAGGAAAATGGGAAACAAACATTACTCTTCCCGCTAGTGCAGATGGAAACTATAGCATTTCAAAAAATGGAAAAATAGGACTTAGGTTTGATGGAGCCATTCGAAGCTTTAATCTTAATTCCTCTTTTGAAGGAAAAGATCAATACGTTCGTAGAAGCAATAACGAACTAAGTGGATATCTTCAATGGAATATGAAAGGAGTTAATTTCCAATTTCAAGTAGGTACAACAATCGGAAGAAGTTATCGAACCTATGAGGAAAATGATCAAGTCGACTTAACTGTTTCCTTTTTAAAATTTGGAAGTTTCGACCAACAATTGAATGAAGACTTTTCTGATGGAATATTTTTTAAAACAACCATCCTTTATCAATTGAACCTTGCATCAAAATGAAAACCAATTACCTAATTCTTATTTGCATCCAATAAAATGCTTAAAAAACCATCATTATTCACTTACCCTCTTTTAGTACCATTAAAGGAATTTTAGTATGCTTTGACATTTTTTGAGTGTAACTTTTATGAAAAATGGATTCAAAAAAAGAACGCTTAAGTTTATACATGACCAGCATATTGATATTTTCATTTTCAATAAAGTCATTCATATCCTTCACCTTATCCTCTACTGGTAAGCTATGAAATTCTATACTTAGTTTCGGGGCAGTCTCTGCAAAGTAAGTCTCTAATTCTTTTATTTTATCTTCATTATAAACCTGCTTTTCATTGAAATGAACACATTTGACTTCTGGTTGAAATGATTCAAATAGTTTTACTGCTTTCCATATTTCAAATGGATCAGCCTCCGAAAAATCGGTTGCATATCCTAACTGCATTTTCTTTTCAAATTTAGCATCTTCAGGTATTACAATTACAGGGCAAGGAGCTTTTTTTAATACATTGGAAGTCACACTACCTATATATTTATCCAAAGTACTATTCTCACCTTGCGTTCCCATGACAATAAAATCAACTTCGTTTCTTGTCGCAACGTCACAAATTGTCGCTACAACCTTGCCTATCTCAATATTAATTTGAGTGGTCGGAATTTCATCAAGAGATGCACGAACATTTTCGGTTACCTTTTCCATAAATTTAATCATGTGATTCTTTGATTTCACTTTTTGCTCTTCAATTGCATCTAATGCATAAGCAGTATTTTCCATATCACTCCCATCAAAATAGAGTACGTTTACTAGTCGTAAATTTGCTTTAATTTTATCTGCCAATTGTAAAGCAAACTCTAATGCATTTTTTGAACAATCTGAGAAATCTATTGGTACTAAAATATTGATTGGTTTTTCCATTTTATTTTTTTTTATAATTAATAAAAATTGTTCTAAGTGAATTTATATTGAAGACCGTATAAGTTAAACGAATAAAGTCTAATTAATACTTTTATTTTCATTCTATTCGTGAAAAACGAATAATGGAACCTTGGTGTGAAAAGCCATTTCTTTACTTACACTTATGTGAAATAGGCGTTCCCAAAGTTGTCGCTTTTGCATATATAAACTGAGTATATCAGATTTATTTTTTAAAATGAAATCATTAAGTCCCTCAGGGATAGAAGGATTAATAACAATATCATACACCTTTCCGAAGAAGACAGTCTTTGGTTGATTTGGTTGATATTTCTTAGCTTTTCTAACAATGTTATCAACTGTTACAAATTCCAACTTAGCAGAAAGTGCTTTAGCAAATGCAGAGACGTGCTGGATAGGGAAGTCCTTAGAAGTAGGTAAGGAAGTAGCAAGAGTAATTTTATTGATGCCTTTATAGGTAGCCTTTTCTGGAATCGCTAAAACAGGACAAGGGGATTTCATCATCAAATTGGTAGTCACCGATCCCATCCATTTATCTAATCGTTGATGTTCTCCCTTCATTCCCATGACAATTAAATCATAATCATCTTCTGCCTCATCTGCAATTTCAGCAGCAACGAAAGTTCCAAAAACGACATATTGTTCATCGAATAGATTTTCAGGAATTGTTTTTATCAATTCATTAATTTTAGATTGAATCTCATTTGACTTAGTTTCTAAAAATGCTTTTCTCTTCACCCCTAAACTTGGGATAAAAAAATTACTATAAACATGCAATATGTTAATCTTAGCACCTAAATCTTTTGCTAGCGCCACAGCATATAAAAAAGCATTGTTGGCGGGAATTGAGAAGTCAGTAGGAAATAATATTTTTCTCATAAAGTACATTTTTACAATGTGACAGATTCAGGTAATCACCCCATAGTATTTAACTTATTCGGGCAATACTAATAATGGCACTCGACTATTATACACTTGATTTTTAGAAATACTTTTTTTAAAAATACTTTCAAGGAATCCTTTTTTCCTCCTTACCACACATAATAAGTCACAATCTTCTTCTTCAACAAATTTGTTAATGGATTCATTGATATTTTTGGATAGAGGAATTTCCCTATAAGTTGTTTCTACACCAGCAAGTTCAATAGTATCTTCTCTTTGAGTATCCTTTTTAGAGTCTTTTTTGATATTAAGTAAAGTTACTTTCGCTCCAAATTTTTCTACCATTTTTTGTAATGGTGAAAGTACATCTGGTGAAACATCTTTGTTATCTATCGCTAAAACAATGTTCCGTAAGGACTGGAAGGAAGATTTTGGAGGAACGACCAAAAGAGGAATTTTCGATTTTTCCAAAGCAATAGCAGCAACACTTCCGTAAATCATTTTGTTGATCCCCGAAGCACCTTTACTACCTATTACTATAAGCTCTATCCCATCCTTTTTTACTGTCCTTCCAAAAAGAGAAAAGATGTTGCCTTGATAGACTTTTGAGTGAAGTTTAAGATCTTTTTGAGTGATTATTTCTTTAAATTTTTTCACAGTTTTTTCCATATTTCGATTAACCTTCTTTTTAAAAGGTTGCTCTTCATCTGAAAAATTCAAATCATAATCAGATTTTTTCATTGTATAAACATGGTACAAAAAAAGTTTACTCTTAAAAGCATCTGCTATTTCAATTGCAAATTTTGTGGCATTATCTGCAACTGGAGAGAAATCAGTAGGAATAAGAATTTTTTTCATTTTTATTTCTTTGTTTTTACAAAAAAATAAAAAATAGGGAAAAAAAATTCTGATAAAAATCAACTCCTACATTGACGATAATCACCAATTTGAATTTTGAAAAAAATAAAAAAGCAATTATTGAGAGACTGTTTTGATTAATGGGGCTAGCGATATTTAGGGTTGATTCGATTTTTTTTCAATGAAAAAAGATCAGATCACACCACAGAAACAAATAATAACTGAACATCTACGAATAATAAACACCTCTCCCCTTTCCCTCCTCTTTCATTTATATTTGTGCATCGTTAATTCAAAAACTCCGTACAAAATGAAACCAATTCATCTACTATTTTTCCTTTTAATTTTAAATTCATGTGGCGAGCAAAAAGATGCTCCGCAAACTCCAACTGAAAAAATACCAACAGTCGAAGCTCCAAAACAAATAGCCAACAAAGGCTTCCAACAAATCCTAGATGCTGCAGAAGTCAATGGAGTTATTTTAATTTTTGACGAAAAAAATAACACCTATCATTCCAATGATTTCGAGCGAGCGAATAAAGGATTTTTACCCGCATCAACATTTAAAATCCCAAATTCAATTATCGCTTTGGAAACAGGTGTCGTCGAAGATGAAAATACTTTGTTCAAATGGGATGGGAAAAAACGGCAATTAAAAATTTGGGAACAAGATTTAACTTTTAAGCAAGCTCTTCAAAAATCATGTGTCCCATGCTATCAAGATATTGCTCGACGAGTCGGTGTGGATCGAATGAATAAATATTTAGGAAAATTAGATTATAAAAATATGGTCGTGGATTCTTCAACGCTTGATTTATTTTGGCTAGAAGGCGATTCAAGAATTACCGCAATGGAACAGGTTGATTTTCTTTTACGATTTTATCATTCCAAATTACCCATTTCTAAAAGGACCGAAAAAATCGTAAAAGACATGATTTTTTATGATGAACAACCAACTTACAATTTAAGCGGAAAAACAGGTTGGTCCATCCGAAATGGCAATAATCTAGGGTGGTTTGTCGGTTATATTGAAAAAGGAGAGGAACGCTATTTTATCGCAACGAATGTTGATCCAAAAGAGAGTTTTGACATGAAAAAATTCGCAAAAATCAGGTTACAAGTGTTAATGGAAGCAACTAAATTGTTAGGAATTACGACTTAGTTAAATAGATGCTTTTTTTAATAAAAACTAAATTTTAGATAACCTCTTACTATATTTGTACGTTTTCTAAAAAAATAAATTTCCACTATGCAGGAACAATCAAAAACCGCAAAAGAAATTCGAGAAGAGAGAAGTTCACTTTACCAAAAATTGGTCAAAGTGATTTGGGGTGGAGCTATTCTAGGCGTTATCGGAATAGGGATATTTTTCTTTGCGCTTTCCTTTTCAGATCTTCCAACTTTTGAGGAGTTAGAAAATCCCAAAAACAACTTGGCGAGTGAAGTTTATGCGGCCAATGGTGAAGTTTTGGGTCGTTATTTTATCGAAAATCGAATCCCTGTCGATTTTGATCAAATCTCTGATCACATGATCGATGCCTTGCTTGCTACAGAAGATGAACGATACATGAGTCATACTGGAATTGATTTCAAAGGTCTAGGGCGAGCTGGAGTAAAAACTGTTTTACTCGGCGATAAAAGTTCTGGAGGAGCAAGTACCATCACTCAGCAGTTGGCGAAAATGTTATTTACGGACAAACCAAGTTCGAGCTTTACCCAACGTGTTATTCAAAAATTAAAAGAATGGATCATCGCTGTTCGTTTGGAAAAACAATATACCAAACAAGAAATTGTAGCGATGTACTTGAATAAATTTAGTTTCCTCAATGGTGCATTCGGAATCAAAGCTGCCTCTGAAATTTATTTTGGAAAAGGACAAGACGAGCTAGAATTACAAGAAGCGGCCATGCTGGTTGGAATGCTAAAAAATCCTTCCCTTTTCAATCCTATCCGTTTTCCTGACACTACTATGCATCGAAGAATGGTCGTGCTCAAGCAAATGCAAAAAAATGATATGCTCACACAAGCGGAATATGATTCTTTGAGAAACTCACCACTAGGTATGGGGAGTTTTAAACGAAAGACTCATGACGATGGACTCGCTCCATATTTCAGAATGCACTTGCGTGAGGAATTAAAACGAATTTTAGTTGACGAAACTAAGGCTAAATTTAAGTCTGATGGCAAACCATATAATCTTTACGAAGATGGTTTGAAAATATTTACTACCATTGATCCAGTCATGCAAAAACATGCAGAAGCAGCCATGGTAGAACATATGAAAAAACAACAAAAGAAATTCTGGAAAAGATGGAAAGGAAAAGATCCTTGGACTTATCGAGACCCGACTGATGATCGCGAACCTGAAGAAATTGAAGAAGATTTAGCGAGTAGACAACGATCTCTAAAGAAGTTAATTCGAGGAAGTGACCGTTACGGATCACTTAGAAAAATTCATTTAAATCCTGTCATCAAAAAAATTAGTGAAGGCATCGATGGTTATGAATTACGTGATTTCGACATCGATAGAATGTTGGCCGAAGACAAAAAGAAAGGTTCGATTGCTAGATTAGTTTCTCGAAAAATTGTCCCTTCAGAGCGAGCGGTCAAATATCGAAAAATCATGAATAGCGCTGATTGGAAAACTTTAAAAACAGCTTGGAATAAACTTCAAAAAGAAGTCAAAGACGAATTTGCGAAACCAGTTCCAATGACTGTTTTTGATTATACTCCTGAGATGGAAAAAGATACAGTAATGGCTCCCCTCGATTCCATTAAATATCATCGAATGTTTTTGCAGTTCGGATCAATGTCTGTAAATCCTTTAACGGGACATGTCAAAACTTGGATCGGCGGAATTAATCACAAGTATTTCCAGTACGATCACGTTACATCTGACCGACAAGTTGGATCAACTTTCAAACCATTTATTTATGCAACTGCGATCAATGAAATGGGAATTTCTCCATGTCAAAAAATTGCAGATATACCTTATACAATTCATGTTGGTGAGGGTGATTTTATCCTTCAAGAAGATTGGACACCTAAAAATGCAGGAGCATACACAGGCGAAGATTTCACTTTAATTAAAGGTTTAAAATGGTCTCAAAACACCATCTCTGTCAACTTAATGAAGCAGATGGGAAGTGTAAAGCTGGTTCGTCAGTTAGTTCACGAAATGGGCTTAGACAAAAATGCAAAACGATCAAATGGTATGTATCGAATACCTAAGGTACCTTCCATTTGTTTGGGCGCAACTGACTTGAAAGTATTTGAAATGACTGGAGCTTACACCACTTTTGCAAATAATGGTTTATATAACAAACCTATTTTTATTTCCAAAATTGAAGATAAAAATGGAAAATTAATCTATAGCGAAACTGCCCTCGAAAACTCTGCCATCAAATCACAAGCAAACTACGTGATGCTTCATATGCTTAAAGAAGTAATGAATCAAGGCCAAGCAGATTTTAGAGGATTGAAAAGTGAGATTGGTGGAAAAACAGGAACTACTAATGATTATGTTGATGGTTGGTTTATGGGATTAACACCTGATCTAGTAACTGGAACTTGGGTTGGAGGAGAGGATCGTTGGGTTAGATTTTTATCTATTAGAGATGGTGCTGGAGCTAAAATGGCGAGACCATTCTTTGCTAATTTTATTAGAAAATTGGAAGAAGACGAAAATGCCAATTATGATGTAAACGCACGTTTCTATCGACCAAGAGGAGATTTAGGAATAGAATTAGATTGTTCAATTTACGAAGGAGATGATAATCCATTTGGCCCAGATGGTGATGATGAATCATTTGGCGATCAAGAATTAGAAGATGAAGGCTTTGGAGATGAATCAGAGAATGAAGGGTTTGATGGATGATGTTATAAAACATCTGTAAGTAGTGATCAATGAGAAATGGGGCGGGCTAGGAATGGCGAAAAATGAGGGTGCGGGTGCTTGCAAGGTGTAAAGCATTTTTTTCGCCAAGAATTTTTGATTACTTTTTTTTTCGAATGAAAAAAGTAATACGCACTAAAACAAGAGTAGAAAAAATGCCACTCATTTTTAAATTAAAATGAGTGGCATTTTTTTATTTCTATTTTTTTTAAAACAATACATTTACATTTCCTTTAAACAACAAAATGAATCAAAACGAATCAAATACTTTTCGCAAATATCTCACACCAAAATGGGGGCTTTTGCTGTTAAGTCTGATTTATTTTAGCCTCCAAATTCCTTTCATCAAAGCTGACCCAGACATTCAAATCTCTTGGAGTCGTGGCGCAAATACCGACGAAGGGTTGCACGCTTCGCAAATTCGAAACTTTATCACCCATGGAAACCTTGGACTACAAGAATCTGATAACTTTATAAAAACACCTCTATTCGGAGCTTATCTTTTTGCTCCAATTGCCCTATTTGGATCTTCGCTTTCTGTTGCAAGATGGGCTATTATTGTTCCTTTTTTTCTCTTAATTTTTTGGGTAAGCTGGAAAAACCCGTATCACGTAAAACTAATGTTATTTTTTATTCCAATGGTTTTTTTAGAATATCATGTTTTTAGTTTTGCGCATTTTAGTTTGGCTGAAATGCCAAGTACGATTTTTATTTTTTCAGGAATATTGCTTTTCGCTCAACCTTTGGAAAAAGATAAAACTTGGAAAAGAGCAGGAGGTCTAACCCTCCTTTTTTCGATGGCATATCTTTTTAAAATTCAGTTTTTATATATCCTTCCGATTCTTCCACTTTTACTACTCGCTTATTTTTTCAAGAAAAGAGATCGAAAAAACATCCATGTAAAAAAATTGTTTTTTAGTTCAATTCTCATGGCTTTAGTTTTCGTGATTTATATTTTGGTGTGGTATTTCCCAAATCAAGATTTCTATAATTATGTGATGGTCGATCAAACGACGAATCGATTCGCCTATTATTTTGATCTCCCAGATCATTTCCGTTGGATTAATGAAAATATATTTTTAGAAAAAAAACTACAGCCAGTTACCGTTCTTTTTTACTTTTTATTCCCCGTAGGAGTATTGTTATTTTTTTACAAAAATTCGAATAAGTTTTATAAAAAAATATTTCTTGGTTTAAGTCTTTGGTTACTTTTAGAGTTTCACAAATTGACGATGATGTATTTGCCAACTAGATATTTGGTGAGTCTTATTTTTTGTATGGCTGCAATTAATTCGTTGGTCGTTTTTGAAATATTTCGTCTTTTACTTTTTGAAAAAAAGAATCAGAAATGGGTTTTCATACCAAGTCTTATTTTTGTCATTGCTTTATTTTTTAATTTAAAAAACTATCACGGCGCCTACGAACGAAGAACTTTTGACATTAGAAAAATAAATCAATATTTATCAAAGTATGAATTCGGAAATCGGCCAATCATCGGTGCTTGGGCTCCCTCTTTGACTTGGAAAACAAAGGCGAAAACTTATCCTGTTTGGGGAAAATATTTTAATGATCAAGATATTTTGACAAAGCAAAAACCTGCTATCATCATTTCAGAATTAGATGAATCAGACTCTAGTCAAGCCTACCAATCCCAAAATATCCAAATCGATCAGCATGCAGATTCGATTCGTTATTTCCAGGTCCATAATTTCAAACTCAAAGTACTCTGGATGAAAGAGTAAAGGTATTAATCTGTATTGGTTTGCTAGTTTTAATGTTGACGGCAATTCTCGAAGTCTAGATTAATACATTAATGCACAAACACATATTTTTCTTCGAATAATTAAAAGGTTTCAGCTATTTTTGCGAAAACCCAAGTATCTCTTTTTTACCAAAAATCAAAAGTAAAAAACAAGCAGCATGCAGAAAATGATCAAAAAATATTTCTTCTATTTGTTTTTAGGTGCGATTCTATTTTCGCAATGTATTCCTGTACAAGAAGAAGTTTTAACAGAAGTCAATTTTGATTTATCAAAACCTGAATTCCAACGTGTTTATGATTTACAAGATCGGCAAGAGGTTGACAGTTTAGTAGCATTTTTTGACCACAAAGATCCATCTTACCGATATGCTGCAGCAATGGCTTTTGCTTCCATTAAAGATAGTTCAATCGTAAATAGTCTTGCCAAATTATTGGAAGATGATATCGAAGAAGTGCGAACTGCTGCTGCTTATGCCATGGGACAAATAGGTTCTAGCAAGGGAGAAAAATGGTTGACCAAAGCTTTTCAAACATATGATACGCTAGGGATTCACCATCAATTCAATTCAAATATCCTAGAGGCAATTGGAAAATGTGGATCTTTAGAATCGTTGCATTCAATGAGTACGACGAAAGAATATATAAAAACTGACACACTTCTACTAAATGGAATGATTAAAGGAATGTATCAGTTTGGTTTACGAAAAATCACTCATCGAAAAGCAACAGATCGAGTTGTTAGTTTTTTGACAGAAAAAAATTACCCACCAAATGTGCGAATGATGGCTGCCAATTATTTGTACCGATTTCGAGTTCCAATTGATACTTTTATTCCATCACTTTTGGAGCAACTTTATGTGGAAAAAGATACACGAGTGAAGTTGCCTTTGATCCTTGCTTTGGGAAGAACACAGACTCCTCAAGCACTTGAAACACTTTTGGAATTAATTAAGCGGGAACGAAATTATCAAGTTACTTGCAATATTATCAATGCACTTGGAAATTTTGAATATCGAAAAGTCGTAGCAGCAATTATTCCTTTCCTTCAAAGTAAAAACATTCACGTTGCCACCACCGCTGCGAATTATTTCGTCAAACATGGAAATATAAATGCAGCTCCTGAATATAGAAGAATCGCTCGGCAAAACGATTCTCTTGATTGGCACGTTTCCTCTACTCTTTACCAAGCTGCCAACAAGCACCTAAGTTTATACTCACAAGGAACTCGTTTGGCCATGCAATATGAATTGAAAGATCAATTTAAAAATGCAACTGATGTTTATCAAAAAGCTGCAGCATTAAAAGGACTCGGTGAATACGGTCGAAATTATAAAGATATTTATGAGTTAGGATTTACAAGTGATAAACCTGTAATTCGAACTGCAACTATCGAAGCTTTGGCGAACATTGCTCAAAACCCAAATTTTGATGCAACTTTTGGTTTTCAAAAAACTCAGGTAAAAAAAGAACTAGCCATTTATTTTCAAGAAGCCTTAGTCAAAGGAGATGCTGCAATGAAAGCAGTTGCAGCAGGAGTAATTCGAACTCCAGCTTTAGATTTCCAATCTGTCTATGACACTTTGGACTTCTTAGAGGTGGCAAAAAATGGTTTAGAAATACCAAAAGAAACTGAGACACTTTATGAAATTCAAAAAACGATTGATTTCTTTAATGGAAAGACTTCAACTGATTTAATAAAACCAACTTTCAACCATGAGATTGATTGGAGAGTTTTTAATACCATTGATGAAGATTCAAAAGTTGAAATCAAAACATCAAAAGGATCTATTATTTTAAAATTATTCCCAGAAGATGCTCCTGGTTCGGTGACAAACTTTGTGGCTTTGGCAAAGAGTGGATTTTATGATGGAAAAACATTTCATCGAGTCATCGCTAATTTTGTGGCACAAGGTGGTTGTCCAAGAGGCGATGGATATGGTTCATTGGATTATACGATCCGTTCAGAGTTATCTCCATTAAATTATGACGAAGAAGGTTATGTCGGAATGGCTTCAGCTGGAAATCATACCGAAGGTACACAATGGTTTATTACATTTGCACCGACTCCTCACTTAGATGGGCGATATACTATTTTTGCAAAAGTGGTGGATGGAATGGATGTGGTGCATCAACTGACTGTGGGTGAAAAAATTCAGCAAGTACAGATTGTGGAGTAACCCCTGTCCACTAAAGGGGAACGATTTGAATTAGATTTTTTGAGACTCGAAAATTTTATTATATGGGCGATCGTAAAACGTCAAACGTTCAACGTCAAACGAATTAAACCTTATTTATAAAAAAACTTAACCAAATATATTTTAAATGAAAAGTACTCCTCTTACTCAAAAGCACATTGATTTAGGTGCTCGAATGGCAGAATTTGCAGGTTATAATATGCCAATTTCTTATGCTGGAATAAAAGAAGAACATCATGCTATTCGAAATAGTGTAGGTGTTTTTGATGTTTCTCATATGGGTGAATTTCTGATTAAAGGAAATGGTTCTACTGAATTGATCCAAAAAGTAACTTCAAATAATGTTACCAAACTTTCTCCAGGAGAAGCTCAATATTCTTGTTTGCCAAATCATAATGGAGGAATCGTAGATGACCTTTTGGTTTATAGATTAGAAGATGAAGATGGAGCACCTTCGTACATGTTGGTAGTAAATGCCTCAAATATTGAGAAGGATTGGAATTGGATAAAAGATCATAATGATGCAAATGTTTCGATGGAAAATATTTCTTATCGATGTGGTCTATTAGCTGTGCAAGGACCAAAAGCAGTTGAAGCTTTGCAATCTTTGACTGACGTAGATTTGAGTAGCATCAAATATTATGATTTTAAAATTGGAGAAATGGCAGGAATCAAAGATGTCATTCTTTCTGCAACTGGCTATACAGGTTCAGGTGGATTTGAGTTATATGTTAATAATGAAAACATGGTTGAACTTTGGGATGCTGTGATGGAAGCTGGGAAACCATTTGATATTCAACCAACTGGATTGGGAGCGCGTGATACTCTGAGATTGGAAATGGGATATTGCCTCTATGGAAATGATATTGATGATACCACTTCACCGATTGAAGCAGGTTTGAGTTGGATTACAAAAGTGAAAAAAGGAGACTTCAATTCTCAACCTGTCTTTGCAAAACACAAAGCTGAAGGTGTTGATAAAAAATTAGTAGGATTTGTTGTCGAAGATCGACGAGTCCCTCGACATGGATACTTACTTGAAGATAAAAGTGAAAATGGAATTGGTGTCGTGACTTCTGGAACTCAATCTCCTTCCTTGGAAATTCCAATTGGAATGGGTTATGTAAAAACTGAATTCGCTAAAGTAGGAACTGAAATTTTAGTCGTAGCAGGTAAGAAAAAATTAAATGCGAAAGTGGTCAAATTGCCCTTTTACACCCCTGCTCCCTAAAGGGGAACGTAATATTTAAATGTTACAAACGTTTAAGAGCCTATTCTTTCCATTGAAAGAATAGGCTCTTTTAATTATAAAATGTTGTTCACTTCGTTCCCCTTTAGGGGACAGGAGTTTTATAGTTTTTTTATCAAATCATCTATCATTCGTTCCTCTACTTTGCAATTACTCATCAACGCTTTTTTCAATTTCGTTTTATCCACTTTTTCAGAAGTATTCTTTTTGGTACATTTTACTGCTTCGTCAAATGCCGTTCCGGCTTTTTCAACTAAATCAGTTATTGCTTGAATATTTCCTTCCATTTGAAGAACTTTAATTTCTTGATTGATTTTTACGACAGGTTGAGTGCAACTGCAAATATTATTTACTGTTTCTTCCGTCGGTGTACTTTCATCACCTGTGCAATTCGAAAAAATAAAAGCCATGCTAAAAATGAAAACTATAGTTTTAAAATAATTCATCTGTTCAATTTTATTCGAAAATATTTTCCGAAAATAAAAAATAATTAACCAAAACTTCAATTAAAATCAATATCAAAATGTCACTAAAATATTGATGAGAAGTGTAACTTAATTTATTTCGATTTTTCACCTTTAAACCAATCCTTTAAAACTTCTTCTGCAATTTTTCCCTGAGGAGTATAATCTGCTGCACGGAATCTCGCTCGCCTCCCCTGACCTTCTCCTTGATAATTTGGATACCATTTCCAAAGAAAACCTCCGCCCCACCACTCTTCTTTCCAAAAAACTTCAAAGAGAGCTTCGATTGCATTTGCTTGGGCTTGTTGGTTAACTGGAATCTCAGTTCTTTGGTTTTCAAGTTCCCAATTTTTATGAGCACAACCATCAATACTCATATATCCATATTCAGTAAAAACAATTGGTTTACCAGTTTTCTGATAAAATCTACGAAGTTCTTTGACCGTCGGTTTCCATGCTTTTTTTAATTCTTCGATGGTAGGCGTTTTTGATTTTACCAAAGGAAAATAAGTATCAATTCCTACGAAATCTAATTCATCCCAAAATGAAACAGCCTGATAAGCATCCCAATTCGAAGCGTAAGTCAATTTTCCATCATAGATTTTTTTTACTGCTCTAATCAATCCTCTCCAATATTTTTCTCTTTTTTTGACCGACTGCTTCACTTCTGTACCAATACAAAAAACTTCCACATTGAGGGAGTCTGCAATTTTTGCATAGGTCAAAATATAGTCTGTATAATCCGATTCCCACTTTTTCCAATCAGCATCATTATCAAAATCCAATTCTCCAATCCAACTTCCATGCATCCAGACATGTGGTTTGAGCAATACTTTTATATTACTTTCTTTTGCTAATCGAATAGTTTCAATTGTTCCGTCTGCTCGTTCTCCCCACCATTGACGACTAGTGTTGAATCGAACCATTGGTCCATCATTGGGTGAAAAACCAAATGGCATCACCGCTATCCAATCTGCTCCGACATCATTTATTCGAACCATTGGATTATCAGAAAATGGATTAGAAGGAGCAACAAAGCTAAGTCCTTTCATTTTTTCGGTTGGTAATTCTAAGGATGAAGAACCCAGTTTTTCAGAAGGAGTATTGCAACAAAAACTAAAAAAGCAAAATGTAATTAGGAGTGAAAATATTTTCATTTTAGAATAATTTACTTTGGAACATTCAATATGTGTATTTGGTTGTATTCATAAGATGACTTCGAGTCACCTTGTGAGTAGAGAATCTTTTTATTTTTTAATAAACAAAAAACACATTCGGGTCAGGACAGTTCTCTGAAAACTCAACAAGTAATTTTTTACTTGTCACTCCTGGAAAATCTCCTTCCCTACCCATCATATTTTTAATAATTTGAAAATGTAAATGTGGAACCCATCCTCCGTTTTCATTTCGATTTCCCATTGCTGTGAATGCTGAACCTTTTTTGATAAACATTCCTTTTTCCAAATTTTTAAGTGAAGCTAAATTTAAATGTCCATACAATGTGTAAAAGATAAAACTATCTAATTCATGTTCCAAAATGATCGTCGCTCCATAATCCAAATGTAATTCATTGTATTGAAAACTGTGAACTCTTCCTTCAAGCGGTGCATAAACTTCTGTCCCTACCTCAGACCACCAATCTACCCCAAGATGAATATCTCGATTTTCAGCTTCATTTTTAAAATTATTACTTTGTTGATAAAGCACTCGCTTCTCCAAGTATCCTCCTACTCCAACTTTCGCCTTATTTTTATTTAATTCCTTTTGAATATAAAAATCTAATCCATCATAAGTCTGAATTGATTCCAAATCCAAATTAGGAGATTTTGCATTTAAATCAATTTTACAAAAATCTTCCTTTTTAAAAGACTTTCCTAAAAGAGGAAAAAATTCAGTTTGGTACTTTTTTAATAAGGTTAAAAGCATTTTTTGCATTTGAAAATTATAAAATCAACAATAAAAACTCATTTTTATTGAATAAAACATAAAATAAGATTTAAATCAGTTTAAAATCGAAAACCAATATTGAAAATCATCTAATAGATCTCTGTTTTCAATAAGTTAAATTGTCATTCATTTAATTTTTTTGATAATTTTTTGAATGAAATACAAAATTTCAACTAATTCATTAAATAATTTGCATTAAAAACAGAAATGAGCGTATATTTGTCTTATCAACGTTAACGAACGATGACATAATTTCAAATGAATAATTTTTTAATCAACTATAAAGCTATTCATTAAATTTTAAAATACTGTAAGGTGATGAAATTAGGCAGCCATGCCCTCTTGTCTCGGGGGTGAAGAATCCGAAATAAATTCTGAGTAATCAGAACTAATCGCTTCGTGAAGGTTCGAGTCCTTCTCTTACAGCCAATAAATTTGCAACGGCAAATTTATCCTTGTGAAAATTTAAATTCCTAGTTAATTTTTCACAGCTAGTAAAAAAGCCCTTGGTAATTAATTTCACCAAGGGCTTTTGTCGTTTACAACGACGAAGTTCATTTTTGATCTTAAAATATATTTAGGAAGATTTTTGTCGAAAAAAAGAATGCAGCCCCTTTTTTTTAATTTTACATAATTAACGTCAAAACAATTTGTAAAAATTAAAAACTAGTGAGAGTAGAAAGGGGCTGCACCTTTATATAGATTGATGAGTTTTTAACCATTAGTATTACGATTATCACCACTCAAACGCTGCCACCTTTTTATATTTTATTCATTTTCATAGCTCGCCACCAATTCCTTCAGTTCTTGCAGATACTCTTGTTTCTTTGATTCTCTTCTTGCTAAAGTTGTTCCTGTAAAATAATTATGACCACCAATAAATCCGACTTGTAGTCGATTCCATGACTCTTCATCCGAAACCACTTTATATTCTTTGAATTCTTCGTACAAAGTATTTCCAATAGAATAAAAATCATTTCGACCTAAATAATCCAAATCTGCATCACAGATAATCTCTTCCAATAAATTTTTAGGAGCCTGAGGAATTTTGGTAGCCATGATCATTCCGCAGATTTTTTCAATATCATCTTCAGAATAACCAAATTGAGGTAAATTATTTCTAGCTATCTCACAGCCTTTCTCTTCGTGATTGGTATATGTCTCGGTAAATCCACAATCATGAAAAAGCGCTGCAGTTTTGAGAAGTTTAGTTTCCTTTCGAGAGATACTTTCTGCCAGACAGAGTTCGCTCGTTATTTTAAGCACATCAAGAGTATGATGCATTCCGTGATAAGTGAGTTTATTAGTTAACTCTCTTTTCATTTTATTTAAAATAAATAATTTAGCAGCTCTGTAGTCCATAAAGTGTTGAGAAAATAAAACCATAATAGTAAGAACCCGATCAATCCTTAATTTATTATTTTTTTTTTGGAAAAAAAACAAGATCGAAAGGTTTCGTAAAAAAACTGCTAAACTATTTTGCTCCGCAATTGCTCTACTCTTCAATAATATCTGCTTTAATCAAAGCAATAAAGTAGAACAGAAGCGAAGCAAAACAGCTTAACATTTTTCTACTGTTTATCTTCAGCAGTTTTTTTCATCTCTTGTTCTGCTAAAAGCATAACACCCGCTGCCATAAATTTAAGCTCTTCTTTTGGTTCAGTTATTTTCGCAATTTCCTCTTTTGAGGCACCACCATCTTCTGCTAAATGTTGCAACTCATCAACTGGAGTAACTTCTCGAAAAGCTTTTCCTTCCATGACAACCTTTCTTCCTTCACAATCTTTTGGTAAGAAAAAACCATAGTCTTTAAATTTCACAAACATTTCACGACCATCTTCTGAAACGATATTTACCCAACATCCTTTCTTTTTGCAAACGCTTTCTACTGTTCCTGTAACTTTGGTTTCTATTGAATCTAATTGATCCATTTTGGTTAGTAATTCATTAAAAGTAAGTGCATTATCTGCTGTAATTTTTTCTCCAAAAATTTGATCAGTAGCTTTCTCTTCTGCAACTTGTTCAGCACTCTTTGTTGCTTCACCGCATGCTGCTAAAACTAAAATCGTAGTCATTAATAATAGAAAATTTTTAAACATTTTTCCTGAGTTTAATTTGATAAAAAATATTGTATGTTAAATTCGTTTTTGATAAAAATTAATCAAAAGTAAAGATAAACAATTCTTTTCCGCTAATATTTTTTTAAAATGAAAAAATTTAAACAATATTAGATGTAGAAATAAGTTAATAATACGCATTTCTATTTTTAGTGAACTTTTGTTCGTCCTAAAAATCTTACTTCAAAAAAAGAATAAA
Source organism: uncultured Saprospiraceae bacterium (assembly GCA_964564545.1). GTDB lineage: Bacteria > Bacteroidota > Bacteroidia > Chitinophagales > Saprospiraceae > CAJQQY01. Next base: position 76,478 of record CAZMBP010000023.1, read on the forward strand.
GCTTCACTTTCCAAAAAAGAGCATAAAACATAAGGAAATTTTACAATACATAATTTTATTTTTGGTTCAGCCTAATTCACCTGCATTTTTGCAGATTTAAAATCCAAAAGCATGAGACGATTAATTTGTATTGTAGTGATGATTTCCATCGCTTTTCTTCAGACATCAACAGCACAATGTATCAAAGGAAATTGTTTTAACGGCACAGGTACTTTTATGTACCCGAGTGGCGCTAAATATATTGGTACATTTAAAGGTGGTAAAATGCATGGCGACGGTGCGCTGTATTTTAGCAACGGAAATAAATATTTTGGTCAATGGGTAGAACAGTATCGAGAGGGAAAAGGAAAGATGGTTTTTGCTAATGGTGATACCTATCGTGGTAATTTCAAAAGGGGAAAAATGAACGGCAGAGGAAATATGGAATTTAGAAACGGAAGTCGCTACGAAGGAAATTGGTCAGATGATGTCATTTCTGGAAAAGGAAAATTTTTCTTTACCGATGGAAAAAGATACGAAGGTGATTTTCGGAATGGAAAGATGCATGGTGAAGGGACGATGATTTACCAAGACAAATCCAGATTTGTAGGAGCTTGGAAAAACAATCAACGAGATGGTCATGGAACTTTGACCCAAGCAAATGGAACTGCTGTAGTTGGTGTTTGGGCAAATGATAACTTTCTCGATGATAATTCAGAAGGAACGGCTATTGCTCAAAATAATAATTATAATCAGTCAACAACCGCTTCCAACTTTCCATCAAACTCAGATGCAAATGCGAATGACAAAGCACTTCGTGATTGTAACAAAGCAGATTGTATGAGTGGTCATGGAAAATTTACTTATTCAGATGGAAGTCGTTATGTCGGTACTTTTAAAAATAGATATCCTCATGGCGAAGGAACTTGCTTTTATTCCAATGGTGATAAATATGTCGGAGGTTGGGAAAACCATGCTCCTCATGGCGAAGGAATTATGTATTACAAACATGGTCGAGTTCTTGGAGCTCTTTGGAATAATGGAAATGTAATTAAAGAATTAGAAAGTGGTGATACTCCAATTGGAAATGAATATGTTGAAGTGGATCAAAGTGCTAATGTGAAAATTTGGGCTGTGGTCGTTGGAGTTGCAAGATACCAACATATGCCTGTTTTGAAATATACAGATGATGATGCTTACCACACTTATGCTTTTTTGAAAAGTCCAGAAGGAGGAGCATTACCTGACAATCAAATAAAAGTTTTGATTGATGAAGATGCTACTCGTGGAAATATTTTGCGAACAATGCGAAATGTTTTCCTTCGAGCCGATGAAAATGATGTCGTGATTTTGTATTTTTCAGGACACGGATTACCTGGTTCATTTTTACCAGTTGATTTTGATGGATTCAATAATAAAGTCGGACATGAAGATGTTAAAGCCATATTTAAAGAATCAAAAGCGAAGCATAAACTTTGCCTTGCAGATGCTTGTCACTCAGGAACTTTGACTGCGATGCGAAGTGCACCGCTCGAAAGTACTTTGAAAAAATACTATTCTGCATTTGATAATTCTACTGGAGGGACAGCTTTATTGATGTCATCAAAAGGAGAAGAATATTCCTTGGAGGATCAAGGTTTACGTCAAGGAATTTTTAGTCACTATTTAATCAGAGGATTAAAAGGTGAAGCGGATAGAAATAAAAATAAAATTGTAACGATTCAAGAGTTGTATGATTTCGTATTTAAAAAAGTAAGAAATTACACCGGTAATGCGCAATCACCAACCTTGACTGGAATCTACGATTCAAGAATGCCAGTTTCGGTTATTCGATAAAAAATTAAAGGTTAACTTTTTATCATTAAAGGTAAAGGTTAACGAAAGATGCTGTTGTCAGAATTGGTTTTCCCAGAAGAGGGAAAATTAAATTTATTGTAATCAGTCGTCCAGGGTAATTGGACGGCTGATTTTTTTTCTTTTTATAGAAACTCTAGCCAAACTTCTCAAATCATAAATCCTTGTTCGTTATTCGATATTCCCTATCTCTTTATTCATTATATTTGCCGCGTTGATTTTTTACAAAAAAACTTCAAACCTCCAGCAAATGATGAGAATCTTACAAAATATATTTTTTGGAATCATTGCCTTTATTGCAGCGATGGTTGTCGTTTCTTTTTTCCTTCCTGAAAAATATACCGTCGAAAAATCCATTCACATCAATGCTCCAGTCGAAATAGTTTTTCAACAAATCAATGATTTAAAAAACTGGGAAGAATGGTCATACTTCATGAACCTTGATCCAGAATGGACTACAGATTTTGGGAATTGGACTTTCGGAAAAGACGCTGCCTTCCGCTGGAAAAGTAAAAAATTGGGCAATGGTCAACTCAAAATAATCGAAAGTATTCCTAATAAAAGAATACTCGTTCACTTTGATTATGCTGAGCCTGGAAAAGGTGGTGATGCCCTTTATTTTTTCAAACAAGAAAATGATGGAACCTCTGCAACATTCCGATTAGAATTTCCAGTTCCACTAACTCCAAAAGATAAATTCGAAAATATATTTTTCGAAAAGGAAAATAACGAACCTCAATTCGATTATAGCCTAAAGCAGCTCAAAAGAGTTAGCGAACGAAAGTTCCAAGAAAAACTAAATAATTAATAGTGAATATATAATGGTGAATAGTGAATGTTCCCACAATAGGATTAATCATTCACCATAAAATAAGAATGCGCCAAAAACTACTTCCTTCGCATCTTGTTTATAGTTAAGAAAGAAAATGAAGGATTATTTTAATTTTGAAAAAAACGTCGTCGAAATGAATTACAAAAAAGATTCAAATACCAATTTATCATATCTCTGGAAGCCTGTTTTGTTTGTCGCAGGATGGTTAATTATGTTGACTTCTTGCGCTTCAGAATCCAGTTCCAATTATCGCCCTCCTATGTCTGGAGCTATTGGAAAAACAAGCGAAATAGTCGTTGTTGCAGATGATAATGTTTGGGAAGGAATGGCCGGTGATACTTTCCGTTATTATTTCCAATCAGCTTATTTGCTTTTACCACAACCAGAACCAATGTTTGATCTTCGGCACTTGACTCCAGAGCAATTGAAAAATGATCGGATGTTGAGAGACCTAAGAACATTTGTTTTTTTAGGCAACTTTCAAGATGTACATTCTGAAACCAATAAAATTATTCAAAAAGATCTCGGCCCTGAAAAAGTTGACCGAGCTAAGTCAGATACAAAATTCCATACCGTGGTCGGACATAACAAATGGGCTAGAGGTCAATTATTAACTTTTATTTTTGGTAATTCCCAACAAGCACTTTCTGAAAACATCAAAGCGAGTTTCCCAAATATTGCCAAGCGAGTTCATGATTTTGATCAATCTCAAATAGGAAATTTCACTTATCTCAAAGGCCGAAACATCGGTGTAGAAAAAAAGATAAAAGAAAAGATGGGTGCCGAAATGAAAATCCCACAGGAGTATATCGTAGCTATTGACTCTACAAATACCATTTGGTTGAGAAAAGAATCTTCGGATTTAAGCTCCAATATTTTTATCCACAAATTACCTTATACAAGTCAAGATCAGTTTACAAAAGAAGGAATTCGTAGTATCCGAGATAGCCTTGGGAAAAAACATGTTACTACGGATATTGATGGCGCCTACATGCGTACAAACGATGTTGATTTACCTATGTTTGCCATACCTATGGAAATTCATGGAAGTTATGCTGTTGAAGTTCGAGGCGTTTGGGATTTGGTAAATGACTTTATGGGAGGACCATTTATTGGTTATTTAATTCATGATAAATCGACCAATCAACTACTTTATGTTGAAGGTTTCGTTCATGCGCCATCTACAACGAAGAGGAAATTTATGGAAAGGATTGAACACATTTTGCGAAATACAAAATTTGGAAATAATTCTGCCGCTGCTGTGAATTCTGAAGAATGATATTTAATACAAAACAGGTATCGGATAACTTTAAGTTATCCGATACTTAAACTTGGCTAAATTCTCCCACTAATCACCCACCATCATTACTAAGAAAAGTGAATCCATTCATCCTGATGTTTTCATTTTGACTTCCACCCAACTTTTTAAAAATAAAAGACAGTCTATCTTTATGACAAAGCTTTTTTTTTTTTGAAAAAAAAATCATGAAACATCTATTCTCCCTTTTGCTTTTAACTATTCCTTTCGTAGCCTCCACTCAAGGCTGGGAAACTACTATTCCTTACTCTCAAGAAGTATTAACCATGGGGATAGAAGTGCATCCAACTATTGATGGAGGTTTTGTCATTGCTGGAGAAATGGATTTTCCAACAGGAGCAATTCGTCATAATATTAGGTTTGCCAAAACTGATTCGCTTGGGAATATCCTTTGGGAACATAATTATAAGGCAGGCGAAATTAATGATGAGAATGTTGTTTTCTTAGAGGAATTACCTGATGGTGATTTTATCATTGGAGGAAATCAATTCTCCATTCCATATGCTATGAGAACTGATTCCGAAGGGGAAGTAATTTGGGAAAAAACTTTTGATGCAGATACTTCTAGATATATTTTTGGAGGAGTCACCACCTTAGATGGTAATTTTATGTTGACTGGAATTACAATGCCTAACTTCCCTCAAATAAAAGGATTACATGTAATGAAATCAACCATCAATGGTGATTTACTCTGGAAAAGGTATTATACTTTTTCTGAACATATTTTTGAATCATACATTGGTGCTACAGATGATGGAGGTGCGATTGTAGTTGGAACAGTTGGAAATGTGTTGACTCTTTTCAAACTCGATATTAGTGGGAATATGGAGTGGCAACAATCTTACAACTTTTCAAGTTCGGAGGATGGTTATGTAGTAAAACAAACACCGGATGGAGGTTATATTGTAGGTGGTCGATCAGTTGGTATTGGAGATGTTTTTCCTTTGGTTTTTAAAACAGATTCATTAGGTAATGGAGAATGGATAAAAAGTATAACTCTTGAAAATATTGATAATGTTTCTGATATCATTATACGCGATGATGGAGGTTATACTATTGTGGGTGACATTCTTCATTTTTGGGCAGCTGCTAATAATGGTTATATTATGGAATTAGATGAAGATGGAGAAACTACTTGGTATCAAAACTTTAATTCTTCAGACCAGAAAATATCAGCAATTGAGCCAACTCCCGATGGAGGTTATATCTTAGCTGGGCAAGCTCCTGATGGCATGTTATTAAAAAAAATCGGTGGAACGATTACTTCTCAAAAAGAAATTCACAACATATCTGCTATTGAAGTTTTTCCAAATCCAATGAATGCTCAAACTAACTTCAAAATCGAAAGTTCTAATCTTAAAAATACCTCACTCCAAGTTTTTGACGTGATGGGAAAAATGGTTCGCGAGGAAATGCACACTAACTCTACTTTTACTTTTTATAAAAAAAACCTTTCTAGCGGTATTTATTTTTATAAAATTAAAAATGGAAATGTATTGTTAGGAAATGGAAAATTGGTGATTGACTAATATACTGTACTTATTCATATGCTGACTCGAGATCGAATGCCCGCAATTAGAACAACTATTTTTTTTGAAAAAAACCCATAATTTAAAGAATACTCCTGCGAATATTATAATTTTGCCTGCGAAAAATAGATGTACCAAGGTGATACAGGTTTTAGCCTTTATCATTGTATTAAAAAAAAGATATGCAAGAATCATTTGAAGTTACGGGGGGTATTTCACTCAAAGGAACGCTCACTCCTCAAGGAGCAAAAAACGAGGCATTACAAGTACTATGCGCAGTACTTTTAACTAAAGAAAAAGTGACGATCAGTAATGTTCCAAATATATTGGACGTACGAAAATTGTTGAGTTTACTGAAAGGTTTAGGCGTGAAAGTTAGAAAAATCAGAGCCAATACTTATAACTTTCAAGCAGACGAAATCGATTTAGATTTTTATCATTCTGATGAATTTCAAAAAGATGCAAAAAAAATTCGAGGTTCAGTCATGTTGATTGCGCCTTTGCTCGCTCGATTTGGTAGAGCAAGTTTACCTAAGCCCGGTGGTGATAAAATTGGTCGCCGAAGATTAGATACTCACCTTTTAGGTTTTCAAAAACTTGGCGCAAAATTTAAATATGAAGGAGAGAAGTTTTTCCTCGAAGCCAAAAGATTAAAAGGTGCTTACTTGCTCATGGATGAAATTTCTGTGACAGGAACTGCTAATATAGTTATGGCTGCAGCTTTAGCAAAAGGAACAACCACCATTTACAATGCTGCCTGCGAACCATATTTGCAACAACTTTGCAGAATGCTCAATGACATGGGCGCAAATATTTCTGGTATTGGTTCTAACCTTTTGACAATCGAAGGAGTCGAAGAATTAGGTGGAACGAAACATCGAATCTTACCAGATATGATTGAGATTGGAAGTTTTATTGGGCTAGCGGCAATGACTCAATCTGAAATTACGATCAAAGACTGCCGCGTCGATCAATTAGGAAATACACTTTCTGTTTTCAAAAAATTAGGTGTCAAATTTAAAGTTAAAGGCGACGACATTTTTGTTCCAAAACAAAAATCTTATAAAATTCAAAGTTTTATTGATGGCTCTATCATGACCATTTATGATGCACCATGGCCTGGATTTACACCTGATTTAGTTTCGATTATTTTAGTGATGGCAACGCAAGCAAATGGAAGTGTTTTGATTCATCAAAAAATGTTTGAAAGTAGATTATTTTTTGTCGATAAATTAATTGACATGGGCGCTCAGCTTATTCTTTGTGATCCGCATCGCGCTACTGTGATTGGATTGAATCGAAAATCTCAATTGCGAGGCATCGAAATGACCTCACCTGATATTCGTGCAGGAGTAGCACTTTTGATAGCTGCACTTTCTGCAAAAGGAAAAAGTACTATTCATAATATCCATCAAATTGATCGTGGGTATGAAGATATTGATAAAAGATTGAATGCAATTGGTGCTAAAATTAAAAGAGTAAAAAGTTAGATATAATAACTGTTTCGACTGTTTTGCTTCGCAACTGGTAAACTGTTTGGTTGGACAGTTGCGAGGCAAAAACAGTTCAGCAGTAAAAACAGTAGAACAAATAAGATGGATATATCTGTAATCATTCCTGTTTTTAACGAAGAGAAAAATATTCAAAATTTGTATGATCGACTTTCGCAGGTCATGCAAAATTTAAATGTTTCCTACGAGTTAATTTTTGTCAATGACGGTAGCAAAGATGCTTCGATTGGTTTGATTAAAGTTTTATCTAAAAAACACTCAGAAGTTAAATTCATTGACTTTAGCCGAAATTTCGGACATCAAATTGCCGTTACTGCAGGCCTTGACAAAACTAGCGGAGACGCAGTAGTAATCATCGATGCAGACCTCCAAGATCCCCCAGAGTTGATTGCAGAAATGTATCAAAAACGAAACGAAGGTTTTGAAGTAATTTATGCGAAAAGGAACAACCGAAAAGGGGAAAGTTTTTTAAAACTATTAACTGCCAAAGCTTTCTATCGAATTTTAGCAAAAATGACTGCAATTTCTATCCCTGTGGATACCGGTGATTTCAGAATGATTGATAAAAAAATTGTGGAAGTTTTGCGAGAGATGCCTGAGAAAAGCAAGTACCTCCGAGGACAAATTTCATGGGTTGGATTTAACCAAACCTACGTTGAATATGAGCGCCAAGAGCGCCAAGCAGGTGCCACCGGTTATACTTATCGAAAGATGTTGCGCTTTGCTCTTGATGGGATTACTGCCTTTTCTGATGTACCTTTGAAAGTCGTGACTTACTTTGGTTTTATGGTTTCGATTATTGCTTTTTTTGTTGCGATTTATGCATTATTTGCCAAATTTGTTTGGGAAAACTCTGTTCCAGGCTGGACCTCATTAATGATTGCTATTCTGTTTATTGGAGGAATTCAAATGATCGCGATAGGAATTATTGGTGAATATTTGAGTCGAATGAATCATAATATTCGCAATCGGCCACTATATATTATTCGAGATTCTAATATAGAAGAAGACTAATTTTATTTAGCTTTTTTATTTCAATTATCCCTTCTTATCACCTTTCTATTCCCTTAAAAAATAACTGGAATAACCTTTGTATTATAACATACTACCACCTATAAATTTCCAAATACTCCCCTTTACTAATCCCCTATTCTATAGATATTCAATATCAAACCAGAATAATTAACTTTTTTTTATTTGTAATATTATTACAATAAAAATTAATCAAGTAATTAAATAAAATATCCGCTCCATGAAACGAGTAAGACAAATTCTCATCGCTGAAGACAATCTAGCCGACTTGGAATTAATCAAATCTGCTTTTGAAGAAATAAACCTTTATACTGAAATAACTATCGTCAAAGACGGTCAGGAATTGTTAGATTTTTTTGAAAGAGACAATATAGAGGATTTAGGATTAGTTCTTTTAGATCTTAATCTACCTAAAATTGATGGAATGGATATCCTGAAGAAATTTTATACAGATGACGTTTTGAAAAAAATTCCAATCGTTGTTTTCACTTCTTCAAATGATTATGATAAAATAATTACTTGCTACGAATATGGAGCTAATGCTTGCATCAAAAAACCAGATGATATTACTGAATTCAGTAAAATTATTCGAGCAACCACTAACTTTTGGTTAGAAATAAATGTTCTGCCTAGCTTTAAAGCTGCTATTATATAATTTTCTTTTCAAGAAAAAATAAAAGGGTTGTTAGTTCTAAAGAATTAACAACCCTTTTATTTTTTGAGAAAATCAATATTCCTTTTTAATCCTTCAAATTTAGTTCTTTTCACCGCTGACTTCCTGAAGATTTTTTGAAAAACTTCCTTGGTAATTTCTTCCCAATCTTCTCTTTTCATGGTTAATAAATCAGGGTGTGGATCAAATTCAGGTTCATTATGTTTTTTGGAAAAACGATTCCATGGACACACATCCTGACAAATATCACAGCCAAACATCCAGTCCTCAAACTTCCCCTTATAACTTTCAGGAATGGACTCTTTCAGTTCAATCGTAAAATAGGAAATACATTTACTTCCATCCAAAATATATCCTTCAGGTGAAATTGCTTCCGTCGGACAAGCATCAATACATCGAGTACAACGCCCACAATAATCTTTAATCGGCCCGTCCGATTCTAATTCTAAATCAAGAATCAATTCCGCCAAAAAAAAGAAAGATCCTTGCTTGGGATGAATCAATAAGGAGTTTTTCCCAATCCATCCAAGTCCACTTCGTTTCGCCCAATCTCTCTCTAAAACAGGTGCAGAATCTACAAAACATCTCCCGTCCACTTCTCCAATTTCAGTTCGAAGAATTTCTAGAAATGTCTTTAATTTACGCTTAATCACAAAATGATAATCTTTTCCGTACGCATATTTTGCCAATTTTGGAGCGGTAGAATCTTCTTGTTGCTCAGCAGGGAAGTAATTATACAATAACGTAATTACCGATTTTGAACCTTCAACTAATTTGGTCGGATCTGTTCTTTTTTCAAAATGGTTTTCCATGTATTGCATTTTTCCATGCATTCCGCTCTTTAACCACTTTTCAAGATTTCTAGATTCTTCTTCCATCTTTTCTGCTTTAGCAATTCCCACAAATTCAAAGCCTAGGCTATAGGCAGTCTCTTTAACCAACTGTGTTCGACTTTGAATATTCATTTTGAAAAATCTATTTCTCGTTCATTCTTAGAATCCAAAAGTAATTGATATTTTGCAAAAAAATTAACCTAGAAAAATTTTGTCAAAAGATAAATTACATCAAATCATTTTTTGGATTGCAGGAATTCTGCTTCTCTCCTACTCGACTCTTCGAGCAGTAAAAGTTCCGATGACTATTGATGAAGCAACTACGTTTTTAGTTTATGTCCAAATTCCTCTGAAGGATGTTTTTATCAACAATCCAGTCAACACCAATAATCATTTTTTAAATACTCTTTTGATTCGATTAAGCACTTGGATTTTGGGCGATTCTGACTTCTCTGTTCGGTTACCTGCTTTGATTGGACATCTTTTATACATTGTTTTTTCCTTTAAATTACTTCGAGCTATTAGTAATCAAACCATCATAATTATTTGCGGAATTGTATTGTTACACCTCAATCCATACTTCATGGATTTCTTTGGATTAGCTCGTGGTTATAGTTTAAGTTTGGGATTAATGATGGCTAGTATGTACTATTTGTATCGATATATTGAGGAAAGGAAAAATAAATATATCAATTGGTCATTTGTTTTTGCAGGACTTTCAGTTTACAGTATTCTAATTGCATTGAATTATTTTTTAGCATTGATCGTCGCGTTTAATTTTATATTCCTTCTCGATTTTTTTAAAAATAAAATAGATACTTCGTTTGTAATTTATTTTTTGAAAAAAAACACATCAGCGATTCTAACAAGTATTGTTCTGTTTGCACTTCTAGCCTATCCCATTTCAAGAGTTCGAGCTAACAATGAATTTTATGGAGAAAAAGGGAGTTTCTACAACGATACAATTCTCTCTTTAGTTAATCAAAGTCTTTTTGGGAAAAAATATTTCGGACTAGATTTTCCTGAAGTTTTAGTTGGAATTGCAATTGTGACTTATTTAAGTGTAATAATTTATTCCAGTAAGAAACTTTTTTCAAAAAGAAATAACAATATATTCACGGGTGGTTTAGTCTTCGGAATTTTATTTACTATTACTTGCTGGAGTACAATTGCTCAGTTTCATTTATTGGATACTCCATTTCTAGCAGACCGAACTGCTCTGATTTATATTCCTCTTTTTTCTATTCTTCCAATTTTCTTTTTTAGCTTTTTTAATAAAAAGAAATGGCTTCAATTAGGACTTTGCTTAATTCCTCTTTTCGCATATTCTTATCATTTCTCTAAATGCGCCAATACGTTTACTGTTCGAGAATGGTGGTTTGATACAAATACAAAAGATGTGATTACTTATTTTTTGGAAAATGAAAGACCTGAAAAAAAAGTTACTTTCGGAATCCGAGCCTGGAATTCTCCCTCCTTTCACTATTATGAAAAAATATGGAAACTCGAAGAGCAAGTCGATATGATACGATTAGAACAACTTTCCAAAAATGAATTTTACGATTATTATTACATCGAAGAAAGTTGGTTTCCAGAAATTAGTATTGAGAAATATGAGGTAGTGAAAAAATTTGATTCAAGAGTTTTGCTAAGATTAAAAATCGAAAACTAAGTTACGATTTGCAACTTCGCATACTTTAGCATGATCCTTCTCTCAGGACTTTCTATTCCTTGAAACATAATGGTAGCCACTCTATTATCAACGGCTCCATCAATGCTAATTACTCTTCCTTCACCAAATCTCAAATGTAATACTTTCATTCCTGCTTGAACTTTGGAAGGTGAATCAGGTTTAAAAGTACTTGGATCAACTGCGAATTTTGGGGCAGCGACAGTTCCTCTTCTTTTGAAATTCCCCTTCACTCCTGAAGAAATTCGGTCTTGTTTTCTTCCTGAGCCTGATCCAATATTCATACTTCCTCCCACACTTAATGAAGTATCAAAATGTTGTGGAGAAATTTCATTTAAGAATCGACTAGGTTGATCATTTCTCAATTTTCCAAACTTATATCTTCCCCTTGCAAATGATAATGTCAAATATTGTTCAGCTCTAGTAATTGCTACATAAAACAATCGACGCTCCTCATCCAAACCTTCTTTGCTTTCCATCGACATAAATGAGGGAAATAAATTCTCTTCTAATCCTACTACAAAAACTGATTTGAACTCCAATCCTTTAGCCGAATGAACCGACATTAAAGTAACAAATTCGGTTTCATCTTCTTGCGTGTCCATGTCTGTATGCAGAGCAATATTTTGCAAATAACTCGTTAAAGTTTTATCAGGCAAAGTAGCTTCGTCGATGATTTCATCATTTTCTACGAATTCTTTCACTCCATCTAACAATGCATTTACATTTTCAATTCTTCCTAATCCTTCAAGAGATTGATCTTTTTGCATCATGGCTAGCAGTCCACTATTTTTCGCCACATGAATCGCAACTTCATAAGCATTTGAATTTTCAGCCTTTCGAGTAAAACTCATAATTGCTTTGACAAAATTATTGATCGCGGTTTTTGCTTTGGTACTTGCTTGAACTATTGGCAAACACTCCCACATCGTCTTACCTGTTTCGGCAGCCAATGCTGAAATTTTATCAATCGTAGTTTTCCCAATTCCTCTTCGAGGATAATTTAAGATTCGTTTAAGTGCTTCCTCATCTCGCTTATTAACTGTCAGTCGAAGATAACCTAACAGATCTTTCACTTCTTTTCTTTGATAAAAAGAAAGCCCACCAAACACTTTGTAAGGAATATTATATCTTCTTAAATATTCTTCAAAAATTCTTGATTGCGAATTCGTTCGGTACAAAATTGCGATCTCATTATTCTTAATATGAAATCTATTTTTTTGTTCCAAAATTACATCTGCAATTCTTTTCCCCTCCTCTTTATCTGTGATCGCTTGAATGACTTGGATCTTTTGTCCTTCACCTCTATCTGACCAAATCTTTTTGGGAATCTGTTTTTGATTATTTCGAATCAGTTCATTTGCAGCTTGAACGATATGTTCTGTCGAGCGATAATTTTGTTCTAACTTGAATGTTTTTAAGTTTTTGAACTCCTTTTCAAAATCCAAAATATTATCTATCGTGGCTCCACGGAAAGCATAAATACTTTGTGCATCATCTCCTACTACACAAATATTTTCAGGACTTCCTTCGTATCGAACGAACTTTTTAATAATTGCATACTGCAAATAATTCGTATCCTGAAACTCATCGACCAAAAGATATTTAAATCTGTGCCGATATTTTTCTACCACATTATCTGGATTTTGATGGAGCAATCTAAACATTTGAAAAAGCAAATCATCGAAATCCATTGCTCCTGCCTTCTGACATCTCTCTACATATTTTGCATAAATTGCATGAATGTAAGGACGTTTACTCATCTTATCTTGGAGCAGTAATTCTTTATTTTCTTTGTATGCTATTGGTGTAATCAAATTACTTTTTGCCGAAGAAATCCTACTTCTAACTCCATTAGCTGCATACACTTTTGTATCCAAATTCATCTCTTTGATGATTGAAGTCAAAAGACTTTTAGAATCATCAGTATCATAAATAGTGAAGCTTGAAGCATAACCAATCTTATCTGCTTCTACTCTTAAGATCCGAGCAAAAATTGAGTGAAAAGTTCCAGCCCAAACTCTATTGGCTTTTTCTCCCACCACTTTTTCGATTCGAGCCTTCATCTCACGGGCTGACTTATTGGTAAAAGTCAATGCTAAAATTTCCCATGGGGCAACACCCTCTTCAATCAAATGTGCAATCCTATAAGTCAAAACTCTAGTCTTTCCCGAACCAGGTCCAGCAATCACTAAAACAGGCCCATCCGTATTGGTTACGGCAGCTCGTTGAACATCATTCAATTCTTGCAAATAAGATTTCATCAAGTATATTTTATTGATTTAAACTGTTCCTCTATTTCGATTTCTCCAAACGGAAAGTAATAATCTTAATGGAAGCAAAGCTGTAACGACCAAGCTTGCTGCACCAAAAAAGTACATCTCAGTCTTTACATAATTGGCAAACCCCCAATGATTATCATACTCTAAATTTTTCACTAGCAAATCGATTCCTTGTTCATCTAAGAATGTTCTAACACTTGTAAGTTCATTTACTAAATACGAAAATAGAGGTAAGCAAAGAAAAAAAATAATCACTTTTAATATTTGTCGATTGGCCAAAAAGGTATGTTTTAATAAAAATATATACCTCGCAAAAGTGATAAAGACAACAATAAAAAGAATGTTTGGAAATAAGAATGGATAATCGTCAACATTATTTACGATGGGAAATAAAACCCCAAATGCTACAACTGCGGTAAAAATCCACCATACTAATTCCATCCGAAGAGATAAAGATTGTTCTTTGTTCATATCTAATTTACTTAGCTAAAAAATAATAATTGTTTTTTTAATGATTTTCTAGCTTTCTAACAAGGAGGGCAAATTTAAGTTTTTTTAAAAGAAAAAAGATATAAAAAAGTTACTTACAAGTTAGTAAGAAAGGTTTTATTGGAAAGCCATCTATTTAAATAGTACAAATTTTTTCGCCTCTTTAAAGTCTTGATTTTTAAAAATCAGTATGTATGAATTATTTGGTAGATAAGAAAAATCAAAATACAGCTTTTCATTTTTGGGTAAAAGAACATTACTCTTATTGTAAACTGTTCTTCCTAAAATATCAGTTAGTATTAACTCCCCCAAAATATCCTCCGAGAAATTATTATAAATATAAAAATTGCCGCTATTCGGATTCGGAGCAAGTAAAAGTTTAGTATTTGGATCTATCATACTATCCTCAACACAATGAAAATCAAATGTTGAAAGATTGAAAAATTCTGTTATATGTTTTTCGACAACACAAGGCCGATTCTCAATGAAATTAATAATTGTATTATCGAGTGTATCTCTCCAATCAGAAATGCTTTCGTAATAGTCCCATCTTTTAATATGACGTGGCATTTCTGGTTCAAATAGTTCTTCTAATATATTTAGTTTTTCAATAAGTGGTTCTTTTTGAAAATTATTATTTAAAAGCTCAGCATACCTCGTTATAAATTTGCTCTTAAAATCTTCATTTTTAATTAACTTTCTAAACAATAATGTAGAACCTAACGAGTTAGGCCAAATTATTGACGAATCAGTTGGCGTCATATGATAAAACATATTAGCATTATAATTCCCAAAAGCAGCATCAACATCATAAAATAACCATTTCCATTTTCCATTTTCATTTTTTTCTTTCCATGCATCAATGTTATTTGCTGGCCAATCAAAATTCCTAAGATACATTTGTAGGATATGATAATCGATGAAGTTTTCTATATCTAGTTTTGTTTTTACATATTCATAATTTTCGGTTTCAGCCATATCATTTTCATCGACAAATACCGTCAAATACAAAAAGGGAACATTATAAAATCCTCTTATCTCAACCGAGTCTTCATGTAAGTTATTACTGTATGCTACATAGCGTTCATCGATTTTATCTCGAATAATTTGAATCCCCCAATATTCTCCATTGAGAAAAACTGCAACTGGTCTATAATCCAAATAGTCTATCCCGATTTCTCTTGCAATTTCATGAGCCAAAACATCGCTAACTATTGCATTATCCCAAGAACCAAAAGTAGTTTGGAGGATAAATCTTTTATACCTTTCGTGCGATCGATGTGGCATCAAATTATAATCAAAATATTTTTTGCCATAGTCATCTCTAGCATATAACTTAAATGACTTTTGTGCACCTTGTCGAGTCTTTCCTCCATGGATTCTGATTCCTGCATTTTGAGAAAATCCAAGACTTCCATCTTTCTCAAAATATTCTATATGTACAGGTCTTTCCCATAATTCTCCACGTTGAAAATAATTTCCTGTCCAAGCAGGATCATTTGTACTATAATTTTCACCTGGAACATAAATTCCCTGACTGTGATCAAAAAGATTATCAGCATCAGTAATTAGTGAAATTACAGGTATTTCATATTTTTCGAATATGACACTATCTACTACATAAGTCTGTGTATAAATTTCACTTGTTCGAATTCCATTTTGATAGGTAGCGCTTCTTAAAATATTTGCTTTGTCTATTTTATAATTTGGAGCTTCCCATGCTTTGTAACTAATCAATGATTGTTCAGGAGTTGTTGGAATATTTGATATGATATTATCAGCTGAATATTTATAATCTATCAAGAGCGAATCTGAAAAAATAATGGAACTTTCTGTCGGTATACTTCCATCAAGAGTGTAGTAAATTGTATCTCCAGTTAATGATGTAATTTTTTGAAAAAATGAATCAGTATAAAATCCACCTTTGAATTCAAAAGTTAGTTGGTTATTTAAATTATTAGAGTTGTTTGGAGTTGTAAAAAGGAAGGGAAAAAGATTAATGGAACCATCAGGAGATCTTCCATAAGATTTGTTTTCAGTTAATTCAACAGGTTCGATATGATCAATTATTTGCCCTAAGTTATTTGACAAAAAAAGTGATTCGCCACTAGATGAAATTTTAAAATTGGTATGTAACTCATCTATATCTAATCTATCTTTCCCCGAAGCAAATATTAAAAGAAAACTATGTGGTTGCATTATGATCTCAGGGAATTTCCATTTATTTAATTCATCGCTTTCATCTGATAAATAAAAATCCAAAAGATTAATTGGATTATCATTCCCATTAAATAATTCAATCCAATCACTAAAGTCTCCATCCTGATCTGCAATTGTAGTTGTATTATCAGCCATGAATTCATTGATGACTACTTGACCATTAAATTGAGATGGAAAGAAGATAATAAAAGAAATGGTTACATAGATTACCTTAAGACATAGCTTCATCCTTGAATAATTTTTGTTGCCCATTTTAGGAATTCTAATTGAAATGAAATCAAGTTTAAAATTACTAAATAAAGCTAATAATTATGAAACCCCAAAACTCCAAAGCAACCTAAAATGTCCTTCTTGTTTCAAAACACTTCAAAAAGATTTCATTATAGTTCAAAAAAAAAGTCTTGCACAACTTAATGTACAAGACTCTACCCTTTCAGGATTTTTGTATTAAAATGGCAACGACCTACTCTCCCACCTAAAGGCAGTACCATCAGCGCTGAACGACTTGACTTCTCTGTTCGGAATGGGAA
>CAZMBP010000024.1:0-41472 GCA_964564545.1 uncultured Saprospiraceae bacterium
ATTTCTCCTCTTTCTATTTCATCTACTAAACGCAATTTAAACGACATCGAATAATCGCGCTGGGTCCGCTTGACATACTGATTTTCTTGACTTTTCATAATAGTGGTACTTTTTGTGTATCTCTATTTTAGGACGGGACATCTCAATAAAATAAAAAAGGGCAGTTAGCATTTGAAATGCTAACTGCCCTTTTTTATTTCAATGGTTAGAATTATTTAAAACCAACTATTCTTACTTCTTCGTCTTCTAGTTGTTCTAATTCCAAGTGCTCCTAACAAACCTCTTGTTACTTCACGAATAATCGTTTTTCCAGCAGAACTGTTTGCAACTTTTTCGATAACACTTTTCTCTCTTCTTCGAGAACGTGATCTCGATTTCTCAGCTTTTTCTTGCTGTTTTCTCAATTCAGCTTGATGTTCCTTTTGCTGTGATAATTCTATTTTTTCATTCAAAACTTCGTAGGCACTTTCACGATCAATTTCTTCATTATATTTATTAATGATGACCGATTTTCTGATAATCGCATCAATTTCTTTTTTGGTCAAAACATCCATTCTGGATTGTGGCGCTCGCAATAAAGTATGAGCGAGAGGTGTCGGAATCCCCTTTTCATTTAAAACAGTTACTAAGGCCTCCCCTATTCCAAGTTCCGTCAAAAGTTCTTCTACCTCATAATAATCCGAATCAGGATAGTTTTGTGCAGAAAGCTTAATTGCTTTTCGATCCCTAGCTGTAAACGCACGAAGAGCATGTTGAATTTTCATTCCTAACTGTCCTAAAACATCATCTGGAATATCTGTTGGATTTTGAGTGACAAAGAAAAGTCCCACTCCTTTTGATCGAATTAACTTTACGATTGCTTCGATTTGTTCGAGCAATGCTTTTGATGCATTTTGAAAAACTAAATGTGCTTCATCAATAAAAATCACCAATTTAGGTTGCTCTAAATCTCCTTCCTCAGGAAACGAAGCATAAACCTCTGCTAACATCTGCAGCATAAAAGTTGAGAACAATTTTGGTTTATCTTGAATGTCTGTCAATCGTAAAATCGAAACGATCCCTTTTCCATTTTCATCCAATCGAGTCAAATCATCCACATCAAAAGACCGCTCTCCAAAAAATATATCAGCACCTTGTTGTTCTAATTCTACAATTTTTCGAATGATTGCTCCGGTTGAAGCAGTTGACATTCTTCCATATTCACCTTGCACTTCTTTTTTCCCTTCACCAGTCATCCATTGCAATACTTTTCTAAAATCTTTTAAATCTAAAAGTGGCAAACTTTTATCATCACAATATTTAAAGGCAACTGCCACTATTCCAGATTGAGTATCTGTCAAATCTAAAATTTTGGAAAAAAGAACTGGCCCAAATTCCGTAACGGTTGCTCTTAACCTTGCTCCTTTTTCATCTGATAATGTCAAAAATTCAACAGGACTTGTTCCGGCTTCGAATGGAAAACCAATCTTTTCATGTCGTTCATCTATTTTCGGATGACCATCACTTGCTGCTGCAATTCCACTCAAATCACCTTTGATATCCATCAATAAAACTGGGACACTATTTGCTGAAAGCTGCTCTGCAATAATTTGTAAAGTTTTGGTTTTTCCTGAACCAGTTGCACCAGCGATGAGTCCATGACGGTTCATCATTTTTAAAGGAATTTTAATCAATGAATTAGTTTGAGCTTCTTTGTCTAACATCGCTCCACCAAGTGTAATTGAACTTCCTTTAAAAGTGTATCCTTTATTAATCTCTTCTACGAATTTTGCTTTATCTGCCATTATTAGATGATTTTATAATTAATTTTTGTTTGGGAAATGAATTCTTGTTTTGATGAATTCATTTGTTGTTGGAAACAACTTGAATAGCCTTCCTACTTTTGACTATTTAATCAAAGATAGTCACTTCTAATTATTTTTCAACTCCTGAGCTTTTTGAATTCGAGCTCGCTCTTTGTTACCATCAACTCTCCATGATCTTACATCATATTTGCTTTCTAATTTTGCTTGCTCTTCTACAGCTATTTCTGGAAAAAAATCAATGCCTGTAATTTCCTCAACTTCATCAATACTCAAAGCATAGTCCATCATTGGTAAAGTACTCAATTCATTAGGCATCAAAAATGCAATTCCTTTCAAACTAGGCTGTGTGTAATCCAAAATCACTTTATAATACTCTTCTGGAACAGAAACTTTATTTGGCCCAATTCGATCTAAAATTCCTCTCGACAAAACTGGTCCTGAAATCACATAGATATGTTTATTATCCCATGCCCAATCGCGTACACTTTCTTCCAATTGTCGCCAAACTCCTGAATTAAAATTTCGAATTTGAGGACTCATATTACTCATGTAAAAAGTTTCAGACATCGCTTTTTCATTAAATGCCATATCGCCTGCAGGAACTAAATGTCCTCGGTCATAACCACTTCTTTTATAATCTGCTTTGCTAGCTGATGCTTTTCTAACTTTTGGATCAGGTCGAAAGTTCCCACTACGAGGTACATTGGGTTTTCTAATACTTTCCTTGGTTAATTCATAGGCAACCCATTCAGGTTGTTCGTGTTCCTCATCATATGACATGGCATAATAAGTATGTTTGACTATTTGGCCATTTTTTGTAGATGGGAAAAAATCAGTTGGAAGAGTATATCCATCTTCTGAAAATTCAATCTCAATCTTATTTTCTTTATCTTTTTCATCCACAATTGGTTCAGTAGTTTCGCCTCCATTGAAGGTAGTAAACAAATAAGCTATTAATCCTAAAATGCCTGCAAAAACTACAGATTTTGAAAGTAGTCCACCTCCACTCGCCTTTTCATGATTCCTTCTAAATTTTGCCATTGTATTTTTTTATTTATTATGTAATCAAATGAAGTTCTTTTAAAATGGAAGTTGAAGATTATTGTAAGTACTTGGTTATTAAGACGAAGCTCAATTATTTTTTCATAGCCTACGGTGAAAATAATTAACTGAAGTATTGAAAATCAATGACTTGCAATAAATTCATCTATCTATTTTAAAACAACTTCAATGTAAGAATTTTCATTTTGTCTTTTAAAAAGGTGTATTTAAATTTTACAAAAAGTCGCTCCGCTCTGTTGACTGCCAACTAAAGTTAGCAGCTACAAATAAAAACGGGAATGACCACATCCATTTAGATGTACTCATTCCCGCTGTTTTTTTGAATATGTAAATATACTGTTTTATTTTCAAATCACAGTTTCATTATGAAACCGTTTTCACAGTTTAATTACTTTTTCTTTTTACGTTTATTTTGCTCCGCTTGAATGGCTTCCTGTTTTTTCTTTTGCTCTTCTAACATTGCTGCCATTCGCTCTTGGAACCCACCTTTCTTCTTCGGTTTCTTTTTATTCTCCTCTAATTCCAGTTTAATTTTTTCATGGTCGATGATGAAGTTTTTGGTCACCAAAGTTTGCCCAATATTAAAAAGATTACTGAAAAATAAATAAGCCGTCAATCCTGATGCATAACTATTAAAGAATCCCATAAACATAACCGGCATTAAATACTGCATATATTTCATTGCTGCAGGCTGTCCAGAGAAATCCATATGCTTAGTATTGTAATAAGTGTACATTACTGTAGTCACCGCCCAAAGCAAAGTGAATAAACTTAAATGTGAACCTACCATTGGAATCTCAAATGGCAATTGGAAAAAGGCATCGTAAGATGAAAGGTCACTTGCCCACAAGAAGCTTTGTTGTCTAAATTCAATACTCGCAGGGAAGAAACGATACAAGGCAATCCAAATCGGCATCTGCAAAAATATCGGCAAACAACCTCCCATCGGATTCACACCATACTCTCGATACATTTTCATGCTCTCCATTTGTTGAGCTTGAGAGTCATCTTTGAATTTCTCTTTCATTTTTGCCAACCGAGGCTTCAAGGCTGCCATTTTTGATTGAGAATACAACATTTTGTAGGTCAATGGATATAAAACCAATTTGATTAAAACGGTCAATACCAAAATCACAATTCCCATACTTCCGATAAATCCAGAAAGGATATTAAACAAAGGACGAATGATCCATCTATTTACCGTTCCAAATACACTTTTTCCAAAAGGAACAATGTCTTGTAATTCGTTATCAAAAGCTGCTAATCGGTCAAACTCATTTGGCCCGATATACATTTTCATGGCAAATGTTTCAGAAGCATTTTGACCATAAGGAATTTTAATTTTTGAATTCAAAATTTTCAAATCATCATCTTCATCAGTCAACATTTTGGTTGTCATAAATGCTGATTGGAATGGTTTCCCATCTGTCATCAATGAACTATTAAAAAACTGATTCGAATGAGATAACCAAGCAACAGGTTCTCCATCTGCATCTTCTTCTCCATCACTCGTACAAGAGCAGTAACTCATATCATCTTCTGCAGGTTTGAAATAAGTACTAGAATAAATTCTTTCGTAATAGGTACTTTTTTCTAATTTTCCTAAGTAATTAACCCAATGTAATTCAATATTTGATTCTCCAGATTGAAGAATGCTATTCAAACCTTCAAATTTAATGTCATAGTCCAACTCATAATTATCAGGGCTCAAAGAATATTTTTGCTCAAAATATCTTCCATTTCCTGCATCTGCCCGGAAAGTAATCGTATTACCATTCTGTTGAGTATTGAAGTACAAATCACCTGATCGTACTTTTCCAGTTCCTTGAATCGGAAAAATATAATCAAAACGATCTTTTTGATCTTCCATCAAACGCAAAGCTGACTTAATATTTTCACCTGTAGAATCAGGTAGTAAGGTGTGATATTCTTTTAGTAAAACATCTTTGATTTTCCCTCCTTTGCTCGAAAAGGTGATTTTTATTAAATCATTTTCCAAAACAGGATTCTCTTCCATTCCTTTCCCCGCTGCTGCAAAATATCCATATTTTTTACCTAATTCCATTTGTTGCAAAGAATCAGGCAAATCAGCAATAGAAGTTGAAGTATTATTTGTTGAACTAGTCTCCTCTGGACTTCCTGTAACACTAGTTTGTTGAGCGAGCTCGATAGAATCACGTAATCTCTGTTCCTCAGCAATTTGCTCCTC
Organism: uncultured Saprospiraceae bacterium; assembly: GCA_964564545.1. Classification (GTDB taxonomy): domain Bacteria; phylum Bacteroidota; class Bacteroidia; order Chitinophagales; family Saprospiraceae; genus CAJQQY01. The sequence continues at coordinate 5,077 of CAZMBP010000024.1, forward strand.
AGTAGGTTGGTTTAATTGCATATATGCCATCAAGCATATAAAAATCAAGACCATTCCAATTAAATTATTTTTATCCATTTTTTAATTTTGATAGTTAGTTGCCAATTTTTAATAGTTTTTTTGCAGAAAATGTTCAAAACAGGCATTTAACTGTGTTTTTCTCAAAAAGCTCCGCAAAGGTACAATTTTGTTGATTTTATAATAAACATATGGATGATATTTCAAGGAATATAGACCAACAACTTCGAGAAGCTTATTTAGCCACAACTTATGAAGTCAAACATTTGGGTTTACAGCTTCGAATTGGCGAAGAAAATTGGCATTTAGAAGAATTTCTAATTGACAATAATGCCTTTTCCTGGTCATTCATTTCTGCATGGAATCCTTTTTCTCAACCACTTTCCACTTCGGAAAATGAAAGTCGACATTTAAAGTTGGTAGAGTTCGCTAAAATGAAACAATGGGTATTTGCAGAAGGTTTTGGAGTTCCTCCAAATGAAGATTGGGAAGCTGAGAAAAGTTTGTTTTTATTAGACATTTCGAGAAATGAAGCAATTGATTTAGGTAAAATGTTTGATCAAAATGCCATAGTTTTTGGTCGATTAGGCAAGGCTCCCGAGTTAATTTTTCTCTAAGAAAAAACAAAAGCATCGCATAACTTTCAGAAACTGGAATAAAATTTGGATTTAGATAAGGTAGAATTCAGATTTTTAAAATTTGCTTTTTAAAAAATAAGAGAAACAACAACTTTAACTTAACTGAAAATCTATTCTTAAGTTTTAAATTTCTCTTCGATTTCGATTCCCTCCTTTATTAGTTTTCTAATAACACATATTCTTAAATTAGCGAAAGGCTAAATTATTTTGCCCTTTTGAAAAAAAAAATCTAAAAATGGAAAAGAAATTGAACTGTATCTTGTTGATTGATGACGATTACGCAACTAATTTGTATCACAAAATGGTAATTGAGGATGCAGAATGCACTAACAAAATTATTGTAAAAACTAGTGCTCTTGATGCTTTAGAGTATTTAAAAACCCCATTTGACGAGGATAATCCAAGACCCAATATGGTGTTTTTAGATATCAATATGCCGAAAATGACTGGATGGGAATTCATGGAGGAATACAAAAATTTAGATAGTAGCCAACAGGCTGAAAATATTATAGTTATGCTTTCTACTTCTTCACACCCTGATGATTTGCGAAGAGCAGAAGAAAATCCTTTAATTAAAGAATATCGTGGGAAACCACTTTCAGAAGAAATTTTACATGACTTAGTTTCTAAATACTGGGCTAAGGCAACTGTTGAAGAAACAGTTTAATAATAAATCTCATTTCATCGCAAAGCGGTTTTATCTTAATTGATGAAACCGCTTTTGTGTTTTTAGGATGTAGGAAAAATGATTAGGTTTGTATTTATTTTAACGCGGCGGTCTGCTTTAGCTGACCTGAAAAATGAGCAAGGCGATTTTTTCAAAAATATAAAAACTAAGGAAATTCGCTTCGCTCATTTTTGTAGGTCAGCTAAAGCAGACCGCCACATAGAATTTTTAATATTTAAATTCAAAATGGCTCAAAAAAAAATCATCATTATCGGAGGTGGCGCTGCTAGCTTAATGGCTGCTGAACGCTTATGTGATGATTTTGACATAGCTATTTATGAAAAAGGGAAAACAGTTGGGCGAAAATTTTTAGTAGCAGGGAAAGGTGGATTTAATCTGACCAATAAAGCGGATGCGGAAGAGTTAACACAGCATTATTTGCCTCATGATTTTTTGAAAGAAGCATTATTAAAAAATGATTCTTCGAAAATGAGAAGCTGGTTATCAGATCTCGGAATTCCAACTTTCATTGGAACAAGTGGTCGTGTCTTTCCAGAGAAAGGGATTAAACCTATTCAAGTTTTAAAAAAAATAAAAGATCGCTTGGTAAAAAAAGGAGTGAAGTTTTTCTTCCATCATGAATTTATTGGCTTTGACAAAAAAGATAATGTCATTAGCGCTAGCGTTAGAAACAATAATGAAGAACTCATTCTAGAAGCAGATTATTTTATTTTTTCATTGGGAGGAGCATCTTGGTCGGTAACTGGTTCTGATGGGAAGTGGACTACTGCTTTTGAAAAAATCGGGATCAAAACAATTCCTTTTCAAGCATCCAATTGTGGATTAAATATAGAGTGGTCGGAACATTTTAAAACTCACCATGCAGGCAAACCTCTAAAAAATATCAAAATCGAAATTGATGGTTTTGAAGTCAAAGGAGAAGCAACGATTACAGATTATGGATTGGAAGGAAATGCGATTTATCCTCTTATTTGGAAAGTCCGTGAAGCATTTTCTCGAAATGAAACTCCAATTATAAACATTGATTTTAAACCACTCAACTCCAAAGAAAAATTATTAGAAAAAATAAAAAACAAGACACCTAAAACAAAAGCCTTTGCGCAAGCTTTAAATCTTAACGCTACTCAAGTTGCTCTGATAAAATCCTTTTCGGAGAAAACCAACTTCCTTAAACCGCCTGTATTTATTGGTAGTGTAAAACATTTACAAATTCCTATCCAGTCTTTAAGACCAATTGAAGAAGCGATCTCAACAGTTGGGGGAATTGATTTAGAGGAAGTGAATTCTAATTTTTCATTAAAGAAATATCCTTCCATTTTTGTTATTGGGGAGATGTTGAATTGGGATGCTCCGACTGGTGGTTTTTTATTGCAAGGATGTTTTTCGATGGCTCAAGCTATTGAAATAGAATAGTTAATTTTCTTCCATTATTTTTTTGAGTAACACTTCCCAAACTTCTTTTTCTACCTTACCAAATTTCTTTTTTTCTTTCTTTAAAATAAAAATTGCATCCATTTTTTTATCCTCTATTTCTTTTTGAGAAAATGAAAAAGAAACTTTCCATGTATATTTATTTTCCGAAAAAGTCGGTGTAGTGGAAGCAAAACTAGAAAGTTTTATTTCTTGAAATTTAAGGTTTCCATTTTCAATTTTATCTAAAAATGATTCGACAGAAATCGCATTTGATTTTTCCATAGAATTAAAGATCAATGAATCGCTTGCCGCTGAAAAATATTTTTCTGCAGCCATTCTAAATTTACTTCGAAACTTTGGATCCATATCTTCAGAAGAAAGCATTTCTACTAAATTCATAAAATCCTTTAAGTGCTGAACTCCCTTTTTTTCAAATAAAAACAATTGCTCCGAAGTAACTTTGGGCGCCTCAAATTGCTTTTCCATTTTTTGATATGCGGCAGCATCAGGAATGGTGGCAGCTTGACTTAACATTAGTTGAGGAACTAAAACCAAAATCCATAACAATACATTTACGTAAATAAATTTACTCATAATTTTCAGATTTTATTCCTCCAAAATAAACCTCAAGCGATAAATTTTTTCACCTTGGTAAATGGAATGAATGATTTTAATATTTTTTAAACTATTGATCGGCAAGGTCAATCGGTCAATAAATTCTTCTTTGTTTAACATATCCAAACCTGACATCGTATTGCCTTTTTCCACTTGAAAAATGATAGCGTCATCTGCAATCATTTGGTCGAGTTGGTTTCTTCGTTTTTCCCAATCATCAAAATTGGCTGTAGAAAACAAATGAATCATCAAAGCATAATCATCTTTTTTAAGCGATATGATTTCTTTTTGCTTTTGATTTTTCACCACTCTTGTTATCGTATCTGGATGATAATATGGAGCATGAATTGCGAAGGTGATTTTTTCATTTTTCGTTGGCCATTGAAAACAACTTTGCCCATCAATTTTCTTCGTTATTGGAGATTCTCCTTCTTGAAAAATAGTTATTTCTATTCCTTCTTCATCAATCAATTCTTTCGTATCTGCGTCTTCAAAACAAAATTGACATGAATCATTTTTTTTATAAAAAAAAGAAAAAATAAGTAACGCTAATCCTAAAAATATTGAAGCAGAAAAGGCTATTTTTTTCATTGAAAAAGAAGTTAATTCTTCTTCTTTTTCTGCTATTAAATTCTTTTCGTTTTCTATCTCAATTTGATGTTTATTTTTAAAATCTTCCCAGTCAGAAAAGTTCAAAAACTGACTCAATAAATCGAGCATATCCATCCTCGGCAGCTTTTTATTTTCAGTTGGTTTCAAATGGGTGTAAAACCATTTTTCGCTAATTCGACTGTTTACTTTTTCTTCTAAAAGTTCTTGAAAATTAGCAATTTCTTTTCCTTTAAAATCATGAATTGGCCTTTTCCATTGAGGATAGGTTTCCTGATATTTCTGCAGCAATTCTTTTTTTAAATGATAAAAAAACTCCAATTCATTCATGTTACGAAGTTAAATATTTTCTTTAAAAAAAATCTCTCCTCATTTAGCTTTTGTTTTCTCAAAAAACATCAAAAACACCATAAACATCTGATAATCAACATAGTACACTTACAGCAACAATCATCACTCAATCTTTGTAAACTTCTGTAAAACCTTGTAAGCTATTTTACTAGGCCTTTACAAATGATTTTTTTGATTCTCCCCTAGCCTAGCCCGTAGATTTATCTCGAAATTATTTTAAAACACTTTTTAAAAATTAAAAGATGAAAAATTATAAACTTCTAGCATTATTGATTTTACTCAATACTCCATTTTTAATCTTGGCTCAACAAGGATATTCTTCCGCATCAATGGGAATGAGTAAGCAAAAATCTGCTCAAATGATTATCCCTCAACCAGACGAAATTGTTGTAGAAGAATATTTCAATTATCATACTCATGACTTGCCTTTGCCTGAGGGAAATTTGGCTGTTGGATTGGATGTTAGATGGGGTAATAATCAAGTATCTCCAACGAGCAACGAAGTAGTTTTACAAATAGGTTTGATGACAGGTCAAAAAGAGGCTTATTTAAATTCTCCACCAGTTAATATTAGTCTCGTAATTGATAAAAGTGGCTCGATGGGAGCTGAAGGAAGATTAGTTAAAACAAAGCAAGCGATGGCTGAATTAGTCAAATATTTAAGACCAAAAGATTTCATTTCAATCGTGCAGTTCGATCATGTTGCCAATGTGGTTCTACCAACTCAAAAAGTGACTGATTTAGCAAAAATCCAAGAAGCAATTTCTAGTATTCAACTAGGAGGATCGACTAATTTACATGATGGAATTATGTTGGGTTTTAAGGAAGCTTTGAAAAATGATCGGACTAATGTTTCTAGTCGAGTAATTGTTTTGACGGATGCAATTGCCAATACTGGTGTGATTGATCCTGAAAAAATGATTCAAAATAGTCAAGGATATTCTGCAGAAAACTCCATTGATTTTGCTTTGATTGGAGTTGGAGTGGATTTTAATTATCAGCTTTCTCGTCAGCTTACTCAAAATGGAAAAAACCAAATTCACTTTATCAATGATCCTGATGATATTAAAAAAGTATTTGTCAATGAAGTAGAAGCGTTGCTTTATCCTGCTGCAAAAATGCCTTCTTTGGAAATTGATTTTGGTGATAATTTAGAGTTAGATCAATTTTATGGATATGATCCTACGATTGGAAATAAAACTATTCGATTGAATTTAAATAATATGAATGCTGGTTTGACTCAAGTTATTTTAGCAAAATTCAAAGTGAATGGTGGAAAGAAAAAAGGCACTAACGTCAAAGTAAAATTAAATTATTTTGATATCCAAAAAAACAAAATGGTTAGTCAAAATGTAAAAACCAATTTAAAAATTGATAACTCTTGGACGGCTCATAACATGCTCCAAAATCTAGATGTAGAGAAAAATTATCGTATCGCACAAATGGCGCAAGACTTAAAAATTATGTCAGAATTTTATCAAAAAAATCAGCCATTTGCTGCCAAAGGTCATTTGAGTTTGGCAATTGATAAAATCAAAAAAGAATATCCAAATCCAACGGATGTTGATTTTTTGAGAATGTTAAACATTTTAGAAAATTACATGGGAAGATTAAATGGACTCATGGCAAGAAAATAAAACATTGATTATCAATAAGTTAAGATAATAAATTATGAAAAACATTATAATATTATTTGTGCTGTTCGTTGGAGTTTTTAATTATTCAAATGCACAAGTTTCAGGGAATGCAAACTACAACCATCAAAAAACTTATCTCAAAAGTGAGTTAAAACCTGAATATCGAATTAATAGTACAGATCAAATTATGATCTCTATACGAGGTATTTACAATGAAATGGATTCTCGTAAAATCGCTTATTTTAGTTTGACTCAACATGGGAAAGATATCGAAGAGGTCAATAAAAGAATGGATGAAAGAATCTCTGAGGTGCAATCAAAAATTGATAGGTTGGGAGGAGAAATTGGATTTCATGTGGATATGATTTCGTTTGTTCCAAAGTATGCTTATGAGACCACGAAAAAACTATTTAGCAAGCGAACTTACAATGAAGTTCCTGCAGGTTTTGAGTTAAAAAAGAATTTGCATATTTCATATTCTAATGCTCAGTCGTTAGATAAAATTATTTCGATTTGTGCAGCAAGTGAAATTTATGATCTGATAAAAGTGGAGTATATTTCAAAGGATGTGGAAGCGATTCACGATAGTTTACGAAATAAAGCATTTGAAATTTACGAATCAGTTCTAGGTTTCCATGAAAAGGTTTCAAGAGAGGATTTTTCTAAAAAATTAAAAAGAATGAGCGATGGGTTTACGACTGTTTTTCCAAAAGATAGATATAAATCCTACTCTGCACATTCCAGTACCAACTTGCATTGGCAAAGAAATACGGTGGTAAATAATACTCAAAAATCCGTTACTCAGTATTATGAATCATTTCCAGCTATCAATCGAGACTTTGTCATTAATCCAGAAATATTGGAACCTGCGATCCAAACTGTTTATGAAATGACTGTGATTATCCGAGTTAAGGAGCCTAAAGAAATTATTCCGCCATCGAAGGAATATTATTATATGCACCCGAAAAATGGTTTTCAAAAAATGGAATTGAAATAACATTTTGGACAAAAAAAAAGAGCAACCTCATAAATGAAGTTGCTCTTTTTATTTAAAATCAGTAATATTTTATAATGATAAAACGCTATTTATTTTATGAATAACGCCATTTGTATTTTCTAAATCTACTTCGACAAATTCAGCACTAGTCAAGCCTAAAACTATAACTGGATTAATTGGATCATCCATATTAATATAGGCTTCCTTTCCTGATAGAAAAAGAGGAACTGTTATTCCTGACTGCAATTCAGAAATCTTAAATCCCACATTGGAAACATGAAATTTTACAATCATCGTCAAAATATTTTGTGAAATATCATCTATTGAATTCCAATTATTATTATCAAGAAAAGCTTGGAAAGCAACATCATTTGGGACAAAAACTGTAAATGGTCCATCTCCAGAAATATCAATATCTATTCCTGTTCGAAATACAGCTTGGTAAAAAATACTACAATCATCTTCACCTTTCAAGTATTGTAATAAACTCAAATCACTCGGTGGATTTGTAGTTGTCGTCGTCGTTTTAATGGTATTAGGATAAACGAAAGGATTATTTGGATCATTGGAAGTTGGTTGAGTTTCAATTTCCAAATCAGATTGAATCGTTTCTTTTTGGCAAGAAGTCATGATTAAAAGCATTCCTGCAAAAGCGATAGTAAGAAATTTCTTCATGGTATTTTTTAGTTTTAGTAAATCTTCATTTAACAAAAGGCAAAAAGAATACCAATCAAATTCATTTATTAACCTCATCCTCTGTCTTTCTCCTTTTTGGGCGAAGGACAGAGGGTGAGGTATAAAAAATAGCCTCCCAAATCACATTGATTTAGAAGGCTCCTATTTTTTATCAATAAAAATATAACTGTCTATAAATCAAACAATTACATTTGCTTTTCAAATTCCAGAATTGTCTTTTCAATAATATCTGCACACTCATTAATTTGCTCTGCAGTAATCACTAAAGGTGGTGCAAAACGAATAATATTTCCATGAGTTGGTTTTGCTAACAAACCATTATCACGTAATTTCATACAAATATCCCAAGCTGTTGAGCTATCCTCAGTATCATTGATTACGATGGCATTTAATAATCCTTTTCCTCGAACGAGAGTTACCAATTCAGTTTTTTCAATCATCGCTTCCATTCGAGATCGGAATATTTTACCCATCGTATCTGCATTTTTTGCTAACTCCTCATCCTTGATTACTTCCAATGCCTCCATCGCAACTGCACATGCTAACGGATTTCCTCCAAAAGTAGAACCATGTTCTCCTGGTTTGATTGCCATCATAACTTCGTCATTCGCTAAAACTGCACTTACGGGAAAAACGCCACCTGACATTGCTTTTCCTAAAATCAAAATATCAGGTTTAATTTCAGGTCGATTTTCACAACCGTTGTTACAATCACAATTTCCACAAGTTGCTAAAAGTCTTCCTGTTCGAGCAATTCCAGTTTGCACTTCATCCGCAATGAAAAGCACATTTTTAGCTTTACACATTTCATCTGCATATTTTAAATATCCTTCATCTGGAACAAAAACTCCAGCTTCTCCTTGAATTGGTTCCACCAAAAATCCAGCAACATTAGGATCTTCCAAAGCTTCTTTCAATGCTTCCAAATCATTATAAGGAATTATCTCAATTCCTGGTAAAAACGGCCCAAATCCTGTTGTACTTGATGGATCAACTGAACCAGAAATAATCGCCATGGTTCTACCATGGAAATTTCCAGTTACAAAAATTATTTTTGCTTGGTTCGTTGGAATTCCTTTTACTTCGTATGACCATTTTCTACAAATTTTCAAAGCTGTTTCTACTGCTTCAACACCTGTATTCATTGGAAGTACTTTATCATAGCCAAAATATTCAGTTACATACTTTTCATAAGGTCCCAACATATCATTATAAAAAGCTCTAGAAGTCAGCGTTAATTGAGCAGCTTGTTCATTAAGTGCTTTGATAATTCTAGGGTGACAATGTCCCTGGTTTACAGCAGAATATGCAGATAAAAAATCATAATATTTTTTTCCTTCTACATCCCAAACGTAAACACCTTCTCCTTTTGACAAAACAACTGGAAGTGGGTGATAATTATGCGCTCCATACTTATCTTCTAAATTCATTAAGTCCTGAGATGACATCATTGTTTCTTGCATCTTGATCTAAATTTTATGGTTAAAAAGGTTAGTTTATTCGACTTTTTTAGTTGGACGTTAAACGTTGGACGTTTTACGGTCATCACTAAAAATAACTCTAATTCTTGTTTCAGAATTGTTTTTCTAAAAAGAAATGCAAGCTAGGCATTTTCCAGAATTTGGCAAAACAATATTTTTCATCACCTTTGCAGAAAAAATTAATTATGAAAAATATTCAACTTCACTTTATTCTATTTTGCATTTTGACATTTGCAATTTCTTGTACTTCCAACAAAGTAACTTCTACGGAAGTAAATCCACCTGCTCCTGGTTTTAACTTAGCTGAATCTGATGCTTCTGCTATCAAAATTGCTGACGAAGTTATGCTTGCCATGGGTGGTAGAAAAGCTTACGATGAGACGAGATATTTGTTTTGGAATTTCTTCGGTAGTCGAACTTTACTTTGGGATAAACATAAGGGTGATGTGAGAATCGAATCTCAAAAAGATGATTTCAAAGTCGTGATGAATATCCATACAATGAAAGGAAAAGTACAAATGAATGGCGCAGAATTATCTCATCCTGATTCGCTGACTAAATATTTAGAAAAAGGAAAAAACATTTGGATCAATGATTCTTATTGGTTGGTGATGCCTTTTAAATTAAAAGATTCTGGAGTGACTCTAAAACACATGGGCGAAGAAAAAGCTGAAAATGGGAAAATGGCTGATGTGCTTGAATTACGTTTTAAAGGAGTTGGAGTTACACCTGACAATAAATATCAAGTCTTCGTTGATCGTGAAACTAAGTTGGTCAACAAATGGACTTTTTATCCAAAAGCAACGGATACGGAACCTAGATTTGAAACTCCTTGGGATGGCTATAAAACTTTTGGAAAAATAAAATTGAGTGGTGGTCGTGGGAAATATCAATTGACGGATATTAAGGTTTTGGAGAAGGTGGAGGATGGTGTTTTTGAAAAGTTTTAATTTTTTTGAATATCGAATATCGATTTACGAACAAGGATTTGAGAAGTTTGACGATACTTCACATGGAAAAAAAAATCAAATAATATCGTCAAACTTCTCAAATCATAAATCCTTGTTCATAAATCGATATTCAATTTCTCCTCTCGCAACTCATCCAATAGCGAAGTTTCCGTTTGAAATTTTTCCCAATATTTCGATAAATCTTCAGCCATCATATAATCCAAACATTCTTGAAACATTGTTTTTACCGAGCTCGGAATTTGTTCCTTTTCCATCCAATCAAAAAATTCTGAGTACTCGCTTTTGATTTTATTTTTAGTCTGGAGTGGCAATATTTTAATATTATAATGCGAAGGTCTTTCCAAAATATTGAAATAAATATCTTCTGCAGCAATCATTTCTCGTTCTAAACATTCTTTGTAAAAATCAGGTAAATGTCGAATATTAAAAACTGATATTGTTGGAGCAATTTTAAATTTCACATGCGGAAGGACTCGAATTTTTTCTCGATTTTCCACAATTGTTTCCCACGACATTTCCTTGCGAATGTACTCTCCTAGCTCTCCTGCCCCATCCAAACTTGCTAAAATTTCGACTTCCAAAAAATGTTGCCACAATTCTAAGACATCGTAATTTTTAAATTTAAGCATGGAAAAATTAGTATTGTATCGCAATCGCATTTGAGTTGATTTATTTTCAACTAGCCATTTGAGCAACCTATAATGTTCTTCCATTGCCAAAGGTTCGCCTCCTGCAAAGTAGATTTCCTCTGCTTGTAACAATGCTTTTCCGCATTTTTCTAAAAACAAATCAAAGTCGTGAATATTTTGGATGATAGCTTTTTCTCCAATATTAGTTCCTAATTTTTTAGCATCAGAAAACCATTTGGAACTTGCGCCATGCCAACAGGTTCTACAACGAAAATTACAAATATTGGAAAATCGAATATCAAAATAAACAGGAAGTGGGGCAGCGTTTTCTTCAATTTTTATGTGTGGAAATTTCTCAAAAGTTTCTTGGCGAATGCTTTTGCCTCCAGCTTCTTCGAGTTTGTAGCATTGGGCGCATCTCTTGTCTTTTTCTCCTGCGGCAAATTTTTTTCGAAGTTTTTGAATTAGTTCTCCATTCCAAATTTCTTCTAGGCTTTGTTCATTGATATTACCAAAAGGGATATTGGCGACACAGCAAGCTTTGGCTGTTCCATTATTGCCTACGTGGAAATGAATCCAAGGCATCAGACAGTATGGTTTATTATTTTGCATTTTTATAACACGTAGTCGTCTGCTTTAGCTGACCTATAAAAAATGAGCGAAGCGAATTTCCCTAGTTTTTATTTTTTGGAAAAAATCGCTTCGCTCATTTTTCAGGTCAGCTAAAGCAGACCGCTACGTGGAACTCACCATTATTTTTTAAAAACTCGAAATACTTTATTCAAATTTCCAGATTGAATTTGTAAAACATACATTCCACTTGTCAATCCATTTAAACTCAAATCCGTCTCATTTTGCAATCGTTCACTTTTCATCAACTGCCCGTCAACACTATATAACAAGATATTCCCATTTTCCTTTTTAGAAAAAATAGTCACATCATTTTCAATCAAATTAGAAGAAATGGTCACCCAATTTTCCACTTCCAGATCTTTAATAGAAGTATTTGGAAAGTAAGCTCTTTGCACCAAGGTTTCATCCAAAATAAAAGGATTGAAATTCCCTTGCTTATCTTCTATTCCATTATTTCGAGCTTCTTCAGTTGCATCGACAGGATCTCCTAAATGCCATTCATACAACTTCTCTTTTTGATTATCAAAGAAAAATGGATTCGCTCCAAAAGCAGCAGATTGATAAATGGTATAAAAATAAAATACAGCTCTTGCAATATCTCCCTTCACAGATTCCCGAGGTTCGAACATACAATCTTCCTCATCTTTTTCGCTGTAAGCATCAATATTACTTGTTGGAATCGTGGTCAATTGTGTAGCTTCAAAATACCATTTTTCTGTATCGCTATCATCAATATCTCCAAACTCACAACTTCCTCTCGCTTCGTTTACACTTACTTTGGAAGGAAAAATATTATGTAAATCACTTCTCTGTGGTTCGCTACCTGCACCATATGCTTGAGGGTAAACATGCTCTGCATTGATTCCTGCTCCATTTTGGAAGGCTGAAACACTTGGATCCTCAGTTGGGTCAAGCGTCACTTTAAAATTGGTATAGATTCCAAATAAGTCATTTCCTACATTATCTATTTGAGAATATAAAATGTCTCTAGCTGGGCCGTATCCTAAAGTACTCGAAGGAGTGTATGTATTTTGTAAAGCAGTAATTAATTCATCGCCAATTTTCCCTGGTTCGATTTGAGCTTGAAGAATCATCGGAAATAATAAAAGTAGAAATGTGATTTTTTTGAACATTGATTTTATTTTTTTGTAAAATTTGATTTGCAAAGGTAAAAGTAAAATGTGATTTTTTTTGCCGCAGATTGGGCTGATTATTATGATTTATATGATTGACGATTACAGCGTGTACTCTTTTGGAAATACAAACCTCAAGACACAAAGCAAGAGAAATCATAAAAGATCATAATAATCAGCCCAATCTGCGGCAAAAAAAAATCACCTCGGATGATAAGTCCTCGTCGCATTTTTCAAAACATCCTCTTTTTTCAAAGACATTTTCTTCAGCTCATGCTTGCTATATTTTTCCATCTGATCATCGTAATGTGGGCTCTTGGGATCATTGGAAGCACCATAAGGAACAATAGATTCAATCTGAACTCCATCTTTCGTGAATCGCACCAAACTCACATATGACTCTCCTGCAAAAATTTTAAAGCGTCCTTTTTTATTAGGTCTGCCATACATTGCCGCAATTACATTTGGCCCGCCCCACATCGGAATAGATTTATCTCCACGAATATGACGTTGCATTTTTCCCAAAGGAACATCTTCTGATTTGAAATGTTTTTTCAAATGCTTTTTCACTTCTTTTAATCTTTCAATTAAATATGGTTCAGTTAGCGGAGGTCCATCTGGAAACAATCCATTTTTATTTCGATCCTTATGAATAAAATGATAACTCAAATTAAAAATCGTCGCACCTATACTTTCAACATCAGTTTCTCGATCCCAATTATTCAAATGAGTAATTATTTTTGCTAAATCTGGATATTTATTTGGATCCAAATTGAGTAACAATTCCAAGTTAGGAAATGAATAAACATGAGCAGGTGTATGCCACTTGGTATCAAATTTTATTCGTTTAAAATCTTCGTAGGAAATCTTTCCTTCTTGCTTCATCAAATCAAAATACCGATAAGAACGATTATTATCACCAGTCATGTATCCATGAGTTGGATTAATGGTAGAAGGATCAATATTTTCTTCCTCCGCAGTAGAATGGAAAGGTGTATTATTTGAATTTCCAAGATAACCACACTCAGGATTTTCGATTTGAAAAATATCTTCAAATGGATAAAAGTCCTCTCCCCAAACTACTTCAGAAGTATGACCTGGCAAAACTTTTTTCCAATCATATTTTGGGTTTCTTTTCGGAAAAAGTCCAAGACTTGAATAAAAAATATTGTCTTGATTATCTGCATACATCATGTTCGTGGTACAAACTCCAAGGCGGCTCACCGCTGTTTTAAACTCATCAAAATTCTTTGCCTTATTCATCATGTACCATTGCTCTGCACCTCCAATAGTTTGATTAGCTGTAAATTTCAAAGCGTAATAATTTCCATTTTTACTTTTCAAAACTGGCCCATGTTTACTTCGATACATCTTTCGCTTGACACCAATCTTTAATCCTAGAATTTTTACTTTTAATTTTACTTTTCGCACTTCGAGTGTTTCCCATTTTCCGTCATAGAAATATTTGTTCTTTTCATTTTTGTGCATTTCCAATTTATAGATATCAGAAAAGTCTGCATGGTTGACCGTATGCGTCCAAGCCAAATTCTCATTTGCTCCTACAGAAATATGCATTCCCCCAAGCAAGGTTGCTCCTAATACATTTAAACCTTCTTCACTTACTAAATGTGCTTCGTACCATGAATAAGGACCTTCCAATGGTTGGTGTGGATTAATCGCCAAAAAGGTTTCGCCATTTTTAGTTTTTTTGCTATTCACAGCAAAGGCATTAGATCCCATAGGTGTTCTATTTTCTATAGCTTGCATTTTTCCAGTAACAACTTTTTGCAAATCGCCCGGCAATCCTGAGAGTAGGGTCAATGCCAAGGTGTATCCTTTGATTACATCCTTTCCATCAATTGGAAACATCTTTTTGGACAGGACTTTCTTAGGGTATTTTTTTGCAAAATCATTCATGCCTTGAGCATAGGCAGTTAAGATCTTTTTAAATTTTGGAGAAATATCAGTTTCATATTTTCTATCAACTACTTCATTAACCTCAATTAACTGAGCAGCAAAATCAAGTACTGCCCCATCAACACCTTTTACTGCGCCAAGTCCCCCTCGAATGGGCAACAAGGTTTCTTGAATGGTTTCAAAATCATCCTCCGCAGAAGCCCATGCTAATCCATAGGCAACTTGTGCATCAGTCTTAGCATAGATGTGTGGGACGCCCCATTGATCGCGGATTATAGTAACATCGTCGGGATTGATTTGTGCAAAAATAGAAGAAGTGAAAAATAGAAAAATAAGGAAAAGAAAATGCTTTGTCATATTTGGAGTTTTGGAACAAAAATAGGGAAATGTTTAGGAATTTTTAAGTAAAAAAAAAAACAAGCTACTTACTTTAAAGTAGCTTGTTCGATGCTATAACTCCTTATTTCCCGTAAGGATATTTTTGTTCATGGGATTGTTTTATCCTTTTCCAAAGAATTTGAATCAAATGTATAGCTAAAAAGAAAATTCAAGAAAAACACTTTATCCATTTTTCCAAGAAAAAATACAAATTTTCAAAGCACAAAATCAATAAAACAAGTACTTCATTCATTATTTTTTCCATAAAAATTCACTACTTTTACCACACTAAACAATTAAAAAATGCAGAAAAGTAGACTCCTCGAACTCTTTAAAAGTTTAAATAAAACAGAAGTTAAAAAACTACGAAAATGGGTACGTTCTCCATTTTTCAATCAAAGACAGGATGTAATTTTGCTATTTGATTATTTGGAAAAAAATCGTCCACTTGAAAAAACTGCTCGTCTTCACCGAGAGTTTATTTTTTCTAAAATTTTTCCGAATGAAAAATATGATGAGAAAAAAATAGGTTATGCTCAATCATTTTTATTAACTGAAATTAAAAAATTTATTGCCTACGAAGAGTTTACTAAAAATGAAATTCAACCACAAATCCATTTGACACGCAACCTGAGAAGAAGAGGTCTGAACCGACTTTTTGAAAGTGAATGGAAAATTGTAAATACATTGTTAGAACAACAACCAATCAGAAATTCAGATTATCATTTTTTTAATTTCCAATTGCAAAATGAACAATACGAGTACACTAATAATTTGAGTCGAAAACAACCAAAAGGATTGCAAGAGGCAAGTAATGAATTGACGAATTATTTTATTGCGCAAAAATTAAAACAGAGTTGTGACAAGCTGAGTCATCAAAAATTAATTGGGGCAGATTATCAAGATAATTTTATAACAATGGTTTTACATCATTTAGAAAACCATAAAACTCCTGATTCATCTGCTGTGGAAATTTACTATCAGAGTTATAAAACCTTATCCGAAACCGATGACACTTCTCATTACGAAATATTAAAAAAGCAGCTAAAAAAAGACTCTACTAAGTTTCCAAAGTCAGAATTAAAATATCTCTTTTTGGTTGCTATCAATTATTGTATCAAACAATTAAATGCTGGCAAAAGTAATTTTTCAAAAGAAGTTTTTGATTTATATAAGGAGGGATTAAATCAAGAGGTCTTTTTAACTAACGGTTATTTGGCAAGGTTTACTTACAAAAATATCGTGGCAGCTGCTATCCATTTAAAAGAATTTTCTTGGGTCGAAAATTTCATTCACGAGTACAAAGAAAAACTAGACATCGAATGGAGAGAGGATATGTATAATTATAATTTAGCTGTTTTGTATTGTAACTTACCTGATTATGATAAAGCAATGACTTTATTGCAACAAGCTGAATTTGATGATATTTTCTTAAAAATCGCAGCTAGAAAGATGCTATTGAAAATCTATTTTGATCTGGAAGAATTTAATGCGTTAGAGTCTCTGTTGGATAGTTTTCATCGTTACTTGACCAGGCATTCCAAAGATTTGGGTTATCATCAACCGGTTTATTTGAATTTCATCCGATATGTAAAACGATTGTTACAAACTCCAAAATTTGATAAAGCTGCCCGTCAAAATCTTAAATTAGAAATTGAAATGAACAAAGATTTGGCGGATAAGAAATGGTTGATTGGGAAGATATGATAAGCTTGGCTTTCGCTCTTTCAGAGCTTTGACATTGTTTTTTGTTTTCCTACGGCGTTGCCGTAGGTTGTTGCTAAAAGCCTTTCAGGCTTATTCTTGCTTCTTACTTCTTACTTCTTGCTTCTTGCTTCTTGCTTCTTGCTTCTTGCTTCTTGCTTCTTGCTTAGAAAGATTTATTTCAAAATTCTATAAAGTGTTTTAATCTTTCGAATTTAATGAGATTAATTCAGTCTGAATAATTTCTTCCATAAGATAGAAAGGTGAATTGTTTTCATTGCATTGGTTCATGTTATAGTAAGCCTGAAGGGCTTTTAGCAACAACCTACGGCAACGCCGTAGGGAGCTTCAAATATTACGTCAAAGCTCTGAAAGAGCGAAAGCCATACCTACTTAATTACCAGTAAACACCAACTTCTGAACCACACTCTTCTCCCCTGCTTTCCAATGAATAAAAATCATATTTTCATTCATGCCTTGCGTTTCTATTTTGTAAAAATGCTTTCCTTGAGTTTGGTTTTCATTTTCAACTAAACTTCCAATTCTTTGTCCCAAAGAATTATAAAAATCAATACTCACATTTTCTTTTTTCTTTAAATTATATTCCAGATAAAACACATCATCAACAGGATTAGGGTAAGCATCAAAAAAAGAATTTTCATCTAAAACATTTTCAGAATCCACACGAACTTCTACTGTTTGTATACTATCGCAACCATTAGCAGCTGTGAGTAGGAGAACAATCGTGGTGTCATTTTCAATTATTTCTCCATTGATTTCTGTTCCACTATTGATGTAAATTGTACTATCAGAGTAACTATGTTCCAGTACATGAACAAAGGTCATTTCAACACTATTAAGGTTACTCAACTTTATTGTTTCGATCAATAAAGTATCGCTTTGAATTTCGATTCCTTGAAAAATATCACCTTGGCAAACATGTTCATTTTCAATCGAATATTCAGTTGGAATTTCAATGGCATGAAAAATAGTTTCAGTTATTACCGGAGCATTGAAATCAAAATAAATAGCTGCTGAATTAGTAATCATCGTACCTGGAGGAAGGTTTTCTTTTAATCCGATTTTGAATTTTACAAACCCATTGGAAGCGATCAAATTGACATTGCTATCAGGCAACATTATATTTTCAAAAGTAAATTTCAATATTCCATTTTCTAATAGTTCAGGCTCATAATGATGACTACTCGTTCCAAATTGAATAGTTGTCAAATCCAAAAATGGTGATAAGGTATCTCTTAAAACAACCGTAAAAGCTGTATCTGTTCCTGTATTTTGAAATCTAATATGGTATTCAATTTCATCTGAATTTGAAATAAAATGTTCACTAAAATATCCCGTTGGATAAGCTGCCTTAGTATTTGGATCGTAAGCCCCAATGTTCTCTTGACAATCTATATCTATAAAACTATTGCCATCATCCATTGGAAATTGAGTTATAAATCCAAGACTAATAGTTCCAACTCCACAACCTTCTACCACAGCTGTAGGCATACTATTTCCTGGATGACCTGCTGATTGTTGCATTTCGGCTCGAAGTGTATGCCCCTCTCCAGCGACTGTCTTTGTTATTATTTGATTTGGATTTAGGGTAGGGATTGGTTCTACAAATAAAATAATATCATCCTCTACAATTTTTAATATTCGAGGTTCGCTAATTGGATTGGTTCCAATATTCTCAATTTCAAAAACAACCGAATCACCTACACAATTTCCTGTAACTTGAATACTCGAACTATCCCAAACTATACTTGGAATAATGCAAAACGTATCAGGAAAGATATGTGCTTCCACACAATGCGTTTGTCCCAAAACGGTACTATCACAATCCACCAAAACATCCACCGTAAAAGTTCCACACTCTCCTACTCCAACATTTCCTACATCAAAACTGAGTAAATTATTTCCCAAATCCGTATAGGGAAAACTAGAAGAATTTACCTCAAGATATTCATCAAATTGAATTTCAATCAGCGCATTATTCTCCTCGATAGTACCATTGTTACAATATTTGATATAGTAAGTATTTTCAAAACACCTACGAAGTTGAGGTGCTGAAACATCAACCGTCATATTTGGACAATCAACGATTGATTGAAGAGGAATATCTAAAAAGGTAGTATCAAAAAAATCATTTAAAATCAGAGGAAATTCATCGTAGGTGGGACAAGTTTCCCAAAGGGCATTAGGGGGAATGACTCGCAAAATATAATTTCCCGTATCACATAAAATGGAATAATTTCCTTGAGCATCAGTTATCGAAAAATAATCCTCTAATCCTTCCGCTACGACCATCCAACCTTCAAGTAGAGATTCTAAATTATCCAATGAACAATCATCATCTTCATCATGAAAAATTTTTCCTTGAATATTTGTTGTGAAGCTATTGATGTTTGCATCAGTTTTGATTACCGCCATGACTGAATCCCCCGTTCCTGCTATCGCAAATCCGCCATCAGGAGTATTTAAAACGGTAGCAGGGTAACCAACTGCATTGCTTTCTGTTAAATATCTTGTCAATATTTCATTCCCTTCCGAATCAGTTCTTACGATCAAACCAAAGCCTTCATTATTGGTATTTAAAACGGAATTTCCAACCGTAATCAAATCACCATTGGGAGCTTCAGTAATTGAAAAACCTCTCTCTTGCGTTCCAACCTCCCCTATCAATTTTGTCCAAAGTGAATCTCCAGTTTCACTTAGTTTAGTTAAATATAATTCTCGCTCATTGCTACCATTTGTAAATTTATAACCGGTACTTACAAAACCTCCATCTTGAGTTTGAATGACATCTTCTCCATGTTCATCAAACTGATCTCCTGTTTTATAATCCCAAACTTCATCTCCATTCTCATCTAATTTCACCATATAAAAATCCTCGTCATCATTATTTCCCAATGGACGTGTGTATCCTGTTATAATGTATCCTCCATCACTTGTATTTTTGATATCTCGCCCTTCTGTTTTTCCGACATTTGGCCCTGCTGAATTCAACCAAACTTGTTGCCCTTGAGCATCTACTTTTATTAATAATATTTTATCATAATTTGGAGCAAATTCCCCCATCATCAAAAACCCTCCATCAGACGTAGGAATCATCGCATTAAATTCATCGTAGGAACTTGACCCATAGTTTTGAGACCAAACTTCATTTCCCAATTCATCCAATCGCAATAAAAAATAATCAGCAGAACCAATCGTATTATTAAAAGTCATTCCTCCAACAATGTAACCTCCATCATCTAATTGAAAAATACGAGCAGATCGATCTTCTGCGACACCGCCAAAATATTTTACCCATTGCTGATTTCCATCTTGATCTAATTTCAAAACTGCAATGTCCTGAGCAGCTGGAATATCGACCGTTGCGGTCAAACAATATCCTCCATCAGCTGTCAAAGTCATGTACTCTGTTCGAGCATTTTCATAATCTGATATTGGGTAGGTTCGTTCCCAACCTTGAGCAAAAACTGAAGTAGAAAGAAATAAAAGAAGGATAAGCATTTGGTAGGCAAACCATGGCTGGTAAGTGTATGTTATTTTATTGTGTCTAGTTTGTCTCATGAGTAAAGTTAGAGGTATGTGTAGTTTCCTTTAATATAAAGATAAATTTCTACCTAGATTTTGCCAAAAACATTAAATCTATTTTTCCAATTATTTAATTTCTATTTTATTGAAAAAACCTAATATTTTAATGGTTTTCTAGATTTTTTTTCCAAAAAAAAACAAGCAAAAACACGTCGATTGAATAGAAAAAATGACGTAAAACTATCCCTCTTTTTATTTTCTATTTTTAAACCAACTAAAATTACCAAATTTTAATCAAGGTTATCTTACTTTGCAAAATCAAAAAATAGAACCTTCAAGTCATTTTACCATCATTAATTTTCAATCATTATGTCTCAATTTTTTATCGAAAATAAGTTTCTCAAAGTCGGAATCAAACAGGTAGGTGCTGAGTTTTTTAGTCTTCAATCTAAGGTTGATGGAACTGAATATTTGTGGCAAGCAGATCCAAAATTTTGGGGTCGACATTCTTGTATTTTATTTCCTTACATCGGAAAAGTTTGGGATGATAAATTTCGAATTGGTGAAAAAACATTTGCTGGAAAACAGCATGGACTAGCTAGAAATTTGCCATTTGAGCCAATTTTGTTAGAAGAGGAAAAAGTTATTTTCCAATTAAAACATAACGAGAAAATTCTGAATGAGTATCCTTATCAGTTTTCACTTTTGATGAAATATGTTTTGGAAAAAAATCAATTGCACATCATTTACGAAGTGGAAAATTTGGATGATCAACCTATTCATTTTTCACTTGGCGCCCACCCTGCTTTCAATGTTCCTTTGAAGGATAATGAAAAACGATCAGACTACTTTTTAGAATTTGAAAAGGAGGAATTCGTAGAAACATTGGAGCTGACTGACGGTTATTTGAATGGAAATTCACGAGATATTTTTAATGGAAAAAATACGATTCAAATTACTGATAATTTGTTTGATAAAGATGCGTTGATATTTAAAGATTTTGCCTCTAATTATTTGACGCTAAAAAATTCAGAAAACGAAAAAATATGGACTTTTACTTTTGAGGAATTCCCATATTTAGGAATTTGGTCACAAAATCAAGAATCGCCATTCGTATGTATTGAACCTTGGTTTGGGGTGGCGGATAAAGTGAATGCTAGTTGGGATTTCCGGGAAAAGGAAGGAGTTGTGGAATTAGGAGTTGGAAAGAAATTTAGTTGTCAACATAGTGTTATAATTCACTAACTTTGTTTTCATTTTAGAAAAAAATATTCTTGTAAAAACATGAAAAGAGAAACAATATTTAAACTAATTTCCATTGGCTTTGGGATTTCCATTACACTTCTAGTCGTTGAATTGGGACTTCGATATTTGGCTTATGCAAATTATCATAGTCTCGATGAAATTGGAGTAGATAAAAGAGATGCGGTTAATGATCCTGAAACAGAAAAAACACTCGGTGAAATCATTCAGTTATCAACTAACAATAGAATTATTTATGAGTTAATTCCTAACTCGACTTACCAATTCAAAAATGTTGAAGTTAAAACCAACTCGCGAGGTTTTAGAGACAAAGAATATCCAGCGAAAAAATCCAAAAAAACGAAACGAATAATTGGTCTAGGTGATTCCATTATGTTTGGTTGGGGTGTAGATGAAGAGGAGTGCTACATGAGCCAATTAGAAAAAATGCTCAACGAAGACGAAAATGATGAAAACGATTATGAAGTAATAAATACTGGTGTTCCTGGCTATAATGCAGTCATGGAGGTGGCAGTTTTAGAAAATAAAATAGACTTGGATCAGGTAGATTTAGTCGTTATTAACTTCATCGAAAACGACTTTGACTTACCTAATTTTATTCGAAAAAAACCACCTTACGATAATTTCAAACAATCCTTTATTCGCAAAGAACTTTTCCCTGAAAGTTTGGATGGTTGGAAAGGAATTGATGCGCGATTACATGAAGCCCCTTTTGACACCTCTGGATATTATGAAAAAGATCCAGAAGATGTTCCTGATATTTATAAAGATATGGTGGGCGAAAAAAACTATTTGGTCGCCATGCAAAAACTTAAAAAACTTAGTGAGCAACATGGCTTTCAAATCATTCTTTTGTCCAATAGCCTTTACAAACCAAGACCTAAATCGGTGACTGATTTTGCAAAAAATGCTAGTATACCTTATTTGGATGTGCGAGAAAGTTGGTGGGATTGTAAAGTTGAATTTAACAACAAACCCTATAAAATTTCAGATGTCGACTGGCACCCAAATAGATATGGCCACACTTGCAACGCAAGGTTGTTATACAAAAAGGTAAAAGAGATTTTATGACGGTAAACGTTAGACGTTTTACGATGGACGTTTTACGTTTTGGGTTGACAAAAAACCAAAAGCGCTCGTCAAAAACCTCCATCGTAAAACGTCTAACGTCCATCGAATCACCCCTTCCAGTTTCAATTAATCCCAATTCTCCTGTTTTTTCCCATTCATATGTTAAAATTTTTATAATTTCACCGCAATATTGCAATGTTTGAAAATGTTAAATCATTTTAGATACTTAATATTCTCATAAACCGTATTTCCTAACTTAGTTTTTTATAAAAAAACATCTTTTAAACACCTGACGATCAGCCATTTGCAGGTTTAAAAAAAGTAACCTTATGAACTTTAAAATTTCAACTTTAGCTCTACTGCTAAGTTTTATGTTCGCTTCACTTTCCCTTTCCGCACAAAAAACAACTGTTTTCTCTGAAGCTCAAGTTGCCTTCAAAAAGGGCATGGAGTTTTTCGATGGAAAAGTGTACGGATTAGCACAAAATGAATTTCGTAAAACAATTGAACTCTTACTACCAGTCAATGAACCTGAAGCAAAATTGCTCAAACAAAAAGCGGAATTAAATTTTGCTAAATGTGCCGTTAACCTTGGCCAGCCTGAAGGGGAAAATCTCATCATTGAATTTGCCCGAAAGAATCAGCCGGATCCAATTGCTAATGAGGCGCTCTTGGACATTGCGAATTTTTATTTTAATGATAGAAAATTCGACAAGGCAATGGCATTATTTAATTCTATTGATACCTACGCGTTGCCTTCTAATCAACGTTCAGAAGTGATTTTCAAAAAAGCCTATTTGAATTTTATCAAAAAGAAATTCTCTATTGCTAAGTCTCAATTCAGATCAATCAAAGATGTTCAAAATGAATATTATTACCCTGCCAATTACTATTATGGTATGTGTAATTTTTTCACAGAGAAATATGCAGATGCGATCACGAGTTTCCAAAAAGCGAGTGGCTCTAAAAGATACAAACCATATGTACCTTATTATATCACTTCCATTCATTTCGCAGAGCGTGATTATGCCAAAGTGATTAATTATGGTGTGTCGAAAGCAGAAGATGGTAAAGTGAAAAATCAAGCAGATATTAATCGTTTGGTAGGTCGAGCGTATTTTGAAGAAGGAGAATATACGATGGCTAAAAAATATTTGGAGTATGCTGCGAAACGAGTGAAAAAGATGGATGCTTCAGATTATTACCAATTAGGTTTTGTGCAATACCAATCCAAAGAGTATAAAAAAGCTGAAAAGAATTTCAAAAAACTCAACCGAGAGAAAAATAAAATGGGACAACTCGCTATGTATTATTTGGCGGATTGTAACTTAAAATCTGGCGACAAACGTTCCGCTCGAAATGCATTTGCGAATGCAAGTCGATTGAATTATGATAAAAAAATTCAAGAAGAATCTTTGTGGAATTATGCTAAGCTTTCTTACGAAATGAGATTCGACAGAGATGCTGTTGATGCTTTGCAAAAAGTAAATCCTCGAAGTCCAAATTATACGGAAGCGCAAGGATTGATGGGAAATATTTTCTTGAATACGCGTGATTATGTAAAAGCAATGCAGATCATCGAACGTATGCCTACCAAGACCACTAAGATCAAACAAACTTATCAAAAAGTTGCCTACTACCGAGGTGTTCAGTTAGCAGGTGATGGCGACTTAGATGGTGCTAAACAATTGTTTTACAAAAGTTTAGACAATGATTATGATGCACGAACTTCTGCTTTGGCTAATTATGGCTTGGGTGAAATCGCTCATCAACAAAAAAAATATCGAGAGAGTAATCAACATTTGACAAAATTTTTGAGAACGGCAAAATCAATTAATAATTTACCTGATGGAGCTTCTGTTCATACTGCGAATTATACAGTAGGTTATAATTATTTAAAAGAAAAAAATTATAAATCTGCCTTAGGATATTTTCAAGATGCAGTTGCAGGGATAAAACGTAATTCAGCTTATATTCAAGATAGTTATGTAAAAAATCAAGTTCTGGCTGATGCTACCTTGCGTGCAGGTGATGCTTTATTTAAGGAAAATAATTACAATAGTGCCATCAAATATTACGATGAAGCCATCAATAAAAAATATTCAGGTTATGTATATGCTTTATACCAAAAGGCGATCATCGAAGGGCTTCGAGGAAATCCAACAGATCAGATCTTGGCATTGGAAAGATTGACGGAACAATATCCAAATTCTGAATTTACTGATGATGCATTATTGTCTTTAGGAAATGCTTACCAAGATATCGGACGAACGAATCAGGCAACTAAGGCTTTTAATAAATTAGTTAGAAACTTTAAAGGAAAATCAAATTTAGTGAATCAAGGTTTACTAAAATTAGGTTTGATCGCCTACAACTCAGGTGACATGCAAGGCGCTATTAAAAACTATAAAGACGTCTTCAAAAACAACCCTGATCCAAAAGAAGCGGAAGGTGCGCTAGCTGCATTGGAAGAAATTTATGTAGATGATTTAGGTCAACCTGATAACTACCTTCGTTTCCGAGAAAGTCTTGGAGGTTATGATGTATCAACTGCTGCTCGTGACTCGATTAATTTCAAAGCTGCTGAATCTCAATTTGACCTAGGTAACTATGACAAAGCGATCACGAAGTACAATGATTACATCGCAAAATTCCCTAATGGAAGACATATCATTAAAGCTTATTTCCATAGAGGTGAGTCAAATACTGCTTTGAAAAAATACTCTGCAGCACTTAGAGATTATGATTATGTTATCAACAAAGGACAAAGTAGATATTATGAAAAAGGATTGCGAAAAGCATCGATCATCAGTTATAATCACGAAAAAGATTTTGAAAAAGCCTATAGTTATTATAGCAAATGGGCAGATGTAGCAAGTACCGAAGAAGCCAAATTTGATGCACAACTTGGAACACTCCGAAGTGCTTATCGAACTGGTCGAACTGATGCAGTTTATACAATGGCTAACAAAGTTTCGAGCAATCCAAGAGCATCTCAAGATCAAATTGCTGCTGCTAATTTTTACTTAGGTAAAATGGCTTTTGACAAAAAAGATTATACCCGAGCAATGGCTTCATTTAAGAAAGTTGTGAATAGTTCAAATAATGAAAATACGGCAGAAGCACGATTCTCTATTGCTTACATTCACTATGTTAGAAGAGATTTGAATGACGCTGAGGCTGCTGCCATGAATGCAATTCGAGAAAATTCAAGTTACCAAATTTGGGTAGCGAAAAGTGGATTATTGTTAGCTGACATTTATGTTGAACAAAGTAATTACTTTGATGCAAGAGCATTGTTAGAAGGAATGATTTCTAGCTACGAAGGTGAAACTGAAGTGCAAGCTCAGGTAAATGAAGCTAAACAAAAATTAGCTGCCTTAAATGCGAAAGAAAATAGAAATAATGGTTTGACAAATCCAAATAGCGACATCTTAGAATTAGATGAAACTGGAGGATTTTAAATCGTTGGACGTTCGCTTCGCTTATCGATCCGTTTAACGAAAAACGATAAGCCAAGCGAACCTAAAACGTCCGACGTAAAACGTTTTTAACAAATCTAAAACCTAAAAAGAAATGAACTTTATTAAAAATATATTTGCCATTATTATAGTTGCACTAAGTTGCCAATTGGCCATGGCACAACCTGGTGGCGGTGGATTAGAAGCAGGAGAAGTAGAAGTAATTAAAGAGTTTGATGCTCGATTATTGGATACTGAAAAATTAAAAGTATTGCCAGGACTTCCTCCCTTGGATACAGCCTCCCGAAAGTTAAATTATAATATCCCTGTGAAGACTGTATCAGTTGATTATCCAGATCCATCTTTGCGACCAATTGCAATACGGAAAGATAAAATCGACAAAGGATTCCGTGGATTTTTGAAAGCTGGATATGGTTACCCTTCTTCACCTTATGGAGAATTTGGATACAATTTCGGTGGGGAAAAGAAAAACTACAATCTTGGAGTTCACCTGCTTCATAACTCTGCCAATTTCAATAATGACTTTGACAATCAAAGATATTCCTTGACGGATGCCTTATTAAAAGGTGCTTATTATTTGGAAGAAGGAGGAATGGCTGTAGGTGGAAAAATTGGTTATACCGTTGATCAAGTTCATTACTTTGGATATGACCAAACAGCTGGAACACTTGGAGATACACTTTTGAATAGAGATCAAATAAAACAACAATTCAATACTTTAGGAGTTGGAGTTAATTTATTCAATGGAGAAAGAAATGATTTGGATATCAGCTATAATGCTGGAGTAGATTTTTATACCATGAAAGACAACTTCGCTTCAGATGAATTGGGATTCAATTTGAATCTAAGCGGAACAAAATGGTTTAATGAAAAAAATCCATTTACATTAACAGTTCGGACTGATTTTACTACTTATGAAGATACTGTAAAACAAAAATTGAACAACTTCTATCTCCAACCAAATTTTACTTTTCATGGAGATAAATTCAGAGTAAAATTGGGAGCCAACTTAGTTTCTTTCGATGATGAATTTGACTTACTACCTGACTTGGAGGCATCTTATGCAATTTTAGGAGCAAGATTAGCGGCATTTGGTGGATGGAAAGGAGATTATGTTAAAAATAACATGCAAAATCTATCTGATTATAATCCATATATCTCTACTTACGGAAGATTGGATTTACGAAATACGGTGTACAATCAATTCTATGGTGGAGTTAGAGGAAACCTCGGTATCATTGAATATAATGGTCAAGTAGGTTATAAAAAAGCCAAAGATCTAGCACTATTCCAATCTGATTCAACAGATTTAAGAAGACGATTTATTACCGTTTATGATACTGTTGATATCATTAATCTTGAGGGAGTTATTACCGCTCGACCTTTTAAAAACTTTGAGTTGACTGGTGCAGTAACACAAAACATTTACACTCCTAAAAATCAAGACAAGGCATGGCACTTACCTAATTTGGATGTAAATGTAACTGCAACCTATTTAACCTTAGAAGATAAGTTGAGATTAAAAGCGGAATTATATATCGAAAATGGAGTTCCCTATCTCGATGAAAATGGAGAAGCAGATAACCTAAATGGCTTGTTTGACCTAAGTTTTGGAGCAGATTACCAGGTGGCCAAAAACTTTGGAGTTTTCCTAAACCTTAATAATGTAGCTGGAAATAAACGTCAAAGATGGGCAAATTACCCTACCTATGGAATCAATGTCTTAGGAGGAATAACAGCTCGATTCTAAGAAAAACGCCAAATTTTGCTAAAAAAAAGCGCCAAATTCAAAAATCATTGAATTTGGCGCTTTTTTTGTCCATGCGTTTTTCTTAAAAATCCCCTTTTTCACCACTATTTTCTTGCAAAGTCCCTACAATTATTCTAATTTTAGGGATTCAAACTAATCTTTCCTTAAAAGCACATATCTGGCTTAATGGCATTTAATCTGGAATCTCAGATTTTATATTTATTTACATTATCTTAAAAGAAGTTATTGTTTACACGTTGCTCGTGTTTCACTTTTTAATTTTTTAGCTAAAAAACAGCATTATGAAACAAGTAAATGTTTTATTACTTTTCCTATTTGTTGCTTTCAATTCATTTGGAAACAGTATTTATATTGACTACAATGCAAGTAAGGATTGCATGGATAGTTATGAATATGCCAAGGATGGTAACGAAGAAACACCCTACCTATTTTTTCATCTTAAAGTAAGTGATAATGAAAAGATCATTTTAGAAGCGGGTGAAGATTATACTCCTCGTCAATACAAACCTGCAGGTACAGAAACTTGTTCCGAATTGGAAAGAGACGAAAAATTTGTTGACGATGTAAACAATGGAAAACTTGAAGTATTTTTGGTACAAGAACATACTTACGGTTTTAGAATTTACAAAGTCAAAAAAGCAGAATATTACTACAATACTAATATTGCTTTTGGTTCTCGTTCTGCTAACTATTCATTTTCTTATTATTATAACCAAGCCTCTACTGGCAACCTTGCAACCAAAGGTTCAAAAGCGGATGTATTTTTTAGCGAAAAGGATGACAACGATTGTTTGACTCGTTACAAATTTCGCATCAAAACTGATCCTACAAGAAATAGTATGGCAGATTTGACCATCCTTCCTGAGATTGGAGTTTTATATAAAAAATCTGACCCAATGCCTCCTTTAGCTGTTGGCGAAAAATTGGAATTAAGAAAAATCAATAATTATAATATCGTTGATTATTTAGGTTTGATTTGTAAATTTTATGGAGGAAAACCTAAAGACGATACTACAACAAGTACTACCACTAATCCTGGAGATTTGACCACAAGTACTACTGATGTTCCAATGAATCCAAGTATTAATACTACTCCTATCACTAATACTCCAAATGTAACTGGAGGTAATAATGCAACAACTGGAACTGGATTACTTTCTGGAGGAAAACCAACTACTGGTGGTTATACTTCTACTGTATTCCCAGGAGCTGGAAGAATTTATTTAGATTTGGATAAAGGATATTACGTAGACTCACAAACTGGTAAAAGAGCTGAAGGTGAGTTTGGTGGAAATTCTTACCGAAATGGCTATATGATAAACAACAATACTGGAACTACTACTCCCCCATCAACTGGAACAGATGTACCTGATAGTCCTTCGACTCCAGTAACTGATGATACTGGATGTTTAGAAGTTTCGACAAATGATACTCATATCGTTCAGAAAAAAGAAACTCTTTATACTATCTCTAGAACTTATGGATTAAATATTAATGATCTTAAAAAATGGAATGAAATCGGTGCTAACAATCGAATTTACCCATGTATGAGATTAGCAATTGTTCCTCCTGTAGAAAAACCTTCTAAAGGTGCTGGAGTAAGTGACTGCTTAGAGCAACCAACTTATAATACTCACGTGGTGCAAAAAGGAGAAACACTTTACAGTATTGCAGCGACTTATGGAGTTACTGTTAATCAAATCAAAGCATGGAATGGATTACGAAGAGATGCAATTTACCCTTGTACTCGATTGATGATTCAACCGCCATCTGATTATCAAATTATTCGTCAAGCGCCTACTCAACCTACTGGAACTACATATTATATTCGACCACAAACTGCGCCTGCGACAGTAACACCTCCTACTCAGCCTACCTCATATGCTTATATCGGAGCTAAAGGTGCTAAATATCACACCGTTGCAAAAAGCGAAACTTTATTTAGAATCGCTGCAATGCATGGTATGAAAGTAGATGAATTAAAAAGAATCAATGATTTGACATCTGACATGATTAAGCCTGGTCAAGTTTTATTAATTTCAGAAGCTGTTGAAGGAACTAAAGTAATTCAAGTTCCTGTCCAACAACAAACTCCTCAAGAGTATGTTTACATCAATCCCGCTTTGGCTGGAAATAGAACTACTCAAGGTCAAGAATTATTAACTGGCAAAGGAGAAGAGTTAATCGAAATAAATGTAGATGGTACACAAAGATTAATTCACATCGTTCAAGATGAAGATACTTTGCATAGCATCGCTCAAAAATATAAAACGACTGTTGCTCAACTTAGAGCATTAAATGACATGGATAGAAATGAAGTAATTGTTCCTTTCCAAAGATTGTATGTGAGATAGAATTTGAGGAAATAGTTTTTGAAAAAAGGCTTCCAACTATTAAAAGTTGGAAGCCTTTTTTATATTGCAAAGAACAATTATCTGTATAACGGGATAGAACATTGTGACGATTTTGGGTTAGAATTAGATATGGCATTTTTCAGAAGTTACGACCCTGCGATAGGACGATGGAATCAGGTTGACCCAAAACATACTTACTCGCAATCTGTATATTCTGGAATGGGAAATAATCCAATTCTTTATTCTGATTTTTTAGGTGATACTACAAGAGTTTATGGAATGGATGGTATTTCGATGGGAACGATTGACGATGGGTTTGAAAACCAAGAACATTTTATCAGAGATAGTGACCGTAATTTAGCTCAATATACTATAGATCAATATAATTCAGGTGATTTAAGTGCTACTGGTGCTGGACTATATATAAGAGCTGGTTCATCTGATTTTATAGGAAAGAATACTAGAGCAGATATCGAAAGACTTTCTAGTGAATCAGGTGATTTGGAATTACCTTTTGTCTTGACGAATAAACCTAATGATGGAACTAATGAATTGGTGGCGGAAGCAGTTAAAGCCGAATTTCGTGAGACGAATAAGACTGCTATAAGTTTTAGTACAGCAGAATCTTTAAAAAGACGGGGCAATGAAATTGTTGGTTTTGGGCATACCCATACAAAAGCAGGGTTAATAAAATTAAGGAATTTTGGAGCAGATCTTTCTTTTACAGCTAAAGGCTATGGTACCCCAAGTTCTGGTAGTAAAACATTATCGGATTATAAAAACGTTATATATGGAAAAGCACAAGATAGTGCTAGTGTTCAATTTATTGGTTCACCAAAAGGTTATACGATTTATTCATCAACGAGGAAAACTCCTGAAGGCAGTTCACATAAATATCCACAACAAATAGTAAACCATGGAAATGTATTTAATTATAAAGGAAAGCTTGTACATACTTATTAGAGTATTATATATAAATATTCTAATCTTATTTCTATTTAGTAGTTGTGGAAACGATTCTAATATAGAAACAAGTATACCTAAATTAAGTTTGCATGATTATCAAATGAGGATAGTTAATGAAGTTGAATTAATAAAAATCCAAGAAGATCAAATTCGTTTTACTGTAAAACTACCTTTTGGCATGAATGACAATATTTTGGGTATAATAGATTTAGGAGACGAATTTCTTGTATATAAAAAAACTGTTAGCAGTTCAGGCAGATATGATTTTGAGAGTAAAGGAGTTTTAGTGAAGGGCAAAGAATTCCAAGTTTCTTGGGAAAAGATTTTGAATATTTTAAAATCTAAGAAAGGAATTAAATTTGAAGAAAATGACGAAGTTGTATCTAATGATAATCCATTCTGGTATATTGAGACAAAAATAGGTACTATTTATGAATTAAAGTCTAATGAGATGACTGAAAGTGATTTAACTTGGGCTAAAGAAATTTATAGTATGGTTCCACTTGAATCCCCTTTTCCTGTTGACACGACGTCTGCGGAATAAAAAATAAATCGAAGCTAGCGCTGGGCCTTCGGCCCGTATCAAAGTATGACGAACAACAAAGGCACTTACATTTTTTCAATGTAAGTGCCTTGTTACGTAATATCAATTAAAAGAAAAAAACTACTCTTCAATATCCTTAATTCGATTCCGTTCAGGATTTTGAAAAGGAATAGTATCGAGTAGATTGCGGACTTCTTCGATGTTGTCAGTAATTTTAGAAATATGCCATTCGAGATTTTTTTGATGGAACTCTTGTTCTTTAAGTCTTTGAAATTCTTTGAGAATAAAAACTTGAAAAGGAGGAGACAACCAATAACAAAATCCAAGTGCAATATCTTTATGAGCGAAAGTCCCACCCCTGCTGTTCGATACAAAGTAGACTGACAATTAAAAGGAAAGCTGCTGGTTAAATGCTGTGCATTTACACTAAATATTGGAAGCGGATTTCATCCGACAGTCTACAAGTATAACAAGAAGCTGCTAACCCCCTGCTGTTCGATACAAAGTAAACTGACAATTAAAAGGAAAGCTGCTGGTTAAATGCTGTGCATTTACACTAAATATTGGAAGCGGATTTTATCCGACAGTCTACAAGTATAACAAGGGGCTGCTAACCCAAAAAGTTAGCAGCTTTTGTTTTTTTGCAAATAAGCGCTAAATTTAAAAAAACCAAAACTATGAGATACAAAATCCTAGATCAACACGACTTATATTTTTTGACACTAACCATAGTGGAGTGGATAGATTTATTTACACGTCCTGTGTACAAAGATATGATTATAGATAGTTTGAAATTTTGTCAAGATAAAAAAGGGTTAGTCGTTAATGCGTATGTCATCATGCCGAGTCATTTACATTTAATAGTAAGGGCAGGCGGAGAAGCTGGCTTATCAAAAATATTACAGAGTTTTAAAGCGCATACAGCGAGAGAAATACTAAAATATTTAAAGGATAAAAAGCAGCCAGAAAGTAGAAGAGAATGGTTGCTAAATCATTTTGCTTTTAATGCAAGAAAAAATAAAACGCATAGCCAACATCAAGTATGGCAAAGTGATAATCATCCGATAGAATTATATAGCCCAAGAGTAATTCGTCAGAAGTTGCGTTATATACATTATAATCCTGTGGAAGATAAGATTGTAGCAAAACCAAAAGATTATTTGTATAGTAGTGCTACTAACTATGCTGATGAGCAAGGTATGTTAGAGGTACAATTATTTGAGGATATATGGAATGATACAGGGTATGTACATTTTAACCTTTGACTTAGCTGGTCTTGCTATACTTGTAGACTGTCGGATAAAATCCGCTATCAAGGTTCGTGTAAATGCGCAGCATTTGACGAGCAGATAGTGGAAGATGGGAAAGTGAGTTGTATTGCGCAGCGGAGCACCTCCTAAAGTTTTATAAGATCAGAAAATAAATGAATTATGTTAGAAAAATATTTTTCTCATTTTTATTCTAGAAGATATTTTGCATTAATGATTGATATGGCATTTGCAGTTATGATAGCTTTGCTCGTCGAGTTTTTACAGCCTATTATTGGCATTACTCAAAATACAGATGTGCCATTTATGGTTGCAATGTTTCTTTTGTTAGTAAAAGATATAGCCACAAAAGATGGATCATTAGGAAAAAAAATATGTGGCTTAAAATTATTAGGAAAAAATAATATCAATTATTAGGAATGTCTTTCTTATAATTATGCCTTTAGAGATAATTGTTTTTCTAATTTCTAAAGGAAAAAGAATTGGTGACTTATTATTTAATACTAAAGTTATAAAAATGCGTTAGTACTAATAAAAATTATAACTCCCCGCCCAGCCCTGCTGTTCGATACAAAGTAGACTGACAATTAATAGGAAAGCTGCTGGTTAAATGCTGTGCATTTACACTAACCAAAGTAACGGACTTAGTCCGACAGTCTACAAGTATATGGAGATAAAATAATTTCATCAAAACAAAAATCATCGAATTTCAATTATCCCAAATTGAATTGTCGAAGAAGTCATTTTAGATTTTTTTATGCTTACTACGAGCAATTGATTCTCATTAATTTGTTTGCATAATCTGGGAGAAACAAATCTTTTTAAATTTTTCTTAGTCAAAATATTTTCTCGGATTAATTTTCCATCAGGTGAAATATAAGTTAAAACAGTAGCCAGCATAAGTCTGTTTCGTAAAATTTTAAAATCTGTTTCTTTTTTAATATTGTTTTTGTGATCGGTATATAAAAAATAAGTTTTGCCTTTCGTAGTAAATCGAACATGACTGACATAGAGATTGATATCTTCGAGAATCTGATATTTAGGAATAATTGAAATATGTTTAATCGAATAATCATGATTCAAAGTGGTCACCTCCAAATATCTGCTGTCAAAAAGAAAGCGGTCATCAGGTTTAATTCTAGCATAATAGTCTAGAATAGAAGGGTAATTTTCTTCCGAAATAATTACAACTTCTTTATCCTTATTAAGATAAATATCAGAAACTTTATTATTTGTCGTCAGTTCAATTCCTTGACCTTTGGATCCTTTGACAAGATCATTTCTTCCGTATGAATAATCTCCTCTAGGCATTTTTTCATAATTATCTTCATATTCAAAATCAGTTGTATTTATTTCGATAGTGTACAGACCTCCGATTAATTTCTTTGCCTTTTTCTTTTTTCTGTTAAATAAATCTGCAGTCGAATTTTCTTTTAATTCATAAAAGCTAGCACCAACTACTTTCCCTTTCTCGACTTCTTTAAAAACTAAATTATTGAGAAGCTTCCTTTCAGGATTGTAAATAATAGATTCAGGTTCTTCGAGTTCTTTAGTTAAATAATATAATGTTCTATTATTTCGTGCAGCTTTCGTAAAAATTAAATTCCCATTATTAGTTAATTTCCAATATCCTTTTCCAAAATCTTTTGATGACATATCTAGTGTAAACTCATTTTTCCACATCATCCCATCATTGGAATCTAAAACAATTACCTTGGCTTTGAGATCCTCCTTTTCGACAGGTTTGCTAAGAATATTATAAATTAAAATCTTGGAAGAGTCATCTGAGATTTTCCAAAAAAAGTTAGTTTTATCATTCTTCCTCTCATAATTAATTGATTCAATTTTATCGGACTTAATAATATTTCCTTCTAG
This sequence comes from uncultured Saprospiraceae bacterium, assembly GCA_964564545.1. Taxonomy (GTDB): domain Bacteria; phylum Bacteroidota; class Bacteroidia; order Chitinophagales; family Saprospiraceae; genus CAJQQY01. Next base: position 39,725 of record CAZMBP010000024.1, read on the forward strand.
GTCAACCTCACTTAAATATGCTGAGACTGACTTTGGTTTTTTCTTCTCAATATTGTAAAACCAGATAAACTTGTTTTGGTGAAAAATGACACCTTGATGAATGGTGTTCTTTTCACCTGAATCTAATTTTTGTGCAAAGACTTTTCTAAAGTTCGTATCATATTTTACAATTATCAATGAGGGAGATTTGAAACTCTTTCCTTTTTGAAATAAAAAATAATGACCTGTTGAATCACTATGCAAATGTTTTTTTAAATTTAGTGAAAAGGGAAAACTCTTTGTTGAACTAAATTTAATGTTAAGTTCCTGGCCAAACGTGATAAAATGACACAATAAGAGTAATAAGAGAATAAGATGTTTTTTCATGGTGGAAATTACGAGAGTGAAAAAAAATATCTGAGGCAAAGGAAAGGATATTTTAAATTAAAAAAGAGTTTTCCTTCTTGATATATGTATTAAAAGGAGAAATTAAATCTATATTGGGATTTAGTATAAGTCCACTAATTCGTGAGGCTAAAAACAAGAAAAAATTGTTATGAATAGAATCATTTATTTGGTATTAATTCTATTTTCTCCACTTGTGGAAAAAGGTCAAAACTTCGAAATAAAATGGGGACAAGAATTCCGACAAAGAGGAATGAAGTTAGTAAACCAAAGAATGATTGGACATACTAATCAATTCTATTACGTACTCAATCGCCAAAAAAAAGAAAAAGAATTATTCCAATATGATTTTGATCACCAATTAATTAAAGTTACTCCTGTAGTTTTCAAATATGAAGGACAAAAAATAAGAATCAAACAAATCATAAATACCGCATCAAATAGTTTCTTACTTGGTTCAAGTGAACACAAAAAAAAGAAACTTGCCAGTATTCATATCTCAAAATTAAATAAAAATGGTCGTGTCGAAAAAGGCATGGAGCATTTATTTTCTTACCATTTTGAAAGAAATGATTTTTTCTTTTCTGATTATAATCGTAAGCAAGATGCTATAGGAATATCCATCAGTCAAGATTCATCAAAGGTCTTATTTGCTTATGTGAACAGCTCTAGGGAAGGAAGAAATGCTTTTGGGAATGAAATTTATCAACTGGTAGTTTTTGATAATGAGATGAATAAAGTTTGGGAAAAAAAGGTAGAGCTTCCCTATACTGAGAAGGAGATAACTGTTAAACAATTTGAAATTACTGACTCAGGTGAAGTTTATATTCTAGCAACAGTTAAAGGTAAAAAGAAGGAAAAAGATCCGCTCCATCAATCTGGGGCTTATTTTTTTAAAGTGACTCAAGAAGGTGAAACTCAGACAATCAAGATAAAACCTAATGATGTACTTCCTACTCAGTTTTTTTTTAGACATTTAAAAAATGGAGATATTTATGTAGGAGGATTTTACATCAAAAGAGCAAAGAAAAAATCCCAAAATAAACATGGTGTTTTTTTGGTAAAATATAATCAAAATTTGGAAGTAGAAAAGGTAAGCATCTATCCTTCGGAAAATAAATCCTTGGCTGCATTTAATAAACTCCATATTGATAATGTAATAATAGACTATACTTCTGAGTCAATTACCTTCATATCACAGCAACGATATTCAAAAAATATTAAAAAACAGAATATGGATTTTACCTATCATTTTTCTAATTCACTAATCATCTCTTCTCTTTCGTTTGATGGTAGTTTACGGTGGATAACTCCTATCAAAAAAGACTTTAAGATTATTGAGAGAGAAACAGCTTCTTGTTCTT